>NZ_JBCPWO010000003.1:0-560814 GCF_039581385.1 Comamonas sp. A7-5
AAATCTCGTTGCTTGCTGCGATCAGCGAAGCCTTGAATTCTATCACAACTTTGCCGCCTGATTTCTTTCAGATCGACTAGCAAAAATTTGCATTTCGCTCAGTGAAGCCTTGAATTGTACACAGATTTTGGCAGGCCAGGCAACATCCACACGGACATCCAGACAAAGAACCCCGGCAGGCCTTGCCTGCCGGGGTTCTTTGTCGCTTCTCAGGCGCTAGCTGCCTGCTCCAGTGCATCAACAAACAGTGCTGCCACATCGCAGCCGGTCTGATCAAAGATCTCCTGGAAGCAGGTGGGACTGGTCACATTGATCTCGGTGACGTTGTGACCAATCACATCCAGTCCGATCAATAGCAGGCCACGCTGCACCAAACGCTCCCCAATGAACTCGGCAATTGCCTTGTCCTGCTGCGCCAATGGCTGGGCAACCCCCTTGCCGCCAGCCGCCAGATTGCCACGCACCTCATTGCCCTGCGGAATGCGTGCCAGGCAGAACGGCACGGGCTTGCCGCCGATGATGAGCACCCGCTTGTCGCCATGAACGATGTCGGGCAGGAATTTCTGCACCATGACGCTGGTGGAGCCGCCCTGATTCAGGGTTTCGATGATGCTGCCGAGATTGCGACCGTCTTCGCCAACCCGGAAGATGCCCATGCCGCCCATGCCGTCCAGCGGCTTGAGGATGATGTCCTTGTGCTCTGCATGAAAAGCACGGATGTCCTGGGCGCTGCGCGTGACCAGGGTGGGCGAGATGAACTGTGCAAACTCCATGATGGCGAGCTTTTCGGGATGCTCGCGCAGTGCGCTGGGTTTGTTGAAGACCTTGGCGCCCTCACGCTCGGCCTGACCGAGCATGTGCGTGGCGTAGAAGAACTCGGAATCGAAGGGCGGATCCTTGCGCATGACGATGGCATCAAAATCTGCCAGTGCCGTCAAAGCGCTTCGCGTCTCCTCAAACCAGCGGTCTTGTTCCCCGGTCAGGCTGATGTGGCGCACCTGCGCCATGACCTTGCCGCCGCTTTGCCAGGAGATATGGCGGGGCTCGCAGGCCACGATCTGGTGTCCTCGGCGTTGAGCCTCACGCATCATGGCAAAGGTGGAGTCCTTGTAGATGACAAAGGATTCCAGCGGATCGGCAACAAACAGTATTTGCATGGTGAAAAACTCTAGCGGTAGAGGTAGATACCGGCATCATGCCCAGCCGGGCAAAACACCACAATATGACGGCAGATACTCAGGCCCTGCGCGCACGCAGGCTCTGGACAAGCAAGGCCAGGCTGCCAGCGACCACGCCCCAGAAGGCTGAGCCCACCCCTGCGATGACAACGCCGCTGAGCGTGACCAGAAAGGTGATGAGCGCTGCCTCTCGGTGCTTTTCCTCCTTGAAGGCCGTCGCCATGCCGCCGCCTATGGAGCCCAGCAGGGCCAGTCCGGCGATGCAGGCCACCAGTTCCTTGGGAAAGGCCGTCAGCAGGCCCGTGACCACCGCACCAAAGACACCTATCAAAATATATAGCAGCCCGCACACAGCAGCAGCGGTATAGCGCTTGTCCCTGTCCGCATGCGCCTCGTCTCCCATGCAGATCGCCGCCGTGATGGCGCTGAGGTTGAGGGCATAGCCGCCAAACGGCGCCAGCAACAAGGTCGCCACGCCGGTCATGCTGATGACCTTGGACACCGGTATCGGATAGCCCGTGGCACGGATCACCGCCACGCCTGGCAGATTCTGCGAAGCCATGGTCACGACAAACAGGGGCAACGCCAGGCTGATGAGCGCCTGCAGCGAGAACTCGGGAGCCGTATAGACCGGCATGGCCAGCCCGCCATGCACGGCCGACCACTGCATCTGCCCGCTCAGCGCCGCCCAGGCGGTTCCGGCCAGCAGGGTGATGATGACCGCATAGCGAGGAACCATACGCCGCGAAAGCAGATAGGCAAGCAGCATGACCAGCACCAGGGACAGATTGGTCTCGGCCGCAGAGAAAGCCTGCATGCCGAACTTGGCCAGCACGCCGGCCAGCAGGGCCGACGCAATTTCCATGGGGATGCGGTTCATGATGCGCTCGAACCAGCCGGTCACCCCCACCAGAATGATGAGTGCCGCGCTGACAATAAAGGCACCGATCGCCTCCCCCATGGAGAAACCACCCGCCAGCCCGGCGGTCGCCAGCACCGCCGCCCCTGGGGTGGACCAGGCCACCATGACCGGCATGCGCAGAATCAGCGACGGGACCAGCGAGCACAGACCCATGCCCAGACCCAGTGCCCAGATCCAGGAAGTAATCTGCTCAGGCGTGGCATGAAACGCCTGCGCCGCCTGAAACACCAGGGCTACCGAGCTGGTAAAGCCCACAAGCACGGCCACAAAGCCTGCGGCCACGGCGGCAGGACTCAAGTCTTTGAAAAAGCGCATCCGTGCATTCTGGCACCAGCCCCACCCAAAATGATGCACTCCGCGTAAGCGCGAATGACGAAGCCCATCATCACGTCAAAATCAATAGCTATCAGCGCTTGCGGATAAAGAGCCAAAGGCCTATTTGACTCAAAGTATTTACAGCTCGATCTTGGAGCCCAGCTCCACCACCGAGTTGCTCGGGAGGTGCAGGAAATCAGCCACCCGGCTCGCGTTCTTGTGCATCTGCGCGAACAGCTTTTCGCGCCAGTGCGCCATGGAGTTGTTCATGCGCGGGATGATCACATCACGCGACAGGAAATAGCTGGTGGACATGGAGTCCAGCTTGCAGCCCTGGGTACGCAGCTGCGCCAGCGCAGCAGGCACATCGGGCTCGTTCTTGAAGCCGTAGTGGATGATGACTTCCCAGCAGTCGCCGCCCAGCGACTCGGACTCCACCCGCTTGTCCATTCCGACCCAGGGCACTTCGTGGTTGCGTACGGTCACAAAGAGATTGCGCTCATGCAGCACTTTGTTGTGCTTGAGGTTATGGAGAAGCGCATGCGGCACGGTGCCGGGCTCCCCCGAGAGGAAAACCGCCGTGCCGGGCACGCGCGTGGGCGGATGACGCCAGGTGGATTCCAGAAACTGACGCAGATCCAGCGCATCCGCCTGCAACTTCTGATGCAGCAGCTCGCGCCCTCGGCGCCAGGTCATCATCAGGGTAAAGACCGTGCCACCGATCAGCAACGGGAACCAGCCGCCTTCAAACAGCTTGAGCAGATTCGAGGCGAAGAAAGCCAGATCCACCACGAAGAAGAAGCCCGTCGCCAGCAGGCACAAGGCCAGCGAATAGTTCCAGCGATAGCGGATGACAAAGAAGGTCAGCATGGTGGTGATCAACATGTCCAGCGTCACCGCAATACCGTAGGCCGCCGCCAGATTGCCGCTATTGCGAAACAGCAGAACAGCCAGCGCAATCGCCACAAACAGACCCCAGTTGACCAGAGGCATATAGATCTGGCCGGTCTCCTTCACACTGGTGTGACGTACCTCAAAGCGAGGGAAGTAGCCCAGCTGAATCACCTGACGCGTCACGCTGAAGGCCCCCGTGATCAGCGCCTGCGAGGCGATCACCGTGGCCATGGTGGCCATGATGACCAGCGGCAGCAGCGCCCAGCTGGGCGCCATCATGAAAAACGGGTTCTTGACTGCCTCGGGATTGGCCAGCAGCAAAGCGCCCTGACCGAAGTAATTCAAGGTCAGCGCCGGCATGGCAACGCTGAACCAGGCCAGACGGATAGGCTTCTTGCCAAAGTGCCCAAGATCGGCATACAGAGCCTCGGCACCGGTCACACAGAGCACGACCGAGCCCAGAATGATGAAGCTGATGCCAGGACTGTTCCAGATGAAGCGGACCGCGTAATGCGGGCTGAGTGCCGCCAGGATTTCCGGATGCCCCATGATCTGGTGCACACCCAGCAGGGCGATACAGGCAAACCAGGTCACGGTGACAGGGCCAAAGAACTTGCCTATGCCTGCGGTGCCGCGCTTTTGCACGAAGAACAGCAGAAACAGAATCACCAGCGTCAGCGGAATCACGGCCTTGGTGAAATGTGGCGAGATGACCTCCAGGCCCTCGACCGCCGAGAGCACGGAAATCGCCGGAGTGATAACGCCATCGCCATAGAAAAGCGAGGTGCCGAACATACCCACCAGAAACAACGTGCTGGACAGTCGCGGCCTGTCCTTGACCGTCTGCGAGGCCAAGGCCAGCATGGCCACCAGCCCGCCCTCGCCGTTGTTGTCGGCGCGCAGCACCAGGGTCACGTACTTGAGGGAGACGATGACCGTGAGCGTCCAGAACAGTACCGATAGCACGCCATAGACGTTGTCCGGCGTGAACGGCACATAGCCTGAGCCGAAAACCTCCTTGACCGAGTACAAAACACTGGTTCCGATGTCTCCGTAGACGACACCGATCGCGCCCAAGGTCAGGGCGCCTAGCGAGGATTTCGAATTTTGCACGGTTCAGGAAGCGACTCGTAAGGCAGTCACCAAGTGATCAATTTGTCGGCATTGTGCGCTGTCCTCAGCGCCTGCGAAATCAGTCGTAAATTTCTGCGTCGGGATTAGTGGCTTCCAACTCGTAGCTGGCCGCCAACATGGCCAAACGTGCTATCACGCCATACATATAGAAGCGGTTGGGTGCGCTGGCGCCCGGACGTGCGCTGGCCTGAGGCAGGTGGTTGCTCTGCTGGAAAGCCAGCGGCACATAGCCCGCACCGGGAGCATTGAGGTTCTCGTCCTCGCCGCGCTCGGGGTGCATGCGGTAGAAACCGCCCACCACATAGCGATCCATCATGTAGACCACGGGCTCGGCCACGGCGTTGTGCATGCGCTCATAGGTCAGCACGCCCTCCTGCACGATGACGTCATGCACGGTCTGGCCGTCCTTGATGACGCCCATCTTGTTGCGGCTCTTGCGCGGCAGCGCGGCCAGCTCCTTGGCGTCGCGCACGGTCATCACGCCCATGCCATAAGTACCGTTGTCGGCCTTGACCACGGCAAACGGCTTTTCCTTGATGCCGTATTCCTTGTACTTGCGGCGCACCTTGGAGAGGATCACGTCCACCTGCTCGGCCAGGGCCTCCATGCCCGTGCCTTCGGCAAAGTCGATGTTCTCCACATGACCGAACAAGGGGTTGATCAGCCAGGGGTCGATGCCCAGCAGCTTGCCGAAGCGCTTGCCGACTTCCTCGTAGCTCTGGAAGTGACGGCTCTTGCGGCGCACATTCCAGCCTGCATGCAGCGGCGGCAGCAGGTATTGCTCGTAGAGCTCCTCGATGATGCCGGGCACGCCGGTGGAGAGGTCGTTGTTGAGCAAAATGGTGCAGGGATCGAAATCCTTGAGGCCCAGACGGCGCTTGCTGCGGATCACCGGCTCCAGCTTGATCTCGTCGCCCAGGGGCAGCGTGATGGACAGCGTCTTCTTGATCTCGGGGCTGATGGAGCCGATGCGCACATTGAGACCCGCCATGCTGAAGATGCGCTTGAGCTGCAGCACGCTGGCCAGATAGTGGGTGTTGCGCGTGTGGTTCTCGGGAATGATGAGCAGATTGCGCGCCTCGGGGCATATCTTTTCGATGGCAGCCATCGCAGCCTGGACAGCCAGTGGCAGCATTTCATCGGTCAGGTTGTTCCAGCCGCCTGGAAACAGATTGGTATCCACCGGTGCCAGCTTGAAACCCGCATTACGAATATCCACCGAACAGTAGAACGGCGGCGTGTGCTCCATCCATTCCAGGCGGAACCAACGCTCAATGGCAGGCATGGAGTCGAGAATGCGCTGCTCAAGTTCGTTAATGGGGCCGGTCAAAGCCGTGACGAGATGTGGAACCATAAATACCCTCAGGAGACGATGGTGGGGGGCAATTGTAGAGATTGAAGCATGAGATAGGTGTTTTCCCCAGTCTTTGTTTCAACGACGCCAGAACGCCGGTGACAGCAAAGCCATGAAACTCAGTATCTCGAGCCGCCCCAACAGCATGCCCAGAGTACACACCCAGATCTGGAAATCCGTCAACACCGTGTAGTTGGATGATGGGCCAACCGCGCCCAGTCCCGGTCCCATGCAGTGCACGCTGGCCAGCACGGCAGAGAACGCGGTCAGAGGGTCGAGATCGGTCAGCAGCAGCACCATGCTCAGCACAATGACGGTGGCACCGTAAACCAGCATGTAGGCCAGCACCGAAAAAATCATCGGGTTATCTACCACCGCATCGCCCAGCCGCACCGGCTGCACGGCTCGCGGGTGCACCAGACGTGTCATCTCGCGCCTGGCCTGCTTGACCAGAATCAGCATGCGCACCATCTTGATGCCGCCGCCGGTCGAGCCTGCGCTGGTGGCCACCCCCGACAACAGCAACAGCAAAACAGGAATGAACACCGGCCAGGACAGATAGTCCGTGGTGGAAAAGCCGGTGGTCGTGGCTACCGAGACGGTATGGAACATGCCGTTGCGCAAGGCATCGAGCGGCCCATAGACCCCCTTGACCCAGAGCAGCAGCGCCACCAGCAGGCCCGAGCCCAGCAACACGCCGATCGTGGCGCGCATTTCGGGGTCGCGCATGAAACTATCGATGCGCCCCTTGCGCATGGCCACGAAGTACAGCGCAAAGTTGCAACTTGCCAGCAACATGAACAGCAAGGCCGCGGCCTCCAGCAGCGGCGAGTTGAAATAGGCGAAGCTGGCATCGTGCGACGACAGCCCACCCAGGCTCACCGTGGCGAACATATGCATCAGCGCATCCAGCGGCTGCATGCCGCAGGCCCAGAAGGTCAGAAAACAGCCAATGGAGAACAGCGCGTACACACCCCACAGGCCTTTGGCCGTCTCGGTAATACGCGGCGTGAGCTTGGTGTCCTTGACGGGACCTGCAGCTTCCGCTCTGAAAAGCTGAGCACCGCCGACACCCAGCAGTGGCAACACGGCCACGGCCAGAATCAGAATCCCCATACCCCCCATCCATTGCATGAAGGTACGCCAGACATTGATGGACACCGGCAACTGATCCAGACCGCTGAGCACCGTGGCCCCAGTCGTCGTCAGGCCCGATACGGCCTCGAAGTAGGCATGGGTGAGACTGATGGAAATGCCCACCCGGTTCAGCCCCATCATCAGCGGCACCATGGCACACAGCGGCAGCACTACCCAGACCAGGGTCACCAGAATCACGCCATGGCGCGGTTGCAGATCCTGCTTGTGACGGTGCAGCCCCCCCCACAGCAGCAGGCCCACGCCTACCGTCAGTCCGATCGACCAGGGATAGATGCGCCAGATGCCATCCTGCGTGAACCAGGAGATGCCAAAGGGCAGCAGCATGGCGCCGGCAAACATGATCATCAGCATGCCCAGCACACGCAGGACAGGAAGCAGGTCTTTCATGTGTGCAGCTTAGAAAAAGGTGGCGCTGACGCGGAACAGGTTTTCCACGTTGCGCACCAGTCGCTTGTTGGGCAGAAAGAACACCACATGGTCGCCGGATTCGATTACGGTATGGCTGCGCGGAATGATGACCTCGGTCTCCAATGCCGTGCCCGCCACTTCCTCGCAGGTCTTGCCTTCTGGAATGCCGCGCACAATGAGACCGATATGCACTTCCTCGGGCAGGCGCAGCTCTTCCACCTTGCGCCCCACTACGCGCGAGCTTTTGCGGTCGCCGCGCGCCACGATCTCCAGTGCCTCGGCCACGCCGCGGCGCAGGCTGTGCACGGCCTGCACATCGCCGCGGCGCACGTAAGCAAGGAACTCGCCCAACATGGCCTGCGCCGGCGACAGCGCAATATCGATCTGCGTGCCGTGCATCAGATCGGCATAGGCGCGGCGATTGATCAGCGACAGAACACGGCGCGCGCCCATGCGCTTGGCCAGCAGGCTGGACATGATGTTGTCCTCATCGTCGTCCGTCAGCGCCAGAAACAGATCCACCTCCTCGATGCCCTCTTCCTCCAGCAGGGCCTCATCGGTGGCATCACCCTCCAGCACCAGCACTTCGGCAGGCAGCGCCGACGACAGGCTCAGACATTGCTGGGCGTTGGACTCGATGATCTTGACGTGAAAGCGCCCGGGCGTCTGCGCCAGCTTCCTGGCCAGCCGCAGGCTGACCTGACCTCCGCCCGCAATCATGATGCGGAACACCGGCCGGCTCGGGCGGCCTTCGGGCAGATTGATGGCCTTGAGAGCCTCGGACACATGCTCGGTCGCTGCCAGCATGAAGACCTCGTCGCCGGGCTCTATGCGCGTGGCCCCGTCGCAGCGCACAAACCGGTCTGGCTCGTCCATGAAACGGCGGTAGATCGCCACGATGCGCATGGCCAGCTCGGGCATGCGCTCTCGCACCTGGGCAATCTGCAGGCCCACAGCAGGCGCGCCGGCGCGCGCGCGCACCGAGGCCAATGCGGCCCGACCGCCCGCAAAGGCGCGCACCTGCATGGCTTCCGGGTATTCGATGAGCTTGCGGATGTAATGGGTGACCGATTCCTCGGGACAGATGATGCGATCGACCGCAAAACCCTCCTTGCCCAGCACCGGGTCGTCCACCGCAAAGCTGGACGAGCGCACCCGCGCAATACGGGTCGGAATATCGAACACGGCCTGGGCAATCTTGCAGCAGACCAGGTTCGTTTCGTCCATGGAGGCACAGGCAATCAGCAGGTCGGTATCCTTGGCGCCCGCTTCCGCCAGCACCTGGGGATCGATGCCGTTTCCGACCACGCCGCGCAGGTCGAAGCGCGACTCCAACTCACGCAATGCTCGCGCATCCGTGTCGATGACGGTGATTCCGTTTTGCTCGGACACCAGACTTTCGGCCACACTCTGGCCTACGCGCCCGGCACCCAGAATAATGATTTTCATGGTGTTATGGAAAGGGATCCAAGCTGCGGCATTGAGTCATATCCGGAAAAGACCGCGCCTGCAGCCTCTCCGGAAGACGGATTTCAGGAGCGGACTTCGCCGTCGCCCAAGACCACGTATTTGAGCGAAGTCAGGCCCTCGATGCCCACCGGCCCACGCGCATGGAACTTGTCGGTGCTGATGCCGATCTCGGCGCCGAGTCCGAACTCGAAGCCATCGGCAAAACGGGTACTGGTATTGACCATGACGCTGGCCGAATCGACCTCGCGCAGGAATTTCTGTGCGTGCAGGTGATTGGTGGTCAGAATGGACTCCGTATGGTGGCTGGAGTACTTGTTGATGTGGGCAATGGCCTCGTCCACACCATCCACCAGCTTCACGCTGATGATGGGGGCCAGGTATTCCTCGTACCAGTCCTGCTCCACCGCCTGGGCCAGCCTGGCATCCTTGACGGTTTGCAAAATGGCCAGGGCCTCGGCATCGCAACGCATCTCCACGCCCTTGGCGGCATAGACGGCACCGATCCTGGGCAGAAAGTCTGCAGCCACGGCGCGGGCCACCAGCAGGCTTTCGCTGGCGTTGCAGGGACTGTACTTGTTGGTCTTGGCGTTGTCGGCCACCTTCACGGCCATGGCGATGTCGCAGGGGTCATCCACATAGGTATGGCAATTGCCATCCAGATGCTTGATGACGGGCACCTTGGCCTCGCGGCTGATGCGCTCGATCAGGCCCTTGCCGCCGCGGGGGATGATGACGTCCACATAGTCGGGCATGGCGATGAGCTGGCCCACGGCGTCACGGTCGGTGGTCTCCACCAGCTTGACGCCGTCTTCAGGCAGACCGGCCTCAGCCAGCGCCTGGGCCACCAGCTTGGCCAGCGCCTTGTTCGAGTCAATCGCCTCCGAGCCACCGCGCAAAATGCAGGCATTGCCGCTCTTGATCGAGAGGCTGGCCGCTTCGATGGTCACATTCGGGCGGCTTTCATAAATCATGCCGAACACGCCCAGGGGCACACGCATCTGGCCCACGCGGATACCGCTGGGCATCTGCTTGAGGCCGCTGATCTCGCCGATCACATCGGGCATGGCAGCCAGTTGCTCGCAGCCTTCGGCGCAGGTCTCCAGCACCTTTGGCGTCAGTCGCAGCCTGTCGACCATGGGCGCCGACAGGCCATTGGCCACGGCACGCTCCAGATCGCGGGCATTGTCGATCTGCAGCGGCTCGACGTTCTCGCGAAGCAGACGGGCCAGGGCCTTGAGTGCTTTGTTTTTGGTAGCTGCAGACGCACGCGCCATCAGTGCAGAGGCGGCTTTTGCCTGTACACCGAGGTTGTGCATGTATTCGACGGTATTGAGCGCGTTCATGGCGTGATTTTCGCCGAGATAAGCAAGTTGCGCAGACAAGCCCGACCATGAGGAGGTTTATGGCCCTGCTGACACCTACACTCGGCCTCTGAATCGCAAGGAGACTTATGAGCCACAACACCACAGCGCTGCAGGAAAGCGCCCGCCAGCTCCAGCAGCTGCGCAGCGGATTCGAGCAGCTCGCCCGCTCACAGATCAGCGCCAGCGCCCTCGGCCAGCAGGCACGCGCCGCGACCACATTGCTTGCGGCACTGCCGCCACGCTATGGCGAGGTGCTGCTCAATCTGCTGGATCGGCTCGAATCCAGCGCGCTGTTCACCGAGGAAAGCTGCTCCTTCAGCCAGAAGGACCTGCTGGACAATCTTCGCCTATGGGCCGACAAGGCCCAAGCCCAGCTCACTGCCAATCCCGACTGAGCCGCAAATCAGCGCCCGGCCTGGGCCAGCTGCATGGCCAGCTGCCGCAGGGCCTGCCAGCTGTCGCGTGGCCAGCCCGCGCTGGGCAGGCCTTTGACAATTCCGTCCACGGCATGGGCAGCCTGGAGCAGTTCGGCCGCACGTGCATCGCTGACACGCGGCAGCAGCCGCTCCATCAGCCTCTCCTTGGGGCCCCAGATGCGGTTCTCGCGCAGCGCCATGGGCAGGGGCTTGCCGCCCGCCATGGCGTCCTTGACCCGCTTGATGTTTCGAATGTCCTCGGCCAGCGCCCAATGCACCAGCACCTCGGCCTCGCCTTCGGCCTGCAGGCCGTCCAGCATGCGCATGCTGCGCGCCACCTGACCCGATAGCACGGCCTCGGACAGCTTGAACACGTCGTAGCGCGCCACATTGAGCACGGCCTGCTCCACCTGCGCCAGGCTCAGCTCGCCCTCGGGGTGCAGCAGGGCCAGTTTCTGAATCTCCTGGTGCGCGGCCAGCAGATTGCCTTCCACGCGGTCGGCAAAGAACTGCAGCGTGCGCTGACCTTCTTCCCCGGCCGCCACGCGCTGGTTCTGCAGCGCCAGACGCTGGGCAATCCAATGCGGCAGCGCACCGCGCTCCACCGGGTCGACCTGGATCGAGACACCGTTGCCGTCCAGCGCCCCAAACCAGGCCCCGGTCCTGGTGGCCTTGTCCAGACGCGGCAGACTGATCAGGGTCAGCGTGCTGTCGTTGCCCTGGGCGCTGCTGGCCAGCTGCTGCAGCGCAGCACTGCCATCCTTGCCGGGTTTGCCGCTGGGAATGCGAATTTCGAGAATCTGCTTGTCCGCAAACAGGCTCAGGCTGCCGCCGGCCGCCAGCACGCCGCTCCAGTCAAAGTGCGCGCCCATGACGGTATAGCTGCTGCGCTCGGTATAGCCCTGAGCACGCGCCGCTGCACGAATCGCATCGGCCGCTTCCTGCTGCTGCAAGGGCTCATCGCCATGCAGCACATAGAGCGAGCGCAAGCCCTTGGCCAGATGGGAGGTAAGCTGGTTCAGCGCAAGCTGCATGGAGAAAAGTTTTCTATAAAAAGTATCTGAAACGCCCTGAATTCAAGCGTCAGCAGCTATCAGATTCACCGGCGCATCGCCGGCGACTCAGGCAATGGCTTATGACACCTGCAGGCTCTTGACCGCAGCCAGACGGCGAATGATCTGCTGCACGATGTCGTTGCGCATGTCCTTGTTCAGCATTTCCTCTTCTACTGCCTTGGACAAGGCATTGGTTTCGTTATAGGTCACGTTGCGAATCTGGCGAATCTCGACCGGCTCGATCAGCTCATCGCCGCCGGGCGTGCGCAACGAGAAGCGCACGATCAGGCGCAGTTCGATTTCACGCACCTGGCCAGCCACGTTGGAGCCGATGATCACGCGCTGGGCCTGCTCGCTGATGATCTGGCAGATCACCTCGGCGGTATCGGGCGATGCCGGGTCCTTGACCACGGTCAATTGATCGCTGCTCGATTCCAGACTGCGACGCAGCAAAGTGCCCACGGGCGCACCACGCCCCGCCTGCACATAAATGGAGCGAAACACAAAATTCGGCGCACCGCGCAGGCGAAAGCCGCAGGCCCCCAGCAAAGGCGTCAAGGCCATGGCGGCCAGCAGCGTACGTTTTTGCATCAACTGTCCTCTAATCTTCAAGCCCTGCTGCGAGCATCGCCTCCTGCTCCAGAAATACCGAGCAAAAGCCGCCCCGCAGCGAAGGTATTGTCCCCCTCCCGCGAAGCGAGAGAGGGGGAAGGCGGGGCCGCCTGGGCGCGAAACGCCTCAGGGGGAGACTCCGGTCACACGACAATATTCACCAGACGACCCGGCACCACGATGATCTTCTTGGGTGCACGGCCTTCGGCAAACTTCTGGTACTCCTCATTGGCCAGTGCAGCCGCCTCGATGGCAGCCTTGTCGGCAGTGGCAGACACCAGGATCGCACCGCGCAGCTTGCCGTTGACCTGCAGCACCAGCGAGATCTCGTCCTGCACCAGGGCCTTGGGATCGACCTGCGGCCAGGGGGCATCGAGCAGATCACCCAGGTGGTTGGCATAGCCCAGTTCGCTCCACAGCACATGCGCCAGATGGGGCGTAGCGGGGTAGAGCACGCGCAGCAGAATGCCGAAGCCTTCGATCAGCGCCACCTTGGCACCGGTGTCCTCCAGGGCCTTGAAGTCTTCCAGCGCATTGATCATCTTCATCGCGCCGGAAACCACAGTGTTGTACTGCATGCGCGAGTAGTCGTACTCGACCTGCTTGAGCACGTTGTGGATTTCCAGACGCAGGGCCTTGGCCGCCTTGCCGAATTCCACATCGTCCAGCGACTTGGCGCCGGCCACGCTCTGCACCGCGGAAGCCATGTCCATGCCTGTCAGCTTGCTGCCGAAGTTGTAGACGCGGCGCAGGAAGCGATAGCTGCCTTCCACGGCGGCGTCGTTCCACTCCAGCGTCAGCTCGGGGGGCGAGGTGAACATGGTGTACAGACGTGCGGTGTCGGCGCCGTACTTCTCGATCAGATCCTGCGGGTCCACGCCGTTGTTCTTGGACTTGGACATGGTGCCCACGCCCTCGTAATCGATGGCGGTACCCACGGGCAGCAGGCCGTCGGCGCTGTCCACTTCGACCTTGAGCTTGGCGCCGATGATCTTGCCGGAGTCGTCGAACACATGCTCCACATCCTTGGGCCAGAAGTATTCCTTGGCGCCCTTGGCCGTGCGACGGCTGTAGATGTGGTTGAGCACCATGCCCTGGGTCAGCAGCTTGGTGAAGGGCTCGTCGATCTTGACCAGACCCAGGTCGCGCATGACCTTGGTCCAGAAGCGCGCATACAGCAGGTGCAGGATGGCGTGTTCCACGCCGCCGATGTACTGGTCCATGGGCATCCAGTAATCGGCGCCGTCGGCCACCATCTGCTCGCTGTTCTTGGCGTCGCAATAGCGCATGAAGTACCAGGACGAATCCACGAAGGTGTCCATGGTGTCGGTTTCACGGCGGGCAGGCTTGCCGCAGCAGGGGCAGACCACGCCTGCGTGGAAGGCCTCGGACTTGACCAGCGGATTGCCGGAGCCATCGGGCACCAGATCCTGGGGCAGGACCACGGGCAGATCCTTCTCGGGCACGGGCTGAGGACCGCAATCGGCGCAATGAATGATGGGGATGGGGGTGCCCCAGTAGCGCTGACGGCTGATGCCCCAGTCGCGCAGGCGCCAGGTGGTCTTGAGCTCGCCCAGGCCCTTGTCGCCCACAATCTTGGCCACGGCCTGCACCGCATCCTTGTGGTTCAGACCGTCGAGATCGCCGGAGTTGATCAGTACGCCGCGCTCCTTGTCGCCATACCAGTCGTTCCACTGCTTGTCGTCATAAGCGGCCTGGCCTTCCACGGCCACCACCTGCTTGATGGGCAGGCCGTACTTGTTGGCGAAGGCGAAGTCGCGTTCGTCGTGGGCGGGCACGCCCATCACGGCGCCGTCGCCATAGCTCATCAGCACATAGTTGCCGATCCACACCTCGACCAGCGCGCCGGTGATGGGATGGGTGACGAACAGGCCCGTGGGCTTGCCTTCCTTTTCCTTGACGGCCAGCTCGGCCTCTGTCGTGCCACCCTTTTTGCATTCTTCGATGAAGGCAGCCAGTTCGGGCTTGTCGGCAGCGGCCTGCTGTGCCAGGGGGTGCTCAGGCGCCACGGCGCAGAAGGTCACGCCCATGATGGTGTCGGCACGCGTGGTGAAGACATACATCTTGCCGTCCTGGATCAGTTGGCCGTCAGCCCCCTTGATGTCATGGGTGAACGCAAAGCGCACGCCGGCGGACTTGCCGATCCAGTTCTCCTGCATCAGGCGCACCTTGTCGGGCCAGCCATTCAATGTGGCCTTCTCGTTGCCGACCTGCACATGGTCCAGCAGCTCCTGGGCGTAGTTGGTGATGCCCAGGTAGTAGCCGGGAATCTCGCGCTTTTCCACCAGCGCGCCGGTACGCCAGCCACGGCCGTCGATGACCTGCTCGTTGGCCAGCACGGTCTGATCCACTGGGTCCCAGTTCACCACCTGGGTCTTGCGATAGGCAATGCCTTTTTCCAGCATCTTGAGGAACAGCCACTGGTTCCACTTGTAGTACTCGGGGTCGCAGGTGGCGACCTCGCGGCTCCAGTCGATGGCCAGGCCCATGGCCTGCATCTGCTTCTTCATGTACGCGATGTTCTCGTACGTCCACTTGGCGGGCGGCACTTTGTTCTTCAGCGCAGCGTTCTCGGCAGGCAGGCCGAAGGCGTCCCAGCCCATGGGCATGAGGACGTTGTAGCCCTTCATGCGCAGCTGACGCGTGAGCATGTCGTTGATGGTGTAGTTGCGCACATGGCCCATGTGCAGCTTGCCGCTGGGGTAGGGCAGCATGGAGCAGGCGTAGTACTTGGGCTTGCTGCCGTCTTCGGTGACGCGGTAGGCGTCCTTGGCTTGCCAGTGGTCTTGCGCGGCGCGCTCGACCTCAATGTGGTTGAATTTTTCTTGCATGGTGCAGTGCAGTGGCCGCCAGCCCCACTTGGGACCCGGCAAGGTAGAAATCTGAAATCAGCAGGGATTTTAGGCTGCCCGACCGCTTGCGCCGTTTTAGCCCCGCATGACCGCAGAACCCGCTGCGCCATCCGGGCGGCCTTCCTGCACGCCACGCTGGGAAATACGGCTTTGCGTAAGCTAGTGGCTGTTCACACATTGCTGAACTTTTTGCACGCCAGCCGGTCTGACCGGCCTGTTTCCGTGCCCGACGCCATCGCCTGCCTTCTGCCCGAAGTTGCCAGACTTGCGCTCCTGCCCCGGTCCATTCTTCTGAGGAGCTGCTCTTGCTTTCCCGCTGGTCTTTTGTTTCTGACTGGAATCCCGCCATGCAAATGCTGGCCTCGCTCTGCATCCTGGCCCTGACCGCTCTTGTGGCCGGCTGGCTGACCCAGTGGCTGGGGCTCAAGGTCTTTCGCCGTATGCGCGACACCCTCAGGACCGGCTGGGCCCAGATCCTCATGCACGACAAGGTGCTGCGCCGCCTGGCCAAGGTCGTGCCCTCGCTGATCGTGCAGTTCGGCGTGCAAGGCGTGCCGCATCTGGAGCCGCGCTGGACCACGCTGATCACCAATGTGGCGGTTGCCTTCACGCTCTACCACCTGGCACGCGCGCTGTGCGATCTGCTCAATGCCACGAACGAGGCCCATGAACGCGACGAGGCACGCAAAGCCGCCGTCCAGACCCACTCCATCAAGAGCTATGTGCAACTGGGCAAGCTGCTGGTCTGCAGCTTTGCCGTGGTGCTCATCGTGGCCACGCTGATGGACCGCTCGCCGCTGCTGCTGCTCTCGGGCCTGGGCGCCATGTCGGCCGTGCTGATGCTGGTCTTCAAGGACACCATCCTCTCCTTTGTCGCCGGCGTTCAGCTCGGCAGCAACGACATGCTGCGCGTGGGCGACTGGATAGAGATGCCCCAGGTCGGCGCCGACGGCTTTGTGACCGATATCGCGCTCAATACCGTCAAGGTGCAGAACTGGGACAAGACCATCACCACCATTCCCACCTGGCGGCTGATGACGGACAGCTTCAAGAACTGGCGCGGCATGTTCGACTCGGGCGGACGCCGCATCATGCGCTCGCTGAACCTGGACGCCAACACCGTGCACCTGCTCTCGCCCGAGGAACGTGCGGGCATGGGCCATATCGCGCTGCTGCAACCCTACTGGAGCGAGCGCGACGGCCTGCAGGCCATGCCGGGCGCGGCCGAGGCCGCCATGCCAACCCAGGCCATCGCCGCCCACCAGGTGACAAATCTGGCCGCCTTCAAGGCCTATGCCTACGCCTATCTGATGGGCCATCCGCGCATTGGCAAAGGCCCGGGCATGTTCCTCATGGTGCGCACCATGGAGACATCGCCCACGGGGCTGCCGCTGCAGCTGTTCTGCTACACCAACACCACCGTCTGGGTGGAGTACGAAGGCATACAGGGCGAAATCTTCGACCATCTGATCGGTGTGCTGCCGCAGTTCGGGCTGACGCTGTACCAGCGCTCGTCGGACTATGGCACCCACTATCCGCCCGCCCGTCCCGATGTAGTAGCCCGTTAATACCTGCCGCGTGCCCTGCCTGCCCACAATGGCCTGACCCAACCACAAGGAGACAGACCATGGCAGGCAAGAAAATTTTGATGATTTGCGGCGACTACTGCGAGGACTATGAAACCATGGTCCCGTTCCAGGCCCTGCTGGCCGTGGGCCATACCGTGCACGCGGTCTGCCCCGACAAAAAGGCCGGCGACCAGATCAAGACCGCCATCCACGACTTTGAAGGCGCACAGACCTATAGCGAAAAGCCCGGCCACAACTTCACGCTCAACGCCACGTTTGCCGATGTCAAGCCCGAGCAGTACGACGCCCTGGTCATCCCCGGCGGCCGCGGCCCCGAGTATCTGCGCGGCTATGAAAGCGTGCGCGCCGCCGTACGTCACTTCTTCGACACCAACAAGCCCGTGGCCGCCGTCTGCCATGGCGCGCAGTTGCTGGCCGGGGCCGGCGTACTCAAGGGCCGCACCTGCTCGGCCTACCCCGCCTGCCGCGCCGAAGTGGAACTGGCCGGAGGCAGCTATGCCGACATTCCCGTCGACCAGGCCCATACCGAAGGCAATCTGGTCAGCGCACCGGCCTGGCCTGCCCATCCGGCCTGGATCGCCCAGTTTCTCGCGCTGCTGGGCACGAAGATTTCACACTGAAATCGGCATCCAGCGCTTTCCCATCCAGCGTAGCAAGCTATCAATTCGAGAGTTAACCTCTTGACGCAGCAGTCGCCGGGCCACACCATGGCCCGGTTTTGTTCTGGAGAGTCGCGCCATGTGCCAGGTCTTTATCAGCGCCGATCCGCAGCTCTGGGCCCACCGGGCCCGCTCCATCCGGCTGCATGGAGTCGCCACCAGCATCCGGCTGGAAAACCTGTTCTGGCAGGTACTCGAAGAGATTGCCGCGCGGGACGGCTATACCGTTCCCCAGCTCTGCACCAAGCTCTACGACGAACTGCTGACCGAGCGCGGAGCGGTGGACAACTTCAGCTCTTTTTTGCGCGTCTGCTGCACCCGCTATCTGGCGCTGCAGCTGTCGGGCGAGATTCCACAGGACATGGGCATACCGATTCGCTCGCTGGACAATGCCTCGTCACTCAAGTCCTCAAGCCCACAACTCACGCACTGAGGTTCAGCGCAGATACACGGCCTCGAGTCGCAGCAGCGCACGCCCCTCGGCATCGCTGAGCACCAGCTTCTGCCCCTGCACGGCGTAGCTGCTGACCTGGGCCAGGGTTGCCAGCAGCAGTTGCTCCCGGCGCATGCCCTGCACACAGGCCATACGGGTGCCGCCCACGTCCGAAAATCGCAGCCAGCGCCCGTCCAGGCTGTAGTTGCCGCGCAGGCGATTGCAGCCGCCCGCGCCATGAAAACGGCCGCTGCCGGTCTCCAGCACCAGATGCGGCTCGGGCTGATTGTCATACGCGCTGACATGCGGGCCGTCACCCAGCTGCACCAGTTTCCAGTAGGTATCGAGAAGCGGTGCCGGCACGGTAGCCATGGCTTCGCCCTCGGACGCTGCGGGCTCTGCATCCGCAGCGCCGACTGCCAGGCTCCCCAACAGCAAGAGTGCGCTCAATGCAGGGCGAAGAAAGGTATGCAGCTTCGAGAAAGCAGTCATCACAAACACCTTTTCGGCCTTCAACGCATACAGACAAAGCGCTTGCAGCTCATTATTCAGGAGTCTCAGACGCTCGCGCAAGCACCTGATCACCGCGCACAAAGCTGCAGGCCACCGCATTGGTACAGCGCCAGATAGCCTGCCCCGCCAGCGGCCCGCGCTGCATCAGCAACTTGCGCAGCGGCCATTCGCATTGCGGGCAGACCGGCACAGCATCGGCTCGTCCGTGCCGCACCGGCTCTGCAGCCTCTGCCGCAGCGTCAGCCAACCTGGCAGGAGCCGCAACGGCAGGCTGGGCGGGCGACACCTGCGCCGACAGATCCCTATCGACCGCTGCCGAAGGTGGCGCCGACATGACAGGCTCCAGCAGAACATCCACCTTCTCGGGCGCGGGCGGCCTGACCAGCTGGTCAGCGGTTTCCGCCACCGGCTCCTGCCTGGGCTTGCGCGCCTTGCTGGCCGCCTGCAACTGCCGGACATGCGCCACATGCCGCCTGTCGGTGGCACGACCGGGCTGCAGCCGCAGTTCTTCGAGCTTGTCCAGCAGCGCCTGCATTTGCTCGGGGCTCCACACGGGCTGGGTAAAGCTCTGGATATGGCCGACAAAGCCAAGGCCGCGCGTGACATGGGCCGGCATCTCGGTCTTGAACTCGCAGTCACCCACAAAGGCGATCACCGAGTGCAGATGCTCAGGTGCGATGTCCAGCAACGCCTGCAAGGTCTTGATGTGCTTGTAGTTCTGGCGCAGCGGGTTCTGGAAGCGGCTGCGCTTTCTGAAGATCTGCTGCGTCCATTCGCGCTGCTTTTCGGTGCCGAAGATCCAGCCCTGGTAGTTCTTGGTTTCCAGCACAAACAGGCCGTAGGGCGAAAAGATCAGATGGTCGATCTGCGTGCTGCCGCCATCCGCCGTGGGCAGGGTGACGTTGTGCATGTCCACATAGACCAGCGGATCGAGCTGCCGGCGAATCGCTGCCTGCACGGCCCGCTCGCCTCGCCAGCCCTTGAAGCGCGGCGAGCGCAGCACGGCCGCCAGCACCATGAATGCGAGCGCCAGCCCCAGATACAAAAACAGGCCATCAAAGGCCGTGGAAAGAATCTGATTCATTGATCCCACCATGTCAAACACTGGCGCGTACAAAAGTCAGAGATGCCAAGCAAGAGCCGCCTCGCGGCGGGGGCGCCCAGCCGAAGGCATCGCCCCCCTCCCATAGCGCGCAGCGCGTAGAGAGAGGGACGCCCGGCCAGGGGGAAGGCGCGGGGCAGCCCAGGCAAAGCGCCTCAGGGGGAGGTTTAATTCAACGCCATGCTCAGCTTGCGGCGATAGCTGTTGACCAGCGCCGTCGCCTCGTCCTGCTCGGCACTGTTCTTGCCCAGCAGCTCGATGCCGCCACTGGTCTTGCCGGGAACGGCGTCCTGCTTCTTGGGCTTGGGCGGGGTCAGCAGCTCCAGCACGCCGACGATGAGCTTGCGCGCCGCCTGCTCGTTCCAGGTCTTGTCGCGCATGATGATTTCCAGCAACTCGTCCATGGCATCGGTCCACTGGCTGTGGGCCAGCAGCGCGCGCGCACGGCCGAAGCGGGCGTCAAAGTCGCGCTTGTTGGCGGCGATGGCGGCGTCGTACTTGGCCACATCGGCATTGTCGTCCTGCACGGCAAATTCCAGCGCCTTGAGCCACTGGTTCAGCGCTTCGAAGCGCAGCGGCTGGGGAATGCGCTTGACGGGCTCGGCCAGCAGGGCTGCAGCTTCCTCGAAGCTGCCGGTGGCGATCAGCAGGCGCACATAGTCAAAGCGCGCATCGTCGTTGGCCGGGTCGGCCGCCAGCGCATCGGCCAGCTTTTGCAGCGCGGCCTGGGTGTCGCCGGACTCCAGCAGGGCCTGGGCTTCGTCGGCGTCAGCCTCGGCCGACAGCTCGCCCTCGGAGGGCAGATGCTTGTCCAGGAACTCGCGCAGCTTGCCTTCGGGCTGGGCGCCCATGAAGCCATCCACGGGCTTGCCGCCGATCATCAGCACGCAGGTCGGGATGGAGCGGATGCCGAACATGCTGGCCAGTTGCTGCTCCTGATCGGAGTCGATCTTGACCAGCTTGAAGCGGCCTTCATAGGCAACTTCCAGCTTTTCGAGCACCGGGCCCAGCGTCTTGCAGGGGCCGCACCAGGGTGCCCAGAAGTCCACCAGCACGGGTACGGCCATGGAGGCGGCTACGACTTCGGCTTCAAAATTCTCGAGGGTGACGTCAATCATGTGATTCCCAATGCTGCTTGTGCGCTGCCACGCGGGCAGCGGCGCTGAAAAGTCTGCGAACCGGCCACTCCAGCAGAGTGCCCACCGCGCGATGCTGCGATTCTCCACGCAAATGCGCGAGCGCAAGCCATAGACCAGCGCGGACCGGGTCTTTGCTACTCAGATGGGAGCAGCCTGCGCATGTTTCAAGGTCGATTCAAGGTGTTTTATACCGAAAACCAATGGACTGCATGCGCAAGCAGCTACGGTTTCAAGAGTAACCGCCCCGCGGTCTCGCTCGCCCCTGGGCTATATTGCTTGCGAACCAAGGAGCGCAGACTTGATTGAAGTTTCACAACTGGTGTTTGAATATCCGGGCCACCGTGCCCTCGACGGCGTGAGCCTGTCCATCGCTGCGGGCAGCGTGACGGCACTCGTCGGCCCCAACGGCGCCGGCAAATCCACACTGATGCGCTGCATCGCCGGCCTCGAGCAGCCGCTGTCCGGCCATATCCGTGTCAAAGGCCTGTCGGTCGAGGAACAGCCGCGCGAGGTGCACCGCCACCTGGGCTATCTCTCGGACTTCTATGGTCTGTACGACCGGCTCAGCGTGATGCGCTGCCTGCAGTACTCGGCCCTGTCCATGGGCGTTGCACCCGGTGACGTGGATGCCCGCGTACGGCAGGTGGCCACCCAGCTGGGCCTGACGGAGCTGCTGCACCGCCACCCGACCGAACTCTCGCGCGGTCAGCGCCAGCGCGTGGCGATCGGCCAGGCCATCGTCCACCAGCCCGGCGTGCTGCTGCTCGACGAGCCGGCCAGCGGCCTCGATCCCGATGCGCGCAGCAGCCTCTCGACGCTGTTTCGCCAGTTGCAGGCCCAGGGCATGACGCTGATCGTCTCCAGCCACATCCTCAGCGAACTGGACGAGTACTGCACCCATATCCTGAGCATCCGCGACGGCCGCATCGAAAGCCATGAGGCGCTGCAGAACGCCCACGGCCCGGGCCAGCCCGCCGCTGTCGGCCAGCAACCCCAGCTCTATGCGCTGGAAGTGGTCATGGAGCAGAGCGAAGGCCTTGAGGCCCGCCTGCGTCAGGCCTTGCTGAGCACCTCGGTGCAGGACTTCGACACCACAGGCCGCCGCCCGATCCAGCTCTGGCTGCCGGCCGCCGCCAGCGCACGCGCCCAATGGCTGGCCCAGCTGGTGCAGGCAGGCATTCCCGTCGCCGCGCTGTACCCGGTGCGCGAGCGGCTGCAGGACCGCTATGCGCGCACTGCCCAGGCCCGCGATACCGAAAGTCAGGAGCAAGCATGAGCCAACGCAATCCCGAATTCCAGCGCCAGCTCTGGCTGAACTGGCGCCCCTCGCTGCTGGCCTGGAGCCTGGGCCTGAGCCTGCTCATCCTGGCACTGCCCTTCGCCCTGTCCTCTGCCAAGGGTCTGCCCGGCACGCTGAGCATGACCGCCATTGCCGGCCTGTATCTGGCCGCCATCATCTATGGCAGCGTGCTGGCCGGGCGCAGCCTGGCCGAGGAAGCCAGCCAGAACACCTGGGACTGGCAACGTCTGTCCGTGCTCACGCCCTGGCAGATGGCCTGGGGCAAGCTGCTGGGCGCCACCTTGCCTGCCTGGCTGTATGTGCTGTGGTTTGCGCTGGCCGTGGCGGGTGTGACCCACTTCTGGGCGCTGGAGCCCCTGAAGTTGCAACACACGATTGGCCTGGCCGTGATCTGGGGCCTGGGCCTGCAGACCTGGGCCATGAACTCCGTGCTCATGAGCTGGGGGCTGAGGGACAGGCCCATCAATCGCCGGCGAGCGGCACTGCTGCCTCTGCTGATCCTGTTCTTCGCACCCGGCCCCTTTATCGACCATGTCTACAAAGGCATTGTGGACATCGACGCCGAGCCGGTCTTCTGGTGGGGCCTGAATGTGGGCGGCCTGGGCCTAGCCTATCTGGCCGGAACCCTGGTGCTGGGCCTGGGGCTGCTGGCCCTGTGGCGCCAGCTTTGCACCCGACTCGATGTACGCACCCTGCCCTGGGCCTGGCCTCTGGGTCTGGCGCTGACTGGATTTTTCGCAGCCGGCTCGCTCAATCTGGGCATTGCCGAATTTTTCAGCAGCACAGCCTGGATCGCGCTGATCGGCACCGCCTATGTCGCCCTGCAGCATATGGACCAGCATCTGCGCGCCTGGCGCCAGGTTCAATGGTCGGCCAGCCGCCAGCGCTGGCGCGAAGCGCTGGAGGCGCTGCCGCTGTGGCCGGTCAGCCTGCTGCTGGGCTTTGCCATGGCCTTGCTGCTGCTGTTCGCCCCCCAAAGCCTGGAGGCGGCCATCAGCGG
The DNA here is from genome assembly GCF_039581385.1 of Comamonas sp. A7-5. Lineage (NCBI taxonomy): Bacteria > Pseudomonadati > Pseudomonadota > Betaproteobacteria > Burkholderiales > Comamonadaceae > Comamonas > Comamonas sp. A7-5. Next base: position 22,889 of record NZ_JBCPWO010000003.1, read on the forward strand.
CAAGCTCAACAGCTTTACCTTCTATCTGTGTCTGCATCTGCTGCGCGACTGCCTGCTGCTGACCGGCTTCGCCCTGCTGGCGGGCAGGCTCAAGTCTCCCCTGGCCTCGTTTGTCATCGCCTGGCTGATCCTCAACATCGCCGCGCCGCTGCTGGCCTATGGCATGGGCGGCTATACAGGTGCCATGTTTGTTCAGCCCGTGGTGGCCATGTGGATGAGCTCGCCGGACGGCATAGAGCAAGCCGGTGCCTGGCTCAGCTATGTGCCCTGGGCTTCCCTGAGCCTGCAGATCCTGGTCACGCTGGCCTGGGTCATCCATGTCTTCAGGGACCGCGTGCTGGGCTTTGCGCGCGATAACGCGGCGGCCCATATCCGGGAGTCATAGTTGCTTTGCCCGGACGGCTATGCCCCACAGTCGGGCGGCAATGCGGCGAAACCGTAAAATCAGGGGTTCCACTAGGCCGGGCGGCAGCGCCCTGAAGAACATGAACCCCATCCAAGTTGGCGTGGTCATGGGTTCCAGCAGCGACTGGGACACCATGCAACACGCAGTTGCCATCCTCCAGCAATTCGGTATCGCTTTTGAAGCGCAGGTCGTGTCGGCCCACCGCATGCCGGACGACATGTTCCGCTTTGCCGAAGCCGCAGCCGACCGTGGCCTCAAGGCCATCATCGCCGGCGCCGGCGGTGCTGCCCACCTGCCAGGCATGATTGCCGCCAAGACCACCGTGCCGGTGCTGGGCGTGCCCGTGGCCAGCCGTCACCTGCAGGGTGTGGATTCGCTGCATTCCATCGTGCAGATGCCCAAGGGCGTGCCCGTGGCCACCTTTGCCATCGGCAATGCCGGTGCTGCCAATGCGGCCCTGTTTGCCGTGGCCCTGCTGGCCAACGAGGATGCCGAGCTGCGCAAAAAGCTCGAAGCCTTCCGCGCCGAGCAGACCGAGGCCGCCCGCAACATGACTCTGCCGGTGAACGCATGAGCAACACCGATGTGATCCTGCCCGGCGCGACGCTGGGCGTGCTCGGCGGCGGTCAGCTGGGCCGCATGTTTGCCCATGCCGCACAGGCCATGGGCTATTTCACCGCCGTGCTGGACAAGGACGAGACCAGCCCCGCCGGTCTGGTGAGCCACCAACATGTGCGCACCGGCTATGAGGACGCCCAGGGCCTGGCCGAGCTGGCCGGACTCTGCGCGGCCGTGACCACCGAATTCGAAAACGTGCCCGCAGGCTCGCTGAACAAGCTGGCCGAGAGCCTGCCCGTATCGCCCGCCGGCTCGGCCGTGGCGATCGCCCAGGACCGCGCCGCCGAAAAAGCCCACTTCGTGAAGTGCGGCGTGCCCTGCGCCCCCTATGCCGTGATCGAGACGGCCGAGCAGCTGGCCGCCGTCAACGACGCGCTGCTGCCCGGCATCCTCAAGACCGCACGCATGGGCTATGACGGCAAGGGCCAGATCCGCGTCAAGACCCGCGACGAGCTGATCAAGGCCTGGAGCGAGCTCAAGCAGGTTGCCTGCGTGCTCGAAAAAATGCTGCCGCTGGCGCACGAATGCTCGGTCATCGTGGCGCGCGGCCGCAATGGCGACATCGTCAACCTGCCCGTGCAGCGCAATCTGCACCGCGACGGCATTCTGGCCGTGACCGAGGTCTACGAAGGAAACGTGCCCGCAGCGCAGGCAGAGCAAGCGGTAGCTGCTGCGAAATCCGTAGCTATCGGCCTCGATTACGTGGGCGTGCTCTGCGTGGAATTCTTTGTGCTGGACAACGGCCAGCTGGTGGTCAACGAGATCGCCCCGCGCCCGCACAACAGCGGCCACTACAGCCAGAACGCGATGGATGTGTCGCAGTTCGAGCTGCAGGTTCGCTGCATGACCAATCTGCCCCTGGTGCAGCCGCGCCAGCACAGCGCCACCGTGATGCTCAACCTGCTGGGCGATCTGTGGTTCAAGGACGGCGAAACCGCCAAGGCTCCGGCCTGGGATCAGATCCTGGCCCTGCCCGGTGCCCACCTGCATCTGTACGGCAAGGTCGATGCCAAGCCAGCCCGCAAGATGGGCCACTTGAACATCACCGCGGCAAGCCCCGAAAAAGCGCGTGAAACCGCTTTGAAGGCCGCTGAAATCCTCGGCATTGCTGCGTTCTGATAACACCCCCTGAGCGGCTTTGCCTAGGCGGCACCGCCGCTTCCCCCTAGCCGGGCGCCCCTCTCTCGCTACGCGGGAGGGGGACGACGCCCTCGCTGCGGGGCGGCCCTTGCTCGGCGTCCTTCGCTGATGCTCTGCAAGCGCAAAAGCACCGCACATACGGCGGCGCAGTGCATGAAAGAGGAATTGAAATGATCTTGGATGGAACGCTGGAACCCTCGGTGCAAGCCGCTGCTGCTGCGCTGCAGCAAGGCCGGCTGCTGGGCCTGCCCACCGAGACGGTCTACGGTCTGGCCGCGGACAGCGACAACGATGCGGCCGTGGCGCAGATCTTTGCCGCCAAGGGCCGCCCGGCCAACCATCCGCTGATCGTGCATGTGGCCGACGCCGCCGCCATCACGCGCTATGCCAAGGAAGTCCCGGTCTTTGCCCAGCAGTTGATCGACGCGTTCTGGCCTGGGCCACTTACCTTGATCCTGCCGCGCCTGCCGCATGCCGCCAAGGCATCGACCGGCGGTCAGGACAGCGTGGGCCTGCGCTGCCCCTCCCACCCCGTGGCCCATGCGGTGCTGCAGGCCTGCCAGCAGCTCGATCCGCCGGTCTGGGGCGTCTCGGCCCCCAGCGCCAACAAGTTCGGCCGCGTCAGCCCCACCACGGCCGAGCATGTGGCCACCGAGTTTGGCGAAGAACTGCTGGTGCTCGATGGCGGCGCCTGCGAAGTGGGCATTGAATCGACCATCGTCGACTGCACGCGGGGCGTGCCCGTGCTGCTGCGCCCCGGCGCCATCACGCGTGACGATATAGCGCGTGCCTGCGGCCTGCGACCGCTCTCGAAAGAAGAGCTGACTGCGGATACCCCGCGTGCATCGGGAACGCTTTTGGCGCACTACGCGCCCAACGCCAAGGTGCGGCTCATGGATGCCGGACAGCTGCAATCGGCGCTGGACATCCTGGGCAAGGATGGCAGGAATATTGCCATCTATCACCGCAGCCCCCTCAATGTCACCACCGCCCAGTTGCTGCTGCGCCGCATGTCCGACGAGCCGCGCGACGTGGCCCGCGAGCTGTTCGGCATGCTGCGCAATTTCGACGACTGGGGCGCCAAGCTAATCTGGATCGAAACCCCGCCCGACACCGCCGACTGGGAAGGCGTGCGCGACCGCCTGCAACGTGCGGCGGCTGCGGGCTGAGTGGCCTCTTAGCTGATTTTCAAGTAAAGATACAAATTTTTATTCGTTTTCTTTATTAGACGCCTTCTCTAACCTTGCTTGCTTCAACAGCAACTTCAAAGGTTAGAACCATGGGAACCCGTCGCGACGCGCTTGGCAAGCTTCTGTCCATCAGTGCAGCATCCCTGGGCTTGGCGGCTTGCTCGCGCTCCGACAACCAAGCCAGCAGCGAAACCACCCGCACGGCACAAAATGGCAAGGTCGTTCCCTTCAACTACCCCGACAACCCCTCTTTCGACCTGATCTATCTGGCCGACAGACTGGGCTACTTCGACGGGACCTCCACCCGCCCCAACTATGTGGGCAAGATTGCCGCCCCCCAGATCATTCCGCTGGTCGGCACGGGCGACATCCATTTCGGCTCGCGCATGGTGCCGCTGGTGATTTCGGCCATTGCGGCCGGGGCCGACATGAAGGTGATTGCCGCCGGCAGCAAGACGCTGCAGGAGGCACCGCATATGAAGTACTTCGTGCGCAAGGATTCGGGCATCCGCACGCCCAGGGATCTGGAAGGCAAGACCATAGGCTTCAACAGCTTCGGCGCCTGCGCCGAGTTTGTCTCCAAGACCTATTTCCGCGAGCACGGCGCCGACGTCAACAAGATCAACTTCCTGGTCGTTCCCGACAACCAGGGCGAGCAGGCCGTGATCGGCCGCAATGTGGATCTGGCCATCATCCACCCGCCCCATTCCGGCGGCGCCGAAGCCAACCCCGAGCTGCAGCGTCTGTGGACCGACTACGACCTGGACCGCGGCCTGGGCGGCATGGCACCCTATAGCGTCAACGGCAAGTTTGCGCGCGAGAACCCGCAGGCCGTGCGCGATGTGGTCACCGCCATCGCCAAGGCCGGCAACTGGGTCAACGCCAACACCGACGAAGCGCGCCGCTACACGGCCGAGCGCCTGGGCATGGAGCTCAAGCATGTGGAGCGCTATGCCTATGTGGACGACCAGATCATCACCGAGCCGCCCATCCAGTACTACATCGACGTGCTGGAGCGTGAAGGCAAGCTGCAGCCGGGCAAGGTGGCGGTCAAGGATGTGTACACCAACGAGTTCAACCCCTTTGCCAAGGGAGCTGCGACATGAGCACGGCCCTCGACGACTCCGGCTCCGCCATCAAGATCCGGGCACGCGATGTGCGCATGGATTTCGCCATTGCCGACGAGCGCGGCCGCAAGCAGCAGATCGCCGCCCTGCAGGACTTCAATCTCGATATCCGTGAAGGCGAGTTCTTCACCCTCCTCGGCCCTTCAGGCTGCGGCAAGTCCACGTTTCTCAATGTGCTGGCCGGGCTGGCGCGCAAGAGCGGCGGCAGCATCAGCATCGACGGCCAGTCGGCCAGCGGCATCAACCGCGAGCAGGGCGTGGTGTTCCAGGGCTATGCGCTGTTTCCGTGGCGTACCGTGCTTCAGAACATCGAGGTCGGGCTGGAGATTCGCAAGATTCCCAAACGCGAGCGCCGGGAGACTGCCGAGCAGTTTCTGCATCTGGTGGGCCTGGCCGGCTTCGGCCAGCGCTACCCGCACGAACTCTCGGGCGGGATGCGTCAGCGCGTGGCCATCGCCCGCTCCCTGGCCTATTCGCCCAGCCTGCTGCTGATGGACGAACCGTTTGCCGCCCTGGATGCCCAGACACGCGAAATCCTGCAGTCCGAGCTGCTGCGCATCTGGGAGCAGCACAAGACCACCATCGTCTTCATCACCCACAGCCTCGATGAAGCCATCTATCTGTCGGATCGCATCGCCGTCATGACGCACCGACCCGGTCGCATCAAATCCGTTCTGGACATAGCGCTGCCGCGTCCGCGCCCCGCCGAGATACGCCACGCCCCGGCCTTTGTGCAGCTGCGCGAACAGGCCTGGGATGTACTGCGCGACGAAGTCGCCTTTGCCAGCGGTCACCGCCAGCAACCGCTGGCACCGCTGCTGCCCACCGCCCCTGATTTCAGCCTGGCCTTGCGAGGATTTGCCATATGAGTCAACTGGCCGCATCCCCATCCCGGCGCCCCGCCAAGCCGGTGTCACTGCTTTCCTCCCGGCAACTCGGGCTCCAATGGCTGGAGCGCTCGGCCTGCGTGCTGCTGTTCTTTGCCATCTGGGAATTCCTGCCGCGCTCGGGGCTGGTCAATTCGGCCTTTCTCAGCCCGCCATCCGCGGTTCTGGCAGCCATCGTTCAGCTGGCGCAGACCGGCCAGTTGGGCAAGCATGTGGCGGCCAGCCTGCAGCGCTCCTTGGCAGGGCTGATTCTGGCCGTCGTGGCAGGCGTGGCGCTTGGTCTGCTGATGGGCGTGGTGCGCCGCTTCGAGGCCTTTGTCGACCCCTTGCTTCAGCTGTTCCGTCAGGTTTCTGCCCTGGCGCTGTTTCCGGTCTTTCTGCTGTTCTTCGGCATCGGCGAGGCGTCCAAGATCGCCATCATCTTCTGGGCGGCCTTCTGGCCGGTGTTGCTCAACACCATCAGCGGCGTCAAGCAGGTGGAAAAACTGCTGATTCATTCGGCGCTGTCCATGGGGGCCTCGCACGGCTTCATCTTCTTCAAGGTCATCCTGCCTGCGGCGGCACCGTCCATCTTCACCGGCATCCGACTGGCGGGTGCCTATTCGATCACCGCGCTGGTCGCTGCCGAGATGATCGGCTCGCATGCAGGCCTGGGCTTTCTCACGCTGAACTCCCAGGAAATCTTCCAGATCCCCAGCATGTACGCCGGCATCGTGCTGCTGGCCATTCTGGGCCTGGCACTCAACTATGGGCTGGCCTTGCTCGAAAAGCGCCTGACGCGCTGGCGCAGCGGGCTGGAATTCCATGAGTAGGCCGGTGCAGTCCTGGCGGCGCCTGGCGATTGCCGGTACCGCGCTGGCGGCCGCTGCCGCCGGCGCTGGCGTGCTCTGGCCCGCCTTGCCGCAGCTCGGCGACATCGAGACTGCAGGCCCGGTGCTGCAGCAGGCCCGGCGCAATGGTGTGCTGCATGTGGCCCTGCGCAGCTATGCGCGCCCTGCCCTGCCCGGCGAAGCCTTGCCGCCAGAGCCCGATGCCTATGACCTGGCGCTGGCGGACTGGCTGGGCCGGCAACTGGGCACCAGCGTCAAAATCACCCCCGCAAGCGATGCAGACCTGGTGCTCGAAGGCGTGGCGCCGCAGGACGGCCAATCCGCTGCTGATCGACAGACCGGCGGCAGCTATATGCCGCAGAGCCTGCAACTGCTGGTGCTCAAGCAGCAGGCCTCCCTCTGGAGCCGCCATGCCCCCGGTCACTGGAGCTCCTGGCTGCCGCATGTGGCGCAGAAGGCCGCCCTCAGACCCACGGCCTGCGTCGCCACGGGTCAGGCCTCTGCCAGCACCTTGCAGGCCCAGGGCCTGCAGCCTCTTTTCGCGTCCTCCAGCATTCATGCAGTCAGCGATTTCCTGGCCGGCAAATGCCATGTTCTGGCCGAGTCGCCAGAGGTCATCACGCGCCTGCTGCAACAGGACAACTGGCGCTTCTACACTCGCCTCGGCAACCGCTTTCGCACCACGGATCAGGCCCATATCCGTCTGGCCAAAGCCGATGCGCAGTCCACCCGCTGGCTGCAGCACGCCGTCCAGCAATGGCAGCGCAGCGGTCTGCAGCAACGCGCGCAGGACAACCGCGTCAGCACGATTGCGCTGGAAGCTTCCTTGCTGGAAGACGGAGCCATCTGCCACTGACCTCCCGCCTCTTTTCCGCTCTCCACCTTCTTCACCATGTTCTCCAGTCACTTCAACGACGTACTCGGCACCCTGGAAAAAACTGCCGTCGCACGCGACCGCCAGGGCGGCCATGCGGCAGCGGAAAAAGCCTTGCTGCGCGATGCCGGCCTGCTGCGCCTGGCCATCCCCCACGAACATGGCGGCGATGCGCTGAACTGGCCCGACATCTACCGCCATGTCCGGGCCCTGGCCGCAGTCGACAGCGCCCTGGCCCATGTGCTGGCGTTTCACCAGCTTCAGGTCGCCACCGTGTTGATCTACGGCTCGCGCCAGCAGCAGCGCCTCTGGCTGCGCCGCACCATCGACGAGAACGGCTGGTGGGGCAATGCACTGAACCCGCGCGACACGCGTCTGCAGGCCCTGCCCCGCAGCTCGGAGCTCGCCGGCGGCTATGTGCTCGACGGTCTGAAAGGCTTTTGCTCGGGCACGCGCGGCTCTCATTACCTGACGGTATCGGCCAGCGTGGCAGGCCATGCGCAGCCGGTTCTGGGCCTGCTTGAAACCGCCTCGCCCGGCATTGCCGTCAAGGATGACTGGAACCCCATGGGCCAGCGTCAGACCGACAGCGGCTCGGTTCAGTTCAATCGCGTCCAGCTTCCCGCCAGCGCCGTCATGCGCGACGAGAATGCCGAAGTCACGGCCTTTCATATGCTGCGCAATTGCCTGGCTCAGCTGGTGCTGGTCAATCTGTTTGTCGGCGTGGCCCAGGGCGCACGCCGGCAGGCACGCGACTACGCGCGCGAGCATGGCCGCCCCTGGCTGGGCTCGGCGGTGGAGCGCGCCACCGACGATCCCTATCTGCTGCGCCGCATGGGCGAGATGCAGGCCCAGATTTCGGGAGCAGCCCTGATGGCCGACCACGGCGCAGAGTTGCTGCAAAAAGCCTGGCAGCGCGGCCCTGCGCTGAGCGCAGCGGAACGCGCCGAGGTCGCCATCGCCGTCTTCGAAGCCAAGGTCATGGCCCATCGCTGCACCCTGTTCGCCACCCAGGAAATGTTCGATGTGGTGGGCTCGCGCGGCACCCATGCCGATCTCGGCTTCGACCGTTTCTGGCGCAATGTGCGCACCCATACCCTGCACGATCCGCTGGACTACAAGCTCCAGGCCCTGGGCCGCTGGGCCGTGCATGGCGAAGAGCCCTCGGCCCAGCACTACAACTGAGCCGCAACACAAAAAAAATCCGGGACCAGCCCGGATTTTTCGTGTCGGCCGTGCCGACTCAGAAGCGATAGCCTATGGCCATGGCAAACACATCGGGATTGAGCCTGACGCTGACGCTCTGACCCGAAGACAGGTGGATCTTGGTCTTCAGAAAGCTCTTGGAGTAGGAGGCATCCACAAACCAGCGCTCGTTGAAGTTGTAGACAAAGCCCAGCTGCGCCAGCGCGCCGAACTTGTCGTCGAGCTCGGCCGTGGTCGGATTGGCCAGCGTGCCGCCGCTCAGACCGTTGAGCGTGGCCGTGGTCTTTTCGCCATAGAAATGGGCATAGGTGACACCGACTCCCAGATAGGGGCGGAACGCGGCCTTGGCCTCGTTGAAGCGGTATTGCAGCATCAGCGTCGCGGGTATCGCCTTGGTGCTGCCCAGCTTGCCCACGCCGGCAATCGAGCCTGCTCCCGACAGGTCATGCTTGAAGGGCGTGGCCAGAGGCACGTCCAGAGCCAGATTGTCGGTCACCATATAGGTGATGCCGCCGCCCAGCTGAGTATTGCTGCCGGCGTCGACCTTGGTGTTGGGAAAGGACGGCGCCGACAGATTGCCGCTGCTCACATCAGGCGACAGATGAGTCACGCCCACACGCGCCATCCAGCTTCCGGCCGATTGGGCGCTGGCCAGACCGCAGGCCGCCAGCGCAGCAGCGGCTGCAATGATCCGCACAGAAATTTTCATGGTTTTGTCTCCTTGTTATTGAGGTGCGGACGGATTTACAGCCAGCCCTTCTGGGCCAGAGAGCGGGAAACCAGCTGGCTCATTTGCTGATGGCCGTAAGGCGTGGGGTGGAAACTGTCGGCAAAGACATGGTGCTGCCACCAGTCAGGGCTGGATTTGCCGGGTGTGGCACTCAAGGCCGCCGCCGTGCAGGTGGGGAAGGTATAGGTGGGCAGGCCGCTTGCGTCCACGCCAGTGATCGGGCAGACCGGGTCCTTCACGTTATCGAAGTCGTACTGGGCCGGGTTGCTGATCTGGCTCTTGAACTCGGTGTAGAAATCGACCAGGACCACCTGGGACTGGCCTGCCAGACTGGCAGCCAGCTGGTTGTTGAAGACCTGTACCAGGGCATCGAATGACGCTTCCTGCTTGGCGGCCGCAGCAGCCCCCTGATCCCCGCCGCCTGCGGCCTTGGCAATGCTGGCCAGGACCATCTGGAAGCGCGGTGTCTTGGTAATGGCGGGAACATTCAGCACGGCCACACGCGTGGCGCCCTTGGCGACCACATTCTGCGCAATGGAGCCGGCAAAAGTCTTGGCCAGGGTCTGCAGATAGGCACCCGCCGCCAGGCCGGCAAACTTGGAGGCATCGCCTCCGGCCTGGGTCATCAGGGCCGTGGACGTGCCCGGAGCCTTGGAATCCAGCCAGGCCACCATGGCGTTCAGCGGCTGCGAATTGCCCTTGGCAGCGGCAATCAGCGCCCCGATCACGTCGGCGGCATCGTTGGCGCCGCCATCGATGACGACGAGATCATCGGCGCTGAATCCAGCCTTGGATGCGGCCTGGATCTGCACCAGAACCGACTTGGGCGATGTCGGCGCATCCAGCGGGTTCACGCGGCCACCACCCACTGCGTAGTTGGTGCAGGTGGCGACTTCCTGATAAGTCGTGAGATTTTCGTCACCGGCACGAAAGTGGGCGCACAAGCTCTGGCTGAACTGGTCGGCAATGCGCTCAGGCCAGATCATGGTCGAGCCAGCCCCGGTGGGCGCCGAGCCCTGTACCGTGAACTTGAAGCCGAAGGTACCGCTGTCCGAGAGGCTGTCGCCCATGACCTTGACCGAGGTGACCTTGGCCTTGGGGGTGGTGTCGGCACCGCCTCCGCCGCCACAGGCCACCAGCAGGCCCACCGTTGCCATTGCAGCCGCCAAGAGTTTGAGTTTGCTTGCCAAGATGATGTTCTCCCGAGGTGTTGTGAATCGCACGGTCGTGCTTTTTTCCTCAGCGTCATCCTAGCGACACTCATCCCCGCGTTGTTATCGGGCAATTACCGATGGTCGGACAAAAATCCAACGCCCAATAAGCGGGTCATCAGGCTGTCGCGCAACAAAAAAACCGGACCTTGGTCCGGTTTGTCGAGGCGGGCAAAGGCCGGTGATTGGGCAGGGATAGAGCGGCCGCCCCCGGGCGGCTACTGGGCCGCCGTCCAGTCCACCAGCGCATCCCAGGCCGTGCGCGCTGCCGCTGCATTGGCATGGTTGGCCATGGCCACCAGCACATAGCGCTGGCCGCTGGCACCGTCGACATAGCCGGCCAGCGCGGCCGAGTCGCGCAGGCTGCCGGTCTTGAGGTGGGCGGCGCCTGCAAACCGGCTCTTGCTGCGCCGCAGCGTGCCGTCCACGCCTACGATGGGCATGGAGGAGACGAATTCCGGCATCACGGGCGAGACCCAGGCGTTCTGCAGCATCTGCCCCAGTCCGTTGGCCGTGATGCTGGCATTGCGGCTCAGTCCTGCGCCGTTGTCCACCACGGGCTGCTCGGCATTGCCCCAGCGCGCGGCCCACCACTGTGCCAGCGACTGGCGCGCGGAGTCGAAGCTGGCCACGCCGGTGCGCTGCATGCCCAGGGTGAGCAGCACATGCTGGGCCATGATGTTGTTGCTGTATTTGTTGATGTCGCGCACCACTTCGGACAGTGCCGGAGACTCCAGCTGGAACACCGGCTGCAGGCCCTGGGGCACGCTGCCGTCGCGCACGGCTCCGGTGAGCTTGCCGCCCAGCTCGCGCCACATGCCTTCTATGGCCTTGGCCGCAAAGCGCTCGGGCTGCGCCGGTGCGATGGACCAGCTCTTGTCGCCGCAGCTTGCCGGATAGCTGCCGTTGAAGGCGATGCGCTGCGGATTGTTCATGTCCAGCTGCATTTTGCTGCGCCAGTCGCCGCAATCAGAAGTAGGAGCAGCCAGCGCGACCGTTTGCTGGTTTTCCATACCAAACATTGTTGGATCGTATTGAATACGGGCGATACCAGCTCCTGTATCAGGAGCAATATTCAGCGCCACGGCCTTGTAGTTGATCAGCAGCGCATCGGGCGAGGCGTTGTAGGGCCGCCAGGGCTCGTTGTCGAAGACCGCCGCATCATGCGTGGGCAGCTGAAAGGCGCTGCGGTCCAGCACGATATCGCCCACGATGACCTTGATGCCCATGCCTTGCAGGCGGCGCAGCATCAGCCACAGGCGCTCCAGCACCAGCTTGGGATCGCCCTGGCCCTGGATGTAGAGATTGCCGCGCAAGGCGCCATCGACCACCGGGCCGCCCAGATAGACGGGCGTGCGCCAGACATAGGCCGGGCCCAGTTGGTCTAGCGCCGCATAGGTGGTGACCAGCTTCATGACCGAGGCCGGATTCATGGCCTGGTGCGTGCGCCAGGCCAGGTTCGGTGGCGATTTTCCATCCACATTCATCACCAGCAGCGATACGGCATCGCGCGGAATCTTGGCGCGTTGCAGCGCCGCGTCCACGGCGGCGGGAATGCGGGTGTCGGCAGGCAGGGACTGCGCCAGCGCGGGCTGGGCCAGCAGCGCCAGCAACGATGCGCCCAGTGCGCTCAGGGTCTTGCGAAGAAAGAAGGGAGTCTGCAGCATGGGGCCAGAGTCTACGCCGGGCTGCGCCCATGCCGGGCATTGGCAGCGCCCGCGGCAAGCTGGCTCCGGGCGTCCGATAATGCAGGGCTATGCTGCCCTCTCCTGCAGCCCAGTGCAGCCCAGTGCAGCCCTTATTGCGCTCCAGCCCGCCTGCGGCTGACGCCCCGCCGAACATGAATCTTCTCGCCATCGACACCAGTACCGATACCCTGTTTGTTGCCGTCCAGCGTGGCGATGCCATCTGGCAGCACAGCGGGCCGGGCGCGCAGCAGTCGTCGGCCCAGTTGCTGCCGGCCATCCGCCAGCTCATGAAGGATGCGGGGCTGAGCTTCACGCAGCTGGACGCCATTGCCTTCGGGCGCGGCCCCGGCTCCTTCACGGGCCTGCGCACGGCATGCGCCATCACCCAGGGTCTGGCGTTTGCCGCCAAGGTGCCCGTGCTGCCTGTGGACTCGCTGCTCACCGTGGCCGAAGAGGCCCGTCATCTGCATGGCTGCACCGAGGTAGAGGCCGTGCTCGACGCGCGCATGCACGAGGTCTATCACGCCGCGTTCCGCTATGTGGACGGCCAGTGGATCGAGCCCGAGGACTTCGGCCTGTGCGCCCCCGAGGCTTTGCAGGCTGCAGCCGGCCATGCCGTGGCGGGCAATGCCCAGCCCGTCTACCCCGAGCTGCTGGCGCCCGCTGCCCGCCATGTGCACGCCATGCCCACGGCCACGGCCATGCTGCGCCTGGCACCGGCACTGTTGGCAAAAGGCTGCGCGGTGCCTGCCGAAGAGGCGCTGCCGCGCTATATCCGAGATAAAGTGGCTAAAACCACGGCCGAGCGCGAAGCCGAAAAGGCCGCCGCAGCCCTCACACCCGATGCAACCGGCATCGCCTCCCAATAAGCGCCCAATGACCTTGCCCAGCAGCTCCACACTCGCCGCCGACGCCAGCGCCCAGGATGCGGCATCCCTGGTGCATTTCGAGCCGCTGTCCGCGCTCTGGCTTGACACCCTGCTCCCGATCGAGGAGCAGGCCTATGTCCATCCCTGGACGCGCGGCAACTTCCAGGATGCCATGGTGGCCGGCTACCAGATACAGCTGCTGGTCGATGCCGATCACCAGTTGCTGGGCTACTTTGTCGCCATGCAGGCGCTGGACGAGGTGCATCTGCTCAATATCACCGTCAACCCGGCCTGCCAGCGCCAGGGCTGGGCACGCGTGCTGCTCGATGCGCTGGCTTTGTGGTCGCGGCAGCAGAACGCCCAATGGATCTGGCTGGAAGTGCGTGAAAGCAATGCCCGCGCCCGCGAGGTCTATCTCAGGCATGGCTTTGCCGAAGTCGGGCTGCGCAAGAACTACTACCCCAACCCCAACGGCCCGCGCGAACATGCGGTGCTCATGAGTCTGAAACTATGGCCCTGAACCTGGACGCCCGCCAGCGGGCCATGCTGGAAGCCATGGGTATCACCGTCTGGTTGCCCGAGCCCGTGGAACCCCTGGCAGTGGCTGCAGTCACTGCAGTCGCCGCCGCACCGTCACCGGTTGCCGAGCCCCTACCCGTCGCGGCACCGGCAATGCGCGTGGCGCCGCCGGCCCCAGTAAGCCCACCCGTAACTCCGCCCATGGCTCAGGCCGCTGCACCCGCGGCCGAGGCAGCGCCGGCACCGGTTCAGCCGCCCGCCCAGACCGCCAGGCCCGCCAGCCCACCGCCCCAGAATCTGTCCGGGCACCGGGCGCACGAGCCTCGTCAGTTTGTGCAGCAACCCGCCGCAGGCCCGGCAGGCGAGCCTGGCCTCGGCTGGACCATCAGTCCCGCCCAGCTGGTCTACCCCCATGCGCCGCAGCATGTGCACAGCGCCGAGCAAGGCGGCTGGCTGATCCTGCTGGAGCCTGCCGCCAACCCGCCCCTGCTGAGCCCGGCGCAAAGGCCTGCGGCCGACAGCGCCCAGACGGCGCTGCAGGGCGATGCCGCCAAGCTGCTGGACAATATGCTGCGTGCCCTCGGACTGCAGGAAAAACCGCGTGTCTTCAGCGCCGCCCTGCACCGTGCGCCGCCCGATGCCGACCTCAGCCATGCCCAGGCGCTGCAACCCGCCCTGGAGGCTCTGCTGCGCGAACTGCGCCCGGACTGCGTGCTGGTTCTGGGCCTGGCCAGTGCACGCGCTGTGCTGGGCCGCCATGACGCGCTGGGCCGGCTGCGGGCCGAACCGCACCACATTGCAGGCGTGCCCACGGTGGTGACCTACGACCCCAACTATCTGCTGCGTGCGCCGCAGGCCAAGGCCGGAGCCTGGGCCGATCTGGTGCAGGCCGACGCGTTTACCAAGGGGCTGTGACAGGCGGGCGACAAGCCCCGCTTACCCACTTGCCCAACTATGACGCACGCGACATGCTGCAGTGCAACGTAGCATAATCACTGGCTTCGAATTACTGAAAGACATCCGTGGAAACCTACCCTAGTTGGTAGCTTTCAGCTCCCGGTGAAGACTGTGGGGGTTGAAAGCGCCCTGATCCCTGCAGAACCTCAAGAACAACCGGGAGTGAGCTGATGCTCAACATCTTTACGCTAGCCAATGGTCGACTCGTTCAGGAAGAAATCGAGTCCCTGGCAGACCTTGAACGCTTTCGCCCCGTCTGGGTCGATCTGGAATCGCCAACCCTCGAAGAAAAGCGCTGGATCAAGCAGCACTACGAGCTGTCCATCCCTGAGGATGCGATGGACGACGACATCGAGGAATCGGCGCGTTTTTACGAAGAAGACAATGGCGAGCTGCATATCCGCAGCGACTTTCTGATCGACGACGACGAAGACCCCCGCTCGGTGCGCGTGGCCTTCATCGTCAACCAGCACAACGCAGCGCTGCGCAGCCATGGCGTGCTGTTCTCCATCCACGACGAGGATGTGCCTGTCTTTCGCCTGCTGCGCATGCGAGCGCGCCGTGCGCCCGGCTTGATCGACGATGCCAAGGACGTTCTGCTCAAGCTGTTTGACGCCGATGCCGAGTACTCTGCCGACACGCTGGAGCGCATTTACGACGACCTGGAAAAAGCCAGCAAGATGGTGCTGTCCGGCGATGTGACCGACGAGATGGCCAAGGAAGTGCTGGGTGCCATTGCCCGCCAGGAAGACTTGAACGGCCGCATCCGCCGCAACGTCATGGACACGCGCCGCGCCGTGAGCTTTCTGATGCGCTCCAAGATGCTCAACGCCGAGCAGTTTGAGGAGGCTCGCCAGATTCTGCGCGACATCGAGTCGCTGGACAGTCACACGGCCTTTCTGTTCGACAAGATCAACTTCCTGATGGATGCCACGGTCGGCTTCATCAACATCAATCAGAACAAGATCATCAAGATCTTCTCGGTGGCCAGCGTGGCTCTGCTGCCGCCCACGCTGATTGCCAGCGTCTACGGCATGAACTTCAAGTTCATGCCCGAGCTGGAGTGGGAATTCGGCTACGGCTACGTGGTCGCCCTGATGATTCTGAGCGCCGTCGGCCCCATGCTGTACTTCCGCAAACGCGGCTGGTTGAAATAACACATTCCCGGCACAGCTGGTCGCTCACACATCGACACAGGCAAGCGCCCTCTCCTTGGAGCCGAAGAGCGCGCTTGCCACCAGTCAACGCGCCACTAAATCGCCATTGATCACTCGGGCAAGTCCCTGCGGGTTCGCTTGCTGTACAGCCGCTGGGAGCAGCACATCCGGCAAATCCTGATAGCACACCGGGCGCAGAAAGCGGTCAATGGCGCTGGCGCCCACAGAAGTGAACATAGCGTTGGACGTGGATGGGAAAGGACCTCCATGCACCATGGCGTGGCATACCTCGACTCCGGTCGGAAAACCATTGGCCAAGATGCGTCCCGCCTTGCGCTCCAGCACGGGGATGAGGCGCTGCGCGTCGGCATAGTCTGCGGGATCGATCTGCAGCGTCACTGTCAGTTGGCCCTCCAGTTGCTCAGCCAGTTCAAGAACCTCATCGAAATTCCTGGCCCGAATGACAATAGAGGCCGGGCCAAACATCTCCTCCTGCAGCACAGGCGATGACAACAGGCGCTGCACATCCGTCACATACAGAGCGGCCTGCGCAGCATTGTGCAGCCCATCCGCAGGCTGCCCTTGTGCAACTTTCTCCACACCTTCCACGCCATCAACCTTGGCAACGCCGGTATCAAAGGCCTGGTGAATGCCCGGCGTCAGCATGGTCTGGGCCGGCTTGGTGGCAAGCGCCTGGCTTGCGGCATCGATGAAGCGCTGCACATTGCGGTCACCAATGACCACCACCATCCCAGGATTGGTGCAGAACTGCCCCGCCCCCATCGTCAGCGAATCGGCAAAACCGCGCCCTATCGACTCTGCACGCGCGGCCAGGGCAGCCGGCATCAGAAACACCGGGTTGATGCTGCTCATCTCCGCGTAGACGGGAATGGGTTCCGGGCGTGCGTTGGCGATGCGCATCAACGCAAGCCCTCCCTGGCGAGATCCGGTAAAGCCAACGGCCTTGATGGCAGGATGTGCTACCAATGCTTCACCCAGCTTGCGCCCGGCGCCCATCAGCAGGGAAAACACCCCTTCGGGCAACCCCAAATCTCTGACCGCTTTCTGAATCGCTCGACCCACCATTTCGGAAGTGCCTAGATGGGCGCTGTGGGCCTTGACGACCACAGGGGCACCGGCAGCCAAGGCCGACGCCGTATCGCCCCCTGCCACCGAGAACGCCAGCGGAAAATTGCTCGCACCGAACACCGCCACCGGGCCCAGTGCCATCTTGGCCAGACGCAGGTCGGCACGTGGCAGCGGCGTGCGCTCGGGCTGTGCGTGGTCGATGGCGGGGCTCATAAAACGGCCATCGCGCACCACCTTGGCAAACAGCCGCAACTGTCCAACCGTGCGCCCACGCTCGCCTTGCAGGCGCACCAGCGGCAGGCCGCTTTCGGCCATGGCGCGCTCGATCAAGGCATCACCCAAAGCCATGATGTTGTCGGCAATCAGCTCCAGAAATTCTGCACGCTTGGCAAGCGACAGCTGACGGTAGGGATCAAATGCCTGCGCCGCCAACTGGGCAGCCCTGTCCACTTCGGCCTGCCCTCCCATACCGAACGTGGGCGTTGCGATGAATTGATCCATGCGGGGATCGAACGCTTGCTGCTGTCCTTCTGTGCCGCGCACCGAACTCGCGCCGATAAGCATTTCGCCAGTAATTTGCATCTTTGTCTCCTAATGTGTTTATGGATCGGTATGGCAGAGCTCCAGCCGACCAGGAAGTGCAAGCAACGCCTGGATAACGCACGATCTCGTCAGGAATATGAGCGCCTTTGAAAATCATAAAGTATCTTGATAATATATTTAAATTATCCTTATGAAATTTTCCATCAATCTTGACAGGCTTCTTTGCCATTCCGCGCAACCAGGGCACGTCAACAAGCAGTCCATAACCAAGCACAGGAGCACGCCATGGAACTCATGCCAAACATCGACCTGAACCACCCTGGCCAAAGTGCTCAAACAACCGCATCGAAACCAGGCCACACTGCGCTGACGCTGGATGAGGTGCACAACCTGGCCTATCGCGTATTTACCCACCTCGGCCTGTCTGCTGAACATGCGCAAGCCATTGCGCGCGTGATCACAGCGGGAGAGCGCGACGAGTGCCATTCGCATGGCATGTACCGGGTTCTATCGTGCGCTCGCACGCTCCAGCATGGCGCTGTCGTGCGCGATGCCATACCCATCATCAGCGACCGCGGGCCTGGCGTCGTCGCCGTCGATGCACAGCGCGGCTTTTCACAACTCGCTTTCGAGGTGGGCAGCAAAGTACTGCTCGAGAAGGTCCGGACAACCGGGATCGCAGCCTTGGCCATCAACAACTGCTATCACTTCTCAGCCCTGTGGCCCGAAATCGAAGCCTTGGTCGAGCATGGCGTTGCGGCCTTAGCCATGACCCCCAGCCATTCCTGGGTGGCCCCTGCGGGCGGAAGCCGACCTGTTTTCGGAACCAACCCGATCGCCTTTGGTTGGCCCAGGGTCGGTTCTCACCCCTACATTTTTGACTTTGCGACCAGCGCAGTGGCCCGCGGTGAAATTGAGCTCTACCAAAGAAGCGGTCGCGCACTGCCCGAAGGCTGGGGGGTCGACGCCGAAGGCTTACCAAGTACCGATGCCACAACCGTACTCCAACAAGGCGCCATGCTGACTTTTGGCGGCTACAAAGGCTCTGCCCTGTCGACCATGATCGAGCTGCTGGCCGGGCCATTGATTGGCGACATGACCAGTGCTGAATCACTGCGCATCGACGACGGTGCCGGTGCAACCCCTTGTCATGGGGAAATCGTTATCGCATTTGATCCCCAATTTTTCAGCCCAGGCAATTTCATCGAAGAGCGTCAACGTGCTGAAAAGCTGTTCGAGAGTATTACCGGCCAAGGGGCGCGCCTGCCTTCCCAACGCCGCTTTATCGCAAGAAGCCGCAGTCTAGCCAATGGATATGTGCAGATCCCCGAGCCCTTGCTGCGTGACATCCAGCAGTTGTTGAACTAGGCTCATGAGAACATGCTCGCATGCCTCTGCTGAGGAGAAAGATCCAGATAAAGAGTTTTGTCACAGGCTGCACCAAGCGCCAAGCCCATGATGTATTCTAAATATCGGATCAATATAATCAAAACCCCGCCATCTCTGCTCTTGCGACACGATGGCGCCAGCACGCTTTTTTGATGCCAACTTCCAAGAAATCTCCAGCTGCACGTGTAAAAGCCGCTGCAACAAAAACCAAGACTTTGCCTACGGTAAAGCGCCGTGCTGCAGACCTTGCCTACGACGCCATTGAAACCATGCTGTCGACCATGCAACTTGAGCCTGGAAGTCCCATCGTGGAGGCGGAGTTGGCAGAGCGCACGGGCATGGGCCGGACGCCTGTGCGCGAGGCATTGCTGCGCATGATCTCCATCGACTTGATCGTCCAGCAGCCGCGCCGCGGACTACTGGTTTCCAACATCGATCTGGCAGAGCACCTGGACGTCATCCAGACACGCAGGGTTCTGGAGAATCTGTTGGCGGCTTGCGCTGCCCGGCGAGCCTCGGTACAGCAGCGCAAAGATATCCTCCAATGTGCCAAGCAGATGGTCGCTGCAGCCAAGCGCGGCAACCTGGAAGAGTACATGCATGAGGATCATGCGCTCGATGCCATCATCCATACTGCCAGCCGCAACCGTTCAGCAGTCAAAAGCGTCACGCCTCTGATCGTGCAGTGCAGACGTTTTTGGTATGCCTACCAGCATGAAGGCGATATCCTTGAAGGCGCACTTGCTCATCTGGAGCTGGCTCAGGGTATCTCTACCGGGGATGAAGCGGCTGCCATTACCGGCGCCAACCGCCTGATGGACTATCTGGAAGCTTTTGCCAGACGCATTATCGAAAGCTAAACAGCAGGCCGCTCCCAAGGGGAGCGGCCTGCTGTGCATATTCATGGCGCCTCCCAATCGGCGCCCCCCGATCATCAATCAGAGCTTGGCTCCCACCGCGCGCAGTTCTGCAATCTGAGGCGCTTTGGGCAGCCAGATCTTGTCGAAGGCATCAATCGCAGGCTTATTGTCAAAGGCATTGATATCGCGAATGACAATCGACTCCTTCTTGAGTTTCTCCAGCAGGCCAACCTCTGTCGTCACGATATCGTTGATCTGGCCGTCCAAGGCTTGGCTGGTCAATTGGCGAATCAGGTCACGGTCCTTCCCATCCAGCGTAGCCCAGATACGACCCGAGAACAGTGGTGCCACAGGCATGAACAGCGCGTTCATGGGCATCATCAGTTTCGACACCTTGTCAAAGCGCTGGCTCCAAGAGAGCTCTATATCCGCCTCGAGTCCATCCACTTGCCCATTGGTCATGGCATCGAACACAGCAGGTGTGGGAATGGGAGTCGGCGCTGCGCCGAAATACTGGTAGAAGTCACGGTAAACCGGCGTCGGATTAATACGCAGCTTCATACCCTTGAGGTCATTGGGCGTCTTGATCTCCTTGTTCGAGAACACCACACGCATGCCGGTGATGCCCCAGCCCAAACCGATGCAGCCGGTTTCGCGCGGCAGCACATCCAGCAATTTCAAGGCTGCAGGCGTCTTGACCAGCTTCGCTACAGCAGCAGTGGATCGGACAAGATATGGCGCGTTGATCGAGGCTACGCTCGGAACACGCGTTCCCAGCTCTGCCGCCTGAATCCACCCCATGTCCAGCGCACCCGATTGCAGCTGCTGCATCATGGCCGACTCATTACCCAATTGACCCGAATGAAAGACGGTCACCTTGAGCCTGCCATTGGTTTCTTTCGCCAAAGCTTCTCCAAACTGCACCGCCGCGCGGTTCCACGAATGCCCAGCAGGCGTGATGACGCCTAAGCGCAGTTCCTTGGCCGCAGCCGCACGCGAAGGCGTCACAAAGGCCAGTGGAGCAGCGGCAACAGCCGTGGTCTGAAGAAAGTGGCGTCGATTGAGTGTCATGAAAAACTCCGTAGAGGGAAAGGCGAAGCAGGGCGAAGAATCGGATCAGTTCAGCAAGCCCAACGACAAGCTGGGGAACAGCGAGAGCATGACAAGTGCCACGCAACTGATGATGAAGAATGGCAACGTGACGATGAACATGGGACCCGGCTTGGCACCAGTGACCGCTGCAGCCACGAAGAAGCTCAGCCCCACCGGCGGCGTCATCAATCCCAGCACCAGGTTGATAACGATCACCACTCCAAAGTGGCGGGGGTCGATGTGGTAGATCTCGGTGGCGATGGGTAGAAGAATCGGCGCGGTCATGATCAAGCCGGGAATGCCGTCGATCACCGTGCCAATGACCAGCAAAATCACGTTGACCAGCAGCAGGAAGGTAATCGGGTCATGCGCCACGGTCTGCACCCAGGCAGCGACCATCTGAGGCACCTTGCCGTATATCAACAACCACGAGAACACTGCCGCTGCTGCAACCAGAAACAGCACGATGGCCGAGTAGATGCCCGAACGCAGCATGATCGCGCCCAGGTCTGAGTATTTGAATTCACGGGTCACATAGCGACCGACCAACACTGCGCTGATCGCGCCCACAGCGGCAGCCTCCGTGGGATTGGCGAAGCCGGTGAGGATGGAGCCCACGATGACCAGCGGAATCAACAGTGTCGGGCTGGAAACCAGCACGGTCTTGGCCCGTTCGAGCAAGGTCCGCTTGGGGCTTCGTGGATAGTTGTAGATCACGCCCATACAGGCAATGACTGCAAAGAACAGCACCGTCAACAGAACACCTGGCAATATGCCTGCGACCAGCATATCGCCCACCGCGACCTGGGCCAGCACGCTGTAGACCACAAACATCACCGACGGCGGAATGATCGGACCCAGCATGCCGCCATACACGGTCAGGCCTGCAGCAAAGGTCTTGTCATAGCCTTGCTTCTCCATCTCCGGCACCATCACCTGCGACATGATGGCCACCTGCGCCGTTGCGGAGCCAATGATGGATGACACCAGCATGTTGGCCAGGATATTCACATAGGCAAGCCCACCCTTGATGGAGCCCACAAACGCCATCGACAAGTCCACCAGTCGGCGTGTAATGCCGCCGCTGTTCATGACCTCACCGATCAAGATAAAAAGCGGTATGGCAATCAGGCCATAGCTGTCCACCCCCCCGAACATCTGGGAAGGAAAGGACTGCAGCAACACAGTGTTCTCGGTGTTGTAGATATAAAAAATCCCCGAAAGGCAAAGACAGAGGCCGATGGGAACACCCACCATCATGATCGCGATGAAGAAAATGGAGGTCAGCATGTCAGTTCACCGCATCTGGGTTGGTTGCCGCAAAGCCAGGGTGCTGGCGCTTGGGTGCGAGGCTCATGTCTTCCAACAGGTTGGCAAGTGCATGCAGGCTCATACAGACTGCGAAGATCGGCATGATCAGTTGCAGCACCCAGACCGGCCACTCCAGCGTCTGGGTGTGTTCGGTATAGAGAAAGTTAAACGACTCCGCCGCGTATTCCTTGGCATCAAACCCCTTGCTGGCAATACCAATGGGATCCATCCAACGCCAGCACATCGCAAAGAGCGCCAAAGAAAAAAACAGCACTCCGACCGTGGCAATCACCTTGGCACGCCGCGCGTTGCGAGGACTCAGCTTATCGGTGAGCATCGTCACCGCAAAATCCAGTCGCAGGCGCGTCATGACCGAAGCACCGATGAAGGTGAGCCAGACCACGGTGTACACCGCCGCTTCATCCACCCAGTACAGCGGCATGCCGCTGTAGCGTGTCACCACATTGAGCAAAATGAGTGCGGTCAGAAAACACATCGCGAAGGTGAGCAACCACCGTTCCATGCGCAGCAGCGCATCAGAGGCATCCAGCACCCAGCGCACAATCCATGGCGGCTGCTTGATGGCGGTAGCGGGTCGGGTTGTATCGTCCATATAGGTTCTTTAGATTTGACGAAATGAGGCGCAGATGATTGAATACATCTCAAAAATATATTAAATATATTAAAAGTTTTTTCAATTGATCCAATAGGTGTTTGCCTGGAAACCCGGCGAAACTGCTAACCCTGGTTCCTGGAAGATGCAAGCTTCCGATCTGGATCGATGCCCCAAAAAAAGCTCCCCACGGGGAGCTGACTCACGCTGGATCAATGACTCAGACCCTTGGACCAGGCGGCATACCAGTTACGAAAGAGTTGATACTGGGATTCGGCATACCGGCGTTGCGAGTCGGTCAATACATCGCTTGCATTGAAGTGCAGCGTGTACTCCTTCTTGCCGTTGAGGACCAGCAGGTGCTTGTAGTACAGAACCAGATCCGTGCCTTCGTCAAAGGACGACAGCACGGCCAGTGCAGCATCCAACTCCTGAGCTTGACGCCGAGCAACGACATCCCCCTGAGCTGCTTTTTTGCTCAGCTCAACCAGGAGCAGAACTTCCTTGGGTAGTGCATTGCCAATGCCCGTAATGCAACCCGTAGCACCGCAATTCACAAAACCATAAAACACCTGGGTGTCGACACCCGCCATCAATGTGACGTCGTTGTCCTTCGAGGTGATGTGCTCAGCGGCATAGCGCAGGCCTTCTGCACCGCCGAACTCCTTGAAGCCGATCAGGTTGGAGTACTTGGCGCGCAGCTCGAAGAACATGTCGGCGCGAGTTGCAAAGCCATAGTGTGGGCTGTTGTAGATCACGGCCGGCAGCTTCGGGGCGGCTTCCAAAATAGCAGTGAAGTGGGCTTTCTGCGCAGCCAGGGAAGTGCCGCGCGACAACACCCGAGGAATCACCATCAACCCCTGTGCCCCCACTTTCGCAGCGTGGGCGGCATGAGCCACGGCTTCCTTCGAGTTCACCGCGCCGGTCCCCACAATAGTCGGGATACCTGCGGCCACCAGCCTGGCCACGCCCTCTTGGCGTTGCTCTGCCGTGAGAAGAGGCCAATCCCCCATGGATCCGCAGTACACAACAGCGCTCATGCCTGCGGCCATGAGCTCTTTGCCCATGGCGACCAGCGCGTCGTAATCTGGCGTGCCTTGTGCGGTGCATGGAGTCATGAGTGCAGGAATGGTGCCGGTAAAGATGTTCGTTTCCATAAAACTACCCTTGTAAAAAACCACCTAAGAACACCGCCTTCAGTTCCGCGCAAGTCCGTTGCACGAAACCGTTTGTTGGGATAACGCTCGCTGCATCAGCGCACGGAATCCAGATGAGCGGTGAAATACTTCGTCTTTAAATAGACTGTAAATATATTTGAAATATTCAGAAACGAAGACTAAGTAGTTCTTAGGCGTTGTGCAATAGGGTTCTCCTGGATACCTCGCCGAGATCGTCACCGCCCTTCCGTTGCATCCAGGCAGCGGTCCGCTCGCGACTATGGCCCCACCGCGGCAGAAGCACCGCCCTCAGTTACTGCCCGGCGCTGCGGTCAAACCCGGCGCCGGGCCACGCTGGCGCTGCGCCGGGGTCAGGATGCACAGGTGATCGTTGTATGGCACACAAACCACTCATGGAGGCAGCTTTGCGCTGGTCCCGGTCGCATGCCGGCGGGACTGCCTCTTGCATCCCAGTTCGATGAGTTCGTGCGTTTGTTCCACATAGTCGCGGACGCGCTGAATGCGATGTTCGCCATCGCTCATTACCGCAGTTCCAGTCTGCCAGCACCAAGGACTAAGTGCATTGACGCAGTCCACCTCAGCCCTGCCCCATGCAAGCGGGGATGAAGTCAAGCGCAGGCCCAGGACTGAAAATCCACAGGTCGCAGAGACAAGGTCACTGCACTGCAGAAGCTATCGTCTGAGCAGCATCACAGATGCATAAGGCAGGATGATCTGAGACTGCTTCCACTGAACAGTCTGAGGGTAGCTTATGCGGCACTACCCTCACCGCGCTCGCGCACCCAGAGCACGATGCCGCAGAGCATCACGATCACCTGCGTGCCTATCAGCGCCGCGAAGCCCGCAAAGAATCCCGCGCTCACGCCGCCGCGGGCCGACAGCGTGCCTATCACCGCCCCCATGATGGCCGGCATGAAGCCCGCGACCAGGCTGCCCGCGCCGTTGACCACGCCATAGGCGCTGGCCACATGCTCGGGCCGCGCGCAGTGCTGCACGGTGCTGGGGATGGCCGGGCTCATCAGTCCCCAGCAGAAGTTGGCGGCAATCAGGCAATAAGCTGCCGCATAGCGGTCTTCCATATGGATGGCCAGCCACACTGCAATCGCCACGCCCAAGCTGCCGAAGACAAAGATCAGCGGCACCTGCCGGCGCGCGATGCGGTCGATGATCATGCCGCCGACAAAGACCGCCGCCACGCTCGCATATTGCGGCAGCGAAGCCAGCCAGCCCATCTCGCGCATGGAAAAGCCGCGCGACTCCTTGAGATAGGCGGGCAGCCAGTTGCTGCTGCCCCAGAGATAGGACAGAAAGGCCGCCGTGAGAATGGTGATCAGCCACAGATAGCGCGTGTGCATGGCACCGCGCACGATCCGGCCCACCTGCCCCACGGCCTCGCCCATCGACTGGGGCTTGGGCATGCCGGTCTCCACCTTGGGCATGCGCACAAAAGCCCAGACCAGCGGAACGCCCAGCAGCACGTTGATCAGGCCCAGCACATGGAACGAGGTCTCCCAGTTGTGGCCCACGACTAGGTAGCCGACGAAGGGATAGCCCACCGCCAGGCCCAGTCCGGTGCCCATATTGACCAGGGAGTTGGGTTTGCCGTTCTCGCGGCTCTCGAAATGCGCCTTGATGTAGCTGCCGGCCAGGGAGAACAGCGGCCCCTCGGACACGCCCAGCAGAATGCGCGATGCCAGCAGCAAGCCGTAGCTGTTCATGGCCGGCGACAAAAAGGTCACCACGCCCCACAGCAGCAGCCCCGCGAACAGGCTGCGGCGCACGCCGAACAGCGCCGCGCAGAATGGCGTGAGCACAAAGGACGAAACACCGTAACCGACCATGAAGGCCGTGGCCAGCAGGCCCTGACGCGTTCGATCGTCGGGTGTGAGACCGATGTGCGACAGAAAGTCGTGATCGGTGATGAGGACCGAGATATTGATCCGATCCACGTAGGAAATGGCGACGATCACGAACAGCGTGACCACGCCCCACCAGCGCAACGAGCGTGAGTCTTTCATGATATGGGTCCGGCTAGCGTTGTAAGAGAGAAAAGCCGGGACCGGCACTCGCCGGCCCCGCCAGGGCGCACGTCCTGGCGGGCGCGCGGTTCGGCAGCCGTGCTGCCGCCGAAACCCCGGGGCCGGCCAAGGCCGGCCCTGCGGGGCAGGATCAGAAGAAGTGGCGGATGCCCAGTTCCAGGCCATTGGAGTTGCCGCCCGGCGTGGTACCGGGAGCGCTCAGCCCCTGCACGCCGATGGACTTCGCCGCCGAGCCCTTGTTCTTCAGGAAGGCATAAGTGCCGTAGACCTGGGTGCGCTTGGAGAGGTTGTAGCCATAGCCCACGCTGATCTTGTTCCAGTCCGCATTGCTACCGGACAGGTTGTAGTGGCCAAAGGAGGCACGGGCCTCGCCATTGCCCACGGGAGCCGTCACGCCCAGCTGCACGGCCGTGATCTTGGTGGGGCCGCGTTTTTCCGAGGCCCACAGCAGCATGGGCTTGGCCACGCCGAAGTCGTAGGACAGGCCCACATTGTTCGCCGTCAGATTGGTGTCACTGGTATTGCCGTAGAGCCGGCCCGTGGCCAGCGCACCATTGAAAGCGCCCTGGCGGTAACCCAGGCGCAGGCCACGGTAGTCGCCCTCGCGCTTGTTGGGAGCACCGCTGGGCTGCTCACCGAATGCCAGCTGTGCCTGGCCGTAGAAGCCGCCCAGGTTCTGGGGCAGGAAATAGCTCACCGCATTGCTGATCTGTATGGGCGCACCGCCAGTCGAAGGGATGCCCGGAATGCCCAGCATGGTGAAGGCACCCGTGCCGCCGACGCCGTTGGTCAGGAAGGGATCGAAGATCAGCGTGTTCAGAAAAGTGGCCGAGTCATCGCGCCCCAGGCGCACCTCGCCCCAGTTGCCCATCAGGCTGACTGTGGAGCGGCGGTTGAAGCTCAGACCGCCGCCCGTGGCCTTGCCAGCGCCGCTGTCCACATCCAGGCCGGCCTCGAGCCAGAATCCCGCCTTCAGGCCGCCGCCCAGGTCCTCTGTGCCTCGAAAGCCCAGGCGGCTGATGTTGGCACCGCCTGTGGAAAGACCGGTCTTGGAGGCTCCCGAGCCGCCCAGATGGGCAACGCCGACGTCGACGACGCCGAAAAGCTCGACCTTGGACTGTGCCGAAGCGGCACCGGGCAAAGACGCCAGACAGGCTAGCGCCACGCCGAGGGCCGGCGTATGGATGGATTTCATGGTTTTGTCTCCTCTAAGAGGTGGTTTGGGACGGTGGCTTTTATTCAGTGGCTGGTCCGGTGCTGCGCTGGTCAATTCAACATGGCGCGGCCAAGGGATACCGAGCAAGGGCCCGGGCCGGTCGCGTCGCACCGAAGGTGCCACCTCACTCGCGCAGCGAGCAGGGAAGCACCGGTACGACACGTACCCCGGAGCGTCATATATCCAGAACTAAACGCTCGCTCTTGCAGCCGGAGACGCAGACCATCATGACCTTGTTGGCGGCGCGCTCCTTGGGGCTGAGCACCGAGTCGCGGTGGTCGGGCACACCTTCCAGCACGCGGGTCTCGCAGGAGCCGCAGACCCCTTCGCAGCAGCTGTGGTCCACATCGACACCGGCGTCCAGCAGCGTGTCCAGCAGGGACTTGTCGGGCGTGATCTCGATGAAGCGGCCGCTGCGCTTGAGCTCCACCGTGTAGTTGCTGCGCGCATCGGACGCGGCCTTGACTTCCACCGGCGTGAAACGCTCAATGTGGGCGTTGGCATGGCCGAGCTCGGCGCAGAACTTCTCGAAAGCGTCGAGCATGGGCGTCGGGCCGCAGGAGTAGTGGTGCAGGCCCGCATCGGGTGCGCGCTGCGCCAGCAATGCCTTCAGGTCGGGCGGCCCGCCCGCCTCGGCATCGAAGTGCAGGTGCAGCGGCATGCCCAATGCCGCGAGCTCATCAAGGAAGGCCGCGCTCTTGCGCTCGCGCGCAAAGTACAGCATCTCGAACGAATGCCCCAGGGCCTTGAGCCGGCGTGCCATGCACAGCATGGGCGTGATGCCTATGCCACCGGCCACCAGCACCGAATGCGTCGCTGTCTCGTCGAGTGCGAAGTGGTTGCGCGGCTCGGAGATGGTGATGGGCATGCCCACGCGCAGCGACTCGTGCACGCAGCGCGAGCCACCGCGGCTGGCGCGGTCGCGCAGCACGCCGACCACGTAGCGGTGGCGCTCGCTGCTGTCGTTGGACAGGGAATAGCTGCGCACCAGCCCGTTGGGCAGGTGCAGATCGATGTGCGAGCCGGCCGTAAAGGCCGGGAACTCGCCGCCATCGACCGGGCGCAGCTCCACGCTGATGGTGTCCTGGGCCTCGAAGCGCAGCGTGTGCACAAAGGCCTGCAAGCTGTTGCTCATGATGCGATGCCTTCGTCGATCTGTTCCTGGGCCTGACGACGCAGGTGGCGACGCAGGCGCACCAGGCCGATGTCATGCTGGTAGAGATTCTCGCGCTCGTTGGCGTCGGCTTCCATCTGCTCCATCATGATGCGGTCCTGCTCCAGCACGGCCCAGTGGCGTGCCTCGAGGCGGTTGCGGTAGAGGAAGCGCCAGGTGTCGCGCATCCAGCCCTGCACCTTGCGCGCACGCCAGAAGAACACGGCGCACAGATCGGCGCTGATGGGCGTGACGCAGGCGACGATGGCAAAGTTGCCGCCGGGGCCGCCGGTCTTGGGATAGGGAATCTCCAGGCGCATCCACTGCACGCCGGTTTCGCCATATTCGGTCCAGTCGAAGTTCACGCCGCGCTGGCCGACCTTCTCGAACACAAAGCCGTGATCGGTGTCACGCACCTGGAAGCTGGCCTTGCTGTCGCCCTCGGCCATGGAGTGCGACTGCTTGTGCAGGAAAGTGCCGTGCATGGGGTCCATGACGTTGTCCAGCGCGTAGCGGTAGTCGCTGCGCCACTCGGCATAGCACAGGAAGTTCGAGTACTCGGGCGAGCTCAGTTCCTCGGGCAGGCTGAACTCGGGCGCCTCGTCCACATGCTTGTCGCTGTTGTAGAGAAAGATCGCACCATGCATCTCGCGCACATGGAAAGCCAGCGCGGCGCGCGAGCCTTCGAGCTTGCAGCCGGGGCTGCCAGGCACCTTGGTCACCGTGCCGTCGCAGCGCACTTCCACGCCGTGGTAGGGGCAGGCCAGGCGGTCGCCCAGGATCACGCCCTGGGACAGCGGTGCGCCGCGGTGCGGGCAATGGTCTTCCAGCGCATGGACCTGACCGGCAGCATCGCGCCACAGCGCGATCTTGCGGCCGAAGCGGCGCAGCGAGACGGGCTCGGTCTTGACGAAATCCGAAGGGCAGACCGCATACCAGAGGCTCTTCAGACCCGTGTTGAGCAAACGGTCCACCGGATCGATGGTGATGGTTTGTACGTTCATGGGGTACTCCTGTCCTGTTCTGTCTCAATAGCCCAGACGGGCCATCAGCGCCTGAAAGCTGTCTTCGGTCCAGGGCTCGCCGTTCTCGCCGGCGGGGCCGCTGCGGTTGATGTAGGCCACCAGCTCGGGCAGCGTCTGCACGCCCTCGCCGAAGGCACGCTCAATGGAGTCGCCCAGCAGGTCCTCAAACAGGGTGGAGGCGCGCTCGCGCGCCTGATGCGGCTCGAGATATCGATCAGCGGCCATGGTTCTCTCCTTCGAAAACTGTCTTGAATCGTGGTTCTGCTTCATTGCCCTGAGTGCCGCCCCACACCGAGGGTCTCGTCCCCCTTGGGGGGCGCCGTGCAACGGGAAGGCGCGAAGCGACTCAGGGGGTGGTCATTTAGTCGGCCCGGATATCCAGGTCCTTGATGAGCTTGCCGAAGCGGTTGTAGTCGGCAGCATTGGTCTTTTCCAGACGTGCCGGCTCGCCGCCCGCAGGCAGGGCGCCGAAGGCCGCCATCTTGGCAACCACGTCCGGCATCCTCAGAATTTCATTGAGGTGGGTGTTCAGCAGCTTGACGGTCTCGGGCTTCATGCCCTTGGGGCCGAACAGGCCCTGCCAGGCCGACACTTCCACATCCTTGACGCCCTGCTCGGCCAGCGTGGGCACATTCGGTGCCAGCGGGCTGCGCTGGGCATCGGCCACGGCCAGCACATTGACCTTGCCGCCTGCGTAGGGCGCGATGGGGCCCCAGGTCATGAAGGTCGTGGGCACATGGCCGCCGATCAGGTCGTTGACTGCGGGCGCCACGCCCTTGTAGGGAATGTGGGACAGCTTGGTGCCTGCGGCCTTGTTGAACATCTCGCCCAGGATGTGCATGGGCGATCCGCTGCCGGGGCTGGCATAGGTCAGGCCGTCGCGCTTGCCCTGGCTCGCCAGGGTCTTGATGTCCTTGATGCCCGAGCCCTGGCTGGCAGCCACGAACATGGGCTGCACGCTGGTCTGCACGATGGGCGTGAAGCCACCAAGCACGTCATAGCTCGAACCCGCGTTGGTCTTGAGCACGAACTGGGCAATGGCAAAGGTATTGGGCGCCAGCAGCAAGGTATAGCCGTCGGGTGCGGCCTTGGCCACATGCACGGTGCCGATGGTGCCGCTGGCACCTGGCCGGTTGTCCACCACCACGGGCTGACCCAGTCGCTGGCCCAGCTTCTCTGCATACAGGCGCGCCATGGCATCGGTATCGCCGCCGGCCGGATAGGCCACGACGATGGTGATGGGCTTGCTTGGATAAGCTTGCGCCAGCGCGGAACCGGACATCTGGGCTGCAGCCAGCAATGCAGCAGAGATAACTACCTGGCGACGAATGTTTTTCATGAAATAGCCCGTGGGGTTGTGGTTAAGCCTCTAGCCAGCCAGAGGATCTGGTGAACACATCAGAGACACCGAGCAAGGGCCGCCCCGCAGCGAGGGTGTTGTCCCCTCCCGCGCAGCGAGAGAGGGGGAAGGCGCGAAGCGACTCAGCGGGTGTTTCATTTCTTGTCGGTCAGGAACTTGCCGTCGGCAGCGCCCACGCCCTTTTGGCGCCGCGTATTGCCGTCGAGGCCGCCGTCGATGGCCCACTCGGCGAACACCGTCGGGCCGGGCTCGAACTCGCGCGGCTGCCAGTCGGCTGTCAGCTGGTCCTCGTCGGCGTAGTACTCGACCAGGGCGCCGGCCGGGTTCTTGAAGTACCAGAAATAGGCCGAGGACACGGGGTGGCGGCCCGGGCCGAGCTGGGTGTCCCAGCCGCAGCGCGAGATATGCATGCCGCCGCCGAAGACCTCGTGGATGTCGCGCACGGTGAAGGCAACATGGTTCAGGCCCGCATGCTTGTCGGGGCGCTGCAGCAAAAAGATGTCGTGGTGGCCGCCATCGGGCGCGGTGCGCAGAAAAGCGCCTCGCTCGGGATAGCGGTCCGAGGCCGCAAAGCCGAAGTTCTCCACATAGAAGCGCTCGCAGGCCTGCACGTCCTTGACGAAGAACACCACATGGCCGACCTCGATGGGCTGGGCGCGCTCGTAGGCCGGGCTGGCCTGGTTGATGCGACCCTTGCGGTCCCAGGTGTTGTACTCGGCACTTTGCATCTGCACATCGCGCTTTTGCGTGAGCTGCAGGCGCACGGCCAGGCCGTTGGGGTCGGTGCAGCCGATGCGGCCATTGCCCTGGACGAAGCCTGGAAGCGCGCGGATGCGATCTGCATACAAAGCCAGGTCGGCTTCGCTTTCCACCCCCCAGACCACTTCGCGCAGCGTGGGGCCGGCTTCGATGGCGGGCGGCAGATCGGGGTGATTGGTGGCGGCCACGATCACGCGGCAGCCGTTCAGTGTCTCGAACACCAGCCGGTCGGCCTGCTCCTCGGCCAGGCTCAGGCCCCAGTCGAGGAAGAACTGGCGGCAGGCCGCGAGATCGTCGGCGCCGTAGCTGATTTCGTCAATGCCCAGTACGCTCATGTCGTGCTCCTTCAATTCGCCCAAGCGATGGGGTTCTCGTTCAAACCCCAGTACATGCTCTTCTGCTCCATGTACTGCTGTATGCCCAGACGGCCTTTTTCGCGGCCCAGGCCGCTGTCACGCCAGCCACCGAAGGGCGTGGAGATGGAAAACTGCTTGTAGGTGTTGATCCACACGGTGCCGGCCTGCACGGCACGGCCGATGCGCCACGCGGCCTTGTAGTCGCGCGTCCAGATGCCGGCGGCCAGTGCGTAGACGCTGTCGTTGGCCTGCTCCAGCAGCGCCTCTTCGTCGTCGAAGGGCATGGCCACGAGCACGGGGCCGAAGATCTCCTGCTGGCAGATCTGGTCGTTGTTGTTCACGCCTTCGAGGATGGTCGGGCGGTAGTAGTAGCCGCGCTCGTACAGCGCGCCCTCGGGGCGGTGGCCGCCGGTGCGCAGCCGGCCGCCTTCGGACAGGCCCAGCTGCACGTAGCTCTCGATGGATTCGCGGTGCTTGGCGGTGATCAGCGGGCCCATCTGGGTGCGCTCGTCTGCCGGATCGCCCACGCGCAAGGCGGCGGCCTTGGCCGTGAGGCGCTCCATGAAGTCGCCATAGAGCTGCCTCGCCACGAACAGGCGCGAGCCGGCGATGCACGACTCGCCCGAGGAGCTGAAGATGCCGTAGAGCACACCGTTGACGGCATGGTCGAGGTCGGCGTCTTCCAGCACCATGGTGGCCGACTTGCCGCCCAGCTCCAGCGAGACGGGCATCATCTTGTCGGCCGCGATGCGGGCAATGTGCTTGCCGGTGGAAGTGCCGCCGGTGAACGATACGCGCTTGACCAGCGGGTGCTTGGTGATGGCGTCGCCGATCACCGAGCCGCGGCCGGGCAACACGCTGACGATGCCCTTCGGAACACCGGCTTCCTCGCAGATCTTCGCCAGCTCCAGCGCCAGCAGCGGCGTGGCTTCGGCGGGCTTGACCACCACCGCGTTGCCTGCGGCCAGCGCGGGAGCGAGCTTTTGCGCCTCGCTGGCGATGGGCGAATTCCACGGCGTGATGGCCGCGACCACGCCCATGGGCTCGTAGACGCTCATGGTCATGAAGTCGCCACGCGACGGCGTGATGGTCTCTTCCATGGTCTCGCAGGCCGCAGCGAAGAACTGGAAGGTGCCGGCGGCGCTGGCCACCAGGGCGCGCGTCTCGCTGATGGGCTTGCCGTTATCGAGGCGCTGCAGCTGGGCCAGGGGCTCGGCGCGTTCGCGGATCAGTTGGGCCACGCGATGCAGCACGGCGGCGCGTTCATGGGGCTTTTTCTGGGCCCAGCCGCTGGTGCGAAAGGCCTGGTCGGCCTTCTGGATGGCCTCTTGCACATCGGCCAGGCTGGGGGCGCGCAGGCGGCCCACCACCTCGCCGGTCGCGGGGTACAGCGTGGCGGATTCGTCGCCGCCGCCCAGGCGCCATTCGCCGGCGATATTGATGGGGAGCAGTTCTAGCTTGGACATGGTGAAACTCCTCACTGAGCCTTGGTGGTGGCCGGGATCTGGTCCAGCTTGTTCACAGGCGGGCCCGAGAACGTGGTCTTGAAGCTGCCGATGGCGCGCATGTCGATCTCGAGCAGGAAGGGCCCCTTCTTGCCCCAGGCGCCTTCCAGCACCGCAGGCAGCTCGTCGAGATGGCTCACGCGGGCATGGGGCAGCTTGATGGACGCGCACAACTGTGCGTAGTCGGGCGTGTGCAGCTCCACATAGCAGCGGCGGCCGCCGTAGGAGGCGTCCTGGATGTTCTGGATCACGCCATAGCGCTGGTCGTTCATCAACACGATCATGGTGTCGCACTCTTCCTGCACCAGAGTGGCGAGCTCGCCCAGGTTCAGGATGAAGCCGCCGTCGCCGGCCAGGCCCAGCGTCTTGCGGCCCGAGCCGCTTTCGGCCGCGCCGATGGCCGCGCCAATGGCCATGGGCATGCCCATGCCGATGCCGCCGCCCGTGGCGTGCACGCCTGCGTTGGGCTCGAAGAAGCGCAGCTCGCGGTTGCCCCAGGTGCTGTTGGAGACGGTCACGTCACGCACCCAGTTGAAGTTGCGGCCCACGGCCTGCTGCAGCTGCTGCACCAGGGCACTGTAGGGGCCCAGGCCGTCGCGCATGGTGGCCACGACTTCGTCGTGCACCTGGCGCAGATCGGCCAGCAGCTCGGGATCGGCCCGGTAGCCGCGCGCTTCCAGGCGGTCGGCCAGGCCGTTCAGGGCCAGGGCCGAGTCGCCGCAGACAAAACCGTCATCCATATAGCAGCGGCCCTGCTGAGCGGCGTCCACATCGATGCGCAGCAGCGGGCGCGGCAGCTTGAGTTCGTACTTCAGCGTCTCGTTGCTGCGCAGGCGCGTGCCCACGGCCAGCATGGCGTCGCAGCGCTGGTAGAAGGCCTCGACGGGCTTCTGGATGTTGTAGGCGCCCAGCGATGCGGGATCGTCCTCGGGCACGATACCGCGGCCCTGGCCGGTGCTGACGATGCCGAAGCCCATGGCTTTGAGGCGCTGCACTGCGGCAACGGCATGGCGGGCGCCGCCGCCCAGCCACAGCAGCGGGCGCCTGGCCTTGGCCAACTGGTCGGCCAGTGCATCGAGCGCGGTCTCGCTGGGTGCCAGCACAGCCACCGGCAGCGGCGACAGATCGGCCGGCATGTCTATCAGCGCCTGCTGGATGTCGATGGGAATCTCCACGCTGACCGGGCCCGTGGGGGCAGTCATCGCGGCCTGCACCGCGGCCTTGAGCGTGGACAAGCAGGTCTCGGCGCTCAGCACGCGGAAAGCGGCCTTGGAGACGGACTTCAGCATGGTCAGCTGGTCCGGCGCCTCGTGGATGTACGACAGCTTCTTGTCCAGGTACTGGGTCTCGATCTGGCCCGTGATATGCAAGAGCGGCGTGCCGGCCGTATAGGCTTCCACCAGGCTGCCGGCGATATTGCCCGAAGCCGGGCCGGTGCTGGTGATGCACACGCCCAGGCTGGAGGTGGAACGCGCGCAGGCGTCGGCCATATTGCCGGCGCCAGCCTCGCCGCGCGCCATCACAAAGCGCACCTTGCCGCGTGCAAACATCGCGTCGAGGATGGGCATGTTGTGGATGGAGATCACCCCGAAGGCGGCCTTCACGTCGCAGTGCTCGAGGAATTCGGCAATGACGGCGCCGACGGTGATTTGGGTTGCGTTAGGCATGGCGGGAAAGGCCTCCGGAAACATCGATATGGCTGCCGGTCGTGTATGACGACAACGGCGTGGCGAGATAGAAAATGGCGCGCGCGGCTTCGGCGGGTGATCCCAGGCGGCCCAGCGGAATGGACTTCTTGGAGGCCAGCTCGGCGCTCCACTGCTCCCAGGTCTGGCTGCGGTCCTCGCGGGCATCGAAGCGGCGGCGCCACTGGCCTGACTCGATGAGGCCGACCAGGATGCCGTTGACGCGCACGCCCTTGGGCGCGAACTCGGTGGCCATGGAGCGCACCAGGTTCTTGAGACCGGCGCGCGCCGCCGAGGTCGCGACCATGTGCGGCTCCGGCTGGGAAGCCAGCAGCGAGTTCACACAGACGATGGCCGAGCCTTCGCCGCGCTCAAGCTGCGGCAGAAAGGCGCGCGTGGGATGCAGCACCGAGAAGAACTTCAGGTGCAGCTCTTCGGTCCAGGCTTCGTCGCTGGTGTTCTCGAAGGTGGAGACACGTCCCTGACCGGCGTTGTTGATGAGGATGGAAGCCGGGCCCAGAGCCGCTTCGCTGGCGCGGGCGAACTGCTGCACCTGCTCGGCATCGAGCACGTCGCAAGCCTGGGCGAACAGGCGCGCGCTGGCCTCGGGATGACGCTCCAGCAGTTGCTTGACGGCCTGCTCCAGGCGCTCTGGATTGCGGCCGCACAGGGCCACGCGTGCGCCCTGGGCCAGCAGCAGCTCCACCGTGGCCAGGCCTATGCCCGAAGAGCCGCCGGTGACGACGGCCGTCGCGTCGAGTGTGAAATCATGCATGGCCGCCTCCTGCGCGCCTTGAAGTGATGGACAGAACCTGCGCGCTGGACTGCGGCCGGTAGTTGAGCAGCTCCGACAGTTCGGTGGCCGCCGCACAGACACGCGGCACCAGCTCCGTCTGGCGCTCGAGGTCGATCTGGGCCGAGGCCAGGGTCACCCCAAGGGCTGCGATGACTCGGCCGCTGTGATCGCGCACGGGCGCCGCGATGGTGGAGATCGAGCTTTCGTAGAAGCCCGCACCGGCCACATGGCCACGCTCGCGATCGGACTGAACCAGGTCGAAGAGCTCGATCACGGTCCTGGGCGTATTGGGCGAATGGCCTTCCAGTTGCTCTTCGGGATAGAGGGCACGCAGCTCCGGCAGCGACAGGTCGGCCAGCAGGATGCGACCCAGCAGCGTGGCATGGGCGGGCAGCCGCGTGCCCACGCGCACCGAGCTGGTCAGCGGTGTCGGCGGCGTGACCTTGGCCACATAGACGATGTAGCGGCCGTCGCGCACCACGATGTTGCAGGGGAAGCGGATTGCCTCGCACAGCCGCGCGATCACGGGCTGGCCCAGCTCGGTCAGGTCCATGGAGGACAGGAACTCGAAGCCCAGGCGCAGCACGGACAGGCCCAGCCGGTAATCGTTGCCGCCCTCGGCGCGCTGCAGAAAGCCCATGCTCTCCAGCGTGTTGAGCATGCGGAACACTGTGGCGCGCGGCAGCTGCAGGCGGCGCGCCAGCTCGGGAGCGCCCAGCGTGGCGTTGCCGCGACCGAACTCCTGCAGCAGGCGCAGGCCGCGCTCCAGCGCGGGCACCATGTACTTGTCGGAGCCGCCGTCCGGCGCGCCACCAGCATCTTCAGGAATAGTGGAAGCAGACATATCCAACTTTCGGTTCATTCCAGCTTGTTGCACCCAAGCTTGAAGCGCCCCCGCTGCATGCACCGTTTCCGTCGCCAGAGACAGCAAGCAAGGGCCGCCCCGCAGCGAGGCTGTCGTCCCCCTGGGGGGAAGGCGCGCAGCGACTCAGGGGGCAATTCATATCAGTTCATGACGAAGCCGCCGTTGACGGGCAGCACCTGCCCCGTCACGAAGCGCGCACCGTCCGACAGCAGATAGGACACGGCACCCGAGACATCCTCGGGCCCTTGCTCGCGCTGCAGCGCGCGCTGGTCGATGTAGAGGCGATGACGGTGCTCAGGCACGTACTCGGTGGCCTCGACCAGCACCAGGCCCGGAGCCACGGCATTGATGGTGATGGCATCCGCGCCCAGCTCGCGCGCCATGGAGCGCGTCATGGCCATCACGGCGCCCTTGCTCGCCACATAGGCCATCAGGTTGGGAGCGCCCCACATGGCAGTGTCGGAAGCCAGATTGACGATGGCGCCGCGCCCGCTGTCCTTGAGCGCCGCACGGCAGGCACGGGTCATCAGCCAGACACCACGCACATTGACGTTCATCACCTGGTCCCATTTGTCCAGGGCAATGTCGTCCATGCCCTTGCCGCCGGAGTCCGTCACGGCCGCGTTGTTGACCAGGCCATCCAGACCGCCGAGGGTCTGCACGGCCTGCTGTGCGCACTGTTCTATGGAAGCCGGGTTGCTCGCATCAAAGGCGACGCCGTGAGCCTCGAAGCCCATGGCGCGCAGCTTGGCAACGGCTTCGCTCAGCAATTCGGCGCGCAGATCGGCCAAGACAAGCTGTGCCCCCTGTTGGCACAGCGTCTGAGCAAAAGCAAAACCCAGGCCGCGGGCAGCGCCGGTCACAAGGATCCGGCGCCCAGCGAGCTGACCGGTGGAAGGCATGGTGTTGAGGGTCATCTTAAACCTTGTTTGTTTCAAATATGAAATGACACTTTTTTCTTGAAACAAGACTGCAGTTTAGTGAGCTTCTTTTGAGTCAATACCCGGAGAAACCCGTAGTCAGCACACCACAGCGACATACGGGCGTAAAAAAACCGCGACAAGCGCGGTTGAAAGGAAAACAGGGCAACAAAAGGTATCCGGCCTGCAGTTGTCGGCAGGCTGGATCGAAGTCATCAATATCAATAGCTTATAGCGCCTATCAGTGAATGAGTTCAGGCTTAAAACACCTTAAAACTCATATTTATCAATCGCTTACAGATACTAAAAGATTAGCAAACAGCCTGCTTCTTCGCGGGCGTCTGGCGCAGAAAATCCAGCACCACGCGTTGCGCGTAGCGGCTTGCCACCGTGCGCACGAAATCCGAAAAATCCACATGGGCGCTGTCGTCCGCCCGGTCCGAGATGGTGCGCATTGCAGTAAACGGCGTGCCGTAATCCAGGCAGGTCTGGGCCACGGCAGCGCCCTCCATCTCCACGGCCAGCACGGCATGGCCGGCGGCCTCCAGATCGGCTCTCAGCCGCGCACTGGCCTGGCGCGAGCTGACAAACTGATCGCCGCTGGCAATCAGGCCCTCATGGACGCGGGCCGAAGCATACGAAGCCACGATGCCCGAGCGCAGCGCCGAGTCGGCGGCCTGCACCAGTCTGTCCGTCGCCGCCTCGTCGCAGGCCAGGGTGCTGCAGCCGTAGCCGGGCAACTGCCAGCGCGGAAAGATCGGCGAGGCATCCATGTCATGCTGCAGAAAGGTCCGCGCGATCACCACATCGCCCACGTTCACATCCGCGCCGATGCCGCCCGCCACGCCGGTGAACAGAATGCCGCGCACGCCAAAGCGCTCGATCAGCGCGGCAGTGGTGGTGGCGGCGGCCACCTTGCCTATGCCCGACAGCGCGCAGACCACCTCATGCCCGTGCAGCCGGCCCAGCCAGAAGTCGCGTCCGGCATGGCGCAGGCATTGCATGTCCTGCATGGCGTCGACCAGGCCGTGTTGTTCTTCGGCAAGAGCGCTGAGAATGGCAAGCGTCATGGATGGGGATACTCCGAACATGGGCCTCTAGGCCCTGGTGAAAGCACAAAAGAAAGCACAAAAGCGGCACTGGGCCGCTTTTGTGGGAAGCGCAAGAGGCGCGATTAGAGCATGACGGTTTACTGCGCCACGATATTGTGGCTCTTGACCACGGGCGCCCACAGCGCGGTCTCCTTGCGAATCAGCTCGCCAAAGGCATCGCCCTTGACCACCCAGGGGGTCATGCCCTGGGCCTTGAGCTGGTTCTGCGCGGCCTGGGTCTTCATGACCTTGTCGATGTCCTCGGCCAGCTGCTTGACCACTTCGGGCGGTGTGTTCTTCGGAGCCAGCACGCCATACCAGGACGAAACGGCAATACCCGGAACACCAGCCTCGGCCAGTGTCGGCACATTGGGCAGGAAGCTCGAGCGCGTGGCATCGGTCACGGCCAGGGCGCGTAGCTTGCCCGACTGCACATGGGGCAGCACGGTGGGCATGTTGGCGATCAGCATGGGGATGGTACCGCCCAGGGCATCGTTCAGGCCCTGCCCCGAGCCCTTGTAGGCCACGTGCATGATGTCGGCACCCGACTTGTCCTTGAACAACTCGCCGGCCAGGTGCAGGCTGGAGCCCACGCCGGGCGAGGCATAGCTGATCGAATCGGGCTTGGACTTGGACAGTGCCACCAGCTCCTGGATGGTCTTGGCCGGTACCTGGGGATTGACGACGATGACATTGGCCGCACGCCCCATTGAGGCCACGGGCACGAAGTCGCCGAACACGTTGTAGGGCAGCTTGGGCATCAGCGTGGGATTGATGGTCAGGTTGCCCTGAGGCACGACCAGCAAGGTATGGCCATCGGGCTTGGCGCGCTTGACCATGTCGATGCCGATGTTGCCGTTGGCACCGGGGCGGTTGTCGACGATGGAGGCCTGCTTGTACTCCTCAGTCAGGCCCGTGGCCAGGATGCGGGACAGGATGTCCACTGCTCCGCCGGCGGGGAACGGCGCAATGATGGTGAACTGACCGCTGGACAGCTGTTCGGCGGCACTGGCAGCGAAAGCAGGGGATATGGCGGCGGGGAGCGCAGCGGTGCAGGCCAGCGCCAGACAGGACTTGAGGAAGGCGGAACGTTGCATGGTCTTGTCTCCTGGGAGAACGGAAATTTCAAAAAGGCTAAAGGCCGATGCGCCTCAGGCTTGATGCAGCGCAAAGGCCGGCGGGCAAAGACATGACACCATGGATGCCATGCTCAAATGGGCGGTGCTGGCGCGCACTTTTGCAAACACGCAAGCAAGACCGATGCCACCGGCACGGCACATGGCTGGAACGGGTCAGTACCGGGTTAGATGGCCAGGGAAGCCACGTTGTTGAGCACAGCGCGCACCACGCTGTACACGGTCAGCGCCGAGGTCTTGGGGTTGGCCGCCAGAGGCTTGCCGCGCATGGTCAGCTCCATGGCTCCGAAGGCACCCCGCGCCTCGACCTGGTGCACGTTCTCCTGAACGGCAGGATCGGCAAACAGACGCACCATGGTCTTGTCCAGCCCCAGTCCCGCCAGCGACAAGGTGGCCGCCACATTCGCATTCTTGGGATAGAGCTGTGCGGCCTCGCGCGCCGAACCCTCGAAAATGCAGAAGGCCTCGGTCAGTCCGTCCAGATCGCAGACCTGCTCGGCCTGGGTGCCGCTCCATGCCTTGGGCGGCTTGCGGCCCGTGTAGAGCACCGTGTCCAGGCCGCCGACACGCGCCGCAGCCAGGGCATCAATGCCGCCGATGGCGCCCGACAACAGCTGGGCCTGCGTCTTGCCGGTCTCGGCCGCAGCCTGTACGCGCTCGGCCATGCCCGGTGCGCTCAAGGCGCCTATGGATGCGATGACCGCAGGAATGC
This sequence comes from Comamonas sp. A7-5, assembly GCF_039581385.1. Taxonomy (NCBI): domain Bacteria; kingdom Pseudomonadati; phylum Pseudomonadota; class Betaproteobacteria; order Burkholderiales; family Comamonadaceae; genus Comamonas; species Comamonas sp. A7-5. The sequence goes on from NZ_JBCPWO010000003.1 coordinate 62,991, forward strand.
CGCGCGCCAGCGCCGGCAGCACATGCTCCTCTATGGCTGCATGACCCGCGCATTCCACGAGAAGATCCGGCACCGCATCGCCGGGCAGGGCCTGCAGCAGCTGCGCCTGTGGCGCCAGGCGGGCAGCCGTCTCGCGCACGGCTGGCGTGATCTCGGGAACCAGTACCCAGCCCACTTGCAACCGGGTATCTCCGCTCAACAGCTCCAGCACACTGGAGCCAATCGCGCCGCAGCCAATCAAAGCAATATTTTTCATCTCTAGCCTCCTGAAAAATGCGCTGGCCCGGCGTGATCGGGGTCAGCGCAAATGGTCCGGGTGCTGCTGGCGCAAATGGGCGGACAGAGTCTCTGCCGCCTGCTGCACCTTCTGCACCCAGAGCTGGGTTTTTTCGGGCCCCAGCTCGGTAAACGGAATGGCCATGGCCAGCCCCGCAACCACCTGCCCGTCTGCGGCGCGCACCGGCGCTGCAATACTGGAAACGCCAGGCTCGTAAAAGCCCTCGCCCATGGCATAACCACGCTCGCGATCCTCGGCCAGCAGGCGCAGCAGCTCGTCGACATTGCGCGGCGTGCTCTCGGAGAACTGGGGCAGCTCCTCGCCACCAAACACCGAGCGCAGCTGCGCGCCGTCCATGTCATGCAACAGGGCTCGTCCAAGCACCGTCGCATGCGCCGGCAGACGCGATCCCACACGCACAGCGCCCTGGAATGCTCCGGACGGAGTGACGCGAGCCACATAGACCACGGAAGTGCCGTCGCGCAATGCAAGATTGCTGGTCATGCCCAGCTCATCGCACAAGGCCTGCAGCACAGGCTCGGCCAGTTGCGCCAGCGGCTGGGTGGACAGGTAGTCATAGCCCAGGCGCAACACGGCCAGACCGAGCCGGTATTCGGTGCCGCTGCGCTGCAGATACCCCGAGTTTTCAAGCGTGGTCAACATGCGAAACACCGTGGAGCGCGGCAGCTCGAGGCTGCGCGCCAGCTCGGGCGCACTCCAGACCGGTTGCGCCGGGCCAAAGCAGGCCAGCAGGCGCAGTCCTCGGTCCAGAGCGGGCACGGTGTAACGGTCTTGTTCGTTGGTTGAAATCTCGGAGGTTTCGCTCATGGCAATCAGCTGGTATTGGGGCAATAGCTTTGGTTCAACAAAGATGCCAGCCTATGCGCGACCTCCATTGGTTGTTCCACGGGTGAGGCATGACCGGCAGCCGCAAGCGTACCGTAGTGCGCGCCCAGCATTTCGGACCAGGACTTGCAAGCTGCAGGTGTAGTCACCACATCGTGCTCGCCGACCCAAACCTCGACCGGCATGCCAAGCCTGCCCCGTGCCTGTGCCAGATCGCTGCCGCAAAGCAGCTCGACCGCCTGCGCATAGCCCTGCGGCTGCATACGCGCCGTATTCCAGCGCACCCATGCACGCACGGCTTCAGGAGCCTCGGAGGACACCAGGCGCTGGTCGATGACGGCCGCCAGACCGGCGACGCCCTTCTCGGCCAGAGCCGCCAGCCGGCCCTCGCGCACCTTGGCCTGCTGCTCGGCCTTGGCCGCAGCGCCGTAGCCGCCCGCCGGGCTGATGAGCACCAGTTGCTCGACCAGTCCTGGTGCGGCCATGGCAGCCAGCCTGGCTGCCATCAGGGCGCCCAGCGAGTGCCCGACCAGAATGCAGCGCCGCACGCCCAGCACCAGCAGCGACTGGGCCAGCGCCTGCGCATAGTCGGCATCGGCAGGCGCCGACTGTGCCAGCGGTGTCGACACGCCATAACCGGGTGCATCCCAGGCCAGGACACGCACTTTGTCAGCCAGCTGCAGCGCCACATCCAGCCAGGATGCAGCCCCGGAGCTGATGCCATGCAGCAGCACCACCGCAAAGTCGGAGCTGGCGCCGCCTGCCTCACGCCAGGCGACCTGGACGCCCTGGGGAAGCTTCACCAGCCGCTCGGGAAAACCGGTCTGCAGCAGCTGCAGTTTCAGCGACAGCAAATCCTCGTGCATGACGAAGCTCAGCGCTTGATCTTGGCCAGAGGATGCTCGGGCGGATAAGTCGGAGTGACGGGCTTTTTAGCGCCCAGCATCACGCACATCAGCGCATCCTCATCACCGACATTGATCTCTTCGCGGTAGACGCCGGGCGGCACCGAAACCACATCGCGATCGGTCAGGATGGTCTCGAAACGCTCGCCGTCCTTTTCCAGCACCAGCTTGAGCTTGCCGCGCATCACGAAGAACACTTCTTCCACATCGGTGTGCAGATGCGAAGGGCCTTCATGGCCGGCGGGAATCACCATGGTGGAGAAGGTGAAGTTTTCCGACGGAATGGTGTTGCTGTCGGAGGCCACGCCCGTGCCGCCCGTGCCGATGTAACGCATCTGGCCGCGGCGATATTTGGGATCAAAGTCGGCCTGGAACTTCAGGGCATCGAAGTCGTACTTGCGCGTGGCAAAGCGCGCAATGCGTGTGCTCATCCAGTCTTCAAAGCTGGAGCCCTCGGGGCGATCCCAAGTACGGGCGCTGTTGTCTTGTGCGATCTCGCTCATATGTCTCTCCTGAAACCGTTGTAGAACACAAAAAGCGATTTGCTTTTTGTTTTACTAATAAAACCAGGTTCATTTGGCGAAACAATTATAAGAAGACTTGCCCAATATCAACAAGCACATTTCCTTGTTGCTGCGGTGGAGACAGGTATCGGCGTGACGTTTTGCTCCCGGCTCACACAGGCACGGGCCTGAAAACAGGCATAAAAAAAGGAGCGCCAAGCGCTCCTGTGAACTCGCCTTGAAGGACAAGATGAAAAACTCTCAGGCGTCGCGCAGTTCCCTGCGCAGGATCTTGCCCACGGGAGTCTTGGGCAGATCCGTGCGAAAGACGATGTGGCGCGGACGCTTGTAGCCGGTCAGATTGGCTTGGCAGTAGTCGCGGATGGCCTGCTCGGTCAGTGCCGGGTCTTTCTTGACGACGACGAGCTTGATGGCCTCACCGGACTTTTCGTCGGGCACGCCGACCACCGCGCACTCCAGCACGCCGGGGCAGTTGGAGACCACGTCCTCGACCTCGTTGGGGTAGACATTGAAGCCGCTGACGATGACCATGTCCTTTTTGCGATCCACGATCTTCACAAAGCCGCGCTCGTCCATGGTGCCGATGTCACCCGTGAGGAAGTAGCCATCGGCCGTCATGACCTTGGCGGTTTCGTCGGGGCGCTGCCAATAGCCGGCCATGACCTGCGGGCCCAGCACGGCGACTTCACCGGGCAGACCCGGCTCGCTCACGTCCTGGCCGTCGCTGCCGACCAGCTTCACATAGGTGCTGGGCAGGGGCACTCCTATGGTGCCCGAGTAAGCCGTGGCCGTGACCGGATTGCAGGTCACCGAGGGACTGGTCTCCGAGAGGCCGTAACCCTCGCAGATGGGGCAGCCGGTCTTCTTGAGCCACAGCTCGGCCACGGCACTCTGCACGGCCATGCCGCCGCCCACCGAGACCTTGAGGTGGCTCCAATCCACGGTGCCGAAGTCGGGGTGGTTGGCCAGTCCGTTGAACAAGGTGTTGACGGCCGGAAAGCTGTGGAAACGATGTCTGGACAGCTCCTTGAGCGTGGCCTTGAGATCACGCGGATTGGGAATCAGCACGGTCTTGCCGCCAGTACGCATGGCCAGCATCATGTTCACCGTGAACGCGAAGATGTGATAGAGCGGCAGCGCGCAGATGCTGGTGGGCTGTTCGCCGGCCGGCACCTTCTTCATGGCAGGCTCGTTCCAGGCTTCGGACTGCAGCACGTTGGCGATGATGTTCCGGTGCAGCAGCACAGCACCCTTGCTCACGCCGGTGGTGCCACCCGTGTATTGCAGCAGCGCCATGTCGTCGGCCTTGAGCACCGGCGCGTTCAAGGTCGCACCGCGCCCCTTGGCCAGTGCATCCTTGAAGCGCACGGCACCGGGCAGGCTGAAGGGCGGCACCAGCTTCTTGACGGAGCGCACCACGTAATTGACCAGCATGCCCTTCAAAAGCCCCAGCTCGTCGCCCATGGCACAGAGCACGATGTGCTGCACGGCGCTGCCATGCATGCCGTCCTGCAGCGTCTTGGCGAAGTTCTCGATGATGACGATGGCCTTGGCGCCCGAGTCCTTGAGCTGATGCTCGAGCTCGCGTGCCGTGTAGAGCGGGTTGACGTTGACCAGTACATAGCCAGCACGCAGCACCCCGGCCACGGCCACCGGGTACTGGGGAATATTGGGCATCATCAGCGCCACACGGTCGCCACGCTGCAGCCCCAGGCTTTGCAGATAGGCGGCAAAGAGCTTGCTCTGCGCATCGACCTGGGCGAAGGTCAGCTCCTTGCCCATGAAGGAATAGGCCACCTTGTCGGCATGCTTGGCAAATGCCTCTTCCATCAAGGCCACCAGCGATGGATACTGGGACGCATCGATGTCCGCAGGAACTCCCTCTGGATATGCATTCAGCCAAGGACGGTCACTCATTCTTCTGTCTCCGTGTCTTATCGTCTGATCCGGCCATTGTGATAAAAAGCACGGTCGTTCGATACTGTAGTAACCCTAGGAAACAAGCCGGGTCACCTTAGTAACAGAAGTCAAAGCCCATGAAAAAAGCCCGCAGGCACCAGGCTGCGGGCTTTGAGTGTTTTCAGCCTCCAGCGCTTACTGGGAAAGCGCTGACAGCTATCAAACTTGAGTTCACTTGACCAGCTGGGCCAGATCGCCGGCGGCGTACTTCTTGGCCATTTGCTCCAGGCTGTAACCCTTGATCTTGGCACCCTGGCCTTCGCAGCCGAACTCGATGTAGCGGGCCTTGCAGACTTGCTTGGCCGCTTCGCGGGCAGGCTTGAGCCATTCGCGGGCGTCGAACTTGTCAGGATTCTCGGCCAGGAACTTGCGCACGGCGCCGGTCATCGCCAGACGAATGTCGGTGTCGATATTGATCTTGCGCACGCCGTACTTGATGGCTTCCTGGATCTCTTCCACGGGCACGCCGTAGGTTTCCTTCATCTTACCGCCGTACTGGTTGATGATGGCCAGCAGTTCCTGGGGCACGGAAGAGGAGCCATGCATCACCAGATGGGTGTTGGGGATGCGGGCGTGGATTTCCTTGACGCGCGAGATCGCCAGGATGTCGCCTGTGGGCTTGCGGCTGAACTTGTAGGCGCCGTGGCTGGTGCCGATGGCGATCGCCAGCGCATCCAGCTGGGTGGCCTTGACGAACACGGCAGCTTCTTCGGGGTCGGTCAGCATCTGGCTGTGGTCCAGCTTGCCCTCGGCACCGATGCCGTCTTCTTCGCCGGCTTCGCCGGTTTCGAGGTTGCCCAGGCAGCCCAGCTCGCCTTCCACGGTGGCGCCGATCTGGTGGGCCATGGCCACCACCTTCTGGGTCACGTCCACGTTGTAGTCGAAGGACGAAGGCGTCTTGCCGTCGCTCATCAGCGAGCCGTCCATCATCACCGAGCCGAAGCCCAGGTTCAGCGCGCCCTGGCAGACTTCAGGCGTGGTGCCGTGGTCCTGGTGCATCACCAGGGGGATGTGGGGATACATCTCGGCAGCCGCCTGGATCAGGTGCTTGATGAAGGGCTCACCGGCGTACTTGCGGGCACCGGCGCTGGCCTGCAGGATCACGGGCGCGCCGACTTCGTCAGCCGCCGACATCACGGCCTGGACCTGTTCCAGGTTGTTCACGTTGAAGGCGGGGATGCCATAGCCGTTTTCAGCAGCATGGTCCAGCATTTCGCGCATCGAGATCAAAGGCATGGTGGGTTCCGTTCAAAGTTTTGAGAGGCAACGCCCCCGGCGATGAATCACTGCAGTGCGCCGCACGACAGCTGTGGCCCGGGGAAAGACCAGCGGCCACGCTTCGGTAACCGCTTAGTAACCGGGTATTTTAACCGGCTAGCGGTATTTCCATGCGATAGCAGGTGGTGAAGCCTTGCGGCGCCTCGGCCACCATGAAGCGCCCGCCATGGGCCTGCATGACGCGGCTGACGATTTCATGGCCCAGATGCAGGCTGTCCACGGGCGGCACATGTACCGGTGCGGCATCACGTCGGCCGTCATCGCAGACCTGCACCCAGGCCCGTTCCTGGACGCTGTCAAGGCCGGCCTGCACCTCGATCTGCGTGCCCGTCGGTGTGTGGCGCACGGCGTTTTCCACCAGATTGCGCAGTGCCGAATCGAGCAGCAGCGCATTGCCGCGCACCGGCAGCTCCTGCGGGGCGTCCACTGAGATCATGTCTTCACGCTGCCAGGCATGCTGGGCCTGCGCCGCCGCCACATTGCGCACCACATCGGCCCAGTTCACGGTCTGCAAAGGCGCATCCAGCATGCCGCGTCCAGCCCGGGCCAGGGTCAGCAACTGATCGAGCACATGGCCGGCATGCAGGGCGTCCTGACCGATGCGCTGCAGCGCGGCCTGCATGACAGCGGTATCGGCCTGCCCCTCCGACTTCAGCGCCTGGGCCTGCAAAGCGATGGAAGCCAGCGGCGTGCGCAGTTCATGGGCCACCTCATTAGCCAGATTGCGCTCGCGCTCCAATGCCTCCTGCTGGCGGTCGAGCAAGGTGTTGATCGAGCTGACCATGGGCGAGAGCTCGCGCGGCACATGGGCATCGGAGAGGCGCTGGTCACGACCCAGATCCAGTGCCTCCACGCGTTGCGTGAGCTGATTGAGAGGACGCATGCCGCGGCGCATGGCCACACCCAGCGCAACCACGATCACGGGCAGCAGCCAGAATCCCGGCTCTATCATCTGCATGGCGATGTCGTCGGCCAGACTGTCGCGCTCGGCCAGGTCGATCATCACCGTGACCTTGGCAGTTTTGTCGTGGCTCCACTGGGTATAACTGCGCCAGGCCTTGCGTTCATCCGCACCAATCGTCGCAAAGCCCTGCTCGATGTCGAAGTCCGGCAAGGGCGCCTGTCCGGTGCGCGATATCAGCAGGCCTTGCGCATTCCAGAGCACCACGCTCAGCGACTCCTGATAGTCGTGGGCGTGCAGGCCTGCAGGCGGCTGGACAGCCGTGGTCTCTCCGGCCGGCACATCGTCCTGCACATGCCAGTTCAAGGTCAGCGCGGCCACTCCGGCCAGGTGTCCGTCGGTCAGCTCATCGGCCTCGTGCACTCCGGTCTGGTAGCCCCAGATGACGAAGCTGCCCCAGACCAGCGCCAGCGCGCCCAACATCCAGGCCAGCAGATTCAGCTGCAGCGAGCTGCGGCGCATGCCGGTCTGCGGCATGGCCTTCATTCCTGCTCCTGCGGCATGAAGTAGCCCACGCCGCGCATGGTCACAATGATCTTCTGGCCCAGCTTCTTGCGAAGATGGTGGACATAGACCTCCACGGCATTGCTCTCCACCGTATCGCCCCAGCTGTAGAGATGCTCCTCGATTTGCGGGCGCGACAGCACCCGCCCGCGCGCAAGCAACAAGGCCCAGAGCACGGCAAATTCGCGCGGTGATACCTCCACCTTCTGCCCCGCCTGCCTGATGGTGCGGGCAGCCGGGTCCACCTCCAGATCCGCATGGCGGATCACCGGCGATGCCTGACCGGCCGCGCGGCGCATCATGGCGCGCAGGCGGGCCTCGAGCTCGTCCATGTCAAAGGGTTTGACCAGATAGTCATCGGCCCCCAGATTGAGCCCCGCGACCCGGTCCTGCACCTGATCGCGTGCCGTGAGGATCAACACCGGCGTGGCCGGATCGGGCAGTTGCGGCACACCGGGCCGTCCTGTCTGCAGGCGCAGGCGGCGCACGACCTCGCTGCCATCACCGTCGGGCAGACCCAGGTCCAGCAACACGGCATCGAAGCGCTCGGCACTCAGGGCATGCCAGGCCTCGGCCACGCTGGCGCACACGTCCACCGCATAGCCGCGCTGCATGAGATTGGTTCGCAGCCCTGCTGCAATGCCTTCGTTGTCTTCGACCACCAGAATTCGCATGCACGCATTGTGCGCGGCAATTCGCCATCCGCTCAACTGGCTGGTCAACGCCGACACCCACCTCCCCTGATCGTGCATGGGCTTGACATCCGCAAGCCAGCATTTCGCTTTAACATCGGCCACCTTCCATTGCCGCAATCTGCCGCAGCGCCTTCATGTTCTTCTTCGATCCATTTCTGTTTGCGCTGTTCAATGCCGATGCCCAGACGCACTGGTTCAGCATCCAGCTGGCACGTGCACTCTCGGCCTGGTTGCCCAATCTCAGCGGCATTCTTGTCCTCATCGCCCTGGTGTTCGGCTCACCGGCAACACGCCGCACCATGTTGATGCTGCTGCTGTCCATGGCCACGGCCTGGCTGATCGCCAGACTCATACGCTGGGGCTTCCCGGCCCCGCGCCCGTTCCAGCTCAATCTGGGCACGCTATGGATTCAGCATGGAGGACGTGCCGGCTTTCCCAGCCTGCATGCCAGCGGAGCCTTTGCCCTGGCCATGGCCCTCAGCCTGGGCGCAACCCGCCACCGCAAGCCGCTTGTCTGGCTGGCCTGGATAGCCGCCATCGGCATCGCCTGGAGCCGCGTCCATCTGGGGGTGCACTTTGCGTCCGATCTGATGGCCGGCGCGCTGGTAGGCATCAGCGGCGCGCTCATCGTCTGGCACATCGCCTTTCAGCTGCGCCGCCGCCGTCATCTGCGCGTCGTGCCGCATCTCAAGCGCCTGCGCGGCGCATGGGCGGCCCAGGGCTGAGCCTGCTCTTAAGCGCTTGTTAAGCAGCGCTTTCTATCGTGGCGGACATGAAGTCGTCCGCCCCCTCGCGTCCCCTCCCTCCTCTTCGCCAAGCCTCCGCTCCAGCCCTGCTGAGCTGGACTGTCATTGCCCTGGCCTTCGTACTGGCCTGGGACATGAGCAGCCTTGACATGCCCATGGCGCACTGGTTTGGCAGCAGCCAGGGCTTTGCCCTGCAGAACGACTGGTTCATGGTCAACATTGCCCATGAAGGTGCGCGCAAACTGGCCTGGGCCATCGTCATGGGGCTGAGCCTGATGATCTGGTGGCCTATCGGCTGGATGCGAAAAGTGTCTTACCCACGCCGGATACAGCTGGTGGTGGGCGCACTGGTCTCGCTCATCATCATGGCGCTGATGAAACGCATCAGCGTGACCAGTTGCCCCTGGGACCTCGCCGACTTCGGCGGTGTAGGCCACTATGTCTCGCACTGGGCCTGGGGTGTCATAGATGGCGGCGGCGGCCACTGCTTTCCTGCCGGTCACGCCTCGGCGGGCTTTGCCTTCATCAGCGGCTACTTCGCGCTGCGCCACGACCTGCCGCGCGCAGCGCGCCTGTGGCTTGCCGCGGCTCTGTTTGCGGGTTTTGCCCTGGGCCTGGCGCAGCAGATGCGCGGTGCCCACTTCATGAGCCACACGCTGTGGACCGCCTGGCTGTGCTGGACGGCAAGCTGCTTTTGCGATCTGCTGACCACCCGCCGCCTGGCGCATCAGGTCCCGGCGGATGCAGCCCTGCCCCTCGACGAGCTGCTTGCCCAGGACTGAGCTCAGCACACACGCAAAGGTCATTCATGCTGCTTTTCGATGCCCCCGTATTTCACTTTCTGAATGCCAACGCCCAGAGCCCGCTGTGGTGGATTCAGGCCTCGCGCTTCGCCTCCAACTGGTTGCCCGGCCTGTGCGCCCTGCCCGTGATTGCCGCCATGCTGGCGCTTGGCAAGGGCTGGCGGCGCAGCCTGCAACTGGCCTTGCTGTCCATGGCATGTGCCTGGGTGACCTGCCGTCTGATTCGCTGGGGCCTGCCCATGCCCAGGCCGGCGCAGCTGAGCATGGGCATGCAGTGGATAGCACATGGTGCCAGCGCCAGCTTTCCCAGCATGCACGCCGCCGGCGCCTTTGCCCTGGCTCAGGGCATCAACCTGGGCGTGGGAAGACACCAGCGCTGGCTGGTTGTTGTCGCATGGCTTCTCGCCACCAGCGTGGCACTGAGCCGCGTGGTGCTCGGCGTGCATTTCCCTTCGGATATTCTGGCCGGCATGCTGGTCGGTACCGTCAGCGCGGTACTCGTCTGGCGCAGCGCATTGCAGCTCAAACAAGCGCAGCGCCGCAAACAGCTCAAGCGCCGCCTGCAACCCCTGCTCGGCTGATTCACGCTCTCAAAACAAAAGCTGCCAGCGCTTATGCATAAAGCGCTGGCAGCTTTTTTGATGAGGCATGCTTCAAGTCAGAGGCATCGAGCAAGAGCCGCCTCGCAGCGAAGATGCCGTCCCCCTCGGGGGGAAGCGGCATAGCCGCTCAGGGGGCTCACTCCACCCTGCAGATCTTGAGCATATTGGTACCACCGGGCTGGCCCATGGGCTCTCCGCAGGTGATGGCGTAGACATCACCGGACTGCACGATGCCGCGGGCCAGCAAATGGCCCTTGGCCTGGTCCAGCGCCATGTCGCGCTCGGCGCTGGTGTCCATCAGCAGAGGGCGCACGTTGCGGTACAGCGCCATCTTGCGCTGCGTGGCCAGCTTGGGGGTCAGAGCGTAGATGGGAATATGGATGCGATGACGGCTCATCCACAGCGCGGTCGAGCCGGAGTCGGTCAGCGCCACGATGGCCTTGGCACCCAGGTGATGAGCGGTGAACAGCGCGCCGATGGCGATGGCCTGATCGGTACGCTTGAACTGGCTGTTGCTGAAGTCGGCATCCTTGACGCGGTCTTCGGCCGCTTCCGCAGCGGCGCAGATGGCGGCCATTTCGCGCACGGTTTCCAGCGGGTACTTGCCGGCAGCGGTTTCGGCGCTCAGCATCACGGCATCGGTGCCGTCCAGCACGGCATTGGCCACGTCGCTCACTTCGGCACGGGTGGGCACGGGGTTGGTGATCATGGACTCCATCATCTGGGTCGCGGTGATCACCACCTTGTCCATGTCGCGCGCCATGCGGATCATCTTCTTTTGCAGCGCGGGCACGGCAGCGTTGCCCACTTCCACGGCCAGATCTCCACGGGCAACCATGATGCCGTCGGAGACCTTGAGAATCTCTTCCAGGCGCGGAATGGCCTCGGCACGCTCGATCTTGGCGATCAGGCCGGGCTTGTGGCCGTACTGGGCAGCGGCCACATTGCAAAGCTGGCGCGCCATTTCCATGTCGGTGGCGTTCTTGGGGAAGCTCACGGCCACGTAGTCGGCCTGGAAGGACATCGCGGTCTTGATGTCTTCCATGTCCTTGGCGGTCAGTGCGGGAGCCGTCAGGCCGCCACCTTGCTTGTTGATGCCCTTGTTGTTGGACAGCTCGCCACCCAGCTTGACGACGGTGTGTACCTCTTCACCGCGTACTGCGTCCACGGTCAGCACGATCAGGCCGTCGTTGAGCAGCAGCACATCGCCGGCCTTCACGTCACGGGGCAGCTCCTTGTAATCAAGGCCCACGCCGTTGATGTCGCCCAGTTCGGTGCGCGATGCATCGAGCACGAAGCGCTCGCCGGGCTCGAGCATGACCTTGCCCTCGGCAAACTTGCCGACGCGGATCTTGGGACCCTGCAGGTCGGCCATGATGGCCACTTCGCGGCCTGCACGCTGGGCAGCCTCGCGCACCATGGTGGCACGGTCGATATGGTCCTGCGCCTTGCCATGGCTGAAGTTCAGGCGCACGACGTTCACGCCTTCGCGCACCATTTGTTCAAGCAGTTGCGGATCGCTGGAAGCGGGGCCCAGTGTGGCGACGATCTTGGTAGCACGACTCACTTGCATGAAATGTCTCTCTCGCGATGGAATGTAATCGGGTTTCAATTCTGGCACGAATGCGGTTACATGACTGCATCTTGCACGCTGCTGCCGCACCCGACAAGCCAGCCACAGGACCACAAAAACAGTAGCTGCCTACGCATGTCCATTATTGAACTCAGGTCATATCAAGCATGAAATGTTTATATTTCAAGCGCTTGCAGCTACTGATTCAGAAGCATAAGAGCGAAACTCGCGCCCGAATCGGCGCGCCTGCTGCAGCGCATCAAAGACCGCGTCGAAACAGTTTTGCCCGGCAGGTTCAAATGTGCAGGCCTCAGATCAGCCCGTGCGAGAGCAGATAGGTCACCACATGCGTGAGCATGGCGGCCTCGAGCCCGTAGCGCCAGAACATGATGCCCGCCAGCAACCCGTAGACACTTTCACACACCAACAGCTGCAGTACGACCGGCGCCGACAGCTCGCCGACCACGGTCCAGCCCAGAAACACCGGAATGCAGCCGGACATCAAGGCAGCCAATGCAATCGCCGCCCAGCCCAGCCGCCAGTCCGGGCGCTGCCTGGGGCTGCCAAAGGCCTTCCACAGCAGCCACATCACGGCGCTCAGCATGCCAAGACGCAACAGCAACTCTTCGGTAATCGCGCCATAGAGCAGCTTGGGCCATAGCGGCAAGCCGTAGACCGGGTCCACAAAAGACATGCTCTCGGGCCAGACCACGGCCAACGTCACCAGCCAGGCCGCGCCGATCACGCCGCCCGCCACGCCGGGCAGGCTCAGCACGCGCATGCCGCGCCAGGGCATGCGCCCCTCGGCCACGGCATGAATCAATGGTGCGCTCAAGCCCAGCCTCGGGCCCAGCCGGACCCCGAGGCCCACGCTCAGCGCCAGCAGGACGCTCAACCCCGCCGTCGCGGCCCAGCCGACCACAATGTCTGAGCCGCCACTGGCCAGAGCGGCCAGCCAGGCAGGCGGCGTCGTCCAGGCCAGCGCCACCACGCCTGGCAGACCCAGCAACCAAAGCAGCAAGCCCATGCGCGCGGCAGACTGTGGCCTGGCCGCAGCGCGATGAGACAGGTGGGTAAAGGTCTGCGGCATGATGAACCCTGGCTCAGGCCTCTCAGTCACGCATCAACGCTTCGATCTCGTCGGCCTTGACCGGCACGCCGCGGGTGATGAGCTCGCAGCCGGTCTCGGTGACGATGGCATCGTCCTCGATGCGGATACCGATGTTGTGGAACTGCTCGGGCACGCCTGGCGCAGGACGCACATAGATGCCCGGCTCTACCGTCGTGACCATGCCGGGGCGCAGGATGCGGCTGGGGCGATTGGCAATGGTTTCGCCCGAGATCGGGTCCTTGCGCTCGCTGACCACGCCCAGCTCGCTGGGTTCCACATAGCTGCCGCAGTCATGCACATCCATGCCCAGCCAGTGGCCGGTGCGGTGCATGTAGAACTGGAAGTAGGCACGCGACTCGATCACATCCTCGGCCGTGCCGTACTTGGTACGGTCCAGCAGCCCCAGGTCCAGCATGCCCTGGGCCAGCACGGCCACGGTGGCGTCATGCGGGTCGTTGAAGCGCTTGCCGGCCCTGGTGACGGCAATCGCCGCTTCCTGGCTGGCCAGCACCAGGTCGTACAGCGCACGCTGCGCCCCGCTGAACTTGCCGTCGGCCGGGAAGGTGCGCGTGATGTCGCTGGCATAACCATCCAGCTCGCAGCCCGCGTCGATCAGCACCAGCTCGCCCGCGCGCACCGGCGCCTTGTCGGCCTGATAGTGCAGCACACAGGCATTGGCACCGGCGGCCACGATGGAGCCGTAGGCCACGTACTGCGAGCCATGCTGGCGGAACTCGTGCAGCAGCTCGGCGTCCAGATGGTATTCGCGCACCTCCTCGCCATTGCGGATCATGCGGGCCGAGCGCTGCATGGCACGCACATGGGCCTGGGCACTGATCTGCGCGGCGCGGCGCATGATGTCCTGCTCGTGCATGTCCTTGACCAGACGCATTTCATCGAGCAGCGCACAGGCATCGCCCTGCTGTGTGGGACAGAGCACGCCAAAGCGCGAGCGGGCGCGCACCTGGCTGAGCCAGCCTTCGACCTGCTCGGCCAGGCCCTTGTGGGTGGCAAAGGGGAACCAGACGCGCTCACGGTTTTCCAGCAGGCGCGGCAGGCGGGAATTGATTTCATCGCTGGAGAACGCCTGAGCCATGCCCAGCTTGGTCTTGGCAGCCTCGGGACCCAGGCGATAGCCGGTCCAGACCTCGCGCTCCAGATCCTTGGGCTGGCAGAACAGCACGCTCTTGCCGTCGCTGGTCAGCACCAGGCAGGCATTGGGCTCGGAAAAGCCCGTGAGGTAGTAGAAGTAGCTGTCGTGGCGATACAGATACTCGGTATCGCGGTTGCGATGCAGCTCGGGAGCCGTGGGGATGATGGCGACACCGCCGTCGCCCAACTGGGCGGCCAAGCGTGCGCGGCGTTGGGCATATACAGAAGTCATGGGCATATCGTAATGCTGGCCGGGCATCTGTACATCAGCTTACATCTGCGGATGTCAGCTATTGCGCTCCTACCCTTGTGCCGGTCTGAATCCCGGCGGCCAGCAGCGCCATCGCATCACCGGGCACCAGGGCCTCGGGCTGACTCGCGCGCCAGCCCGACCAGAGCAGGCTTGCCCCGGACAGAATCAGCAGGCCGCAGACCAGCCATTCCACCAGCCTTTTGGGCCAGGCGGGCGGATGTCTGGCACTCCACCAGGTCACGCCTGTGACGACAGGAAAGGCCAGTGCCGTCCAGCCCATGACCGCCCAGTTCAGTTGCCCCTCCACAGCCACCATGGCAGCGCGCAGCAAGGAGCAGGAGACAAACATGGCAAACAGGCAGTGGCGCACCAGCATGCGATCCAGCGGCTGACGGTAGAGGTGATAGACCATGGGCGGGCCGGGTGTGGCAAACAAGCCACCGAGCAGCCCCGACGACACGCCGGCCACCCACATCGATACAGGGCCCGAGGGCTGGTCCAGCGCCTTCTTCTGCATCAGCAGCAACATGGCGCACAGCACGATCACCAGGCCCAGCAGCATGCGCAGGCCGTTGAGCGTATTGCCGCTGAGCCAGTGCAGCAGCAGCACCCCGCCGACCACGCCCAGCACGCTGCTGATGAGCATGGGCTTGAGCATGACCCAGTCCGGCTCGAAGCGGTAGGCGCGCATATAGCTGATGCCGTTGATGATGGACAGCAGACAGGCCACATTGGCCGCATCGGCAATATTCATCAGGCCCGTGGCCCCTGCCACGCCGACAAAGATCAGTCCGAACGCGAAGCCCGTGAGGTTCTGGCAGAACGCGGCCAGCCCCACCAGAGCCATGAAGAAAACGATTTGCATGCACTCACCCGATGACGGCCACAAGAGGAACTGTGGATTTGCATCCGGTTGCGCCAGTCAGAATATTAAAAAGCATAGCAGACGCTTGCCATGACAAGCATTCGTGCAATCCACAGAGAAGCTCCTCAACTCATAGCTTCGTGCGCATTGCTGGCATGAGTTCCAAAGCAGTTTAGGGAGTAAGTATTTTTATCTGCTGCGCCGACCACTCGACCAGCTCGCCACGCTGCGCATGCCAGCCCTGGGGCGCGAAATCGGGCCAGTGGCAAAGCAGCTCGCGGGTTGGCATATCCCAGAGCCAGCTCTGCCCTTCGCCCACCACCAGCAAGCGACCGTTCACGCAGTGCAGATATCGGGCGCGCGGCAGGCCAGGCATGGGCCAGAGCTGGCCGGCATGGCCTTCCTCGGGCACAGGCGCATGGATATCGATGATCACCACGCCCGGCGCATGCAGACAGTCGCCAAAGCCGTCGTCATCCCAGTTGCCAACGTTCCAGATCGCGACGCGCGAGTCATCCAGCCACACGCAGGGCTGGTCCCAGCCCTCGCCCTGCGCCAGCCGCTTGCGCGAGGGGCCGTCCTCGGACTCCCAGCGATTGCCATCCAGCCAGGCCGGCAGCGACCACACGGCGGGAATGCCCACGGGCGCCCAAACCCAGCCGTCGTCCAGCAGCCATTGCTGCGAAGGGCTGGGCAGAAGACGGCCATGAAAATAATCCAGATAGTGCGGCTGCTCGAACGCCAGCCCATCGCGCTCGGTCAGGTTCTCGCCCGTCGCGCAATCCATGGCATCGAGCCGGTTCCACTGCGTGCGATGAATCAGCACATCGCGGCCCTGGTGCTGGACAAATGCGATGGAAAAAGGCACGGTCCTGGGGTGGTAGTCGCCCCCAAAAAGCTGCACGACGCGCTCGCCCGTACACAAATTCACCAGCACGCCAAATGTGCCTCCATCATCTGCAATCACCGCATAGTCGCCACTGATTGCGCAATGCACCTTGAAGCCATGCTGCCAGTGCGGCGTAGGCGATGTCGGCTCTGGCAAATCCAGCTGCGCCAGTTGCTGGCTCCGGCCGCTTGGCAGCTTCAACGCATGCAAGCCGCCGTCCCCGGTCAGCAGCAGCAACTGGCCCCAGCCAGCCTGCGCAGTGCAGGCGTGGACGATGTGCGGGCCTTGCCAGTCGATGCTGCGTGCGCTCATGTCTCAGCCCTGATTCAGCTCGGCCAGTCGCTCGGGCGTGCCCACATCGACCCAGCGACCGGTGTAGAGCGAGGCCCCCACGCGGCCGTCCTGCATGGCGCGGCGCAGCAGCGGGGCCAGCGGGGCGCGCAGGCCTTCGGGGTTTCCCGGCTGCACATCGAACCACGGTGCTGCAAACAGCTCGGCTTTCAAGAGCGCAATCGTGCTGTAGGTATAGCGCGGGCGTTCGTCGTCGGCAGACAGATCCAGCGCCTTGCCGTCCTCGCTCAGACCAAAGTCGCCACGCGGATTGTGTGCAGGATTGGGCACCAGCCACAGATGGGCCAGTTCATCGCTGTGCGCAAACGCCTGGGCATCCTGCACCGCAAAGCAGAAATCCGGCGCATAGACATCGCCTGCAGCCAGCCAGAAAACCCGGCCCAGCTGAGGCAGGGCGCGACTGATGCCGCCAGCGGTTTCAAAGGCTTTCTCGGGCTCCGCCGAATAGGCAAGCAATAGCTTCGCGCTCGCGCCCGCATCGGGTTGCGGCACGAATTCATCGCCGAAATACGCGGGAATCTGCGCCCCCAGCCAGCCGGTGTTGATGACGGCTCGCGACACGCCAGCGGCAAGCAGCGCCTGCATGTGCAACTGCAGCAGCGGCACGCCCTGCACCTTGAGCAGCGGCTTGGGCGTGACATCGGTCAGCGGCCTCATTCGCTCGCCCCGGCCTGCGGCCAGCAGCATTGCAGGAGGTTGCACCAGGAGGGAAGCAGCGTTTTCTACAGTCATTGCAATCAGCTTTTCAACACGGTTTGAGGTGCGCAAGACACCTGTTTCTGGGGTTGCACTGTAGAGCATTGACCCGCATCCCGCCTGCGAAAATTGGGCCTCCATTAAAATGATGGGCTTAGCAGAATTACCCCTCCTTTTCGGAGCGCCCTGATGGCCAACACTCAAAATATGGCGAATGCAATCCGTGCACTCGCAATGGATGCCGTTCAACAAGCCAATTCCGGCCACCCCGGTGCCCCCATGGGCATGGCCGACATGGCCGTAGCGCTGTGGAGCCGCCACCTCCAGCACAACCCCGTGAACCCTCACTGGGCCAATCGCGACCGCTTCATTCTGTCGAACGGTCACGGCTCCATGCTGATCTATGCGCTGCTGCACCTGAGCGGCTACGACCTGCCCATTGAAGAGCTGAAGAACTTCCGTCAGCTGCACAGCAAGACTGCCGGCCACCCCGAAGTGGGCATCACTGTCGGCGTGGAAACCACCACCGGCCCTCTGGGCCAGGGCATCACCAATGCCGTGGGCTTCGCACTGGCTGAAAAGCTACTGGCTGCCGAGTTCAACAAGGACAAGCACGAGATCGTCGACCACCACACTTACGTGTTCCTGGGCGATGGCTGCCTGATGGAAGGCATCTCGCATGAAGCCGCTGCCCTGGCCGGCGCCTGGAAGCTGAACAAGCTGATCGCCCTGTACGACGACAACGGCATCTCCATCGACGGCAAGGTTGCCCCCTGGTTCATCGACAACACGCCCGAGCGTTTCGAAGCCTACGGTTGGAACGTGATCCGCGCCGTGGACGGCCACAACGTGGACGCCCTGGACAAGGCCATCGCCGCCGCCAAGAAGAGCGCCGACAAGCCCACGCTGATCTGCTGCAAGACCCATATCGGCAAGGGCTCGCCCAACCGTCAGGACACGGCCAAGGCCCACGGCGAACCTCTGGGTGCCGAAGAAATCGCACTGACCCGCGCGGCTCTGGGCTGGACTCATGGCCCCTTCGAGATCCCTGCCGAGGTCTACACCGACTGGAACGCCAAGGATCTGGGCACCAAGGCCGAAGCGGCCTGGAACGAAAAGTTCGCAGCCTACACCGCAGCCTTCCCCGAGCAAGCCGCCGAGTTCACACGCCGCATGGCTGGCGATCTGCCCGCCAACTTCGGTGAAATCGCCGCCAAGATCGCCTCCGACGCCCATGACGCCGGTGCCACCGTGGCCAGCCGCAAGGCCAGCCAGCTGGCCCTGGAAGGCCTGACAGCCGCTCTGCCCGAGCTGCTGGGCGGCTCTGCCGACCTGACCGGCTCCAACCTGACCAACACCAAGTCCACACCCTCTTTCCGCGTGGACGACAAGGGTGCCGTGGTCAAGACCGAAGAAGGCCAGATCGGCCGCCACATCAACTACGGTGTGCGCGAGTTCGGCATGGCCGCCATCATGAACGGTGTGGCGCTGCACGGCGGCTTCATCCCCTACGGCGGCACCTTCCTGACCTTCTCCGACTACAGCCGTAACGCCATCCGCATGGCGGCTCTGATGAAGCAGCGCGTGATCCACGTCTTCACGCACGACTCCATCGGCCTGGGCGAAGACGGCCCCACCCACCAGTCCATCGAGCACGCAGCCTCCCTGCGCCTGATCCCCGGTCTGGACGTGTGGCGCCCCGCCGACACCACGGAAACCGCCGTGGCCTGGACCGTGGCCCTGAGCCAGAAGAACAAGCCCACAGCCATGCTGCTGAGCCGCCAGAACCTGGCTTACTCGCCCAAGAGCGAAGACGCGCTGGACGACATCGCCTGCGGCGCCTACGTGCTCTCCGAGCCCAAGGATGTGGGTCTGAAGGGCAAGAAGGCCCAGGCCGTGATCATCGCCACCGGCTCCGAAGTGCAGCTGGCTCTGGCTGCCCAAAAGCAGCTGGCCGAACGCAAGATCGCCGTACGCGTGGTCTCCATGCCCAGCACCACGACCTTCGACAAGCAGGATGTGAAGTACAAGAAGGCCGTGCTGCCCGCCGGCCTGCCCCGCATCGCCGTGGAAATGGGCGTGACCGACTTCTGGTGGAAGTACGGCTGCGCCGCCGTGGTCGGTATCGACACCTACGGTGAGTCCGCCCCCGCAGGCGTGCTGTTCAAGCACTTCGGCTTCACCGCCGAGAATGTGGCCGACACCGTGCAGGTCGCCCTGCAGAACGCTGGCAAGTAAGCGCAAAAGGGGCCTCGTGCCCCTTTTTTCCGGTTGAAGTTTGCTTACCCGCAGTCCTCAGCCATCCGGACCAGGCCCCAGGGTGCCGAGTCCGGGCACAATCCGCTCCGGTTTTTCATTACTCACTATCTACGAGGCAACTATGACGATCAAGGTTGGTATCAACGGCTTCGGCCGCATTGGCCGCAACGTGCTGCGCTCCGCAGTGCAAAACTTCTCCGACATCGAAATCGTCGGCATCAACGACCTGCTGGAGCCCGACTACCTGGCTTACATGCTGAAGTACGACAGCGTGCACGGTCGTTTCGACGGTGAAGTTTCTGTCGAAGGCAACACCCTGGTCGTCAATGGCAAGAAGATCCGCCTGACCCAAGAGCGCGATCCCGCGAACCTGAAGTGGAACGAAGTCGGCGCCGACATCGTGATCGAGTCCACCGGCCTGTTCCTGACCAAGGAAACCGCCCAGAAGCACATCGACGCAGGCGCCAAGAAGGTCATCCTGTCCGCTCCTTCCAAGGACGACACCCCCATGTTCGTGTTCGGCGTGAACCACGGCACCTACAAGGGCGAAGCCATCATCTCCAATGCTTCGTGCACCACCAACTGCCTGGCTCCCGTGGCCAAGGTGCTGAACGACAAGTGGGGCATCAAGCGCGGCCTGATGACCACCGTGCACGCAGCGACCGCCACGCAAAAGACCGTGGACGGCCCTTCCAACAAGGACTGGCGCGGCGGTCGCGGCATTCTGGAAAACATCATCCCCTCCAGCACTGGCGCTGCCAAGGCCGTGGGCGTGGTGATCCCCGAGCTGAACAAGAAGCTGACCGGCATGTCCTTCCGCGTGCCCACTTCCGACGTGTCCGTGGTTGACCTGACCGTGGAGCTGAACAGCGAAGCCACCTACGAAGAAATTTGCGCCGAAATGAAGGCCCAGTCCCAAGGCGCTCTGAAGGGCGTGCTGGGTTACACCGAAGACAAGGTCGTCGCCACCGACTTCCGCGGCGAGACCTGCACCTCCGTGTTCGATGCCGAAGCCGGTATCGCCCTGGACAAGACCTTTGTGAAGGTCGTGTCCTGGTATGACAACGAGTGGGGCTATTCCAACAAGTGCCTGGAAATGGTGCGCGTGGTGGCCAAGTAATCTTCACGATTACATGCCAAAACAGGCTCAATCGCTTATCAGATAAGCGCTGAAAGCTATCAAAAAGCCAGCATGGGACGCCATGCTGGCTTTTTTTCGTCCAGCAAGACCGGAGCCGGCCGGAGCATGTCTCGGATACATTTGTAACACGCAGCCACCACCAACGCCCAAGAGCATGAAGCGCTGCCACTTCCTCGGACAAGGCCGCCATGTTTATTGCGATTCCTCTTGAGAACAAGCCTTCCTGGCGCTCGCCGCCCTGGATGACGGTGCTGCTCATCATCATCAACTGCGTGATCTTCTGGGGCTGGCAGGCACCCGAGGAACATGCCGTGGAAAAAGCGGCCCAGCAATATGCCCAGACCGCCTTGCCGATGCTGGAGCTGCCACCGTTCCTGACCTATCTGGAGGAACAAGCCGCCCAGGGCAGCAAGCGCTTCGACCAGCACACGCTGCAGACCGTGCGAAAGCTCTATCAGCACAAGGCCTATGCCCAGCTCTATGCGCTGCTGTGGCAGGAGAAGAAATTCCGCCAGCGCCTGCTGGACGGCCAGGTCATCACCGTCAGCCACCCACGCCATGCGCAGTGGCAAGCTGCACGTGCCGCCTTCGCGCCCCATGAGCCGCGCGGCAGCTTTACCGAGCAATGGTCCATGAGCTATGAGAATGGCGCCGGCTGGCAGCCCCTGCAGGCCTTCACTTCCATCTTTCTGCATGGCAGCACCAGCCATCTGCTGGGCAATATGGTGTTTCTGTTCCTGTTCGGCTTCACCCTGGAGCTGGCTCTAGGAGCCTTCACCTATCTGGCCTTTTACGTGATCGGCGGCATCGGCGCCTCGCTGTTCGCGCTGATGTTCTATGCCGGCATGGGCGGTTACGGCCTGGGGGCATCGGGCGCGATTTCGGCCCTCATGGCCATGTATGCGGTGATGTACCGCATGCGCCGCATCCGCTTCTTCTACATGCTGCTGTTCTACTTCAACTACGCGCGCTGGCCGGCCCTGATCATGCTGCCGGTCTGGATGGGCGTGGAGCTGCTGCAGCATCTGCTGGGCGGCAAGCAGGTGGCCTATATGGCGCACTTTGGCGGTCTGCTGACGGGTGCCCTGCTGATGTGGAGCTATATGCGTCTGCAGACCGTCGCGGCGCCAGTCAACGAAGAAGAGCAGGCCCTGGCCGCCGCCCGGCCGCTGGCCGAAGCCGTGGCCCGGGCCCAGCGCCATACCGATGCGCTGGAATTTGGCCGCGCCGCTCCGGCCTGGCGCGAAGCGGCACGCCTGGCCCCCTCGGACCCGGCCATTCTGCGGGCCTGGTTTGAAAGCTCGCGCCATCAACCCGCCAGCGAGGACTTTCATGCTGCGGCGCGACGTATCTTCAAGCTGCCGGCCACCACGGACGCCGAACGCCAGCTGCAGCTGGCCAGCTATCGCAGCTATCAGCAGCGCGCACAGCCCGGCATGCGCATGAGCGCCGACACCATGCATGGACTGGTGCGCAGCTTCGTGCGCCTGGGCGCCCTGCCCGAGGCCGAAAAGCTCTGCCGCTCCCTGCACAAGCTGGCGGACCATCCCCAATGGCCGGCAAGCTTGCTGCTGCTGGTCAACGGTATGGCCCAGGCCGGACGTGTGCAGGAGGCCAAAGCCTGGCTGCCTGTGCTGCAGCAATCGGCCCCTGAGGAAGCTCTCACGCGCTGGCTGGCACAACAGCGCTAGCCAACGCCTTGCCGCGCTCAGGTCTTGGCTTCCAGCTCCTGCAGCTCATCACGCAGCACCCACTGCGCCTCCTTGGTGCTCTCGTGCTCGGGAAAGAGCTGCTTCATGCGCATGTAAACGGCCACCCCCTGCATGGGCTGCTCCACGCCCTGCTTGTAGGCGCGCACCACCAGCTCCAGCATGAATGGAATCAGACTGCTGCCGGCAAAGCGCTTCTCAAAATCCTTGGCCAGGATCAACACATACCTGGGCTTGCCGGCCTTCCAGGCCTGCTGTGCCAACTCGTAACTGAGCTGGGCCGAGTCGGGCTTGAAGTCCGGCTTGCGCTTGACGCAGCTCACCCAGGCTTCCAGGGCCTCGCTGGCGCGCTGCTGGGCGAGCAACATGGGAATGAAACGCTGGCCCAGCTCTGCCAGGGCATCCGCGCGTTCGGTCAGCTTGAGCACCCGGAAGTAACGGCGGCAATCGGGCAGGCTCTCATAGTCCTCCCGCTGCCATTCGCGCGCCTGGCTAACAGCCTCGTCCATCTTGTTGTCCTGCACCAGTCTGGCCACCAGCGCATCGCGACGCTTGGCTTCCAGGGCCGCAGGGTCGATCTGCACGGTCGCAGGCCCCTCGGGTGCCTGCACGGGATCGATATCCAGAGCCGCATGATGCTGATACATGACATAGCCGATCATGGCCGCCATCACCCAGCTGAAATAAATCATCACAAAGCTCACCAGGGGCAGCACCAATCCGGGTGCCGCAACCTTGAGCAGCATCGCCAGAACCATGGGCGAGCCCTGCTGCAGCAGAAACAGAAAAAAGCACAGCAGCAGATAGGACTTGCCGATACCGAAAATCGTCGCCAGCAGCTCGAAGGGATTAACGGCCGAGCTCAGGCTATTGGTATTGATCAGCACCATCCAGGTAGCAGGAATCAGGAAGGCCACCAACAGATTGGCAACCACGCCCAAGGTCAGGCTGCGGGTCGCCATAAAGCCCACAAATATCCCGAAAACGACGAGTACCCCGAAGAATTTCCAGGGCAGCCATTTCCAGTCTTCATCGACCTGACTGGACCGGAAATCGGAGCTATGAGTAATTCCACGAGATGCGAGTGCCGAAACCTTGAATGCATAACGGCTGACTGCCAGCATCAAGCCCAGACCCACAAACAAGACTCCAATCCACCCGAACATCAAGCCATAACTGCATGCCGACAACAGCAAGGCATAGAGCAAAGGCTCGGTCTGCAGAGGAAACAGAAAAAAGCTATTGAGCTTTTGCCAGAACGGAGGGATTTTCCACTCGGAAGAATCACCTTTTTGGTGAACACCACGTATCGAATTCAATGTCTGCTCTCCCACTCTCGGTTTGATGAATCATCTGCAAGCCCGCTTGCAGTGACCTAATCCGCTCTGGTATTGCCCGATTTTTCTTTGAAATCGGGTCATTGCGGAATTCTGCGGTAGAAATTCGCCCTGAATCCAAATACCGATAAACAGCCGGCATATTGCTTTTTTTCGCTTGCCAGAAACCCCGCAAACGCTTTTGCAGCCGTGCTGGCTGGCCAAACCTCATCGAACCGATAACGGATATGACTGCAAGGATTGCAGGCAGCGCTTAAAGTGGCCCAGGTTTTATGGAGAAGCAGCGAATGATTCACAGCGCACACGCACAAAGCAGCCCCACCCCGTACCGCATCACTCTGACCGATGCCCAAGGCCATGTCTGGCATGCCGATGAACCCGTGAATGATGGCGGCGCCGACACCGCGCCCAACCCCATGCAGCTCATGCTCTCGGCCCTGGGAGCCTGCACGGCCATCACCCTGCATATGTACGCGGGTCGCAAGCAGTGGCCGCTAAGCCATGTCGATGTGGATCTGCAGCTCAACCCCGAAGGCAAGCCTGCGGACGCCAACCAGATCACGCGCAGCATCACCTTGCATGGCGAGCTCGATGACGAGCAGCGCCAGCGCCTGCTGCAGATTGCCAATGCCTGCCCCGTGCACAAGCTGCTCGAAGGCAAGGTTTCCATCCCCACCGCCTTGACCGAAGCCGCACAGGCATGAAAAAAGGCACCTCACGCCCCCACCGCGTGGTGCTCGCCTCCTTAGGGAGGGCCGCCTTCATCTTGGGAACTGCCTGGCGATAAAAAAAGCCCTGCAGTCACCGACAGGGCTTTGGTCGCTGTTGTGTGTAACTTGATTACACCGTCACTTCCAGCGCACCCACTTCCACATAGTGTTCGAACTCACGTTTGGCCAGAGATGCGGTTTCGGGTTGCTGGTCCTCTGGGTCAACCCAGGACAGCACATAGCTTGCGATGGCGGTATCGACCTTCATCTCTATGCCCATGGGAATCTGCTCGGACGGACCATCTCCGACACGATGCTCCACCTTGCCTGTGACGCGAGCGGCAAAGTGCTCGGGATACAGCTGGATCTCGACTGCCGAGATCTGGTTGCCTTGAGTGCTGTGTTCGTTCATGTTTATTCCTCCTGCAGTTGTTAGGTCGCTGCGCACGAATTGCGCAACGTGAAAGCCACTGCTAGCGGCCTACGCCTTTAACTTAGCCGACTCCTGGCGGAGCCCGTGTCAGCCTATTGGCTGAATCCTCACAGTGATGTAACTGCGTGCAAGGCGTTGCTGCATTCTGCCGTCTGATTGCGCGAATACCGCATATCCCTGACACTCGAATCCCCTCGCCGTCAGGATTTGTCATGAGTGAATCAAAGAACTTACAACGTCTGCCCACCCGTATAGCCGATGTCGGCGGCATCCCCATCCACCGAGCCATTCCTCAGGCCGCGCTGCGCAAAGTAGGGGCCTGGTGCTTCCTCGACCACGCCGGCCCGGCCGTCCCCCCTCCACCCGGCATGCAGGTCGGGCCCCATCCTCACATCGGCCTGCAGACTTTCACCTGGATGATCGAGGGAGAGGTACTGCACCGCGACAGCCTGGGCAGCGAGCAGATCATCCGCCCCGGCCAGGTCAATCTGATGACGGCCGGCCACGGCATTGCCCACTCCGAAGAAGCCCAGACACTGGGCGTGCATGCAGCCCAGTTGTGGATTGCCCTGCCCGACAGCCATCGCCATATCGCGCCCCGCTTCCAGCATTACCCCGACCTGCCCAGGACCGAGATCAGCGACTTTGCCGTGACCGTGCTGGCCGGTGAAGCCCTCGGTCTGGCGGCCCCCGCAGAAGTCCACTCCCCGCTGATGGGCGTGGACCTTCTGGCCTGCGGCACGGCTGGCCAAGCGTGCGCCACCATGCCGCTGCGTGCCGACTTCGAGCATGCGGTGATGAGCCTGTCAGGCGAGGTGAAGGTTGAAGGCCAGGTGTTGCCCTCGCAGGAGCTGATCTACCTGCCCGTGGGCACGCAGGAAGTGCAGCTGGAATGTACGCCCGGCAGCCGCCTCATCATCATCGGGGGCGAACCCATGGATGAAGCCATCTTGCTGTGGTGGAACTTTGTGGCCCGCACCACCGAAGAGATGCAACAAGCCCGGCAGCAATGGGAGGCAGAGGCGGCCACCGATGCGGAACTCGTCAACGGCCAGCCACGCCGTTTTGGCAAGCCAGTGGCTTCGCCTCTGAAGTCGCTGCACTCTCCCTCGCTGGCTGGTGTCAGCCTGCGCGCCTCCAGATAATCCTGCCGGCGCTTATTCAATTCGCACCAAATTGGTGCGAATTGAATTTTTCAAAAAGAAAAATAAAAGCATCTTTGCAAGTTTTGATGGATTTTGAAAGCTTTTAGAAGCAACGCACTCTATTCAAGAGAAGGCAATCCGGACGTTATGCATGAAACGTTTGGACTCATGCACGCCAAGCTTTCATAATCGAGCCAACGCCCTGGCCACGAGAATGCGACCGCCGCTTTTCGTCCGGGGCGTTGCCACGTCCTGCCCAACTCAACTTTGCAAAGAAAGCCGATCAATGCGTCAAGAACATGACTTCATTGGCATCAAAACCATCCCTCCCGACGCGTACTGGGGCGTTCATTCCGCACGCGCAGTGGAAAACTTCCCCATCACCGGTCACTCGGTCGCGCACATGCCCGAGCTGATCCGCGCGTTTGCCTTTGTCAAAAAGGCCGCGGCCCAGGCCAATCTGCAGTTTGGCGCCATCAATCTCAAACAAGCCACCGCCATCTCCCAAGCCTGCGATGATCTGATTTCCGGCCAGCTGCACGAGCAGTTTGTGGTCGATGTGATCCAGGGCGGCGCCGGCACCTCCACGAATATGAACGCCAATGAGGTGATCGCCAACCGTGCACTCGAGCACCTGGGATTGCCCAAAGGCACTTACGACGTGATCCACCCCAATGATCATGTCAATGCTTCGCAGTCCACCAATGACTCCTACCCCACCGCCGTCAAGCTTGCCACCTACGCTGGCATCCAGAAGCTGCTGATCGCCCTGGCCGAGTTGCGCTCTGCTTTCGAAGCAAAGGCCGGCGAATTCGCCCATATCCTGAAAATCGGCCGCACACAATTACAAGATGCCGTGCCCATGACTTTGGGCCAGGAGTTTTCCGCTTTTGCAGCCATGATCGCCGACGATGAAAAGCGTCTGCGCGAATCCGCCTATCTGATGACCGAGGTGAATATGGGTGGCACGGCCATCGGTACCGGCATCAACGCTCCCGTAGGCTACGCCGGCGCCGTGACCAAGGCCTTGGCAGAAATCTCTGGCGTCCCCGTCGTCAAAGCCGGAGATCTGATCGCCGCCACGGGAGATACCGGCGCCTTTGCCGACATTTCCGGCATCTTGAAGCGTGTTGCAGTCAAGCTATCCAAGATCAGCAATGACCTGCGCCTGCTCTCCTCGGGCCCTCAAGCAGGAGTGGCAGACATCAAGCTGCCGGCGCGCCAGGCCGGCTCATCCATCATGCCCGGCAAGGTGAATCCCGTGATTCCCGAGGTAATGAACCAGGTCTGCTTTGAAGTGATAGGCAACGATGCCGCCATCACCATGGCCGTGGAAGCCGGCCAGTTGCAGCTCAACGCCTTCGAGCCGCTGATGGCCTGGGCTCTGCATAAAAGCCTGAGCCACCTGAGCAGCGCCTGCAAGACGCTGCAAGTCAACTGCGTGGAAGGCATTGTGGCCAATGAAGCGCTGCTGGATTCCCGGATTGCCGAGTCGGTGACGCTGGTGACGGCGCTGAACCCTCTGATCGGCTACGAAAAGGCCGCCAAAATTGCCAAGACCGCCATTGCCAACGGCAAGCAGATTGCCGTGGTGGCGGAAGAACTGGGCATCATGAGCCGGACCGAGATGAACAAGCTGCTGGTCGCCGACAAGCTGACCCAGGCCGGCGCATTGACCGCTGCATAAGCGCACTCTTTATCGACAATGCAAAAGGGCATGTTCGCCATGAACATGCCCTTTTTGGTTGATATGCTTTTAATAGCTTGCTATGCCTGTATTCAAAGGGCAGGAAGCCAAAAACGCTTCATATTCAAGCCACAGCGGCATTCTCGTCACTGGGGTCATCCACGCCGCGCACGCTTTCACGCAGATTTTTGTCCTTGAGCTTGCCAAGATCGGTCTCCACCGCGCGTTTGAGCTTTTCAATCGCCGCGCTGAAGGCCTCCTTGACCTTTTCGGCTTCCGCATTCACTGCGATGGGGGGGCGACCTGTGGCCCGGGTTTCGAGCACACAGCGTTTGCCTGGGCCGCCCGTGGTCTTGAGGGCATCAACGCCCGTGAGGAAGACCTCCACACGCACCACATACTCCTTCAGGCGGGCTAGCTTGGCATTGATCTCCTCCTGCGCCCATTGAGCCAGAGACTCTCCACCCTGGATGGAATCGTCGGCATGAACCTGTACTTGCATGCAAATCCTCCTAGTCACCAAATGCCGCAACCGCTGCGGCGAAATCTGTAGGGGTGCCATAAAGGCAGGCGAAAACATCGTAACGCCAGAACCTTGTTCTGCCCATCGGGGCTTGTTACGCCAGCAAAGGACAGGGGCTTTGACCATTGTGGAGGCAGCTTCTCCCGGATTTGAAAGAGATAGCAACAAGGGTAGGTTCTATGAGCTTTGCCCTTGAGCCAAAGCAAAAAGTGCCGACCGGTAATTTGCAAAAAATAAGCGTTTTTACGCCTCGGGCCGTCAGTTAATGCCAGCCTTCGATTCAGGCTCCGCGACAAAGCCGATGCGCGTCAGGCCTGCTGCGTGGGCCCAGCCCATGACCTGCACCACGCGACCATAGGGAACGCTGGTGTCGGCACGCAACTGCACCTCGGCCTGAGGATTGCGCCGCCCCAGCTCTTCCAGTTGCTGCTGCACTGCCGCATCGTCCGCCACGACTCCCTGAATCCAGATTTCGCCGGCGGGGCTAACCTCCACCATCAAGGCATCGCTCTTGCTCACGGCAGTCTGCTGCACTGCTGTTTGCGCCTTGGGCAGTTGCACGCGCAAAGTGGCAGCCAGCATGGGAGCAGCCAGAATGAAGATCACCACCAGCACCAGCATCACATCCACCAGCGGCGTGACATTGATGGTGTTGATCGGAGTTTCCGCCCCCTGACGGCGGCTCATACGACCGAATGCCATGACGCCATCCTTTATGAAGCATCCACTCCGAACTGGGCATGCAGATCATGGGCAAACCCCTCCAGCACAGCCTCCAGCTGACTGGCCGAACGCCCGAGCAGGTTATAGGCCAGCACGGCTGGCAAAGCGACAGCCAGACCGGCGGCCGTCATGACCAGAGCTTCACCCACAGGCCCGGCAAGCTGAGCGATATCGACCTGACCGCTGCCCGCCAGCGTTCCCAGTGCATGGTGAATGCCCCAGACCGTGCCCAACAGGCCCACAAACGGTGCCGTTGCACCAATGGTGGCAAGCAAGGTTTGACCCCATTGCAATTGGGTCGATGCCTGGCCCAGAGCCTCTCGCAGGCTGCGCAACAGCCGCTGCCCCTGCGCCGCGCTTTGTGCCAGAGAGCCTTGCGCAGCCATTCCGCCCTGCGCCACGGCATCGGCCATGGCCTGCACCAGCCCCTGCCTATCCAGCGCCTTGACCTGCGCCCTAGCCTGGACCAGATCGGGCATCTGCCAGAACGCGGCCACGGCCTGCGGCACGCTGCGGCGCGCAACAGCCATAAACCAGAGCTTGTAGAGGATGACCACCCAGCTGAGCACGGACATCAGCAGCATCAAGGCCGCCGTCGCCCATGTGACCGCATCGCCCTCTGCCAGCCATTGCCACATTCCTGCAGACATCGCTCACCTCGCTCCCAGAAATAGCAAGGGGCCGTCACGGCCCCTTTGCAAATTGCGCGGTCAGCGCAGATTCAGCACATCGTACATATCGTACTGGCCAGTCTTTTTGTCGGCCAGATAGGCCACGGCGCGCAGGCTGCCGTTGGCATAGCCGGCACGGCTGCTGGATTTGTGCGCGATCTCGATGCGCTCGCCGGTACCGGCAAACAGCACGGTGTGATCGCCCACGATATCGCCGCCGCGCACGGTGGCAAAGCCAATGGTGTCGGCCTTGCGCTCGCCGGTGTGGCCGAAGCGCTCATACACGGCGCGGTCGGCCAGCTTGGTACCCTGGGCTTCGGCAATTACCTCGCCCATCTTCAGGGCCGTGCCCGAGGGTGCGTCGACCTTGTGCTTGTGGTGGGCTTCGACGATCTCGATGTCGTAGCCGCCTTGCTGCAGGGCCTTGGCCGCCATCTCCAGCAGCTTGAAGGTCACGTTCACGCCCACGCTCATATTGGGGGCGAAAACGATGGAAGTTTTTTGGGCAAACTCGGCGATCTGCGTCTTTTGCTCATCCGAGAAGCCTGTGGTGCCGATGACCACGCCCACGCCTAAATCGGCCGCCACGGCCAGGTGCTCCATCGTGCCTTCGGGGCGCGTGAAGTCGATCAGGCAGTCGGCCTTCGACAGGGCTGCGCGCACATCGCTTTCGATCTTCAGCCCGCTGGGCTTACCCAGAAATGCAGAAGGATCGGTGCCGATGGCAGGGCTGTCGGCGCGGTCCAGTGCCGCAGCCAGCACGCAGTCGCTGCTGTTCAGAATCGCTTCGATCAGCATATGGCCCATGCGGCCGGAGGCACCCGCCACAGCAACGCGCTGAGGGGAGGAGGAATGGGTGGTGGATGCGGTCATGGCGCTATCACTCGATCAAATGAAAGACGGCAGGATCACATCCACGCCGTCATAAAAAGAGAGCATCCACCGCTTTCTGCAAGCGGGGAACAACCTGTTCTGGTGCTTAACGCGATTCCAGCGATGGATAGCTGGTGGCGGCGGGCGGCAGATTGGCCGCAGCCTGCTCGGCTTCGGCGTTATTGCGTGCAGGGTATTTGGCCAGCTGGGCTTCGCTGGCTTCCAGCTGCGGAACCTTGGGCGTGCCCTTCATGCCTTTGAGGCTGGCCACGAACTCGGACTCGGAAGGCATCTCGTCACCCTCGGCGCGCGCAAAGGCGTCGCCATTGAAGAAGACGGTGAGCTTGCGGATCTGCGACTCCACGCCGGGGCGATTGATGGTGAACACGTATTCCCAGCGATCGCCGTGGAACACGCTGGTCACGAGGGGTGTGCCCAGAATGTCGCGAATCTGCTGACGGCTCATGCCGGGCTGCAAGGCCTCGACCTGTTCCTTGGACACGAAGTTGCCCTGCACGACATCAATCTTGTAAGGAGTGACGGCATTGGCGACACGGTGCGCGGCGCCATCGATACTGTTGCAGCCGGCCAGTGCCGCTGCGATTGCCAACGTCAGGGCCAGACCTGCGCGGCTACGGGCTTGAACATGCATGGGTAATGGCATAGGGATATGATCGGGTTCATTGTAGCGGCAGGCCCCGGAGACACTTGGAGATTCCCTTTATCTGCGTGTAAAGCTTCTCCTTAAACAAGTGAGTCCAGCCTTCCATGTGCCCGTAGTCCACCAAGAGAGCCGACATGAAAAATATTGATGAACTCAAAAGCACGGGCCTCAAAGCCACTTTGCCGCGTCTGAAAATCCTGGAAATCTTCCAGAAGGGCGCCCAGCGCCACATGACGGCCGAAGACGTGTTCCGCGTGCTCCTGGACGAGCGCTCGGATATTGGCCTGGCCACGGTTTACCGCGTGCTGACCCAGTTCGAGCAGGCCGGCATCCTGATCCGCAGCAACTTCGAAAGCGGCAAGGCCGTCTACGAGCTCAACGAAGGTCAGCACCACGACCACTTCGTCTGCACCAGCTGCGGCAAGGTCGAGGAGTTCTATGACGCCGAGATCGAGAAGCGCCAGAACCTGATCGCCAAGGAAAAGGGCTGGGTGATCCAGGATCACTCCATGGCGCTCTACGGCCAGTGCGCCGAATGCGCCACACGCGCCGCCAAGTAAGAACGCAAAACGCGACGGCGAACCCAGGGGCAGGACATGCAGATGTCTTGCCCTTTTTACATTTGGTGAGGACTTCTTTACATAGCTCCATCAAGCCTCAAGCCAATATCGAGCCGGACTGCGTATGCTGCAGTCATTCCCGCGCTTGAGGAGACCCGGTTCATGCGGCTGCTACCGTTTTCACCTGTCCAGGGCCTGCTCTGTCTGGCAGCCCTCGCCTTGACCGCCTGCGCACCGCTGGCCCCCTCATCGGGCCGCCCCAGCCCCGAGGTGCTGCAGACGCTGAACAGCAGCGCCCTGCCCGACAAGCCCAGCGCGCTGCAAAGCCAGCAATGGCTGGACCGGGTCACCTGGGGCGCCACCGACCATGATGCGGCCCGGCTGCAGCAGCAAGGCCTCAAGCGCTGGCTGGCCGCCCAGCTCAGTCCCTCCTCCGCGCCCATGCCGACCGAGGTGCAGCAGCACATCGATGCCCTGGGCATCAGCCAGAAGCCCATGACGCAGATCCAGCGCGAAATTGCCGACCAGCGCCTGGCCATTCGCAACAGCCAGGATCCCGAGGAAGCCGCCAAACTGCGCAGCGAGCTGCAACGCCAGCTCAATCAGCTGGGCGGCGAAGCCCAGAAACGCCATATCTGGCGCGCGCTTTATTCGCCCCACCAGTTGCAGGAGCAAATGACCTGGTTCTGGATGAACCACTTCAACGTCAGCACCCGCAAGGGCGATGTGCGCATGTGGGTGGGCGACTACGAGGAGCAGGCCATTCGCCCCCATGCGCTGGGAAAATTCCGCGAGCTGCTGACTGCCAGCATGCGCCATCCGGCCATGCTGCTGTATCTGGACAATGCCAGCAATGCCGCCGGGCGCATCAATGAAAACTACGCGCGCGAACTGCTGGAGCTACACACCATGGGCGTGGGCAGCGGCTACACCCAGGCCGATGTGCAGGCCATGGCCCATGTGCTGACCGGTGTGGGCTTCTCCACCCGGGAAGCCGATGCCCCACCACCCAGGCTGCGCCCCGAACGCCAGGGCGACTATCTGCGCCATGGCTTTTTCGAATTCAACCCCAATCGCCACGACTACACGCCCCAGGTCTTGCTCGGCAGGCCGCTGGAAAAAAGCGGACTGGCCCAGGTCAACGAGGCGGTAGACCGCATCGTGGCCTCGCCCGTCACTGCGCGCTTCATAGCACGCAAGCTCTGCGTCTATTTTCTCGGCGACAAGCCTCCCCAGGCCGTGGTCGAGCGCACGGCCCAGGCCTTCGAGCGCAGCCATGGCGATATTGCCGCCACGCTGGCGGCCCTGCTGAGCGACCCGCAGGCTCAGCAGTTCGGCCAGGGCTTCAAGGACCCGGTCCACTATGTGCTGGGCGCCACACGCCTGGCCTACGACCAGCGCGTGGCCAGCGACGTGTCACCGGTACAGAACTGGCTCAATCAGTTGGGCCAGCCGCTGTACGGCCACGAAACTCCCGACGGCTACCCCGTGACGCAGTCGGACTGGTCCAGCTCCGGCCAGATGAATGCCCGCTTCGAGGTGGCAAGGCAGATTGGCAGCCGCGGCGCGCTGCTGTTCCGCAGCAGCCCGCAGCAGCCGCTGGAAAAGCCTCCCTATCCCGACCTGGACAAGCGCAGCAGCGTCCAGGCTCGCGTGCCGGCATGGGGTGCCGCCACACGCGCCGCACTGGCCCAGGCCAGGAACCCGGCGGACTGGAACAGCTTTTTCCTCTCTGCCCCCGAAATGATGTACCGCTAAGGAGGGCAGCCATGCAAAGACGTCAATTTCTCAGCCTCGGCGCTGCCCTGCCGCTGTTCTGCCAGCTGGGCCAAGGCCTGACCGCCCCCTTGCAAAGCGGCTCGCCCCGTTTTCTGCTGGTCTTCCTGCGCGGCGCCTACGACAGCAACAGCCTGCTGGTGCCGACCCATAGCGACTTCTACTATCAGGCCAGGCCCAACATCGCCATTGCCCGCCCGGGATCGGCCAACGGGGCTCTGGCCCTGAGCTCTCAATGGGGACTGCATCCCGCGCTGCAAAGCAGTCTGCTGCCGCTGTACGAGCAGGGCCAGGCCTGTTTTGTGCCGTTTGCAGGCAGCCACGACCTCTCGCGCAGCCATTTCGAAACCCAGGACTCGATCGAGCTGGGCCAGCCCCAGGAAGGCGGGAGAAGCTATCAGAGCGGCTTTCTGAACCGGCTGACCCGGGTGCTGCAGGCCGACAGCCAGAGCCGGCTCAGCCTCAGCCCCATGGCCTTCACCGCCCAGCTGCCTCTATGCCTGCGCGGCAGCGCCCAGGTGGCGAACATGGCGCTGGCCTCCGTGCGCAAGACGGCTGTGGATGAGCAGCGCAGCCAGATCATTGCCTCCATGTACCAGGGCTCGGCACTGGAGACGCCGGTTCGCGAAGGCTTTGCGGTACAGCGTGCCGTGCAGCGCAGCATGCAGGAGGAAATGGACCAGGCCGGGCGCAATGCCATCAGTGCCAAGGGCTTCAGCCTGGTAGCCCAGCGCATGGCGCATCTGATGCGCGAGCAGTTCGACCTGGGCTTTGTCGATATCGGAGGCTGGGACACCCATGTCAACCAGGGTGCAGCCAGCGGCAATCTGGCCAACCGGCTCGGCGACCTGAGCCAGGGCCTGGCGACTTTCGCCGAGGCCATGGGAGCCGAGGCCTGGCGCCATACCGTGGTGGCGGTGATCAGCGAGTTCGGCCGCACCTTCCGCGAAAACGGCAACAAGGGCACGGACCACGGCCATGGCACGGCTTACTGGTTTCTCGGCGGCGGCCTCTCGGCCCAGGCCGGCGGCAAGGTGCTGGGCGAGCAGATCGAAGTCACCGAAAAAGCGCTGTTCCAGAACCGCGACTACCCCGTGCTCAACGAATACCGCTCCCTGCTCGGCGGCCTGTTTGCGCGCATGTACGGCTTGAACGCAGCGCAGCTGCAGCAGATCTTTCCGACGTCCCAGCCAGGCAGGCTGCAGCTGGTCTAGAACGACTCGCCGCTTTCCATGGCGCGGCGGTGGCGCATCACGAATTCCTGGTAGGTATCGATGCCGCGCAGCTGCAAAATGGCATTGCGCACTGCGGCTTCCACCAGCACGGCGATGTTTCGGCCCGCCACCACCTGGATCACCACCTTGCGCACGGGCACGCCCAGCACATCCTGGGTCAGCGGCTCGGCGGGCAGGCGCTCGTATTCGCGCTCCATGGTTTCCTTGCGCACCAGGTGCACGATGAGCTTGAGCCGCATCTTGCGGCGCACTGCCGTCTCGCCAAAGATGGCGCGAATATCGAGCAGGCCGATGCCACGCACCTCAAGCAGGTTCTGCAGCAGCTCGGGGCATTTGCCTTCGACCGTGGTCTGGTTGATGCGATACAGGTCCACCGCATCGTCGGCCACCAGACCGTTGCCGCGCGTGACCAGCTCCAGCCCCAGCTCGCTCTTGCCCAGGCCCGATTCACCCGTGATCAGCACCCCCATGCCCAAAATATCCATGAACACGCCGTGCATGGTGATGCGATCGGCGAAATGCTTGGACAGATAGGCACGCAGCACGTCGATAACAAAGGCCGACTGCTCCTTGGTGGAGAACAGCGGGATATGCGCGCGCTCGCACATGGAGATCAGCTCGTCGGGAGCATCCTGGCCGTCGGCCAGCACCAGCACCGGCGGCTCCAGCGTGACGATGCGGGCAATGCGGCGCAGGCAGTCCTGCGAGGTGGCATTGGTCAGATAGGCGATCTCACGCTCGCCCAGCACCTGCAGACGGTAGGGGTGGATGTAGTTGAGGTAGCCGACCAGATCGGCACCCGAGCGGGCCGAGCGCACGGCCATCTCGTCAAAGCGGCGCTCGGAGGCACCCAGCCCCGCTACCCACTGCCAGCGCAGGCTGGAGTTGCGAAATGCCTCGAACAGTACGTCGGCACTGATGGCGCTGGGTCTCATGGCAAGGCCCTGTCAGTCAAAAAGAAGGGCCAGGACTCAGGCCTGGGAGGTGATTGAGGACTGCCAGCTGTCGATCATGCCGTGCAGCTGCTGAGCATCGGTGGACGACTTCAGACGCTCGCGCAACTGGCTGTCGCTGAGCAGCTCGGCGATCTCGGAGAGGATTTCCAGGTGCTTTTGCGTCGCCGCCTCGGGCACCAGCAAAAAGATCAGCAGGCCGACCGGCTGTTCATCGGGCGCATCGAAGCCGATGGGGTTGGCCAGCTGGAACACTGCCGCCATGGGAGCCGTCAGGCCCTTGATGCGGCCATGGGGAATGGCAACTCCATGCCCCAGACCGGTAGAGCCCAGGCGTTCGCGTGCGAACAGGCTATCGGTGATCAGGGCACGAGACAGACCATGCAAGCTCTCAAAGAGCAAACCCGCTTCCTCGAAAGCGCGTTTCTTGCTGGTGACATCAACGCTCACAAGCACTTGAGCGGCGGGAAGGATAGAGGCTAGGCGATTCATGGTGTGATCAACAATTATGCACCGCAGCGCTGAAAACCGTGGGGAAACCCTGATCACCATCAAAAACCGCCCCGTAGGGCGGCGCTTTTAGCGTTGTAACAAGGCTACAGCCCTGCAACAAACCGGCGCAAAAGCTAGGTTTGCGCCTCGCTTTCATCAAGCTGACACCTGCGCCAGCTGCAAGCCCCCGGAGTCCAGTCGCTTGGCTGTGGCACGCGGGCCTTGCTGACGAGTCTTGTAGCGCATCACCACACGGTCGAGTTTGTCGGCCAGGGCGTCCACGGCAGCATAGAGGTCGAAATGCTGCGTCTCTACGAACAAGTCTTGCCCTTTCACGCGCACCGTGCAACCGGCGCGCTGTCGTTTGTCTTTTTCCTTTTGCTTGTGGACTGTGAGCAGTACCTTCACGTCCACAACCTGATCGAAGTGCCTGAGAATGCGTTCCAGCTTGGCCATGACATAGCTGCGCAGCGAGGGAGTGACCTCCAGGTGATGCCCGCTAATCGTCAAATTCATAACAAAACACTCCTTAGCTCTCGGTGAAATCACTGCGGTTTCACAGCGCCTGATGGCTGTGCCGCAGCCTGGCAGTTCGGAATGCGCATTCGTCTTTGCTGTGAACCCACTATGCGCCCGCCCCACGCCAAAGGCAACGAAATGACCGTGATAGCGCAGGCTCGCCAGGGGCCTTGTTTGTCGGTTTGATGACAGGCGGTTTTGACGCCACAATGAGTGGCTTTGGCCCGCATGCAAGGGATACGCCGGCATGCCCCAGGGCCTCGATCGCAGCAGGCGTGCACTGGCAAAGACCGTGACCGTCCAAACCCCTGCCTGCGCCATTAAAATCGCGTTTTTACGCAGCCGCCTCTCGGGCCTGCGACGCTGGCAGCCCCTTGGGCTTTCAGGCGCCTGCTGACCGACTGCACGCCTGAATTGCCTGACAGCCCTATCTCGACCATGACCACCCAGCCCTCCGCCCTGCATACCTCCAACATTGCCTCGCTGCCCCTGCTCGCACGTGGCAAGGTCCGCGACAACTACGCCGTGGGCGACGACCGCATCCTGATGGTGGCCTCCGACCGCCTGTCCGCCTTTGACGTGATCATGGGCGAGCCCATTCCCGGCAAGGGCGTGCTGCTGACGCAGATGGCGCTGTTCTGGTTCGACAAGCTGGGCCATATCTGCCCCAACCACCTGACCGGCGAAGCGCCCGAGTCCGTGGTCAAGCCCGAGGAAGTCAAGCAGGTCGAAGGCCGCTCCATGCTGGTCAAGCGCCTCAAGCCCGTGCTGATCGAAGCCGTGGTGCGCGGCTATCTGGCCGGCAGCGGCTGGAAGGAATATCAGGAATCGCAATCGGTCTGCGGCGTGAAGCTGCCTGCCGGCCTGACCAACGCGGCCAAGCTGCCCGAGCCCATCTACACCCCCGCGGCCAAGGCCGAAATGGGTGACCACGACGAGAACATCACCTACGAGCGCACCGTGGAAATGGTGGGCGAGCAGCTCGCGGCCCAGATCCGTGACACCGCCATCCGCATCTACAAGGAAGCGGCCGAGATCGCGCTGACCAAGGGCATGATCATTGCCGACACCAAGTTCGAGTTCGGCCTGACCGAAGACGGCACCCTGGTTCTGATGGACGAGGTGCTGACCCCCGACAGCTCGCGCTACTGGCCTGTGGAAGGCTACGAGGACGCACTGGCCAAGGGCGAGAACCCTCCCAGCTACGACAAGCAGTTCGTGCGTGACTGGCTGGAGCAGGCCCAGGTCAACGGCAAGGCCTGGGACAAGAAGGCTCCTGCGCCCCGCCTGCCCAAGGAAGTGATCGACAGGACGGCGGCCAAGTACCGCGAAGCGCTGGATCGCCTGACCGCCTGAGCGATCAGCCCCGAGCAAACAAAAGGCCCCCGGAACTGAAATCCGGGGGCCTTTTTGTTTTGATAGCTGCTTGCGCTTTCAGATAAAGGATTTCAGCTAGAAATAATGCTGAAATCCTTTACTTTCATACGCTTGCAGCTATGTTTTTAGTGATGGTGACCGTGGCCGCCGTGCACGTGCTTGTGGGCAATTTCTTCTTCGGAGGCCTCACGAACCTCGTTGACCACCGCGCTGAAGCGCAGCGCGAAGCCGGCCAGAGGGTGGTTGCCGTCCAGCAGCACCACGGGGCCCTTGATCTTCACCACGTTGTAGATCTGGGGCAGGCCCTGGTCATTGGTGCCGCGCAGCTGGCCGCCCACCTTCACGCCCGCAGGGAATTCACCCTTGGGAATGGTGCGCTGGAGGCTTTCATCGCGCTCGCCGAAGGCATCTGCCACGGCCAGGTCCACGGTCACGGTATCGCCTTTTTGCTTGCCGTCCAGAGCGGCTTCGACCTTGGCAAAGATGTTGTCATAGCCGCCGTGCAGATAGGCCACATCGCCCTTGTCCAGCAGTTTGACGGCCACGCCGCCCGCGAGCAGCTCGTGAATCTTGTAGTTGATGGTGACGGCAGTGTCTTTGGTGATGTTCATGACAATGGATTTCGAGTGGTGCAGTGTCTGACCCCGAGTCAGGCACCGCGCAAAGCTGCCATTGTCGGTGACTCGGGCTATTCCAGTGTCACGCCCGTGGCCTTAACCACGCCGCGCCATTTGTCCACGTCGGCGCGGATCTGCTGCGCAAAGACCTCGGGCCTGCTGGCCACGGGCTCGGCGCCCAGGCTGCGTAGCTGCCGGGTCACCTCGGGGTCGCGCACGGCCTGGGCGACTGCAGTCTGCAGCGTGTCGAGCACCGCCTTGGGCGTTCCCGCCGGAGCCAGCAGGCCGAACCAGCCCGAGACCTCGTAGCCGGGCACGCTTTCGGCGACGGAGGGAATGTCTGCCGCCCCGGGCCAGCGCTGTGCCGTGGTCACTGCCAGCGCCCGCAGCTTGCCGCTGCGCACGAAGGCGATGGTGGACGGCAGGTTGTCGAA
Source organism: Comamonas sp. A7-5 (assembly GCF_039581385.1). Taxonomy (NCBI): domain Bacteria; kingdom Pseudomonadati; phylum Pseudomonadota; class Betaproteobacteria; order Burkholderiales; family Comamonadaceae; genus Comamonas; species Comamonas sp. A7-5. The sequence goes on from NZ_JBCPWO010000003.1 coordinate 101,819, forward strand.
GCCGGCCTGTATCTGCCCGCCCATGAGATCGGTGAGCATGGGCGATGCGCCCTTGTAAGGCACATGGGTCATGTCCACGCCCGCCATCATCTTGAGCAGCTCGGCGCTCATGTGCGGAGAGCCGCCGGGGCTGGTCGAGCCGAAGTTGATCTGCCCGGGACTGGCCTTGACCAGCGCCAGCAACTCGCCCAGGGTGCGCGCGGGGACGCTGGGATGGACCACGATGATATTGGGCGTGCTCGCCACCACAGTGACGGGCGCGAAGTCCTTGACGGCGTCATAGGGCAGGTTCTTCTGCAGCGCCGAGTTGATGCCGTGCGAGCTGGCCGTTCCCATGACCAGGGTATAGCCGTCGGCCGCGGCCTGGGCCACGGCCACCGAGCCTATGGCACCGCTGGCGCCGGCCCGGTTCTCGACGACGAAGGGCTGGCGCAGCCGCTCGGACAGCTGGGCCGCCGCCAGCCGCGCGATGATGTCCGTGGTGCCTCCTGCCGGATAGGGCACGACGATGCGCACAGGCTTGGCGGGATAGGCCGGGGCCTGCGCGAAGGCCACAGCCGTGCAGGCCGCCATGGCCAGCGCGGCTGTCAGGGCGCGAAACAGATGCGAGGTCATTGCGGGGTCTCCTGGTGGTGTTTATGGAATATGCGGCGGATGCCCGTACTGGATGTCGGCGCCAGTTCAGCCCGGTGCACGGCGGCGCAGCAGCGGCGCCAGCGCAGCGGGGACGAGCAGCTCGAAGCCCAGGATCGCCGCCGACAACGCCTTGCCGTAGTTGTCCACCGACAGGCTGCGCGAGACGCCGCCGCCCAGTGCACCGTGCGCCACGAAGTTCAGCGCGTGCAGGTTATCGGCCTCATAGCGCAGCACCTCGCCGGTGATGGCCGGGCCATGAAAGGCCTTGAAGCGTTCGGCGCTCAGTTGCTGCTTGAGCAGCGCATAGAGCTCGGGCTCGTAGGCAAACACCGCGATGTTGGAAGTATTGCCCTTGTCGCCCGAGCGCGTATGCGCCACCTGCTCCAGCGGCACCCGGATGTCCTGGTTCATGTCCTGCATGCTTTGCTCCCCTGCTCAGCTCGTGAAGTAGTCGATATGCGCCGTCACCTGCTCGCGCGGCACCAGTGAGGACCACACGCCTATCACCTCGCGCGTGCGCTCCTGGTGCGGCACGCGCTTGCCGGTGTGGGCAATCCCCGAGACCGCCATGCCGTCCACTTCCCGCCCCACCTTGACTGCCTCCTCGCGCGAACGGGTGCGTGCCGCCACGCGCACGGCCACTTCATAGGGCTCGGGCGCATCCACCGGCGTGGCAGCGCCATGCACGGCATTCAGGCCCAGGAAGTCGATGCGTACCTCCTCGGCATCGAGCTTCACGATGCGCAAGCGCTCCTCCAGGATGCGCCTGGCCAGTTGGGCGCGGCGCAGCGCGCCGGGGCCGGCGTAGAAGAACATGTCCTCGCCGATGAAGCCCTCCGTGCATCCCATGGAGACCTTGAGCGTGGGTGTGCGTGGCTTGCCCGTGAGCCCCGTCACGCGCACGCGGTCCGGCGCCAGTTGCTCAATGCGGGCCTGCGTGAAGTCGACCACCACATCAGGCGTGATGTAGTTCGCCGGGTCGTGCACCTCGTAGAGCATCTGTTCCTGGACTGTCTGCGGGCTGATCATGCCGCCCGTGCCTTCCACCTTGGACAGGGTCACGCCGCCTTCGGCATCGACCTCGGCGATGGGAAAGGCCAGGTTCCAGGGCTCGGGCACGTCCTTGAGGCCGGGGTCCGCAAAATACCCCCCGGTGACCTGAGCCCCGCACTCCATCAGATGGCCTATCGCACTGCCGGCACCAACGCGCTCATGGTCCAGCAGGTCCCAGCCGAACTCATGCACCATGGGAGCCAGGAACAGCGAAGGGTCGGCCACGCGGCCCGTGACCACGATCTGCGCACCTTCCGCCAGAGCATCGACGATGGGAGCGGCCCCGAGATAGGCTTCGGCCGAGATCAACGAGTGGGCAATGCTCTGCGTGGGGGCACCGGTCTCCAGGATGGTCGGGGCCAGCGACAGCACGCGGTCGGTGATCAGGCTGCCGCCCACGGCCGCCACCTTGACGCCGGTGATGCCCAGCTCGCGCAGCAGCTCGACGATGCGCCGTGCCGCGCCCTGCGGGTTGATCCACCCCTGATTGGAAATGATCCGCGTGCCCTGGCGCATGCAGGCAGGCAGCACGGCGCGCATGCGGTCGTCGAGATAGGTGTCGTAGCCCGGGAAGGACGGGTCCCGTCGGGACCGGACCTGCGCGGCCGAGACCGTGGCCTCGGCCATGGTCTCGAAGCACAGGTAATCGAGCCGGCCACGCTCGGCATTGAGGGCGGCGGGCTCGATCCGGTCGCCCCACCAGGCGGCTCCCGCGCCTATGCGCAGGATCTTGCTGTCATTCATTGCGCTTGTCTCCGTTGTTCCCCCAGACCCGGGGGCTGAGACCATTCTGTACAGTCGTTTTCAAGAGACAACGCATGCGCGCGCACAGCGCATGTGAATCAAATTCACAGGGGAGCGAAGACCTTAGATGGACCAGTTCGGCGAGATGACGGTGTTCCTGCGCGTGATCGAGGAAGGCAGTTTTTCCGGTGCCGGCAGAAGGCTAGAGCTGTCGCCTTCGGCGGTGAGCAAGCTCATCGCTCGCATGGAGGCACGCCTTGGCGTGCGGCTGTTCGAGCGGATTGCCGGAGCCATACGCCTGACCCAGGAAGGCGAGCACTTTCGCATCGCCAGCCAGCGCGTGGTGCAGGCCATGGAGCAGGCTGAGGCCTGTGTGCGCGTGGCCGATGCCGAAATCTCGGGCACGGTGCGCATCCATACGGCGCTGACCACGGCCAAGTACCTGGTGGCGCCGCGTCTGCATCTGCTGATGGACCGGCACCCGCGCCTGCACCTGGATTTCGTCCTTGGCACGGAGCGCGGCGACTTCGTGCGTCAAGGCATAGACGTCGCCATCCACAGCGGCAGGCCTACGGAGCAGACGCTGATCGGCCGCCCGCTGATGCTCAGGCCCTGGGTGATAGCCGCAGCGCCGCAGTACCTCCAGCGCTTCGGCCATCCCGAGCAGCCCGAGGACCTGCTGCAGCACCGCTGCCTGAACTTCACCATACGCACGCAGTGGAACCGCTGGACCTTCCACGAGGAAGGCGGGCTCAAGACCATAGACATTCCCAGCCACATCGGAGCCAACCAGGGCGAGCTGTTGCGCAGCCTGGCGCTGCTGGGCCACGGCGTGGTGCGGCTGGCTCACTTCCATATCGCCGCCGACCTGGAGCGCGGAACCCTGGTGCCGCTGCTGCAGCAGTTCCAGGAGCGCAGCGAGGACGACCGCTTCTATCTGCTGTATCCGCGCGGCAGATCCCTGGCACCGCGCGTGCGCGCCGTGGTGGATTTCCTCGCAGGGGAGTTCGGCTGAGCGGATGCCCCCAGGCATTGCCGCGCACATTCAAGCAGGCTGCGCCCCCTTGGATCTGGGCACCGCCCGCAGGGACGCAGTCCATGCCCGCGCGCGCGAACACGAACAATACCGGCATGGCCGGTGCTTAGGGAACTGGGCCGCACGCCGGAGGCTGCCAGCGTCAGGCCCTGAGCCTAGCCATATCAGGCCTGGGGAGGCTGCTCGTCGACCTCGGCTCCCGGGTAGCGCGCAAAGCGGCGGTTCTCGGTGCCATGCACCGGATCACTGTCCTTCCAGGGCCAGCCGCCGAACTGGGTGCGGCGATAGTCCTGCATGGCCTGCATGATCTCCTCCTGCGTGTTCATCACAAAGGGACCGTATTGCGCCACCTTCTCGCCAATCGGCTTGCCCTGCAGCAGCACCAGCTCTGCACTGACATCGCCGGTGTTGACCAGCTCCAGCTCACGCTGAGCATCGACATGCATGGCCAGATGCCCGTTCACGGCTTCGCCACCCACGGTCATGCTCTTGCCTACGAAGAAGTAAAGCATGCGGTGAGTTTGGTCACCTGCTGCCCTGGGCATGCTCCAGCGGGCACCGGGCTCCAGCTCCAGCGTCCAGATGGCCACATCGCTGCCGGCCTGGGAGGCCCAGGATTCGGGCGGAGGCGGCAAGGCCTTGTCCGCACCGTCCAGGGCACCAGCCACTACGGTCACGGTCGTTTTGCGGCCCGCCGCATCGCTGAAGCTCAGGCGCGGGATCTGCTCGTTCCAGAACATGGTGAAATGGGGCTCCACCATCTTGTTCCTGGCGGGCAGGTTCAGCCAGATCTGGAACAGCTCCAGCGGATTGGGCTTGTCGCTGTTGAGCAGCGGAAACATCTCCGAGTGCTGGATGCCCTTGCCGGCCGTAAGCCACTGCACATCGCCGCCGCCGAAGCGCGCGGCTGCGCCCAGCGAGTCCGCATGGTCGATGCGGCCCTTGCGCACCAGGGTCACGGTCTCGAAGCCGCGATGCGGGTGGCCCGGGAAGCCCGGAATCGGCTCGCCGTGGTACATCGAGAAGCCGTTGCGGGCGCTGAAGTCGCTGCCCATCTCGCGCCCCTCGAACTCCACGGCCTGCACGCCCATCTTGCCGTTGCTGGCCGGATAGCTGTCATCGTGGTGAGCGCAGAACAGAAACGGATCCAGGCAGGGCCAGCGCGGCCCCAGGGGGGCGCTTTCCAGAATGGGTTGGCGATTCGTGGTCATGGAGTTCTCCTCTTGAGAGGCCGCTGCCAGTTGCAGGGCCCTAAGTCTCGAAGATAAGGCCAGCCCATGGGTTTGAAAGACATCACCACTGGGACAGTACTTGCCGCTTTTGCAACAGCGGCAGGCCCATACTGCCCTGGTCGGCGCTCAGCCGCGCGGCGGAATGTTCAGACCTTTTTGCGTCGCCGGGCGGGCCATGAAGGCCTTGAGCACGCGCTGCAGCTCGGGGAGTCCGCTCCAGCCCACCAGCTCGGCGGCGTTGTAGCCGTTCTCGTCGACCATATTGCGCACCCAGGGCCAGATGGCGATATCGGCAATCGTGATCTGCTCGCCCATGATCCAGTCGCGGCCCTGCATGCGTTGCTCCAGCACGCCCAGCAGGCGTTTGGATTCGTTGATATAGCGGTCGCGCGGGCGCTTGTCCTCGAAGTCCTTGCCCGCAAACTTGTGGAAGAAGCCGACCTGGCCGAACATGGGCCCCACGCCGCCCATCTGGAACATCAGCCACTGCAGCGTCTCGTAACGCGCCGCGGGGTCTGCGGGCAGCAGCGGGCTGCCGCTCTTCTCGGCCAGATAGATCAGGATGGCGGCCGACTCGAACAGCGCCAGCGGCTTTCCGCCCGGGCCTTGGGGGTCGATGATGGCGGGAATCTTGTTGTTGGGGAAAGTGCCGACAAACTCTGGCGTGAGCTGATCATTGGTCTGGAAGCTGACCAGGTGCGCCTCGTAGGGCAACTGCATTTCCTCCAGCGCAATCGACACCTTCACACCGTTGGGCGTGGGCAGCGAATACAGCTGGATGCGCTCGGGGTGCTGCGCGGGCCATTTGCGGGTCACGGAAAAATCGGCAAGGGTGCGGGTCATGCGGCTGGCTCCTGAAAAAGGGTTTGCCGCATCGTAACGGCAGTGGCCGCTCAGCGCAGCAACTGCCAGAACATCTGCACGCAGGGTGATGGCGCCTGCTGCATGCTGACCAGCGCAATGCGCGAGTGGCGCGCGGCGTCGGCCAGCGGCTGTAACACCACACCGGGCGGACATATCCGCTCATAGACGCTGGGCACGATGGACAGACCCAGGCCGGCGGCCACCAGCGCCATCATGGTCGAGGTCTCGCGTGCCGGCTGGGCGATGCGCGGCACAAAGCCGGCCTCGCTGCACAGCGCCAGAATATGTTCGTGCAGACCGCCACCCAGCACGGCCGGGTGCAGCACAAAAGGCTGGTCGGCCAGGCTGCTCAGTGCCAATGGCTCGTTCGCCGCCGAGGCGGCATGCGCCACGGGCAGGGCCAGCTTCAACTCGTCGCGCCACAGCGTCTGCTCCCGGATCGGCACAGGGATGCGAAACGTCGGCGAGGGGCGCATGAAGCCGATGTCGATCTGCCCGGCAGTCAATGCCGTGATCTGCTCGCCCGTGGTCATATGCTGCAGATCCAGCTCCACCTGCGGGTGGCGGCTGCGAAAATCGCGCAGCATGGTGGAGAACTCGTCAAACAGCGGCACCGATGCCGTGAAGGCGATGCGCAGCCGCCCGGCCAGTCCATGGGCTGCCATGCGCACCAGCTCGCCGGCCTGCTGATGCAGTTCCACGATCTGCCGCGCCTTGTCCTGCAGCAGCAGGCCCGCTGGCGTCAGCGCCACGGCGCGGCGCGAGCGTTCGAACAACTGCGCCCCCATCTCCTGCTCCAGCAGACGGATCTGCTGGCTCAGCGGGGGCTGGCTCATATGCAAGCGCTGGGCCGCACGGCTGAAATTCAGCTCCTCGGCCACAGCCAGAAAACAGGTCAGACGGCGCAAATCCATAGGACGATTTTCGTATCAAGTCCAGACGCAAACGGTATTGGACGCAATAGCCGCAGCTTTTCACAATCCGGTCAGCCGCAGCAGCCATGACGAAAGTAGCTGCCTGCGTTGATTCCAAAAGGGTTCAAGGCCTATCCCGCCCGCCCAATACAGAGAGACATTGATGAAGCCGTTTCCCCTTTTCACCGCTCGCCGAGCCCTTCTGATCAGCGCTGTGGCTCTGGCCGCAGGCTGCGCCCAGCAGCCAAGCAGCACGCCTAAGGAGCCTGTGCGTCTCATGACCTCGGGCGGCTTCACCGCAGCACACAAGCTGCTGGCGCCGCAGTTCACGGCCCAGACCGGCCTGGCGGTGGAGTCGGCTTATGGCTCGTCCATGGGGGCCTCGCCCACCTCCATTCCCAATCGCCTGAGCAAGGGCGAGAAGGCCGATGTGGTGATTCTGGCGCGCGGTGCGCTCGACGATCTAGCCGCCAAGGGCCTGGTGCGCAACGGCACCCAGATCGACCTGGTGCGCTCTGCCGTGGGCGTGGCTGTGAAGAAGGGTGCCCCCATCCCCGACATCAGCAGCGAGGACAAGCTGCGTCAGGTGCTGCTCAACGCCAAGAGCATTGCCTATTCGGCCAGCGCCAGCGGCACTTACTACGAAACCCAGATGCTCAAGAAACTCGGCATTCACGATCAGGTCATGCCCAAGAGCAAGAAGATCGTGACCGAGCGCGTGGGCACCATCGTGGCGCGAGGCGAAGCCGAAATCGGCCTGCAGCAGGTCAGCGAACTGCTGCCCATCGAGGGCATCAGCTATGTCGGCACCCTGCCCGATTCGGTACAGCACTACACCATCTTCTCGGCCGGCACGGCCAGTACCTCCACCAACCCGCAGGGGCTGGAGCAACTGCTCAAGTACTACACCTCGCCCGCCGCCGCCAAGACGATTCGTGACACCGGCCTGGAGCCCGTCGCCAAGCCCCGCTGAGCGCCGCAGTTCCCGCAAAAAAGCCCGCCAGGCAGACGCCTGCGGGCTTTTTTGTCACCTGGCAGCTCAGCGCTTGCTGCCCGCACTGGCCTTCTGCACCAGGGCCACTGTCAGTCCCTGGGCGGTGACGGTGATGGCGCCAGGCTCCATGGCCAGCGCATCCACCAGGGCCAGATCCTGGTCCTGCAACTGATAGAGCACTACCTGACCCATGGCCTGCTCAGCCAATGCCGTGGCATAGGTGCCCAGCATATCGCTGAGCGCGGGCGACAGCCCGTCCATGCTGAGCTGGTTGACCTTGATCTGGTAGGCGCGCAAGGTGCGGTCAGTGGGCTCATAGCGCAGTGCGAAATCGACATTGAGCAGGCCGCTGTACTGCTCCTTGAGCACCTTACCGCTGAGCTCGGCCGGGATCACGGCGTTGAGCATATTGCGCTCGGGCAACATGCTCAGCTGCGGCGCCTTCAGGTCCAGTTGCAGCAAACCCGCCACGGGGAACTGCCTGGGGAAACGCCTGGCCAGCATCTCCTGCAGCTTCTGCTGGCTCACGCTCACGCTGCTGGGCACGGACTTGCCCGAGCAGCCCGTGGCAGCCATTCCCAATTCCAACACTGTCACCGCCAACCATGCGCGCCGATTCATCACGACCACCGAACTCCGTAAAACCTGATTCAAAACCCATGCAAACACTTGATAAACCAACGCTGTCAGCTATGGTTTTTGATCAATCCATTGTCTCTGAGCCTGCTATTCCACAGAGTCTCGATGGGTGTTCGCAGTTCCCTATCTGATGCAATCTGCAGGTAAAAGACTGTTATCTAACGTCCGACGCCATCCAGGGTTGACTGTCAACGCTAGCGGCAGTGCATGCACAATGATTTGCATGACTGCAAATTCCCTTCCCGTCAGCCATGAGGCGCTGACCGCCGCCGCCCAGGACACCAGCCTGCCCGACCAAGTTCTGACCCAGTGGTTCGGCAGCCCCAGGCCTGGCAATGCCGATGCCCTGAAGCACAAGGCGCAGTGGTTCACCAAATCGGCGGCCTTCGACGAGGAGCTGCGCCAGCGCTTTGGCACTGCCGTGGAAGCCGCCCTGGGCGGTGCACTGCAGCACTGGGCAACCCAGGGTCCATGGCAGCAGCTGGCATTGGTGATCCTGCTGGACCAGTTCACGCGCAATATCCACCGCAACACTCCCAAGAGCTTTGCCGGTGACGCGCAGGCCCTGGCACTGGCGCTGCAGGCAATCGACGCCGGCAGCGACCGGCTGCTGCCCGAGGTGGTCCGCGTCTTTATGTATTTGCCGCTGGAGCATGCCGAAGACCCGGCCATGCAGCAACGCAGCGTGGCCGCCTTCGAGGCTTTGCTGCAGAGCGCCACGGACACCGAATTGCGCGAATATCTGGCCGGCACGCTGGACTACGCCCATCGCCATCAGGTGGTGATAGAGCGCTTTTGCCGCTTCCCGCACCGCAACAGCATTCTGGGCCGCGCCAGCACCGCCCAAGAGGCCGAGTACCTGGCCCAGCCCGGCTCAGGCTTCTAGAGCAATCACGAGCCGCGCGTAGCCTCGCGCAGCGCGGGCTCCTGGCGCGCCTGAGGCTGGCGCTCAGGCTTCTTGCTCGCTCCCAGGTCGCGGTGGCGCATGGCCCAGCGCTCCACCGTGTAGAACGACAGTGCCGACAGCGCGGTAGAGATCAGCAGGCCTGCGACCACGGTCACGGGCCAGGAGTAATCGGCGCGCAGATAGCGCACCACCGGGTAATGCCAGAGGTAGATGCCATAGGACAGCTGGCCCAGCTTGATGAGCACCGGTGCCGTCAACATCTCATAGACCAGTCCCGCGGGCTTTTGCACGGCCAGCAGCACGACCAGGGCCGCGCATTCCACCACCGTGATGCCCCAGACCATGGCGTGCTGGTTGTCCCACTCCAGCTCCATGATCAGCGGTACGGCCAGCACAAACCACATGGTGTAGGCGCGCAGCGACTGCAGACGCTCTACCCATTGCGGGCGCTCCATCATCAGCGCCGCCAGCAAGGCGCCGGCCAGCAGACCCGAGGCCCGCGTGTCGAAGCGGAAAAAGATTTCGTAGAACTGCTGGCCCTGCACCACCCAGAAGATGCGCCACAGCGTACTCAGCAGCCACAGCGCCGCAAGCGGCGCCCAGACTCGGCCAGGCGTGGCCTTGCGCAGCAGCAGAACCAGCAGCGGCGGCCAGATCAGATAGAAATGCTCCTCCACCGACAGCGACCACATGTGCAGCAGCGTGTCCGGACTGTCGAAGAAGGCAATGCCGTAATCAGCCAGATAGAGAATGGAGACCAGGGCGTCCGAATAGATGTCCGTCAGATCGGGCCAGATAAAAGGCGCGAACACACAGTAGGCTCCAAGGAACAGCGCCAGCGCAGGCATGAGACGGAAGAAGCGGCGACGGTAAAAGCGCCAGTAATCGAGCTTGCCATGCTGCCGATACTCCATCAGCAGCAAGGAGGTGATCAAAAAACCGCTGAGCACGAAGAACAGATCGACGCCGAAGAAGGCGCCATCGAACATCGGGGCATGTGCATGCGAGAGCAGCACCAGCACAATGGCTATGCCTCTCAATCCATCGAGCGCTGGGTTGTAGCGCAGCTTGAACGCCGACTCCACCAAAACCGGACACCTTTCCTTTCGCCCAGGCACGGGCCGGGCTTGCAGACAAACAATCACAGCCATGCACAAGACATGGCTGAAGCAGTATTCAGAGTTTGAGCAAAGAGGCAGTAACAGCTCTTTGCAGCGACCCGGGGGTCACTGAGCGCATGAAAACGCGCTCGGGGGTGCCGGAACCTGGCAGGCGATTTGTCTGCTTCAGCTCACTGACGGTGAGACGGCAGATTGTTATGGATGCCCACAGCCAGACGGCTTGGCGTCTGTTGACAGGTGAACAGACCGGGCCAATTTGAACAGATTTTTGCCGCCGGCCCAAACCAGGGGCAGAGCTTGCCGGGCTCTGGCAGGGTCTTGGCAAGCCGTGTTAACAATTAAGAACAAAAACAGCATGCCGAGCTCCACCCATCAGCATCATCAGCTATCAAATTCGAAGCTTCAAGATGACTTGCGGCGCCCGCAGGCGGGCGCACTCTGGTGAACATCGCGCCACAGCAGCATCTCGGCCACGCGCTCGGACTTGTCGTCATCAAAGCCCAGCTTCTGCGCGCGCTCGGCGGGGTTGGTCCAGGTGCCGAACAACATGTCCCACAGCGGCAGACCGTAGTTCTGCGCATGGTGGCCATGCTGATGGTGCACGGTATGCATTTCCGGGCGCTGCAGCACATAGCCAAGCCAGCGCGGCGTGCGCATGTCGGCATGGGTGAACAAGTCGAAGGCCGCCGTCAGTCCCAGGGCCACGGCCGCCGCCGCCGGGCTGGCACCCAGCACCCAGTAGCTGGAGATCACGCTCAGCAGCATGGCAGCGCAGGAGTCCAGCGGGTGGGCGTAGAACGAAGTCAGCACCTCGATGCGCCGCGCACTGTGATGCAGCTGGTGGAACACGCGCCACAGCAGATCCGAGGCATGGGTGGCGCGGTGCCACCAGTAAAAGACAAAGCTGGTGATGAAAAAGCTCAGCAGCCCCACCAGCAGCGGGTTCCAGTGTGCCCCCACATCGAAAAGCGCATGCTGGCGAATGCGCTCCTCCAGCAACCAGCCCAGAACCAGCGTGCAGACCAGCGTCAGCGCGCCCAGGGCGCTGCTGTAGATCAGCCAGCGCCGGTCGCAGAGATTGCGCGAGGCGGGCGCAATCACCTCGCGCGTGAAGACTGCCACGAACAGCAGCGCAATCAGCGGATAGACCAGGTACTCCAGCACGGCAATCATTCCCCTTGAGGTTTGCCATGCAGTCTATCGACTGGCGCCGCTCCAGTGCTTTATTGGGGCAATACGAACTGCTCCAGCGGCGTGTCGTTGGGCGCGGCCAGCTGTTTCTTGAGCACCTCGCCCATGGGCAGGTTCAGATTCACGTTCTTGGGCGCAATGGGCTGCATGAACCACTTGGCGTAGAGCTTGTGCATCTCGCCCGAGCGGAGCATCTGCAAGATGGCGCCGTCCACGGCCTTCTTGATCTGCGGGTCGTTCTTGCTGAACTGGATGGCAATCGGCTCGGCACCAATCACCTCGCCCACGATCTTGTAGCCCTTGGGATTCTTGCTCTGACCGATCACGCCGGCCAGCATGTTGTCGTCCAGCACAAAGGCATCGACGCGGCCCGACTCCAGCATCAGAAAGCTCTCGAACTGGTCCTTGCTCATCAGCGTCTTGAAGTTCAGCTCGTTGTCGCTGGCGTATTTGCGCAGAATCTGCACCGCCGTCGTGCCCGTGATGGCGCCCACATTACGCCCCTGCAGCTGCTTGAAGGAGGTGATGCCCGAGTCGGCACGCACGGCCATGCGCACCTCGCTGACATAGGTGGTCAAACCAAACGCCACCTGCTTCTGGCGCGTGAGGTTGTTGGTCATGCTGGCGCAATTGAAATCGGCCGTGCCGTTGTTGATCAGCGGCATGGTGTTCTGCGGCGTCAGCACCATGTACTTGATCTGGGCCTTGGGCGCAATCGCCTGCACCACGCGCTCGCAGAGGTCCATGTGATAGCCGACGAACTTCTCGTTGGCACCGATCGCGTAGGACATGGGAACCGCAGCCTCCCGCACCCCCAGCACCACGGTGCCGCCGGCCTGCCAGCGCTGCAGTGTGGGCGATGCGGACAGATCCACGGCCGTGTCGATATTGGCACCGATAGTGGAACTCGCCGCTTCAGTCTTGCCCGCAGCCATGGCCGAACCCGCGCATACCAGCGCTGCTGCCAGACCAACCCATTTCAACGACTTGCCCATCACCCACTCCCAAAAACAAAAGCGCCGAGACCCCTGGTCATCGGCGCTCATCACCCACCCGATCCGGCACACACCTCATGCAGTCATGAGGCCCTGGCCCGATTGTCCTTGTTCGCTTATTGCTTTGAGTGGAATGCTTATGCCTGCACTGCGCTTCATGCGTCGCGTTTGGCGGGGGCGGCCCCCATCAGTTCACGCAGGCGCTGGTGGGCGCTGCTGGCCTCATCGACCGGCTGCTGGTGCTTGGCCTGCAGATAGCGCTCGGTAAACACCCCCAGATAGCTCTCCAGTACCTGGCCGGCCTGCACATCGCCGGCATCGCCCACCAGCTCCAGACACAGCGCCGCCACCTCGCTGGTGCAGAAATGGTCGTCGCGCTTGGATCTGCGCAATTGGTAGCGAGAGATCAGATCCGGGTGCAGGCTGAGCACGGGAAAGCCATCGAGATACGGGCTTTTGCGAAACATCTTGCGCGCCTCCGACCAGGTCGCGTCCAGCAGTATGAACAGCGGGCGTCTGCCGGGCTGCAGCGCACGGCTGTCGCCGCCGTCCAGCGTCTCCAGCACACGCTCTGCAGGCTCTGCATATTCACCGGGGAAGACCACATAGGGCTGCCATTGCGGATCGGCCAGCAAGGCCTCCAGCTGGGGGTCCAGTTCGGTGCGCGACCAGCCAAAGGCATGGGTGTCCTGCACCACGTCGGCAATCAGCCAGCCCGTGTTGCTGGGCTTGAGCGGCTCGGCATCATGCATCAGCAGGCAGAAGGCCGCGCGCGTGGCCAGCTCGGGGCGCAGCGCGCACATGCAGTGGGAGGGGCGCAAACGGCAGCCCTCGCAGCGCTCGCCCTTGGGGCCGCCACGCGCCAGAAACGGACGCGTGCTGCGCGCCAGCCGTGCCTGGCGCAAGCGCGAGACGGCATGCGGAGACAGCGTGGAGGCAACGCTTTTCTGCGGGGTCAGAGTGGCGGAGGACAAAGGCGTGGAAGCGGGCAAGACAGACACCAGCAGGTTCGGACAGATGCCCGGATTGTCCCGCCTTTGCCAAATCCAGTGCTGATGCTGCAGGAGTGCCGCTTAGTCGCAGTCGCCCTGCTCGAAGGTCGGACCACGGCCGAAGCTGAACACCGTGGGCCTGGCATTCCTGAGTCCGGCGGAAATCACGTTCCTGAAGCGATCCGGCTCGCAGTTGAAGCGCGTGTCCAGCACATAGTCGTCGGACTCTGCCTTGACCATGGCATCGCGCCAGGCGGCAGTCGCATCCAGCACCTTGCCGTCCACCATGGGTGCCTGCACCGAATAATTGATGAAGTTGGTCAGGCGCGAACCCTTGGCCTCCAGATACACCACAGGGTCGGCGGCATTGCCGCACAGCGTCAGGCAGTCGGCGTAGTAACGGCTGTCCAGCAAGGGCTCGAAGCTGCCAAAGGTCAGATCGCCGAGCTTGATATCGGGCTGGCCCTCGGACACGTTCAGCACGCTCTTGAGCGAGAGATTGCAGCTGGGTGCGATATCGATCTCGACAGACTCGATCACCTTGTCGGCCTCGTCGCTGACCAGGGTGATATCGCAGCCGTCGGTGCGGAACTGGTGGCGGTGGAATTCCGAGCGCATGGCCGGGCCGGCGATCTTCTGCGCATAGGCCAGATTCATGCCTATGGTCTCGGTGCTGAACAACTGGTCGATCACGCGCCTGGCTTCTGCGGCAGGCGGTGCCGGCGCAGGGGCTGGCGCAGTTGCGGGGGCCTGTGCCGAGGGCGCGGCGCCCTCGGTCTTGGAGTCCGAGCAGGCCAGAAGCAGGGCAGCGCCAGCCATGGCAGCGGTCCAGACTCCGCAGCGTTTGATCCAGCGATGAGGCATCGGCATATCCTTGTGAGTTCGCAAGCCCCGCAATATAGGTGCAGGCCCCGAAATCACCAAGAACCAGAGGCTTCAGCCCCCAACGCACTCCAGTTCGAACAGCGGCATATCGGCCTGACGACTCAGCCATACGCCGCCGCCCAGCTCCTTGAAGTGAGGCTGCAGGCCGCGGCGGTACAGCTCGGCGCGGTGGCGATACAGGCGCGGGTCGGTCAGTTCCTCGTCGATGATGTCGCGCTCGTAGTCCTCGCGTGCCACAGCCTCGATGTAGAGCCCGCCGCGCGACAGCCGGCCCAGATTGGCCAGCGCCTTTTTCAGGTCAGTCGGACTCAGATAGGGCAGCACGCCCTGGCAGATCACCAGATCGAAAGGCTGGCAATCTTTGGGCTGCCAATCCACCACCGAGCCCTGCTCCCAGCCATAGCGCTCGCACAGATAGGGACTGAACTCCACGCCCTGATACTGCACGCCCGGAAAGTGCTTTTGCACCGCCTCGCGCCACAGGCCTATGCCGCAGCCCACATCAAGCACCCGCTGCACGGGCACGCGCAGATACGCAAGATACGAGCAGACAAACGCACCCAGCCGCCGCGCGTGCTCGGGGTCGATCACGCTGGTCTTCTTGTCAAAGTAAAAGCGCTGGTAATACGCCTCGTCAAACCACTCGTTGCTTGCTGATTGCACGCAGCCTCCTTCAAAAACAAACGGCGCCCGAAGACGCCGAAACTTCAAAAACCGACGCTGACTCAGGAAAGAGACAGCCAGCAAGGGCCTGGGCGGCCCCGCCGCCCCGCAGCGATGGCTTTCGTCCCCCGCCGGGGCAAGGCGCGCAGCGCCTCAGGGGAGTTAAATTCTGCCGACCACGGACCAGCCCTTGCGCTGGTCCTGCTTGTTGTTCTCATAGTCCCACACCGTGCCGCAGCGCTCGCAGACATAGCGGGTCACCGTCGCCGTAGTCGAGCCGCGCTCCTCCTTGCGGTTGCCGCGCTGCATCAGTTCGGCATGGCCGGGGGCTTTGCGCCAGTTGCGCTGAATGCCGGCACAGGCGTCGCACAGATGGTCTTCGGCAGGAGTGGTGGTGTTGGTCATGAAAAAACTACTGAATGTGGTGCAGGCCCCGGACATACGCCCGCGCTGCAAAGCAGCCATTGTGCCGCCTGCCCCGGTTTTGCACCGGCAGCGGGCACAGCATCACCGCTTGCAGGTCGGGCATGACCGCACTCCATGTTGCCGTTCGTGGCTCAAGGCCTTGCCCTGCAAGCGCAGACAGCTCCTGTTTTTGATCCCCTCCACTGAAGATAAAAAAGGCCGCTTGCGCGGCCCTGGTTCAGGCAGCCTGGATCAGACCTTCGCGGGGCGATAGGCCAGGCAGATCTTGTTGCCGTCTGGGTCGCGCAGATAGGCCAGATACATGGAGTCGCCGCGCCAGCCCGGCGCGTCCTCGATCGACACACCGCCTGCGGCCAGGCCTGCCGCATGGGCTGCATTCACCTGATCGGTGGACTGGGCCAGAAAGCCCGTGGTCGCGCCATTGCCCGAGCTGGCCGTTTCGCCGTTGATGGGCGTGGAGATGGCAAACACGCCCGTGGGGCTGCGGTAGAAGAAACGGTTCTTGTTGGCAACGCCGGGCGCAATGCCCAGCTGACCCAGCAGCGCGTCGTAAAAGCGCTTGCTGGACTCCAGATCATTTACACCCAGCATGATGTGGCTAAACATGGTTGTCTCCTGGAAAAGCCCTGTTTCGGGCGAAGATGGGAAATCGGCAAGCCATCGTAACGGGAGCTTGCCGCCCTCTTCTGTCACCCATTTTCAGCCCACCATGCTGCCAGACCATTTCACCCCGGTTCCCCTGGACAAGTCCTACCGCCTGCTCAATCACGGCCCCACGGTCATCGTCTCGGCCCGGCATGCAGGCGAGCGCAATGCCATGAGCGCGGCCTGGGCCTGCGCGCTCGACTTCGCGCCGCCCAAGATCAGCGTGGTGCTCGACAAGGCCACGCGCACGCGTGCGCTGGTCGAGGGCAGCGGCTTCTTTGCCCTGCAACTGCCCACCGTGCCCCAGGCAGCGCTGACGGTGGGCATAGGCACGGACAGCGCCGTCACTGAACCCCACAAGCTCGCCAAACATGGCGTGCAGCTGTTCGACGCACCGGGCTTAGCTGTACCGCTTGTGGCTGGCTGCGCCGCCTGGCTGGTCTGCAGGCTGATCCCCGAGCCGCACAACCAGCAGAGCTATGACCTGTTCATCGCCGAAGTCGTGGCCGCCTGGGCCGACGAGCGCGTGTTCCGCAACGGACACTGGGAGTTCGGCTCCGCCCCCGCCGAGCTGCGCACCCTGCACTATGTGGCGGGCGGGCAGTTCTTCGCGATTGGCGAATCGGTGCTCGTGAAATAGAAGCTCTCATGGCTGTATCGCTTATGCATCAATCGCTGGCAGCTATCAAAATAATGCGCACCTTGCCGTAACGGCCACTGATACCCTCAGGCGCCCTGGCCCGCAGCGCCTGCGCACCCAGGTCTTTGTAACCGCCTTGATTTAGACTGCATCACTGGCTGACATATCAACAACCCACGACTGCAGGTGCCGTACCGCCGCACAGGGCAGCGGTCTCTGCATCAATCACCGTGAAGTGACAGGCAATGGCGCAAGAGTTTTTTGATCCCGTGCTGTTCATCAAAGAAGATGCGCCGACGTCGGTCGATCTGTCGCAGACACCGTTTTTCTGCAATATCCACGGGTTCCCGCACTATTGCGCGGAGCCGCCCACAGGCTTGCAGCTGCTTGAGCCTGCCGCCAGTGACCCCACGGCCGTCATCGGCAACGCATACCGCGTCCTTTCTGCGACCACCACCCACCCCGACCCCAAGTACGGCAATCAGACCAAACTGGAGTTCCAGGCCGATCAGGTCGAGTACGAAGCCATTGCAGTCACGCATCAAACTGCAGCGGCGTTCGGCATGACGCTGATCGAGCCAGGCCAGGGAGTTCGCATCACCAGCCCCCAGCCACATCTTTCGCTGGTCGACTATGAGTACGGCATGTTTGCCGGGCACCGCTCGCCCTATGAGGGAACCGGCTACCGCTTGCTGGGCAAGATCTGTACCGACCTTGAGCATCACGATTTCCCGCATGTCTTCACCTCCATCGACCCTCACCTGCCGCTGGTGATTTCGGTGGGAAAGTACTGGCCACAGCAGCAGAAAATCTGCCTGGCAGACCTCTGGCTGCCGCGCGGCATGGCCTTGTATGTGCCGCCCCGGCCCAGCCTGCCCGGACAGACCTGCCTGGATCTGCACGGCAACCGCAACTCGGCCCTGGCCTGCTGGCGCGGGATAGAGCGTTCCAGCGTCAAAACCCAGACCCTGCTGCAGACCGAAGGCGGCTATTTCTACTGGTTCTGGAACGAGCTGCCCACCACCCACCCTCTTCTCGATCTGACAGGAGCGTCCCATGCTTGAAGCCCGCCCCCGCCTGCGCACCCTTGAACCCGACACGGACAACGGCCTCTACCAGACGCTGCTGGAATCCACCCTGGCGATTCCGTTCAAGATTGACTGGACCACGAAGAAATACAGCTATATCGGCCCGCAGATCGCTGATCTGCTGGGCTGGAGCCCCGAGAGCTGGGAGACCGTGAACGACTGGGCCGAACGCATCCACCCCGACGAGCGCGAGCAAACCGTCTCGCGCTGCGTGGAGCTGTGCCTGGCGGGTGTGGATCACGAGGCCGAGTACCGGGCGCTGACCAGCGACAACCGCTTTGTCTGGGTCAAGGAAGTGGTGCATGTGCTCTGCGACGAACAGGGCCAGCCCACAGCGCTGATCGGCTTCACCTTCGACATCACCGAGCAGAAAAAATCCGAACATTTGCGCGCCGAGCTGGAGGCCCAGAAGCTCTCCAACGCGCGCCTGCAGGAGCGCCTGCGCCTGACCCACGACCTGCACGACGGCCTGGGCGGCGAGCTGGTCCATATGATTGCCTCGGTCGAGCAGGGCAGCGATGCCATGACCCGGCCCCAGGTGCTGTCCATGCTCAAGCTCATCCGCAACGATCTGCGCCAGAGCATAGACAGCAACGCCTCGGCCCAGGTGCGCGTGCCAGCCACTCCACAGGAATGGCTGGCACCCTTGCGCCGCCGCTTCAACGATCTGTTCGAGGCCCTGGGTGTGCGCTGCGACTGGCAGTTTCCGCAAAGCTGGAGTCAGCCGCCCAACGCGCTGCAATACCTGGCTCTGACCCGGCTGATCGAAGAAGCTCTGACCAATGTCATCAAACACAGCCAGGCCCGTCATGTGCGCCTGTCCCTGGTGCAACCGCAGGCGCAGGAGTTGCTGCTGGAGATCGAGGATGACGGCGTAGGCTTTGATGTGCAGGCCGTGGATGCATCTGGTCTGGGCGTGGGAATGCGCTCCATGGCCGTGCGCATTGCGCGGGTCGGCGGACTGCTGGGGATTGAGTCGTCGCCGGGGCGGACTGCTTTGGCGGCGAGGGTGGTGTTGGGGGCTGAGGACTGAGCTTTTTGGGCTGTGGCGCCTATTTAGCAAGTACTGGCAGCTATCGATCTAGATTCATTTTTGTCGCCTGCGACAGAGGCCGGGCCTCGCCCCGGCAGGCGAGTTACCTTTCTTGCTCGCACAAGAAACGTAACCCAAAGAATGCGCCCCGACTGTCTGCGTCCCTGCGCTTCGCTGCGGGCAAACCTGCGTCACGCATTTCAGGCTGCGGTGCGGCAAAACTCGCTTTGCGCTACGCGCTCCGCTCAGACAGGTTGCCGCAAATTTGAAGACAAAGCATTGGCACTCTGCGGTGCCAATGCCCGCAGCCCGAACCGCGTGCTGCAGGCGCAGACACACGGGTGAATGCGGGCGGCCTGCGAGAGCTATGAGCAAATCGGGCTGTACCGCTTATTCAGCAAACGCAAGCAGCTATCAAAAGCACAAAGAAGCTATCCCGCATCCGGTATTGCCCCTTGTACCCACGCCTGCGACCGCAAGCGCTTGGTGCGGGCAGTTGCACCGCAGAGTGCAGCTGCATCGTCATCACTTCTGCGGCAACCTGCCTGAACGGAGCGCTGAAAGCGCGCAGTGAGTTTTGCCGCAAGCAGCAAGAGATTGACGGCGCAGGTTGCCCCGTAGCGCAGCAAAGGGGACGTGGGCAGCAGGGGCTGTGTTCTTTGCTTACTTTCTTGGGGGCGGCCTTCCGTCACAAGCAAGAAAGTGAGTCGGCTGGCGGACCGAGACCCGCCCTCTGTCCATCAATCGGGCATGTCGTTAAAAGAAAAACTCAGGCCAAATCAGCCTTTCCCCAAGGCAGACCAAGCGCCGACAGCTATCAAAACAAGAAGGGCATGCGGCCCAACAAGAGCCACATGCCCAGTCAGTCTCAAACTCAGGCGCACAAAGCGCCATCAGCCATCAATATTCGAGGCAGATCTTGCCGAAATGCCTGCCCGCTGCCTGATGCTCGAAGGCCGCCACCATCTGCTCCAGCGGATAGCGGCTGTCGATCACGGGCTTCCAGCCGAAGTTCTCCAGCGCGCGCACCATGTCCTGCTGCTGCTCGCGGCTGCCGACGATCAGGCCCTTGAGGGTTTGCTGCTTGCGCATCATCTCCACCGTGGGCACGGCGCCCGCAAAGCCGGTCAGCACGCCGATCAACGCGATATGGCCGCCCACGGCGCAGGCGCGAATCGACTGGGGCAAGGTGCCGGGGCCGCCGACCTCGACCACGATGTCGGCTCCGCGTCCGCCGGTGGCGGCCAGCACGGCGTCGCCCCATTCGGGCTGCTCCTTGTAGTTGATCACCAGATCGGCTCCCAATGCCTTGAGCTGCTCGGCCTTGGCCGCGCTGGAGGTGGTGGCGATGACGGTGGCGCCCATGCTCTTGGCCATTTGCAGCGCAAAGATGGAGACGCCGCCCGTGCCCAGCACCAGCACGGTGTCGCCGGCCTTGAGATGGCCGTCCACCACCAGCGCGCGCCAGGCCGTGAGGCCGGCCGTGGTCAGCGTGGCGGCCTCGGCATGGCTCCAGCCCTGGGGGGCATGGGTAAAGCTGGTGGCGGGCAGGTTCACGAATTCGCGTGCAAAGCCGTCCACGCCGTCGCCGGGCACGAGCTGGAAGTCGGAGGGCACGTGACGGCCCGACAGCCATTGCGGGAAGAAGGTTGAGACCACGGCATCGCCCACGGCAAATTCCTTCACGCCTGTGCCCACTGCCGTGACCAGGCCTGCGCCGTCAGCCATGGGAATGCGGCCGTCGGCCGCCGCGCCGGGACGGCGCACCACGCCCAGGTCGTGGTAGTTGAGCGAGCTGGCGTGAATGCGCACCTGGATCTCGCCCGCAGCAGGCGCCGCAGGTGCGGGCAGCTCGACAAGCTTCAGGTTTTCGAAACCGCCGGGCGCGGCCAGTTGCATGACTTTCATGGAGTGCTCCTCAAGAGGTGAAACAGATGCTTTGCATGGTGCCGTCAATGCGCATCCACCGCCAGTACCAACATATTTGTTGGGTAGTATTAAAAATGTAAGCAATGCATGAATGCGGGCTGACGCTAGGATGCTTGCACTTTGGAACTGCAGCGAGGTGCCCATGAAACGATTGAACAGCAAAAGCGGCTGCGCCGTGGAGGTGACGCTGTCCGTCATGGGTGGCACCTGGAAGCCCATCATCCTGTTTCAGCTGCTGCACGGCAAAAAGCGCTTTGGCGAGCTGAGCCGTGCCATCCCCGGCATTACCCAGCGCATGCTGACACTGCAGCTGCGCGAGCTGGAAGAGGCCGGCATCGTCGAGCGCACGGTGTATGCCGAAGTGCCGCCGCGCGTGGACTATGCGCTGACCGAGCTGGGCCGCAGCCTGCAGCCGGTGCTGATCGCCATGCGCAACTGGGGCATCGCATACAGCAAGAACTTTGCTCAGGCCGAGCCCATGCACGACACAGATCAGAACGGCGCAAGCTGCCTGCCAGACTTGAAGCAAAAACAGGCTTGAGCGCTTACCCATCAAATGTCAGCAGCTATCAATTCCAATAAATCGACAGCAAAAAGCCCGCAGGCTGCAAAAGCTTGCGGGCTTTGGTCTGAAGCCGCAGGGCTTATTTGCCGGCGGTCAGCGTGGTGTAGCTGTTGATCAGATTGCGGTAGTCGGGGATGTGGTTGGAGAACAGAGTCCCCAGCCCCTCGATGTCGTTGCGCCAGTCGCGGTGCAGTTCGCAGGCCGCGCCGAACCAGGTCATGAGCTGGGCGCCGGCCTGCTCCATGCGGCTCCAGGCCGCCTGCTGGGTCATGCTGTTGAAGGTGCCCGAGGCATCGGCAATGACGAACACCTCGAAGCCTTCAGCCAGGGCCGACAACACCGGGAAGGCCACGCAGACCTCGGTCACCACGCCGGCGACGATAAGCTGCTTCTTGCCCGTGGCCTTGACGGCCTTGACGAAATCCTCGTTGTCCCAGGCATTGATCTGGCCGGGACGCGCGATATAGGGGGCAGTGGGGAATTTTTCCTTGAGTTCGGGCACCAGCGGGCCATTGGGGCCGTTCTCGAAGCTGGTGGTCAGGATGGTCGGCAGCTTGAAGTACTCGGCCATGTCGGCCAGGGCCAGCACATTGTTCTTGAACTTGTCGGGGTCGATATCGCGCACCAGGGACAGCAGACCAGTCTGGTGGTCGACCAGCAGCACGGCGGCATTGTCTTTGTCGAGGCGAACGTAAGGCTTTTGGCTCATGGGAATCTCCTTCAAGAGTGGAGGTGGGTGAAAGCCGGCGGGCGCGCCCGCCGGTGGGAAAACTCGATACCGTGCGACCTGCTCAGGCCGCAGCGCCATGGCGCTCGACCGCCGGGATGCGGCCGAACTGGCCGCTGCGGAAGTCCTCCAGCGCCTGCTGGATTTCCTCGTCGCTGTTCATGACGAAGGGGCCGTAGCCGACCACGGGCTCGTCAATCGGTTCACCCGACAGCCACAGCAGCGTGACGTCGCTGTTGGCTTCCAGATGCACGCTGTCCGCAGCGCGGTCCATATGCACCAGCTGTCCGGCGCGTGCAATCTCCTGGCCGTTGACCATCAGCGTGCCGTGCAGCACCACCAGCGCCAGCGTGTGGCCGGCCCGGGCCTGCAACTCGGTGGAGGCACCGGCGTTCAGCCTCACATCCCAGACATCAATGGGCGTGAAGGTTCTTGCCGGGCCGCGATAGACGGCCCCCTTGCTGTCAAGGTAGTCACCGGCGATGACACGCAGATGACCCGCACCGTCCGGCAGAGCGACCTGCGGGATGTCGGCATTCAGCAGGTTCTGGTAGCCGGGGGCGGACATCTTGTCCCTGGCTGGCAGGTTGACCCACAGCTGCACCATCTCCAGCGGTCCACCGCTGCGTGCAAAGGCTTCGGAGTGGTACTCCTCGTGCAGGATGCCCGAGGCCGCCGTCATCCACTGCACATCGCCGGGGCCGATGGTGCCGCCGGCGCCCGTGGAGTCGCGGTGGGCCACTTCGCCCTCATAGACGATGGTCACGGTCTCGAAGCCGCGGTGCGGATGCGTGCCCACGCCGCGCCGCGCCGTGGTGGGCGTGAAGCTCTGGGGACCGGCGTGATCGAGCAACAAGAATGGGCTCAGTGCCTTGCCGTGGTCGCCATAGCTGAACAGCGAACGCACGGGAAAGCCATTGCCCACCCAGTGGGGACGGGGGGCTTCGTAGACACCCAGAATTTTCTTGAGCATGACATTTCTCCTTGCGGCATGCCTGCAGTCCCTGTGGTCACTGCAGGTGTTGAACATGGGAGAAGTATGAATTTGGAACGATAACTTGAGTAGTCCACAATATTCAGTCTCAGAGTTCTATTTTTAAAACGATGAAGCTGCCAGATCTCAACGAGCTCTACTACTTCGCCCAGGTGGTCGAGCATGGTGGATTCGCACCTGCAGGCCGCGCCCTGGGGCTGCCCAAGTCCAAGCTCAGCCGCCGCGTGGCGCTGCTCGAAGAGCGCCTGGGCGCGCAGTTGCTTCTGCGCTCCACGCGCAGCTTTGCTGTTACCGAGGTTGGCAAGCGCTACTACCAGCACTGCCGCGCCATGCTGACCGAGGCCGAAGCCGCCGAAGAGTCGGTGGCGCTGGTGCATTCCGAGCCCTGCGGCAAGGTGCGCATGAGCTGCCCCGTGGCCCTGCTGGCCTCGCGCGTGGGCCGCATGCTGGGCGAATTCATGCGCCAGTACCCACGCGTGGAGCTGCAGGTGGATGAGACCAACCGGCGCGTTGACGTGATCGGCGAGGGGCTGGATCTGGCCCTGCGCGTGCGCCCCCCGCCGCTGCAGGACAGCGATCTGGTGCTGCGCACGCTGGCCGAGCGCCGGCAATGCCTGGTGGCCGCACCCGAGCTGCTGCAGCGCCTGGGCCAGCCCGGCGGGCCCATGGATCTGTCGGCCTGGCCCAGCCTGGATATGGGCGGCGTGCAGGAAACTCACCGCTGGGTGCTGCACGGCCCCGACGCCGTGCGTGCCGAGGTCAGACACCAGCCAAGGCTGGTGACGCAGTCCATGCTGGCCCTGCGCGACGCTGCCGTGCTGGGTGCTGGTGTGGTGCAACTACCCAATATGTTTGTGCGCGAGGAACTGCGCAGCGGCACGCTGGTGCAGGTGTTGCCGGGCTGGCAGCCACGGCCCGAGATCATCCACGCCGTCTATGCCTCGCGCCGCGGGCAGCTGCCTGCCGTGCGCGCGCTGCTTGACCATCTAGCCCAATCCTTCAGGATCTTGTCGGAAGACTGAGCATCAAAACCGCCTCCATCACTTGCTGGACAAGCGCTGTCAGCTATCGAAACGATAACAACAGCCTCAACCCAGAGCCGCCTGGACATCGTCTGCCAGCTTCTCGGGCTTGTCCTGGGGTGCATAGCGGCGTATCACCTGTCCGTCGCGGCCCACAAGGAATTTGGTGAAATTCCATTTGATGGACTTGGTGCCCAGAACACCCGGCGCTTCGGACGTCAGCCAGCGGTACAAGGGATGCGCACCATCGCCGTTGACCTCGATCTTGTGCATGAGCGGGAAGCTGACGCCGAAGTTCAGCTCGCAAAAGCTCGCGATCTCGTCATCCGAGCCTTTCTCCTGGGCACCGAACTGGTTGCAGGGAAAGCCCAGCACCACCAGGCCCCGGTCCGCATACTGTTCGTGCAGTGCCTGCAGCCCCTTGTACTGGGGCGTGAAGCCGCAGGCACTGGCGGTATTCACGATCAGCAATACCTTGCCCTGGTACTGCGACAGAGGGACGCTGCGCCCCTGGATGTCGGTGGCCTCAAAGTCATAAACGCTGTTTGCCATGCTGCTCTCCCGCCAATGCGAAGCCGCAAGCTTAAGGCAGTCGGCAACTTGTCTCACAGCTAGAAACAACCCTGCATAACCGCGCCACGGAGACAATACCGGGGCTGCGACCATAGAAAAACCGATCCCCGCAAGCAGAGCGCCTGTTTTTTGGGCATTCTTCGCAGTCTTGCCTTCTTGCGGCCCTTGGCGGGCTGCCTTGCAACGTGCGTTTGTCCTTGAACGAATTGAAAGAAAAATGGGTAGCTCAGGCCACAGCTCTGTGGATGCGCGCTCGCGCCAGCACTGCCGGCCAGCGCATTGCAGCCCTGCCCTGGTGGCGTCGCTGGCCGACGCGGCGTGAATGGCTGTGGTTTGCCGCGGCCTTGCCGGTGCTGTTTGTCGTCTATGTGCTGCTGCTGATTCCGTTCACGCCCAGCATCAGCGACATCCGCAAGGCCAAGCTCGAGCAACCCGCGCAGATCCTGAGCGCCGACGGCAAGCTGATCGGCGAGTTCAAGCGCAGCAACCGCCAGTGGGTGCCGCTGGAGCAGATTTCGCCCGCCGTGGTCAAGGCCCTCGTGGCCACCGAAGACCACCGCTTCTACGAGCACCATGGCATGGACTTCACGCGCACCGTGGGTTCGGTCATCCACACGCTGGGCGGCAATCCCCAGGGCGGCTCCACCATCACCCAGCAACTGGCGCGCAATCTCTATCCCACGGAAATCGGCCGTGCCCGCAATGTGAACCGCAAGCTCAAGGAGGCGATCACGGCCTTCAAGATCGAAGCGCTCTACACCAAGGACGAGATTCTCGAAACCTATCTGAACACCGTGCCCTTTCTCTACAACGCCTATGGCATAGAGATGGCGGCGCGCACCTATTTCGACAAACCGGCGGCCAGGCTCACGGTGCTGGAAAGCGCCACGCTGGTGGGCATGCTCAAGGGCAATGCCTATTACAACCCGGTGATCAACCCCGACCGCGCGATTGCGCGGCGCAACACCGTGCTGAGCCAGATGGTCAAGCGCGGCGAACTCAAGGACGATGAGTTC
The DNA here is from genome assembly GCF_039581385.1 of Comamonas sp. A7-5. Taxonomy (NCBI): domain Bacteria; kingdom Pseudomonadati; phylum Pseudomonadota; class Betaproteobacteria; order Burkholderiales; family Comamonadaceae; genus Comamonas; species Comamonas sp. A7-5. The sequence goes on from NZ_JBCPWO010000003.1 coordinate 127,343, forward strand.
GAGCGCCTCAGGAAACGCCCCATGCGTCTGGACTTCGAGCGCCAGGAAGAACCTACAGGCATGGCGCCGCATTTTTCCCAGCAGCTGCGCAAATGGCTGATCGCCTGGGCCGACAAGCACGACTACAACATCTATACCGACGGCCTGGTCGTGCGCACCACCCTGGATTCGCGCCTGCAGAACTGGGCGCAGCAGGCCGTGAACCGCCAGATGCATACGCTGCAAGGCATTGCCAACAACAACTGGAGTCACCGCGACGGCTGGAGCGCAGAGAACGCGCTGGTGCTGCAGCTGGTACGCGAGACGGAGGCCTTCCGCAAGCTCGCCAGAAGCGGCAAACCTTCCGACATCAGCGAGGAAGAGGCACTCAAGAAGCTGCTGGCCGACAAGACCTTCATGAGGCAGCTGCGCGAGGACAAGACCCGCGTGCAGGCCGGCTTTCTGGCCATAGACCCGCGCACCTCGGCCGTACTGGCCTGGGTGGGCAGCCGCGACTATGCCCAGGATGCATTCGACCATGTGGCCCAGGCACGCCGCCAGCCCGGCTCCACCTTCAAGCCCTTTGTCTATGGCGCAGCCCTGCAGCGTGGCGCCAGGCCCGAGGACACACGCAAGGACGAAGCCGTGGAAATCCAGCTGCCTGGCGGCGAGGTATGGCGTCCCAGCGATGCCGTCGAGCCCACGGGCGTGCCCATGAAACTCGGCGACGCGCTGGCCTATTCCAAGAACACCATCACGGCCGAGCTGGGTCAGGAAGTGGGCATGGACCGCGTCATCAAGCTGGCCCGCGGCCTGGGCGTGCGCCAGAGCCCGCTGGAGTCCGTGCCTTCGCTGGCACTGGGCTCCAGCCCCGTCACGCTGCTGGAAATGGTCAACGCCTACGGCAGCATTGCCAACTCCGGTCGCTACATACCGCCCCAGCTGGTCACCCGTATCGAGAATGCCGACGGCGAGCTGCTGGCCGAATTCACCCCGCCCAAGCCCGATCAGGTCTGGGACGAGGAAGAGAACTACGGTCTGCTGGAGATGATGCGCGCCGTGATCGACAAGGGCACAGGCCGCGCGATTCGCAAGCAATATGGCATTCGAGCCGACGTGGCCGGCAAGACCGGCACCACCCAGGGCAATGCCGACGGCTGGTTCATCCTCATGCACCCGCAGATCGTGGCCGGTGCCTGGGCAGGCTTCAACGATGCGCGCATCACGCTCAAAAGCGACCAGTGGGGTCAGGGTTCGCGCAGCGCCCTGCCCATGGTGGGTGACTTCATGTCGCGCGCCATGCGCAGCCCGCTGCTCAATGCCAAGGCCCGGTTCACCGAGCCCAACACCAGCCACTGGTGGAGCGATCTGGTGGGCCGTCTGCGCGACAAGGTTCAGGAATGGAGCGGGCCCGCAGATGAGGGCAACGACCCTGATCGCACAGCGCCGACAGCTCCCGCCCATCCAGCGCCCAACAGAAGCAACGGCAGCGAGGTGGACATCATCGAGAGCACGCCCGCTGCACCGCCCTCGACAGGCGGCCAGCCCGCGCCAGCCGACAGCAGCGCCCAGCCGCCTGACCTCGACAGCAGCCCCGGGCTGGCTCCCGGCGAGATGATGTCTGCGCCTGCACCGAGCAAAGCCCCCGCGCCTTCAAGCTGGAGCGACGTAGGCACACCACTGCCGCCTGCGGCGCCGCTGAATGCGCCGCAGGACAGCCAGTAGCGCGGTTTTCAGCCACATGCCCCACTGGGCTGTCGAATAACTGGTCCAATTGCAGACTGATACCCGCCAGCAGGTCTCCCACCAGGAGGCCGCTGGCGGATTTGTTTTCGCCGGGCATGTAACCCACATGCCGATGGCGCTGCGCCGATCCGGAGCCGACATGACCGCCAATACGCCAACCATCGTCACCTTTGCCATCTACCTGCTGGGCATGCTGCTCATCGGTTGGGCGGGATACAAAGCCACGTCCAACCTGTCCGACTACATCCTGGGCGGGCGCAGTCTGGGCTCGGTGGTCACGGCCCTGTCGGCCGGGGCATCGGACATGAGCGGCTGGCTGCTCATGGGCCTGCCCGGTGCGGTGTTTGCCACCGGCCTGTCGGCCTCGTGGATTGCCATCGGCCTGTGCGTCGGTGCCTGGCTCAACTGGCGCTTTGTGGCGGCACGCCTGCGCGTCTATACCGAAAAGGTGGGCAATGCGCTGACATTGCCCGATTACTTCACCAACCGATTCGAGGATGGCAGCAGTCTGCTTCGCATCGTCACCGCGCTGGTGATTCTGGTGTTCTTCACCGTCTACTGCGCCTCCGGCGTGGTCGCGGGCGCCCGACTGTTCGAGTCCATGTTCGGCATGGACTACCAGACAGCCCTGTGGGTGGGTGCCGTGGCCACCATGGCCTATGTGTTCATCGGCGGCTTTCTGGCCGTGAGCTGGACCGACACCATCCAGGCCTCGCTGATGATCACCGCACTGATCCTCGCGCCGCTGATGGTCATCTATGCCGATGGTGGCGTGGGTGCCAGCGCGGCCATCATCGAAACTGCGCGCAGCGGTGCCTTCGACATGTTCCAGGGCCAGGGAGCGATCGCCATCGTCTCCTTACTGGCCTGGGGTCTGGGCTACTTCGGCCAGCCCCATATTCTGGTGCGCTTCATGGCGGCCGAGTCGATCAAGACCATTCCCAACGCGCGCCGCATCGGCATGAGCTGGATGATGCTGTGCCTGGGAGGCGCCGTGGCCGTGGGCTTCTTCGGCATTGCCTTCTTTGCCAGCCGCCCCGATATTGCGACAAACGTCAACGGCAACCATGAACTCGTGTTCCTGGAAGTCGCCAAGTTGCTGTTCAACCCCTGGATCAGCGGTGTGCTGCTGGCCGCCGTGCTGGCGGCCGTGATGAGTACCCTGTCCTGCCAGTTGCTGGTCTGCTCCAGCGCCCTCACGCAAGATATCTACAAGACCTTTCTGCACAAAAGCGCCAGCCAGAAGCAGCTGGTCTGGTTCGGCCGTTCCATGGTGTTTGCCATTGCCTTGATCGCCATCCTCATTGCGCAGGACCCCAAGGCCAAGGTGCTGGGCATGGTCAGCAATGCCTGGGCCGGCTTCGGTGCCGCCTTCGGCCCGCTGGTGCTGATATCGCTGCTCTGGGCCCGCATGACACGCAACGGCGCACTAGCCGGCATGGTCGTGGGTGCGGTCACGGTTCTGGTCTGGCAGCATTACCAGTGGTTCAAGCTCTATGAGATCGTTCCCGGATTTGCGTTTTCCGCTATCGCAATCATAGTAGTCAGCCTGCTGGACAAAGCGCCTTCGGCCACGATCATGGCCAAGCACCGCGAGGTGGATGATGTCATCGCTGCCCACGGCGAATAAAAGCTGCCACGCCCCTGCCAAAGCCCTGTCCGGCCATGCCGACAGGGCTTTTTTGTCGTCGAAAACCGCTCGACAGACTGCACAAAAAATAGGCGCAACTTGCATTTTCGAGGCCTATCCGTCACACTTACGGGTCGAAATTTCAGGCATTACCTGAGATTCTGAAAGGTTTAGTGAATGCTCAAGGCCGCTGCAGCCAAGGTATATCAGACGGGTTTAGCGTTGATGCTGGGTGCCGCTTTTGCGCTGGCATCTCCTGCGGCTTTGGCGCGCAAAGCGCCCGAAGTCGGTGCCGCCGTTCCCGGCTTTGAGACCGTGAGCCTGGCCGAACTACCGCGCGAAGGCCGCACCACCTATGGTCGCATCCTCCAGGGCGGTCCGTTCTCCAGCGACAAGGACGGCACAGTTTTCGGCAACCGTGAGCGCATACTTCCGCGCCAGGCCAGAGGCTATTACCGCGAATACACCGTGCGCACGCCAGGCGCGAAAAACCGGGGTGCGCGACGCATAGTCTGTGGCGGCTTGCAGCCCCAGGTGCCCGATGCCTGCTTCTACACGGGCGACCACTACAACAGCTTTCAGCAAATCGTCCAATGAAGTTAAAAGACGCCCTCCAGGCCCGCCATACAGCGGCTTTTGACCTCTTGAATTCCGCAGCGGCGGTTTGCGCAGACAGCCTACAGCGCTGTCAGTACCGACTCTGCCACCAGTTTTGATGTTTTTAGAAAGAATCACGGAGATGGACACGCCACTTCGTAAGCCCTCGGAAACACCGTTGCGCAATGTTCGCCCGAACATCGTGCAATCCATTCGCGCCTATCGCATTCCTGATCTTCAGGCAGCAGCAGAGGCGCTGGGCTCCCATTTCCTCTATGCCAACCTGGCCCATGCCCAGACCAAGGCCGACGTTTTCGAGCTGCTGTCCACACAGTTCTACCTGCCGGCACACTTTGGCAAGAACTGGGATGCGCTGTATGACTGCATGACCGACCCGATCAACAAATCCGGCCCGCAACCCGGTTTTGTGGTGGTGCTCGACCAGATTCCGACCACTCCCAAATTCGACAAGGAAGTGCGCGAGCAGTTGCTGGACGTGTTCCGCGATACCGCGGACTTCTGGGCAGAGCGCAAGATTCCCTTCCGCTGCTTTTACTCATTCCTATAGGCCGGCTGCTGCGGCGCACACAACACAAAATGCCCGCCTTGAATGCGGGCGTTTTTGCTTTCAGAACCAAGGGCTCAGGCAGTGCTGTCCTGAGCGGCAACCTTGAGCTGCATCCACTTGCCCATTGCAATCACCAGCACGGCGCCGCAAGCGGCCGCTGCGTAATGCGCCCAGGGATTGATCCGTACAAAACCTTCGAGCATATGGTCGCTGGTGATGGTTTCGCCGGCCACCCAGCCAATCAGTGCCGCGCCCAAAGTGACGATGACCGGAAAACGCTCCATCAGCTTGATCATCAGCGTGGAGCCAAAGATGACCAGCGGAATGCTGATGGCAAGGCCCAGAATCAGCAGCAGCATATCGCCGCCCGCTGCCGCAGCCACGGCGATCACATTGTCCAGGCTCATGACCAGATCGGCGAGCAAAATGGTGCGAACGGCAGCCATCATGCCCTGCCTGGCCACGCTGCCGGAATCCTCTTCTTCATCTTCGCCCTTGAGCAGGCCCACGCCAATCCACAGCAGCAGCAGGCCACCGATCACCTCGACGAATGGCAGCTGCATCAGCTTGGCAGCCACCACGGTCAAGGCAATACGCAACACCACGGCGGCACCGGAGCCGAACAGCACCGCTTTTTTCTGCTGCTCCGGCGGCAGGCCACGTGCGGCCAGAGCAATGACCACCGCGTTGTCACCCGAGAGAATGATGTTGATCCAGACGATCTTGAACAAGCCGATCCAGAAATCGGCACCGAGCATGGCATCCATGGAAAATATTCCTGAGTTCTCTGTCCATTGCACCTTGAACGGACAAACGCCCGGCATTGCAAAGCCAGGCGTGATCAATGCAGGGAAGTTTAGCCAACTGCCTCTTGGAGCCGCTATCGGCGTATTGCTTCTGACGTCATGGGAATTGCAGGCCACGGAGTTCGCTTCCGTTTTGGGGCAGACTCCGCACTCTCCTCAAATTACCAGTTTTCAGTGATAGCCAAGCGACCTGATCTCGGTAACAGTGGGACACGAAAACCAGCGGCACCTCACACAATATGGCAGAGACTTTTTCCCTCCCTACAGAGTCCATTCTCCCCAGCCCCTTGATCGTGGTGGAGGATGAGCCGTTGATCCGCAATCGGCTGGAAAGCATTTTGCATGGCCTCGGATATGCGGATGATGCTCTCATCTTTGCAGCAACCCTGGGGCAGGCTCGCGCCCGGCTGGCGGAGCATCCGGTCGCCATGGCGCTGGTGGACCTGGGCTTGCCCGACGGCAGCGGCATAGAGCTGATCAGCCAGCTGCGCGCCGCCGATCCCGGCATGGGAATTCTGGTCATCTCCGCCTGGAGCACCGAGGACGCCATTCTGTCGGCGCTGCGTGCCGGGGCCAACGGCTATGTGCTCAAGGAGCGCGACGACCTGGAGGTCACCCTGTCCATACGCAGTGTGCTGCGCGGTGGCGCCCCCATCGACCCTTTCATTGCACGGCGCATCATTGCCGAGTTGCAGCCCTCCCAGCCCACGGAAGCGCACAAGGAGATGCCGCCCGAAGCCATACTCAGCGCCCGCGAAATCCAGATCCTCAAGCTGGTCGCAGACGGCATGACCAACCGGGAGATCGCAGAGTCGCTCTTTCTCTCGCGCTACACCGTGGAGTGCCATGTGAAGAACATTTACCGCAAGCTGGCCGTGCCTTCGCGCACCAAGGCGGTCAGCGAGGCCCGGGCACGCGGTTTGCTGAGCTGAATGTTCAAGCGGTCGGCTCTCTTGCTCCGCCTGATATTTGCGCTCGTCATGGGCTGGAATTGCGGCGTGGCCTGGGCACAGGAGCCCAGGCCTCAGGATCTGCTCTGTGAACCGCGCATTGTGGCCCGCCAATCGGCCAAGGCACTGCCCGAGGGGCCTCCACCCGATGCGGCCTTGCTGCAATGGGTGGATGTGCCGGGGCTGGATGACTGGAGTCAACGCTGGCCCGGCTATGACGGTGCAGCCTGGTACCGCATCGATTGGGAGAGTCCCTGCGGGCGCGATCAGCCTGTGGCGCTGGCCGTCATCAATATCGTGCTGGCGGGCGAGGTGTTCGTGAATTCAGAACTGATCTGGCGCGATCAATCGCTGGTGGAGCCACTGAGTCGCAGCTGGAATATGCCACGCTACTGGCTGTTGCCCAAGGCGCTGCTCAAGGAACAGGGCAACAGCATCTGGGTACGCGTCCACGGGCTCAGCAACCAGACGCCAGGCCTTGGGCGGCTGCGCATAGGTCATCCGGCCGAGCTCAAGCAATGGACAGTACAGGCCACCTGGAACCTGCGCACCATTTATATGGTCTGCATCACGGTCAGCCTGGTGCTATGTCTGCTGTTTTCGTTTGCCTGGCTCCACAACCGCAATCAAAAACTCTATGGATGGTACGCACTCAATCTGATGTGCTGGGCACTGATGCTCTGCTTTATGGTCATGACTGATCCCTGGCCCTTCAGCAGCACCCCGGCCTTTGCCAAGGGAAATCTGCTGGTTTTCATTGCCTTTACCTACACTTTCTGCATTTTTACGCTGCACTTTGCGGAGTTGCGCCTCATACGCCTGGAGCGTACGCTGGCTGGCATATGCAGCCTCTGTGCCATATTCGCACTGTCTGTCCCCGATGCACAGATGGCGCTGAGCCAGGCCGTCTGGCTGCTGATGTTCTGTCTTTGCGCTCTGGTCTGCCTGCTGTTTCCACTGCGCGCGCTGCAGACACGCACGCCGGCCCACATCGCTTTCAGCCTCTGCTTCGTGCTCTACCTGGCCATCGGCGTGCACGACCTGCTGCTGCTGACCAAGACCCTGGAGCACAATCTGACGCTGACCCCCTACACCACCTTGCTGAGCATGCTGGTGATCGCGTGGTTTCTGGGGCGACAGGTCGTGTGGAATATGCGCCGCATCGAGCACTTCAACCACGAACTCAGTCTCACCGTCACACAGGCCTGCGACGACCTGAGCCAGACCCTGGAGAGGGAACACCATCTGGCTCTGAGCCACTCCCGCCTGCAGGAACGTCTGCGCATTTCCCAGGATCTGCACGACGGTCTGGGCGGCTCTCTGGTGCGCTCCATTGCCCTGGTCGAGCAAAGCAGCGCCCCTTTGCCCAATGCCCAGGTGCTGTCCATGCTCAAGCTCATGCGTGACGACCTGCGTCAGATGATTGATACCGGCACCAGCACGGCCATCCAGGTTCCCGAGACACCCATGCAGTGGCTTGCTCCACTGCGCCACCGCTTTGCACGACTGTTCGAGGAGCTGGACATTCAGGTGAAGTGGCGTCTGCCCGAATACTGGACTCACGCGCCCAGCCCCATTCAGTGCCTGACGCTGACCCGCGTGCTGGAAGAGGCATTGACCAATGTCATCAAGCACAGCCGCGCCAGCCAAGTCCAGGTTCGGCTGGAGATTCCCGACTCCAGGGAGTTGCAGCTGCAGATCGAGGACAACGGCACAGGCTTTGATCTCGACAGCACCCAGATCAACAGCATGGGCGTGGGCATGCGCAGCATGCTGGCACGACTGGAGCGCCTGCAAGGCACTCTGGTCATACAGTCCAGCCCCGGCCGCACCGAGCTGCGAGCCAGCCTGCCGCTGTTCGGCAAGGTGCAACGTCACACCGAAGTACAGAGCGCCGTGCCGTCTCCCCAGAGCATCTGGTAACTGCGCTAAGCTTTCTGCATGCCCCTGCTTATCGACGGAACACCGCATGAAGACGGCGTCTTCAACCTTCAGCTGACGCCTGACGCGCCGCACAGACTCAAAACCAGCCCCGGTCAGGGCAGCCTGACCCTTGGCCCCAGGACGCTGTTGAAAACAGCGGACCTGTGGCTGCCTGTCGACGCCTGCGTGCTCTGGTCCTGCTTTGCCCCCTTTGCCACGCCCGCCGGCTCGCCCTGGCCACGCAGCTTCTACTACACGGGCAATGACAGCGGCTTCTTCACATGGGCGCAGCTGCGTGCTATCGAAAACTTCAGCTGGTACCCACAGCTGCAGCAAGATGTACATATCGACGCCAGCCGGTCACAGATTCGCGAGCTGAGCATTCATCTGCAAGCGGGCAATCAGGGCCACATCCACCTGAAGCTGCCGCAGCAGGGCATGCGCCTTCATCTGCATGGCAATCTGGAGAAAATCACCGTCACCGCAGGCCTGCCTGAAAGCCTGAGTTTGAGCCCGGCCACCAGCAAGAACCCGGCCGACGAGGCCTTCCAGCTGCCCGACATGGGCAGCCTGAAGCAGGTCACCACGCTGGAGCTGAGCAATGGAGCGGGAAAGCAACCCATTTCGCTGCAAAACCTGCTGCAGTTTTCGAAGCTGGAATCGCTCTCCCTGTGGGGAAATCACAGCGATTTGGCTCAGCTTTCATCATGTACGCAGCTCAAGGCGCTATCACTGCGTTTTATGCGCCATCTGTCGGGACTGCCTGCGCTGCCAACCTGGCCGGAGCTGGACTTCTTCATCGCCTACAACGTGGAAGAAGCCGCTGGGAAAAGCCTGCGCCAGCAACTCAAGGACCGTGCCAAGGCACGACCCTGGGCTGACTACACATCCGTCAGCCAGTTGCGCAAGCCCGAATGGTGGGCCAAGGAATATGGGCGGCCATTTGCGGGCTGGCCCGCAGCCCGCGCCAGGATTGCGCATGCGGCTTATGAGCTGGCAGAGCAGGAAATCGGCACTGCCAGCAGCCTTGGCCATGTGCAAGCTGCACTGACGGCCTTTGCCGCCCGCTTCAACACGGTCAAGGGCATTGAAACCAGCGAACGTGAAGACCTGGGGCTGGCCGTGCAGCAACTGGCACAACTGCCTGCGGCGCTGGCTCTGAAGCTTACGGATAAGCAGGCCCAGCAGTGGTTTGATGAAAACCGCGATTACTAGCGCCTACCTAGCGCTTACCTAGTGGCCGCAGGATCGACCTGCGCAATGATGCCGCCGCCCAGGCAGACATCGCCGTCATAGAGCACGGCGGACTGACCAGGGGTGACAGCCCACTGCGCTTCTGGAAAGTCCAGACGGAAGCCGGCATCCGTGGCCTGGGAAATCAGCGCCGGCGAATCCGGCTGGCGGTAACGGGTCTTGGAGCCGTAGGCCTTGCCCTCAGCCGGAGCATGGCCGGCCACCCAGCTGACCTGATCGGCCAGCAGGGCATGCGACTGAAGCAGCGGATGGTCATGGCCCTGCACCACGCGCAGAATGTTCTTGTCCATTTCCTTGCGCGCCACAAACCAGGGCGCATGGTCCCCCGCACCACGGGCGGCGCCCTTTTCCTTGACGCCGCCAATGCCCAGACCCGAACGCTGGCCCAGCGTGTAGAAGGACAGGCCCACATGCTTGCCCAGCTTGCGGTTGCGGTCGTCGAGGATAGGCCCCGGCTCCTTGCTGATGTAGCGGTTCAGGAAGTCGCGGAATGGGCGCTCGCCGATGAAGCAGATACCCGTCGAGTCCTTCTTCCTGGCATTGGGCAGGCCAATCTCTTCGGCAATGCGGCGCACCTCGGTCTTGTGCAGCTCGCCCACGGGAAACATGGCCTTGGACAGCTGGGCCTGGTTCAGCCGGTGCAGGAAATAGCTCTGATCCTTGCTGTTGTCCAGGCCCTTGAGCAGCTCGAACAGCTGGGTGGAGGGGTTCTGGCGCACGCGTGCATAGTGGCCGGTGGCAATCTTCTCGGCACCCAGGCGCATGGCGTGGTCGAGGAAGGCCTTGAACTTGATCTCCGCATTGCACAGCACGTCCGGATTGGGCGTGCGACCGGCCTGGTACTCGCGCAGGAACTCGGCAAACACGCGATCCTTGTAGTCGGCGGCGAAGTTCACATGCTCGATCTCGATGCCGATCACGTCGGCCACGGCCGCCGCATCGACAAAGTCGATATTCGACGAGCAGTACTCGCTGTCGTCGTCATCTTCCCAGTTCTTCATGAAGATGCCGACGACCTCATGGCCCTGCTGTTTGAGAAGATAGGCGGTGACGGCGGAATCCACACCGCCCGACAAACCCACCACGACACGCTGCTTGTTGCTCATAGGTATGCGATTATCCCAGCGCCCGTCAACTGCTGCGGGCGTGAGGATTTGCCATGGAACTGCGCCAGCTGCGCTACTTTGTACGAATTGTTGAACTGGGCTCCATGAGCCGGGCGGCGCTGGATCTGGACATGGTGCAATCGGCGCTGAGCCAGCAGATCAGCCGCCTGGAGTCGGAACTCTCGACCCGGCTGCTGCAGCGCACACCACGCGGAGTCATCCCCACCGAGGCCGGCCAGGCCTTTTTCCACCAGGCCCAGCTGACCCTGCGCCATGCCCAGCAGGCCATTCACGCTGCCCAGCAGGCGCGGCTGTCGGGCGCCGTCAGCATGGGACTGTCGCCCACGATTGCCAATGTGCTGGGCCTGCCGCTGATGCGAGCCATGCGCGAACGCTACCCCGATGTGAGGCTGCACATGGTGTCAGCCCTCTCGGGGCATCTGACCAGTCTTCTCAACGCCAGACAGCTGGATCTGGCTATCCTTTTCGATACTCAGAGCGCCCGGCGCTGGAGCGTGATGCCGCTGCTCGAAGAGCAGCTGTTTCTGATTCAGTCGCGCCAGCAACCGGTGGCGCCGCAGATTCAGCATGAAGTGCCCATCAGCCTGGAGCAGTTGCAGCAAGTGCCTCTGATCCTGCCCTCGGGCAGCCACGGCCTGCGCAGCTCCATCATGGCCTCGTTCACCAGCGCCGGTTTCCAATCGCAGATGGCCATGGAAATCGACTCGCTGTCCCTGCTGATGGAAGCGGTCGCTGCCGGCATGGGCGCCACAGTCCAGCCCTGGTCGGCCGTGGGCATGTACCGTGATGCTGCCGAGCGTTTTCAGTGGTCGCAAATCGCCGATGACTCGGTGCGGCGCAAAGCCGCGCTGTGCAGCCTGTCGGACGATGAGCTCTCGCCAGCAGCTCTTGCCTCCCGCGTAGTGCTGATGGATTGCGCACGCCAGCTGGTGCAGTCAGGGGGATGGGTGGGGGCTAAGCTGGTGTCCTAATAAGCACCTCGGGAATACCCAAAAGCGCCAAATATTCCCAGCTCGGGTCATAAAACTGCGAATCGCGCGTTGAGTCTTGTTCGTCGCCCTCGGGCACCACAATAACCATGCCTTGGCGCGCTCTGGTGAGCAACACCCGGTAGGCATTCAAGCGATAGCGTTGATCGACCTCTTGCCGAATCTCTTGCCACCGCGTGCCGCTGAAGCTGCGAAAGCGCCAGGGGGCGGATGGGTTCTGGGGCTGGTACATCAAATCGCCATCCCAAACCACCATGGTCCAATCCAACTCCAAGCCCTGCACATCGAACTCACTGCCGGCATCTTCCAGGTAATAAGACGATCTCACGTCATTGGCATCGTTCAAGAACCATGCACAAGGGTCGATCTTCACGCCCATATTCAAGCCCAAGGGCTTGATGCGCTTGGCGCCCGAGGATGCCAACGCCCCATAGCGCTCGCTGCCCCGTGCCTTGCTTTTAAGCCACTGCTTGGCCTGTGCCAACGAGCGCGTGCGCACGATGGGGTAATGTTTGAGCACTTGCTGCAGCTGCGCTTTTGCCTCAGCAATCTCGCCAGCCATCACGGCGGCGATGGCTTGTGACAGCCGCTCTGAACGAAAAGATCGTAGCGACACCCCTAGGTGCAATGCGGGCGAGCGCACGATTTGGCTATGTTTTATCTCTGACAACTGAAAGCTGTGCAGATAGCTGCTGTTCTCCAATTGCGCGGGAAGATAGATATCCCAATGCGTAAAGCGGTCCCGCAGCGCGCGCAGCCATTCTTCCAATCCGGCTTCGCCGGTGTTGATTTCTTGGCCTCCGCCAATTAAGCAAACAATGGCAGCCCAGCCCTCGTGCCTGTCCATCACACCAATCAAAAAAGCTGGCTCTGATTGGTCAAAGTCGGGCTGGTTGCGCTTGGTACGCATGAACTTGCTGGCTTGCTCGCGGTCCCATGCGCGCTGGGCTTCATCAAAAACTACCACCCTCTCAACAGGCGCCGCCTCGCTTTTAAGGTTGTCATCTCGAAAATGGTGAATGTTTTGGATAAACGCCTTGGCTTTGCGCTTTGCATCGTTTTTTCTGACGGGCTGGGCGCTTTGCTTGCTTTGCAGCACTTCATCGCGGGCCAACGCCTCCCGCAAAACATCCACCAAAGGGCCATTGCCCGACAAGAACACCGCATGCTCTTGCTCATCAGCATCATGTTTGCGGCGCTCGCACACCAAGTTCAGCCCCGCCAAAGTCTTGCCTGCACCTGGCACGCCAGACACAAAGCAAATCACCTTTCGCTTGAACTGCCGCGCACGATCAATCGCCGCCGTCAACGCCTCGGTGGTAGCTCCTAAGTTCTCTGCCCCGGCTTCGGAGTGCGTAATCTCCTCCACCCCATGACCTTTGTAGAGGGCTTGCGAGGCCTCCACAATGGTAGGCGTTGGCCGGTATCCGGCAGCCAGCCAGGCTGCATAGTCCAGTTCAAGCCCTGCGGCAGACTGCGCGAACTTCGCCAGCACCGCGCGCAAGCTGTCGGTATTGGCTTGGATGACAGGATAGATGCCATCCACTGGGTAGGTATAGACCTGCTCCACATCCGGCGCAGCAGTCGCTACCAAGATGGGTGCAATCACTGCCGTATGGCTGCCCCCATGAAAGTTGCGCAGGTCCAAGGCATAGTCCAAAACCTGTGTTTGCGCCGCCGCGTCGTATTGCTTGGCGCCCACCTTGAACTCCAGTACCGCCACTTTGTTCCCCAAAAGCAGCAAGTTATCCACGCGCCGGCCAATGCGGGGGATGACGAACTCAAAGCCGATCATGCCTTCCATACTGGAGTCGAGCGCCTCGCGGAGAATTTCGATCTGCTGCTTCCAAGCCCCCATTTGCTCCGTCGCTACATCACCTTCGGATGCGATGGAAAGTTGCCCCAAGATGGTATGGTCTGAGGCAGCAAAAAATTCCTGAATCGTGGCGATGTATGCAGCGCGCTGGGAAGGTTTTTTCATTTCTAAGGGCGATGTCCAAAACCGTTTGAGCATAGCCCGCGCACGGCAATGCGAGCTGCTTCGGCGTCAATTCATCACAAATCGTGATACCCCTATCCCCTCCCCCTGCTACACGGGTGAGGCGGCACTCACTACATTCCGGTTCAATACTTGTTTGACGGTGTCCCCCCTCTCACGCGGGGTCGCCGCCTGCGCTCGATTCCCCCCACGTTGAACCGCCACCGGCCCCCCGTCCGTGGCAGCCCATCATGAAAACTGAAGCCTTTGACACCGATGTACTCGTCATCGGTGGTGGCAATGCCGCCCTGTGCGCCGCGCTAATGGCGCGCGAAGCCGGCAGCCGCGTGCTGCTGCTTGAATCCGCTCCGCGCGCCTGGCGCGGCGGCAACTCCGGCCACACCCGCAATCTGCGCTGCATGCACGACGCTCCCCAGGACGTGCTGGTCGAGGCCTATCCCGAGGAAGAGTACTGGCAGGACTTGCTCAAGGTCACGGGCGGCATCACCAACGAGCATCTGGCGCGCATGGTGATCCGCGCCTCCTCGACCTGCCGCAACTGGATGCGCAGGCATGGCGTGCACTTCCAGCCGCCGCTGTCGGGCGCGCTGCATGTGGCGCGCACCAATGCCTTCTTCATGGGCGGCGGCAAGGCGCTGGTGAACGCCTATTTCCGCAGCGCCGAAAAGCTGGGCGTGGAAATCCGCTACGAGTCGCCCGTGGACAAGCTCGAAATCGAGAACGGCCGGTTCCAGGCTGCATGGGTCAAGACCAAGGATGGGAGCCAGCGCATCACGGCCAAGAGCTGCGTGCTGGCGGCGGGCGGCTTCGAGTCCAACCGCGAATGGCTGCGCGAGGCCTGGGGCCAGAACGAGCGCGGCGAATGGCCAGCCGACAACTTCATCATCCGCGGCACGGCCTTCAACCAGGGCGTGCTGCTCAAACACATGCTGGAGGAGCAACAGGCCGACGGCCTGGGCGACCCCACGCAGGCGCACATGGTGGCCATCGATGCCCGCGCTCCGCTGTATGACGGCGGCATCTGCACGCGTATCGACTGCGTCTCGCTGGGCGTGGTGGTGAACCGCGATGCCCAGCGCTTTTATGACGAGGGCGAGGACTTCTGGCCCAAGCGCTATGCGATCTGGGGCCGTCTGGTGGCCCAGCAACCCGGCCAGATCGCCTACTCCATCATCGACAGCAAGGCCATAGGCCGCTTCATGCCGCCGGTGTTCCCCGGCGTGAAGGCCGACTCCCTGCCCGAGCTGGCGCAGAAGCTGGGCCTGGACGTGGACACCTTCATGGCCACCCTCGATGCCTACAACGGCAGCTGCAAGGTCGGCCATTTCGACCATACCGCACTGGACGACTGCCACACCGAAGGCCTGGCTCCGGCCAAGACGCACTGGGCGCGCCCGCTCGATACCGGACCTTACTACGGCTATGCGCTGCGCCCCGGCGTGACCTTCACCTATCTGGGCCTGAAGGTGGACGACACCTCCGCCGTGCGCTTCAAGGATCAACCCAGCCAGAACCTGTTCGTGGCCGGCGAAATGATGGCCGGCAATGTGCTGGGCAAGGGCTACACGGCTGGCGTGGGCATGTCGATAGGCACCGCCTTTGGCCGTATTGCCGGACGCAATGCTGCTCTCGCGGCTGCTGGCAAACCCGCTATTCATGGCGCCGTAAAGGACTGAAATGAAACACCCCCTGAGCGGCTTCGCCGCTTCCCCCTCCCTCTTTGGGAGGGGGACAACGCCCTCGCTGCGGGGCGGCCCTTGCTCGGCGTCTCTGACTTGGAGCACGCCAGTTTCAAGTGCTGCGAATCACGCCCAACGTCATTGATACTGACATGCAAACCCTGAAATCCCTGCAAGAACTGGGCAAGCAAGCCCAGACCCTGGCCACCGGCAAGGTGATTCCCATCCTCCCCGCCCCAACGGAAACCGCTGCCGAAAGCGAAGTGGCGCGCGTGATGCAGATCTGCAATGCCTGCCGCTATTGCGAAGGTTTCTGCGCTGTGTTCCCGGCCATGACGCGCCGTCTGGAGTTCGGCAAGGCCGATGTGCATTACCTGGCCAATCTCTGCCACAACTGCGGCGCCTGCCTGCACGCCTGCCAGTACGCCCCGCCGCACGAGTTCGGCATCAACATTCCCAAGGTCATGGCCGAAGTGCGCGGCCAGACCTATGCCGACTATGCCTGGCCGCCAGCCATGGGCAAGCTGTACCAGAAGAACGGCCTGACCCTGTCCCTGGCTCTGGTTGCCGGGCTCTTCCTGTTCCTGGCGCTGGCCGTCGCGGCGCAGGGCGGCATTGGCCAGCTGTGGAACGGCAATCTGGGCAACAACTTCTACAACCTGTTCCCGCACAACCTGCTGGTCGGCATCTTTGCGCCGGTCTTCCTGTTCGTGGTGTTCGCGCTCTTCATGGGCGTGCGCCGCTTCTGGAAGGACGTGAAGCCCGCCACCAGCAATGTGGAGGTCAGCGGCCCCGCCGCTGCCGAAGCCACGCATGACGTGCTGCGCCTCAAGTACCTGGATGGCGGCCATGGTGACGGCTGCCACAACGAGGACGACGAGTACACGCTCAAGCGCCGCCGCTTTCACCACCTGACCTTCTACGGCTTCATGCTGTGCTTTGCAGCCACCGGTCTGGCCACGGTCTATCACTATGTCTTCGATCTACCCGCTCCTTACGAGCTACCCAGCCTGCCCAAGATTCTGGGCGCCCTGGGCGGCGTGAGCCTGATGGTGGGCACGGCCGGCCTCTGGTCGCTGAACCGCGCCCGCCACCCTCTGCATGGCGATGCCAAGCAAAAGCCCATGGACCTCGGCTTCATCGCCCTGCTGTTCCTGGTGGCATCCAGCGGTCTCGCGCTATGGCTGGGCCGCGCCACGCCGGCGCTGGCACTGCTGCTGTGCCTGCACCTGGGCGCCGTGATTGCGCTGTTTGCCACCCTGCCCTACGGCAAGTTTGCCCACGGCGTGTTCCGCACGGCTGCGCTGCTGCGCCACAACACCGAAAAGCGCCAGCCCAGCCCCATCGGCCTGGGCGCTGATTGAACGAAGCCCCATGACAGGCACGCCCGCCGTGCCTGCTCTCAGAAAAATCAGCCGGAATACCGGCATTCCTTTCCGACCAAGGAGACATCCCATGATGAACAAACGCCATTTCCTGCGCGCCACGGCCGTGGCCGCCTCCCTGCTGAGCCTGGGCTCGGCGGCGCAGGCCGCACCTGACTGGCTGCCCAACAAGCCCGTGACCCTGGTCGTGGGCTTTGCCGCTGGTGGCGCCGCCGACGCGGCAGCACGCATGATTGCCAAGAAGCTGGGCGAGAACATCGGCCAGACCGTGGTGGTAGACAACAAGGGCGGCGCGGGCGGCAATATCGCCCACCAGTTCGTGGCCAAGGCACCGACCGACGGCTCGGTGCTGCTGTTCGGCTCCATCGGCCCGCTGACGATTGCGCCCCACATCATGAAGGTGGGCTACAACCCCTTCACCGACCTGGCACCCATCTCGGGCGGCGTGAACTTCCCCAATGTGCTGGTGGTCCACAAGGGCGCCGGCGTGAAGAACCTTGCCGAGTTCGTGGCCAAGGCCAAGAAGAGCCCCGGCAGCGTGGACTATGCATCGACCGGCGCAGGCTCGGCCTCGCACCTGGCGGGCGAGCTGTTCAACCAACGCGCCGGCGTGGAGATGGTTCACGTGCCCTACAAGGGCGGTGCACCGGCCCTGCAGGACCTGCTGGGCGAGCGCGTCACCTCCTACTTTGCCGCGCCCCCGACAGCCCTGCCGCATGTCGAGACCGGCAAGCTGATTCCGCTGGCCACCACCGGCCTGACTCGCCCCGCCTACATGCCCAATATCCCCACCGTGGCCGAAGCCGGCTATCCGGGCTTCGAGGCGCTGAACTGGTATGCCTTCGTCGCCCCCGGCAAGACCCCCACGCCCGTGCTGGATCGCTGGAACCTGGAGATCGTCAAGGTGCTCAAGGACCCCGGCGTGGCCGAGGCGCTCAAGGTCCACGGCCTGACGCCCCAGCCCACGAGCCGCACCGAGTTCGCGGCCTTCATGAAGAAGGAATACGAGCAATGGGGCAAGGTGGTCAAGGAACGCAAGATCACCCAGAACTGAGAGCGTGTTCACAGTCCCGCTGGAGCCGATGCATCAGGCATGAGCGGGGCGCAATCCAGGTCAGGGCGGCGAGCAAGGGTCTCGCCGGCCACACCTCGCCGGCCACACCTCGCCGGCCGCACCTTGCCGGCCGCACCGCCCCACAGCGAGGCCGTCGCCCCCCTCCCGCGCAGCGAGAGAGGGCGCCGTGCCACGGGCGCCGTGCAACGGGCGCCGTGACACGGGGAAGCCGTGCAGCAGCTCAGACGGTGATGGGCTTTTTCTCCACGGGAGCCGCAAAGCCCACGCACAGACGGTTCCAGACATTGATGCAGCCGATGGCGTAGCTGAGCTCCACGATTTCGCGCTCGCTGAAGTAGGGGCGCAAGGCCTCGAAGTCCTGCTGCCCGGGATGGGCCTGGCTCAGCTGGGTGCAGCGCTCGGCCCAGTTCAGCGCGGCGCGCTCACGCATCTCGAACAAGTCCACCTCGCGCCAGGTCACCACGCTGTTGATGCGCTGCAGATCCTCGCCGCGCGACAGCAGCTCGCGCACATGCATGTCCACGCAGAAGGCGCAGCCGTTGATCTGCGAGACGCGCAGATAGACCAGCTCCAGCAGCTGCACACCGAGGCTGGAGCGCGCGATCTGGGCGTTGAGGCCGGCCTGTGCCTTGTAGAGCTCGGGAGCCAGCGCACGGAAGTCCAGGCGCGGCGTGGGGATGGCAATAGGGTTGGCGGTGGGATTGGCGATGTCGGCCATGTGAATACTCCTTGAGGCATTGCAGGCCCGCCCCTGCGGCCGGCCCATACCTCTTAGACGCGGCAGCGCTGCGGTTTGTGACAGGCCTCCTCATCCATCGCCGGGCCATCAATAAACATAGCTGCTATCGCTCCGCATGAAACAAGTTCAGCAATAAAACAATCTGAATTTGTTGATTGAATGGCGGTAGCAGCTATTGTTTTTTCACCTTCTGCGACGGGCCTCGCCCATCAGGCAATCAGGCAGCCGGCACCAGCACGCGAGTCAGCTTGTCCGGATTGCGCAGCGTGTAGATGCGCCGGATCAGTCCGTCCTCGACCAGCAGCGTCTGCACCGACTCCACCTGACCGTCCACACAGCGCACCAGACCCGGCAGGCCGTTGACCCGCGCCAGATGCAGGGTCTGCTCCTGCCCGTCGCGGCGCAGACGCCGGGCCGTGGCGAAGTACAGCAGCGCCAGGCGGCGCCCGGTCTCCAGCACGCGGCCAAAGGATGCCACCTTGCCGCCGCCGTCGCTGATCAGCGCGGCATCGGGCGCGAAGAGCGCCTGGATCTGCGCCAGATCGCCGCCCCGCGCAGCCTGGGCAAAGCGGCGCAACAGCTCGGCATGGGCTTGTGCGGGCGCCTCGAAGCGCGGCCGTCCGGCCTTCACATGGGCACGCGCGCGGTGTACCAGCTGGCGGCAGGCGGCCTCGCTGCGGCCCAGTGCCTGGGCCACTTCGGCGTAGTCGGCATCGAAGACCTCACGCAGCAAAAAGGCCGCGCGCTCCTCGGGCGTCAGCTGCTCCAGCACGAACAGCAGCGCCGTGGAGACATCGTGGGCCTGCTCCAGCAGCTCCTCGGCCGAGGGAGCGGCCTCGGTCCAGGGCTGGACCAGCGGCTCGGGCAGCCAGAAACCCGCATAGTGCTCGCGCTCCACGCGCAGGCGCCGCAGCCGGTCTATGGCCAGCCGCGTGGCCGTGGTCACCAGCCAGGCCTCGGGCTGGGCAATGGCGGCGCGCTCGCTGTCCTGCCAGCGCAGCCAGACATCCTGCACCAGATCCTCGGCCTCGGCGCGCTGGCCCAGCATGCGATAGGCCAGCCCGAACAGGCGCGGGCGATGGCGCTCGAAATCCTGCAGTCCCGCATCGGCGGGCGGCGCAGTGTGGGAAGTGGGGCTCACGTGATGTCTCCTGCAAATAGGCCGGGCCAGCCACCCAGTGTGACAGGCACCAAGCCTTAGACGCAGAACCAGCGCACTTTGTGACAGGGTGCCGGCTTAAAACCGGCGCGCCCTCAGCCAGAGACACCGAGGAAGGGCCGCCCCGCACCGAAGGTGTCGTCCCCCTCGGGGGGGAAGCCGCGCAGCGGCTCAGGGGGGACCTCAATACCCCACCGCGCACCCATCCTTGCGCGGATCGGATCCCGCGATGTAGTGCTCGCCGTCGCGCAGCACCAGCTGGGCGCCGCCAAAGGCGAACACGCCATGGCCGGCCTCGACGCTGACCTCATGGCCGCGTGCGCGCAGTTGCTCAACCACGGCGGCATCGAAGGACGGCTCCACGGCCACGCCCGTACCGCCGGTCACGCGCCAGCGCGGTGCATCGGCCGCAGCCTGCGGGTTCTGGCCGTAGCGCAGCACGCGCAGGGCCATCTGCAGATGGCCCTGGCTCTGCATCGGGCCGCCCATGACGCCGAACGCCATTTGCGGCGTGCCGTCGGCATGCATGGCAAAGGCCGGAATGATGGTGTGCGAGGGACGCTTGCGCGGGCCGACCTGGTTGGCATGACCGGCCTCGGTGGTAAAGCCATGGCCGCGGTTCTGCAGGCTGATGCCCGTGCCCGGCACGACCACGCCCGAGCCGAAGCCCATGTAGTTGGACTGGATGAAGGAGACCATCATGCCGCTGGCATCGGCCGCTGCCAGATAGACCGTGCCGCCGGGCCGAGGGGCGCCGTAGGTGGGTGCGCTGGCCTGCTCGCGGTCTATGAGACGGGCGCGCTCGCGCAGGTAGTCGCGGTCCAGCAGCTGCGCGGGGGTGACGCGCATATGGTCGAGGTCGGCGTTGTACTGGTGCAGGTCGGCAAAAGCCAGCTTCATGGCCTCGATCTGCAGGTGCACGCTGTCCACGCCGTCGAGGTCTTGCTTGCCCACGCCCAGCTCGTCGAGCATGCCCAGCGCCATCAGCGCCGCAATACCCTGGCCGTTGGGCGGGATCTCGTGGATCACCGAGTCGCCGAACTTCTGCGACACCGTTCCCACCCAGTCGGCCTGGTGCGCGGCCAGGTCTTCCTCGCTCATCACGCCGCCGCAGGCCCGCGAATGCTCGACCATCTTCCTGGCCAGTGCGCCTCGGTAGAAGGACTCGCCCATGGTCTCGGCAATCTCTTCCAGCGTGCGCGCATGGGCTTCGCTCCTGAACACTTCACCGGCCCGGGGAGCGTGGCCACCGGGCAGAAAGCACTCGGCAAAGCCGGGCTGGTCGCCCAGTTTCTTGCCGCCCAGCTCCCACAGTGTGGCAATGGTGGGCGAGACCGCGAAACCGTTGCGTGCATAGTCGATGGCGGGCCGGGCCACCTGCGCGAAGGGCAGCTTGCCGAAGCGCTTGGACAGCGCCACCCAGGCCGACACGGCGCCGGGCACGGTCACGGCATTCCAGCCCTTCTCCGGTATGCCGCCCAGCTGGGCAAAGTAGTCGGGCGTCCAGCCCGCAGGCGAGCGGCCCGAGGCGTTGAGGCCGTGCAGCTCCTTGCCGTCCCAGACGATGGCAAAGCCGTCGCTGCCGATGCCGCAGCCCGTGGGCTCGACCACCGTGAGCGTCATCGCCGCAGCCAGTGCCGCATCCACGGCGTTGCCGCCGGCCAGCAGCATGGAAAGGCCGGCCTGCGCGGCCAGCGGCTGCGAAGTGCTGACCACATTGCGCCCCAGCACCGGCGAGCGGTTCGAAGCATAGGGAAGCGTCCAGTCCTTGACGAGGTTGGTCATATTTAAGTCCGATCAGTGATTCATGGGCGCCGCGCTTAACACTGACACGCCCCAGGCCAAAGGCATCGAGCAAGAGCCGCCTCACGGCGGGAGGCGCCTAGCCGAGGATGCCGTCCCCCGGCGCAGCCGCACAGGGGGTTGCATATGTCATTCCAAAGTAATGTGGTTGTCCCTGATGACCTTGGCCCAGCGCGCGCTGTCTGCCTGCACCATGGCCGCGAACTGCGCGGGCGTCTGCGGCTTGGCGGGCTCCACGCCCTGCTTGGCCAGGCTGGCGATCACCTCGGGATTCTGGAGGGCGCGGTTGAAGGCCTGGTTGATTCTTGCAACCAGCTCGGGCTTCATGCCGGCCGGGCCGTAGATGCCGAACCAGGTGACCGAGGAATAGCCTGGCAGGCCGGATTCGGCCACCGTGGGCAGATTCGGAGCCAGCGTGCTGCGCCTGTCGCCGGTCACGGCCAGGGCGCGCAGGCGGCCGCTGGCCACATGGGGCATGCCCGTGGGGATGGAATCGAACAGCAGATGCACCTGGCCTGCCGCCAGATCGGTGATCGACTGCGCCGTGCCCTTGTAGGGCACATGGGCAAGCTGGATACCGGCCTGCGCGGCAAAGGCGGCGGTGTTCAGGTGGACGATAGTGCCATTGCCGCTGGTGGCGTAGTTGAGCTTGCCGGGGTTGGCCCTGGCATAGGCAATCAGCTCCTGCACGCTCTTGACCGGCAGCGAGGGCGTGACCAGCAGCACACTGGCCGCGTCCGCCGTATGCGCGATGGGACTGAAGTCCTTGTCCGCCTTGTAGGCCAGCCTAGGCATCAGATGCGGCGAAATCGCATGCGTGCTGCTGGTGGTGAACAGCAGGGTGTAGCCGTCGGCCGCCGCCTTGGCGGCCTCGGCCGTGCCTATGGTGCCGCCGGCGCCGGGCCGGTTGTCGATGACCAGTTGCTGGCCCAGCTCCTGCGATACACGCTGCGCGATCACGCGTGCCACCAGATCGGTCGCGCCGCTGGCCGGAAACGGCACGATCACCCGCACCGGTCGGCTGGGCCAGGCGGCCTCGCCCTGGGCCAGCGCCGGCAAGGCCAGCAGGCCACCAGTCACCGCCGCGGCGGCATGGAGCCACTGGCGGCGCGTCGTTGAAACAGTAAACCGTGCCCGCATGGCAACTCCCGGTGAAATGGCAGCTTGTTCGAAAGGGGGGCGCCGCTGCCCGGCAACCATCGAACGGGACATCTTAGAAAGCCGAGGCATTTGCCGCTATCGGCAAATTTGCAAGCCATCGTTGCCAAAACAGCAAACCGAGCACAATGGCGGTTTGCTTTCACCGACTGCCATGCCCGAGTTCCGCCATCTGCTGCTGCAAGACACTGCGCTGCGCTACTTCCACGAAGTCGCGCAATGCGGATCGCTGAGCGAGGCTTCGGCAAGACTGCATGTGGCGGCCTCGGCCATCAGCCGCCAGATTGCGGCATTGGAGGCGCGCCTGGGCACGCCGCTGTTCGAGCGCCACCCGCGCGGCATGGTGCTCAACGCTGCCGGCGAGATCCTCGCCGATCATGCACGCCGTGCGGGGCTGGACGCGGAACGCGCACTGGACGAGATCAAGGCCTTGCAGGGCCTGCGCAGCGGCAAGGTACGCATTGCCAGCTCTGATGCCTTCGCCAGCGAATTCCTGCCGCGCCTGTGCGCGGCCTTCCAGCGCGAGCACAGCGGCATCGTCTTCGAAGTGACGGTGCTTCCCACACACGAGGTCGCCGGTGCCGTGCGTACCGGCACGGCCGATATAGGCCTGTGTTTCAGTCGGGCCCCCGAGCCCGGCATCGCCGTCGCCTGCCGCGTGGCCGCGCCCGTGCTGGCGCTGGTGGCATCCGGCCATGAACTGGCGCAGGAGCGCAGCGTGTCACTGTCCAGGCTGGTGCGCTACCCACTGGCACTGACGCCGCCCAGCACTGCCGTGCGCCAGCTGCTGGATGCTGCCTGCAGCCGCCAGGGACTGATGCTGGCGCCGGCCCTGGAGAGCAATCACGGCAAGACGCTGCTGAACTTTGCGGCCCAGGGCGCAGCGGTCGCCGTGGCCAGCGAAATCGCCGCCCGCGACATGGTGGCCACAGGCGCGCTCGTGGCCGTGGCGCTCAGCGACCGCGGCATGGATCTGCGCGATATCGAGGTTCAGACCCTGGCCGGCCGCACGCTGCCACATGCGGCACAGTCCTTTCTGGAGCTGTTGCAGCTGCGCCTGCCCGCTGCCTGGTGAAAAGACGGCCGAAGACCTCGGCTCAATCCGCCTTGGGGCGCAGCACCAGCCAGAGCGACAGCGCAATCAGCCCGCCACCCATGGCATGAGCGATGGTCAAGGACTCATCGAGCAGGGCCCAGCCCCAGAGCACGGCAAACACGGGCACGATAAAGGTCACGGTCAGCGCCTTTTGCGGGCCTTCATCGGCAATCAGCCGGAAATAAAGCACATAGGCCAGCGCCGTGCTCAGCAAGCCCAGCAGCGCCACATTGCCCCATGCCAGCAGCGGAGCGGCCTGCAGCCTGGCCAGCATGCCGGGCTCCAGCGCCATGTCGATGAGCAGCGCCGGCGTCAGC
Organism: Comamonas sp. A7-5; assembly: GCF_039581385.1. Taxonomy (NCBI): domain Bacteria; kingdom Pseudomonadati; phylum Pseudomonadota; class Betaproteobacteria; order Burkholderiales; family Comamonadaceae; genus Comamonas; species Comamonas sp. A7-5. The sequence continues at coordinate 151,322 of NZ_JBCPWO010000003.1, forward strand.
ACCATCAGCGCACCGAGCTGGCTGATGAAAACGGCAGCGCGCGTGTCCACAGAGGCATTGGCACCCGCAAGCCTGAGCGTCAGATAGCTGGAAAACGCGTAGCAGACCGTGGCCACAAAACAGGCCGCCATACCGCCCAGCACGGCTGCGCCGAGATCCAGCGGCCCGGCCTGGGCCAGCACCGCCACGCCGCCAATTCCGAGCAGCACGGCAGCCACTCGCGCGGGCGTAATCGCCTCGGCAAACACCAGCGCTCCCACCACGGTGGCAACCAGTGGCGTGGTGGCATTGAAGATGGCGCTATAGCCCGATGGCAGCACCTGGGCCGCCAGCGCGTACATGAGAAAGGGGATGCCGGAATTGATGACACCCAGCCCCAGCAAGGGCCAAAGATAGCGTCCTAGCCTGGGCCGGTAGCCCATGGCAAACAACGCCGCGCCAAGGCCCAGCGCCGAAAACAGGCCGCGTCCCACGGCCGTGGGCACGGCCCCCAGATGGGGTACGGCCGCGCGCATGAATAAAAAACTGCCGCCCCAGAGGGCGGCCAGTGTCATGAGTCGGATCAGGCTGGCTACAGACATACAGGGCATTGTGCACAGCCCCGGCCTGCACGCCTGTCACAACTGCCGAATGCCAATATCAGTGAATCTGCACCAGCACATCGTCCAGCGTGGCACCGGCCTCTTCGGGCACCGGGCGCGTGAGCTGCGGCACCTTGTAGATGCTGGCATCGGCATGAATGAGGCCTATGTCATAGCGCTGGCCGGCCAGATAATCGCCCACCGACTCCAGCACGATGGGGCTGCGGTGCAGATGCTCGGTGGCCTTGAGTTCGTCGAGCGAGAGCCAGACGCTGCGCACGATGCCGTCGTCCAGATGGCGCTGGGCATGGTGCATGCCCAGATCGCCAGTGAAGGCGAAGCGCAGATAGGTGATGTCCGAGCCCGTGCGCGTGCGCACAAAGCGGTTCATGTAGATGCCGACCAGAGCCGTGGGCGTGAAGCTGTAGGCCGTCTCTTCCATGACCTCGCGCACACAGGCATCGACAGGGCTTTCGGAAGGGTCGAGATGACCGGCCGGCGTGTTCAGACGCAGTCCATCCGCCGTTTGTTCTTCCACCAGCAAAAAACGGCCATCGCGTTCGATGATGGCCGAGACAGTCACATTGGGTTTCCAGCGATTGGGCATGGCGGGCATTATCCTTGTCCCAACCCGACGATGTGTCAGATAAATCCCACCATATAGAGCGCTCCTTCGCCGTAACTGGCCAAATGTTGCTGCTGCGCAGCATTTGTCACGGATTCGACCGCATAGCCTTGACGCTCCCAGTAAAGCCGTGATCCCTGCACCGAAACCAGTGCCGTGCGCTGCACGCCGCGCGCTCTGGCCTGTGTCTTCAGGGCCTGCACCATGCGCCGAGCCAGGCCCTGGCCGGTGGCGGCCTCGGACACGGCCATATCGTGCAGATAGAGCACGCTGGCGTCGTCATATTCGGCAAAGTCGCCGTTGAGCGGCGTGATGGCTCCGGGGCGCGACCAATAGGCTGCCAGATAGGCCACCAGCTCGCCGCCCTGCTCGGCCGCCCAGGAACAATGCCCGGCCGTCCGCAAACGGCGCACAAACACCTCGCGCGGCTCCGAAAAGTCCGCACCATAGCAATGCTGCTGTATGCGCATCACGGCATCCACATCGTCCGCGCCCAGCGCACGCAGCTGAATTGGCATCGACCCCGTCATCAAAAACTCTCAAATCAATAGCTGTCAACGCTTATCAGTCAATGGCTGACGGCCAATTTCAATCAAAATCCGGCACATAGCTTAGCAAGCCGCTCGTCTCGCAGCAGCCAGTAGGCACTATCGCAATAGTAATGATTCTCAATTGGAAATTCATCGCCATCCTCCCTACCATTCATTCATCGCTCAGGGAGAAACAGATGACACGCTTGATCAAGACATTGCGCCAGAACCAGCTCACGCTGACCAAGACCGCCAGCTACTACGTGATCCACATCACGGTGGCCGCCTGCGTCGCCTATGCCGTGACCGGCAATCTGATTGCCTCGCTGACGCTGAGCCTGCTCGAGCCCACGGTCCAGGCCTTTGCCTTCTTCTTCCATGAAAAAGTCTGGGAGCGCCGCCTGAAGAAACGCGAGCAGCAAGCGCTTGCCGGACAGGCACTGAGCGCCTGAGAGCCGTCTATGAACACCGACCACCCCACCACTTTCGCGCAATGGCTGCTGCAGTCCCTGGCCATGCTGGGCGACTGCAACGGCCATCTTCATGATCTGTAGAAATCATGTGAACAAGCCTTTTGATAAGCCATGGGTAAATATTGAATATCCCAGACTCTTTGTGAGCTTCTGATCATTCACGCCAGAAAATCATCCGAGCCTAACTCTCCGGCATCAGAAAATACTGTGGATAAGTCATGCGGAAGATGCCAATTCGGACTCGCTCCCATGGGTTTGCGGCTATTTGCCAAACCGGGCCCAAGGCCAACAATGGCCGGGAATCCAAGGAGTTCCCATGCAGCTTGCAGACCGCCAGACACCCGCAGACCTCGCGCGCCACGACGAACAATGGCTGAGCGCCCACTGGATGCCGTTCACCGGCAACCGCAACTTCAAGGCCAGGCCTCGCATCATCACGGGCGCCCAAGGCGCCTACTACAGCGATGCCGATGGCCGGCGCATTTTCGACGGCCTCTCGGGCCTGTGGTGCTCGGGTCTGGGCCATGGCCGCCGCGAGATCGCCGAGGCCATTGGTCAGGCCGCGCTGCAGCTCGATTACGCTCCCGCCTTCCAGTTCGGCCACCCGGCCTCGTTCGCGCTGGCCAACCGCATCGTGGCGCTGATGCCCCAGGGGCTTGAGCATGTGTTCTTCACCGGCTCGGGCTCGGAAGCGGCCGACACCTCGCTGAAGATGGCGCGCGCCTACTGGCGTGCGAGGGGCCAGGGCAGCAAGACCCGGCTGATCGGCCGCGAGAAGGGCTATCACGGCGTGAACTTTGGCGGCATCTCGGTAGGCGGCATGGGGGGTAACCGCAAGATGTTCGGCCAAGGGATTGAAGCCGACCATCTGCCGCACACCCAGCCGCCACCGGGTTCGTTTTTCAAGGGCCAGCCCCAGACCGACGGGCGCGCCCTGGCAGACCGGCTGCTCGATCTGATCGCCCTGCATGACGCCAGCAATATCGCCGCCGTGATCGTGGAGCCCATGTCGGGCTCTGGCGGGGTGGTGATTCCGCCCGCCGGCTATCTGCAGCGTTTGCGCGAAATCTGCACCCAGCACGACATTCTGCTGATCTTCGACGAGGTCATCACGGGCTTTGGCCGTCTCGGGGCAATGACGGCGGCCGAGGCCTTCGGCGTGACGCCGGACATCATGAATATCGCCAAGCAGGTCAGCAACGGCGCCCAGCCGCTGGGAGCCTGCGTGGTCTCGCCCGCCATCTACGGGCAGTTCATGGCGGCAGGAGGGCCGCAGTACATGCTGGAATTTGCCCACGGCTATACCTATTCGGCCCATCCCGTGGCCTGCGCGGCAGCCATTGCGGCACTGGATCTGCTGCAGCGCGAAGACGGCCCGGGCCGCGTGCGCGCGCTGGCCCCCTTTTTCGAGCAGGCCGTGCACAGCCTCAAGGGCGCCAGGCATGTGCTGGACATCCGCAATATCGGCCTGGCGGCGGGCATCACGATTGCATCCCTGCCCGGCGAGCCCGCCAGGCGTCCCTACGAGATCGCCATGAAATGCTGGGAGGCCGGCTTTTATGTGCGCTACGGCGGCGACACGATTCAGCTGGCGCCGCCCTTCATCAGCGAGCAGGCCGAGATCGAGCGGCTGATCAACGCACTGGGCGATGCGCTGCAGGCCACTGACTGAACTATCAAATAAGTAGCTTCAATCGCTTACCTATAAAGCGATTGAAGCATTTTTTTCCAAATTCAGGAAAGCTGTGCCGCCAGGGCTTCGAATTCGGCGACCGGCACTTCTTCCGCGCGGCGCTGCAGATCGAACTCGCCGGCAAAGCCCTTGGCTTCCAGCCACTTTCCCAGGGTGTTGCGCAAAATCTTGCGGCGCTGGCTGAAAGCCACCTGCACCAGCTCTTCCAGCAGCTTTGGATCGAGATCCGCAGGCTGCTCGCGCGGAATCATGCGCACCACCGCACTGTCCACCTTGGGGGGCGGATTGAAGCTGCCCGGCGGCACGAACAGCACATCTTCCATGGCGTAGCGCCACTGCAGCATCACCGACAGACGGCCGTAGGCCGAGGTGCCGGCGTCCGCCACCATGCGGTCTATGACCTCTTTTTGCAGCATGAAGTGCTGATCCTGCACCACATCCACCTGCTCCAGCAGATGGAAAAGAATGGGGCTGGAGATGTTGTAGGGCAGATTGCCGACCACGCGCAGCTTGGCCACGCCCAGCCGCGCAGCCAGCGCACGGAAGTCCACCTTGAGCACATCGGACTCGACCACATCGAGATCGTCGCGCAGACGCAGACGGGCCGCCAGGTCCCGGTCCAGCTCGATAACGGTGAGCTTGCCCAGGCGCTCGACCAGAGGCTGCGACAGCGCCATCAGGCCGGGGCCGATCTCGACCATGGGTTCGCCCGCCTTGGGGTCGATGGCCTGGACGATGTTGTCGATGATGGCGCCGTCGGTCAGGAAATTCTGGCCGAAGCGCTTGCGGGGAATATGTTTCATGAATGCGAAAGCGGTGCCTGGGCACCGCTTGGAATGAGGGGGAGCTCCGATGCCCGGTGCGCAATGATGACATTACCGGGCACTTCAAGCGGATTGAATGGGCTTATTGGGGCGGCTCGCGGTATTCCACGAAGGCCTTGCCGCGCAGTTCCTTGAGCCAGGTTTCGTAGTCCTGCTCGGCCTTGCGCTCGCGCACCACGTTGCGAACCATTTCGCGCTGCTCGCGCTCGGTGAGCTTTTCCTGGCGGCGCTCGATCAGCTGAATCAGGTGCACGCCGAAACGCGACACCACGGGGTTGCTGATCTGGCCCGGCTGGAGGCTGTCGAGCACGCGCTCGAACTCGGGCACGAACTGGCCGGGCGAGGACCAGCCCAGATCACCGCCATTGCGCGCGCTGCCGTCCTTGGAGAACTCCTGCGCCAGTTGCTGGAAGGTGGCCTGGCCGGCTTCCACGCGACGCTTGTAGTCCTCCAGACGCTTGGCCGCCTGGGCTTCGGTCATGCCATCGCCTACGGTCAGCAGAATATGGCGGGCGTGGTTCTGCGTGATGTATACAGGTGCTCCGGTCTGAGATTTTTCCAGCACCTTGAGCACGTGGAAGCCTGCGCCCGAACGGAACGGACCGACGATGGCACCGACGGCCGAATTGCCCACCTGTTGAGAAAACAGCTCGGGGTAATCGCTCATGGGGCGCATGCCCATGGCGCCGCCCCCCTGACCGTTGGGTACATCCGAAAATTCCCGCACGGCGGCGATGAAGTCGGGATTCTTGCGCGCCGCTTCTGCCGCCTGCTTGGCCTTGGCCTCGCGCTCCGCCACCACGGCAGGGCTGGCATTTTCAGGCACGGTGATCAGGATGTGGCCCAGATTGGCTGCCGCACCTGCAGCCGCATCGCCCGGACGCTTCTGCTCCTTGAGATAGCGATCGATGTCGGCTTCCGCGACCTTGACTCGACCGTCCACATCACGCTCGCGCACGCGCTGCATCAGCATCTGGTTGCGGATCTCCGAACGGAACTGCGCTTCGGAAATCCCTTCGGCCTTCAGGCGCGACACCAGGCCGGCCTTGTCGGTATTGTTTTGGCGCGCCACATTGGCCACGGCCTGATCGACCGTCATGTTGTCAATGTTGATGCCCGTGTCCTTGGCTTCCTGCAACTGCACGCGCTCGACAATCAGGCGCTCCAGAACCTGGCGGGCCAGCTCGCTCTGGGACGGCAGCTGCCCGCCCTGCTCGGTCACGTTCTGCGCAACGCGCGCCATGCGCGCACGCACTTCGTTATTGGTGATGGGCTCGGAATTGACCACGGCCACGATGTAATCGGCCGAGCGAACACCCTGTGCGGCTGCCGGAGCCTGACGCCCCGAGGGCTGGGCCGTAGCCTCCAATGCACGCGAGATGGAGGAGTCATTGCCAGCCTTGGCCTTGCTGCCGGGACTCTTCAGGCCCTGGGCCTGCACACCGGCAGCCATTACAGCCAGTGCCACGGCAACAGCACATGCATTGGATGTCTTGGAGAAAAAACGCATGAAAAAAGCCTTGATTAATCGTAATTGGTAAAGCGGCTGGGCGGAGTCACCGCCTCACGCAAATATTGGTAGCGCGGCACATTCTGCTTGAGACTGGAGGTGGGGTCGGCACCAAAGCTCAGGCGCGAGAAGCCCACGAACTCCATCTGGAACAGCAGACGCAGATTGGACTGGATGACCGAGCTTTGCAGACGCTCCAGCACCACACGGCCAATCCAGCAGCAACCGTCGTATTCGAAGCCGACCACGGTATCCACCAGCTTGTTGTCCTTGATGGAGTAGTTGAGGCGGCCCACGGCATACCAGCGGCCACCGCCCTGGCCGCGACCGGCGCCCAGATCCTTGCCCTTGTCACCCCAGAGGTCGTTGATGGGCCATTGCCAGCCCACGTCCACCAGCTCGCTGGACGGCTTCTTGGTGACCGTATCCAGCTGCGTGCGGTAGCCGATGTTGAAGGTGCGATAGTTGCCCGGACTGTAACGCGCCGTGGCCGTGGTACGGACCGTGCGGTTCAAGTCCTTGTTGTACTGGGTCGTGCCTTCCAGCGACCATTTGTCGGTCCAGTTGAAGGCAGCACCCAGCAGGATATCGGACAGCTTGCTGGTAGCAGCCACCTCACCGGGCAGCAGCACGCGCTGATCTGACAGGCGAACGCGCTGGGCCACGGCGAACTTGAGCTTTTCCGCACCGCTTTCAGGGTCGATGAAGCGCGAGGTCGCGCCCAGCGTCATCAGATGGTTGTCGGCAATGCGGTCCTGACCGACATAGTCGTTCTCGGAAAAAATACTCGCGAAGTTGAAATCGCTGCGACCCGTATCGTAGAGCGGCAGCATGCTCTGATCGCGATAGGGCGTATAGGTATAGAAGGCTCGGGGTTCGAAGGTCTGCAACAGATTCTTGCCGAACCAGGAGGTGTCGCGCTCGAAGATCAGGCCGCTGTCCAGGCTGAAGGTGGGCAAGGTCCGGTTGGCGCTCTTGCTGCCGTTGCTCATCAACTGATCGGTCTGATACATGGAGGTATGCAGCATCAGCTTGGGCGTGATGAAGGCGCCGGGAGACAGGAATGGCCGGCTCAGCTGCGCCTGCACATAGCTGCGCTGGCCGTTGTTGCCGACCTGACCCGTGATGGGGCGAATCAGCTCGAAGCGTGTGGTGTCGGCCACCACGGAGAAATCCAGCCCATGCGGCAGGTCCAGCGGCGTGTAGCGGTACTGCAGCTGCGGCACCATGCTGTAGGGCGGCGCAATCGGCGAAGTCACATCCTGCTGCACTTGATAGCGCAGCACATTGAGGCTCAGCACCCCATCGCCCTTGGCCCAGCTCAGATTGGCCGTGCTGGGCAGCAGGCGCTGGCGCAGCGCCACGGGAGCCAGGCGGAAGTCGCGCCAGTAATCACCGTCGCTGACGCGGCTCAGATTAAGGTTTAGCCCCAGACCGCCGACCGGCGTGTCGAAGCTCGCACGATGCTGCCAGGAATAGCCCCAGCGATCGCGGTTGCGCAGATTGTCTCCCAGCATGTAGCTGGCATAGGTCTCGCCCGAGTAGCTGGGCTCCAGATAGCGGAACTGCCCCGTCAGGTTCACGCCGCGCTTGGTCATCAGCGAGGGCGTGATGGTCATATCGCGATTGGGTGCGATATTCCAGTAATAGGGCTGCGAATACTCGATACCGCCGAGCTTGTCCATGCCTATCATGGGCGGCAGCAGGCCCGATTTGCGCTTGTCCGAGAGCGGAAAGCTCATGCGCGGCACGGGCAGGACAGTCACACCCTTGAACTTCAGGGACGCACCCTCGGCCACCCCCACCTCTTCGGCCATGTCCAGATGAATGGTCTTGGCCTCGAGCACCCAGCTCGGCTCCCAGCTGGCCTCGTCATCGCGCTGGCAGGTGGTGTAGGTGGCGTCATGGACGACCGAACGATCCTTGTCGATGAAATCCACTCGCGACGACTCGCCATGGCCACCCGTGGCCAGAAAGCGATAGTTGGCGTTGTCGAACTGGCCCTTGAAGGCATCCATCTGCAGATCCAGCGCCGTACCCTCGTAGACATTGCCGGCCTGGTTGATGTGGACCGAGCCCACGGCGTTGATCCTGTCGTCCGGAACCGCATAGTCGAGCTTGTCCGCGCGGATCATGGTGTCGCCGCGGCGCAACTCTGCCCCGCCATGAACCGAGGCCTTGAGATCGGGCTGACCGGACAGACTGTCACCTTTGATATAGATGGGCTGCTGGTCACGCACTTCCTGAGGATAGCTCTCCTGCAGCGCGCTGCTGGACTTGAGTTCCAAGGCTGGCAGCTCGCCCGCGACGCTGGAGGAGGACGATCCGCTCGCTTCGGCCGACTGGGCATAGGCCTGCATGCCAGCACCCGCCCATGCCAGTGCCACAGCCCATGCCAGAGGACGAATCACCGGCCGAGCAGTCCCCGCACGCGTCGAACGGGCAGGGCAGGCAGGTAGGAAATCTCGCGGATGGGATGGGGATTGCACGATGATCTTGAACGTCAAAAGCGCGCGTGCCCTGGCACACGTCAACAGAAAACCGAGAGCCTAGCACCACTGTCCACAGATGCGGCGGCATCGGTTTGTAAAATCCGATTATCCATGACCGCTCCTATCACCCCCACAGTTGGCGTTGCCTGGGCAGATTCTGCCCGCCACGCCGCATTCGACGCCTGGCTGGCACCGCTGGCTCAAAAGCACCAGCTGCTTCCCGCAACCCTGCGCCCCGCTTCGGCCGATGCGAGCTTTCGCCGCTATCTGCGCCTGGATCGCAGCGATGGAAGCAGCCTGATCGTCATGGACGCGCCGCCAGACAAGGAAGATTGCGCGCCTTTTGCCAAGGTTCAGGGCCTGATGAACCAGGCCGGCCTGTGCGTGCCGCAGATCCTGGACTGGGATGCTGTTCACGGCTTCATGCTGCTCAGCGACCTGGGCGGCCAGACCGTCATCGAGGCTCTGAACCCCGAAAAACCCCAGGATGCCGAAGCCTGGTACCGCTCGGCCATCGAGGTGCTGCTGGACTGGCAACTGGCCTCCAAGGCCGGCAATACCGGCAGCTTGCCTCTCTATGACGAGGCCCTGCTGCGCCGCGAGCTGCAGCTGTTTCCCGACTGGTACATCGCCAAGCACCGCCAGTTCACGCTGGACGACAAGCAGCAGGCCCTGCTCGGCAAGACCTTCGATCAGATCGTCGCCCACAATCTGCAGGCTCCCAGCGTCTATGTGCACCGTGACTTCATGATGCGCAACCTGATGCAACCTGTGTCCAGCGGCGCGCCGCTGGGCGTGCTGGACTTCCAGGATGCCGTCTACGGCCCCATCACCTATGACATCGCCAGCCTGCTGCGAGATGCCTTCATCAGCTGGGAAGAGGACTTCATCATCGACATCACCATCCGTTACTGGGAAAAGGCCCGCAAGGCCGGCCTGGTGGGCGCCAACAGCGCCAGCGGCTGGGGTGATGACTTCGGCGAGTTCTACCGTGGGGTTGAATGGATGGGTCTGCAGCGCCACCTCAAGGTTGCGGGTATCTTTGCGCGCCTGACGCTGCGCGACGGCAAGCCCAAGTATCTGGCCGATACGCCTCGTTTCATCCACTACATCCGATCCACCTGCAACCGCTACCGCGCGCTGGGCCCGTTCCTCAAATTGATCGACGAGATCGAGGGTATCCAGACGCAGGTGGGTTACGCCTACGGGCGGATGTGAGCACACCCCCTGAGCCGCTTTGCGGCTTCCCCCTCTCTGCTTCGCGGAGGGGGACGACACCAGCGCTGCGGGGCGGCCCTTGCGCGGTGTCCCTAGGTTAGAGGGTGCCAGTTTTACAGGCTGCGAAGCAGCTCTAACCGCAAGTAACAAATATCAATTTCCCCTATGCCGCGCTATCACTGCCCTATTCCACTGCACATCGGCAACGAGCTGGACCTGCCTGCAGGTGCCGCCCGCCATGTGCAGGTGCTGCGCCACCAGCCCGGCGATGTCATCACCCTGTTTGAGGGCCAGACCGGCAACGGTTTTACCGGTGGCGAGTTCCAGGCGACCATCACCCACATGGGCCGCAGCGATGTGGGCGTGCGCGTGGACAGCCACAGCCCCGCCGAGCGCGAAGCCGCACGTGCCGTGCACCTGGTCGTCGGCATGCCCGCCAACGAGCGCATGGACTGGCTGGTGGAAAAAGCCACCGAGCTGGGTGTCGCCAGCATCCAGCCCGTGATGGCGGCACGCAGCGTGCTCAAGCTCAAGGGCGACCGCGCCGACAAGAAGATCGAGCGCTGGCAGTCGATTGCCGTCTCGGCCTGCGAGCAATGCGGCCGCAACCAGGTACCCGTGATTCACGCACCCCAGTCGCTGGCCGACTGGCTGCGCAGCCAGCAGGCGCCTGCGGCCGATGCGGCGCGTCTGGTGCTGTCGCTGCGCGAGGGCAATCAACCGCTGCGCGCCGCCGCCGGCGATGCCCGGGCAGTCTGGGTGCTGCATGGCCCCGAAGGGGGTCTGACCGCCCAGGAAGAAGACTGGGCGCTGGAGCAGGGCTGGCAACCTGCAAGCCTCGGCTCCCGCGTGCTGCGCGCTGAAACGGCATCTGTTGCCGCCCTGTCCCTGCTGGCCCTGGAGTAAATCAATGAGCAGCTGTCATCTCTCTCTGGCCAAGCCCGAGTTTTATCTGCAGAACTTTCGTGTGGAGGCTCCCGAGCCCAGGCCCGAAAGCATCATCACCCCGCGCCGCCTCGGCTGCATCATCATCAACGCTGCCACAGAGTCCTCTGCAACGCTCTTGGGACGTACGTTTTCAGCTCCTGAAGAAGGAGCACCCGCACTGCCGGTGGAACGGCTGCTGGTGCCGGCCAGCTTCGGTCTGGTGCCGCACTGGGTCAAATCGGCCTCGGACGGCCGCCTGCGCGCGCTCAAGCTGGTGAATGCAAAAATCGACAATCTGACCACGGGAACGGCCTTTCGTGATGCCTGGCTGGCCGGCCAGCGCTGCATCGTGCCGCTGCAGGCCTTTCAGGTCGACGACCTGCGCCCCGGCAAGCCCCTGCCGACCCGTATCACCCGCGTGGACAACCAGCCCATGGGCGCCGCCGGCGTCTGGGCGCGCTGGGTGGGCGAGGACGGCGAGGTCATCGTCAGCTACGCCCTCATCACCATCAATGCCAATGCCCATGCGCTGATGAACCGCTACGGCCAGCCCGGCAACGACAAGGCCATGCCGGCCATCCTCAACGAAGGCGCATACGACGCCTGGCTCAATGCCAAGGTCAACAAGGCCAAGGAGTTTCTGCGCCCCTACCCGGCGGAAAAGCTGCGCGCCAATCCCGTGGAAAAAGGCCGCAAGCAGCCGCCACAGCAGTGGTAATCAGGGGGCTGGAAACTGCTGTTCCAGCCACTGCTCGAGCCGCGCAAAAACCGGTGCGGCCAGTTCGGGGCTCTCGTTGAAGATCTCGTGATAGGCCGCCTCAAAGCACTGGGACTGCACCAGATCGCGTGGCGCCTGGGCGGCAAACGCGGCGCTGCCGGCAGGGTTGACCAGCTTGTCCTCGCCCGCCCATAGCAGCAGCGTGGGCACGCACCAGGCCGTGGCCTTGGACAGCACATGGCGGCCACCCTCGGCCATATAGCGCGCCAGCCTGGCGCTGATGCGTCGGTGCTGCAGTGCATCGGCGTCATAGGCCAGAGCCACTTCGGGATCATGCGAGAGATGCGCGGACTGCACGCCATTGGCCACGCGCAGATTGGGCAGCAGCCTGGGCAGGCTCGCCACCAGCGCCTTCTGCACACCCGACAGATGCAGGGCCAGCGCCGGCGAGGACAGCACCAGCCCGTCCACATGACGCAGGCCGGACGCGACAAAATCAGCGGCCACCAGTCCACCCAGGCTGTGCCCCAACAGCACCAGGGGCTGATGCCTGGGCATGGCTGCACGTGTGGCATCGAGCACCACGGCCAGATCGTCGAGCAAGCGCATATCGCTGGTCAGGCCGCCCTGCGGCCCGCCCGACAAGCCGTGGCCATACTGGTCATAGGCCCGCACCGCAAAGCCGAGCTCGTTGAGCCGCTGCGCCAGCGCGGCATAGCGGCCGCTGTGCTCGCCCAGGCCATGCACCAGCAGCACCTGGGCACGGGGCTTGACTCCCGGCGCCAGCGGCCAGTCGCGCAGCGCAAGCTGGGTGGCGTCCGATGCGGCCATATGCAGCAGCCGGGGCGTCGTCTGGGTACGGGTATCGGTAGGCGTCATGCACGGTCTCTTCAGCTGGCAAGAGCTTGCAGGATGCAGCCGCCCCCCGCCCGCGTCAACCGTGGCAATCCTCGACCCGTCCCTAGGAATTCAACACTGTCGCCACCAAAAGGATAGCTGCCGGCGCTTTCTGGAAAAGCGTCAGCAGCTATTTTCAATGCCGCGATCAGGCTTGGTCCGGCTCCGTCTGATGGCGGGCCATGGCGGCAATCACCTCGGCCACCGACGCCGTGAGTTTCTTGGCATAGGGCACATGGAGGAACTCGTTGGGACCGTGGGCATTGCTCTTGGGGCCCAGCACGCCGCAGACCATCATCTGCGCCTTGGGAAAGCCCTTGCTCAGCATATTCATCAGCGGAATCGTGCCGCCCTGGCCGATATAGCCGCAGCCGGCGCCGAAATGGGCCTGGCTGGCGGCATTGAGCGCCTTCTCGAACCAGCCGTCCATGCCCGGCGCATTCCAGCCGCTGGAGCTGGACAGGCCTTCCCAGGTCACCCTGGCCTCATAGGGTGCGTTGTCCTCCAGCAGGGCCTTCATCTCCTGCACGCAGGCTGCGGCATCGACCAACGGCGGCAGCCTCAGGCTGAGCTTGAAGGCCGTGTAGGGGCGCAGCACATTGCCGGCATTTTGCAGATTGGGCATGCCCTCCACACCGGTCACGCTCAGCGTGGGCTCCCAGGTGCGACGCACCAGGGCCTGGACGGGATCGGTGGTCGTGGGCAGGGACACACGAGCCGAGCCCCCGCAGTCGTAATGCGCCCAGGGAAAGCGCGCATAAGCGTCCTCGCCGAGGATCTCCGCCGTGGCGCGGATCTGCGCCATGCGCTCGGCCGGCACCTCGCAGTGAAAGCTCTGCGGCAGCACGCGGCCGTTCTTGCTGTCCTCGAGACGATCCAGCACCTGGCGCATGATGCGAAAGGATGAGGGCACCACGCCCGAGGCATCGCCCGAGTGAACACCCTCGGTGAGGATCTGCACCTTGAGCGTGCCGCTGGCCATGCCGCGCAGGCTGGTGGTCAGCCACAGCTGGTCGTAGTTGCCGGCACCGCTGTCCAGACAGATCACCAGGCCCACATCGCCCAGACGCGGGCGCAAGGCATCCACATAGGGCAGCAGATCGGCCGAGCCGCTTTCCTCGCAGGTCTCGATGATGGCCACGATACGGGGGTGAGGCACGTTCTGGCGCTTGAGCTCCTGAATCGCCGCCACGCTGGCATAGACCGCATAGCCGTCGTCGGCGCCGCCACGCCCGTAGAGCTTGCCGTCCTCGTACTTGGGCGTCCAGGGACCCAGATCGCTGCGCCAGCCTTCGAACTCGGGCTGCTTGTCGAGGTGGCCGTACATCAGCACCGTGGGACTGGTCGAGGCCTTCTCGGCCGTACCTTCCACCTCGAAGAAGATGACCGGCGTGCGACCCGGCTGCTGAATCACCTCCAGGGTCAGCCCGGCCACTTTTTGCGCTTCCACCCAGGCCGCAGCGTTGCGCAGCACGGTGGCGATATGGCCTTGCTGCTCCCAGTCGGGTGCAAACATGGGCGACTTGGCAGGAATGGTGATGTAGTTGGTCAGCTCGGGGACGATGCTCTGGTCCCACTGCTCGGTGATGTGCTGCAGCGCGTCCTGTGGCTGCAGCAGATTGATGGGAGTACGTGCGTTCATGGTCGGCTCCTTCAGTGACGGGGCTACGAGCCATGACGGGCCCGCGCCATGCCCGTGATTGTGCGCCAATGCCGGTGCCTGCGCCGCAGGCATTGACATGGCGATCAGGGTTTAGCGCAATGCCAGCGCCCCCCGCTCCAATTGGAAGCGGGAAACCTCCGTCAGCAGGCTTTCTGCCTGTTGGCGCAGCCCCTCGGCAGCGGCTGCGCTTTCCTCCACCAGGGCAGCGTTTTGCTGCGTGGCCTGGTCCATCTGCATGACAGCCTCGCCGACCTGGGCCACGCCTGCGCTCTGCTCGCTACTGGCTGCGCTGATCTCGCCCATGATGTCCGTCACGCGGTGAATGGCACTGACGATCTCGTCCATGGTGTGACCTGCCTGGTCGGCCAGCGCACTGCCGTCTGCCACGCGCTCCACGCTGGCAGTGATCAACGTCTTGATTTCCTTGGCCGCATCGGCGCTGCGCCCCGCCAGGGCGCGCACCTCGCTGGCCACCACGGCAAAGCCTCGGCCCTGTTCACCGGCGCGTGCAGCCTCCACGGCCGCGTTCAGTGCCAGGATATTGGTCTGGAAGGCAATGGCGTCTATGACGCCGATGATGTCGGCAATGCGCGAGCTGCTGGTGTCGATGTCCTGCATGGTCTGCACAACGCGCGCTACTACGGCACCGCCCTGCCGGGCCACTTGCGAGGCGTTCTGCGCCAACTGATTGGCCGTCTGGGCGCTATCGGCGTTCTGGCGCACGGTGGCGTTGAGCTGCTCCATGCTGGCCGCCGTTTCCTCCAGCGCGCTGGCCTGGCTTTCGGTACGCGCAGACAGGTCGGCATTGCCCTGAGCAATCTCGCTGGAGGCATGCTGCATCTGCACCGATGCGCCGTGCACGCGCTGGACCAGTTCGCGCAGCGCGCCGCGCATGGTTTGCAGATCGGACATCAGCCCCCGGGCCATGCCGCCCGAGCTCCCATCGGTCAGATCGCCATCGGCCACGCGGCGCAACGCCTTGCGCGCATCGGCCGGGTCTCCGCCCAACTCGCTGCGCAGCGTGCGCACCATCACCCAGAGCAGCGAGGCCGAGATGACCACGGCCAGCAGGGCCAGCAGACCCGACCACAGCTGCATGCGCTGGGCGCTGGCACGGGTGGCCGCATGCGATGCTTCGGCCGCATCGCGGGCCGCCTTGAGCTGTTGCAGCACGGCTTCGCGCAGCTTGCGCCAGGCCGGGGTTTCCCGAGTCTTGAGCGCGACGGCGGCAGTGTCATAGTCCTCTGCCGCCAGAGTCACGATCTGGTCCTGCGCTTCGGACTGAGCCTGGCGCAAGGCCTGCAGGCTCTTGACGGCGACTTCCAGGTCCGTGCCCTGCACGCGCTGGCTCAGATCGTCATAGGCGGCGTCATAGGCCCGACGAGCATTGCCCAGGTTCTGCACGGCCTGCCAGTCCGACGGATCCATCACGATATTGCGCAGGGCCTGGCCCGATTGCAGGCCCTGGGCATACAGCTCCTGCAACTGCGCCACCACAGCTTGATCGTTCCTCAGGTAGTCGTTGAAATCGGACTGTGTGCGGGTCAGCCCCCACTGGCTGCTGAGCAGCGCCAGAACAAACAAGGCTGCAGGCGCAGCCGAGCAAAAAATGAGACGGGAACTAAAACGCATGGCAAGGCGCGCGCCGGCCGAAGCTTCGGCGCATTGATTCGGATCAAGAAGAAATAAGCAGTTGATTATGAATCAAATGCTTACATTCTTGCATTGCGGCAGCAGCACCGCGCTTTGCCGCAGGAGTGCGGCCATCTCAGACTTCAGAGCTTCTCGCGCTTATCAGGCAATGAATTCGATGTGAATCGATACCAGATTCATTGCCAATGAACCGCAATTAGCTACTGTTTCAAGAGCAGCAATCAGGCATGCTCGAAGTGGAACACCGCCGTTGTCGCCAACAGATTGGGCAGGCTTCTCACCACCTGACCGTTTTGCAGACCGAAGGAGTCGCGAATGCGCAGGCGGTTCTTGGTGGCCAGCACCTCGAAGTCCTTGTAGGTGCCCACCCGAATATTCGGCGTGTCATACCACTGGTAGGGCAGGCGACGCGTGACCGGCATGCGCCCGCGCAGCACGGAGAAGCGATTTTGCCAATGTGCAAAGTTGGGAAAGGCAACCACGCCTTGCTTGCCGATGCGGGCCGTCTCCTGCAACATCACCTCGGCATTGCGCAAATGCTGCAGCGTGTCGATCTGCAGCACCACATCGAAGCTGTTGTCGCCGAAGATAGCCAGGCCGTCCTCCAGATTGAGCTGCAGCACGTTCACGCCGCGGCGCGTGCAGGCCAGCACATTGGCGTCGTCCAGTTCCACGCCATAGCCCGTACAGCCGCGCTCGCGCACCAGATGCTCGAGCAGCGCTCCGTCGCCACAACCCAGGTCCAGCACGCGTGCGCCCACAGGCACCAGCTGGGCAATGGCTTTCATGGTGGTCAACTCGGTCATGCGGCTTCTCCTGCGCGTTCGGCGGTATTCAGTTCTTTGGCAATGCCTTCAAAATAGGAGCGCATCACGCCCATATAGCGTGGGTCATCAAGCAAAAACGCATCATGACCATGGGGGGCGTCGATCTCGGCATAGCTGACGTCGCGGTTGTTCTCCAGCAGCGACTTGACGATCTCTCGGCTGCGCGCCGGAGCGAAGCGCCAGTCCGTCGTGAAGCTCACGAGCAGAAACCGGGCCTTGGCCACGGCCAGCGCCCGGGTCAGATCGCCGTCATGGGAGCGCGCCGGATCGAAATAGTCCAGTGCGCGTGTGATGAGCAGATAGGTGTTGGCGTCAAAGTAGCCGCTGAACTTCTCGCCCTGGTAGCGCAGATAGCTCTCAATCTGGAACTCCACATCCTGGGTGCTGTACAGGTAATCGCGCCGATCCGGCGCCGGGCCGCCCCGAGTCGGGTCAGCCCCCTCAGCGAGGAGTGCGGGGGCCCTGAGACTGCGGCCGAACTTCTGGTTCATCACGTCATCGCTGAGATAAGTGATGTGACCGATCATGCGCGCGATGCGCAGGCCGCGCGCGGGCACCACGCCATGCTCGTAGAAATGGCCGCCGTTGAAATCCGGGTCGGTGACGATGGCGCGACGCGCCACCTCGTTGAAGGCAATGTTCTCGGCGTTCAGATTCGGCGCACTGGCCACCACCACGGCATGGCGCATGCGCTCGGGATAGCGCAGCGACCAGGACAGGGCCTGCATGCCGCCCAGGCTGCCGCCCAGCACGGCGGCGAGCTTGCCTATGCCCAGGCGGTCCAGCAAACGTGCCTGCGCATCCACCCAGTCCTCCACCGTCACCACGGGAAAATCCGCACCATAGGGCTTGCCCGTGGCCGAGTTGGTGTGCATGGGGCCGGTAGAGCCGAAGCAGGAGCCCAAATTGTTGATGCCGATGACAAAGAACTTGTCGGTATCGACGGGCTTGCCCGGACCGATCATGTTGTCCCACCAGCCCTCGCTCTTGGGCTGGCCCTCGTAGCTGCCTGCTACATGGTGGGAGGCATTGAGCGCATGACAGACCACGATGGCATTGCTCTTGTCGGCATTGAGCTGGCCATAGGTCTCGAAGGCAAGGTCGTAATCGGCGATGGAACCACCGCTCTGCAAGGGCAGCGGCTCATCAAAATGCATGAACTGAGGTGTCGCGATGAAGGACATATGAAAAAACCCGGCATCGCTAAAAACGAGGCCGGGTCGGTGTACTGTCACTTCGCGGACGGGTCTTTAGCTGGATTTATAAAGCGCCCGCAAGCTTTGGCAAATCGGCGCGTGAAAAGTGCAGTGTACTGCATTCATTGCACCGAACTCAAAAGCAGACTGTCAAAGCTGTCCAAGCCTTTTGAGCCTTGTGCAAATAGCTATGCTTTCGGTAGTTTCACACTTTGGTCAGGAGCGCCGCCACACCCAGCACCAGGAAGATCACGGAGCACACACGGTGAATCGTCTTGATCGGCAGCTTCTTGGTGATCTTCTCGCCAAACCACACCACCGGTGCATTGGCCAGCATCATGCCCAGCGTGGTGCCTGCCACCACCCAGTAATACGACAGAGGGTACTTGGCGGCCAGGCCCACCGTGGCCAGTTGGGTCTTGTCCCCCATCTCGGCCAGGAAGAACAGCATCAGCGTCGTACCGAAGACACCCCAACGCCCGGCGCCATTGCCGGTATCGTCATCGTCTAACTTGTCGGGAATCAGCATCCAGCCCGCCATGAGGATGAATGAAACCCCCAAGATCCAGCGCAGCACGTCGGGACCTAGCATCGTGGTGATCCAGTTGCCCACGGCGCCGGCCAGAGCATGGTTGACCAGCGTCGCGGCAAAAATGCCGGCCACGATGGGCAGTGGCTTGCGGAACTTGGCTGCCAGTACCAATGACAGCAGTTGGGTCTTGTCCCCCATCTCGGCCAGGGCGACGATGGAGGTGGATATGAGAAAGGCTTCCATGATGGGGATAGACGGCCGGAGTTGCCAGAACGCATTGATCACGCACCGACTCCGGCCTATCTCTTCATAGGTTTTCTCGGTACGTAATCAATGGTCTCGGCCGGTCGCACCACGCATTGCACGCGGTACCGCATGCGCCATAGGTCGCGAGGACCCAAGTCTGTTGACGCATGCATCCGGCAGACGGCTGCCGAACGGCCTACTCCCCAAAGAAAGTAGCCGTCATTCTACATGCTTAACCCTGTAAGACATCTGCGTATTTGGATATTCAAAATTTTGTATTTCAGGGTAACTCCCATCAGGACAATGTTGTTACAAGCACGAAATTTGATCTTTTCGTAATACTACGGCTTCTCTTGTGACTCATAATGCTTGAGTCTTTGTCTGGAAAGCAATTTCTGGATGGGGCAAGTGCGTTAGCGTCTCTAATGTTGTCATCCAAGGCTGACTCCCTAGGGCTCCATCGCGTTTTCAAGTTTTTTCAGGAGTCCAGCATGGGCAACAAGCTTTACGTAGGCAATCTGCCTTATTCCTTCCGCGACCAAGATCTGCAAGACAGCTTCAGCGAATTCGGCACTGTGAACAGCGCCAAGGTGATGATGGAGCGCGACACCGGCCGTTCCAAGGGCTTTGGCTTTGTGGAAATGGGCAGCGATGCCGAAGCACAAGCCGCTATCCAAGGCCTGCACGGCCAAAACCGTGGCGGCCGTGATCTGGTCGTGAACGAAGCACGCCCCATGGAGCCTCGTCCTCCCCGCTCCGGCGGCTTCGGCGGCGGCTTCGGCGGCGGTCGTGAAGGTGGTTTTGGCGGTGGCCGTGGTGACGGCGGCTTCGGCGGTGGCCGTGGCGACGGCGGCTACGGCCGTCGCAATAGCTACTAATCAGTTATTGCCAATAACAAAAAAAGGATCTTCGGATCCTTTTTTTGTTGCTAAACGTTAGCAATGCGGTTTTCGAGCATTTATTTTTTTCATTGTTCTCCGTCATAATTCCTTTCTCGGGCATTTCCCGTTCACAAGCGAATAAGTGTTCAGGATTTTTTGCATGTTTTCCCATGGATATGCAGTGGACGTCCTGAATTCGATCGCGCCATTGAAGCATTGAGGAGCTAGGAGTTATTAATGGGCAATAAGCTGTATGTCGGCAACCTTCCTTATGGTGTGCGTGACAACGATCTTGAGCAGGCGTTCAGCCAGTTTGGAGCCGTAGCAAGTGCACGCGTCATGATGGAACGAGACACCGGCCGCTCCAAAGGCTTTGGTTTTGTGGAAATGGCCAGCGAAGCAGAAGCACAAGCCGCCATTCAAGGCATGAATGGTCAGCCCCTCGGGGGTCGCAGCCTCGTCGTGAATGAGGCACGCCCTATGGAACCCCGCCCCCCTCGCTCCGGCGGTTATGGAGGCGGCTTCCGCAGTGAAGGCGGTTTTGGCGGCGGTAATCGCGATGGCGGTTACGGTGGCCGCAGTGAAGGTGGTGGCTATGGTCGCGGTGATGGCGGCGGCTATGGCGGTGGTGGTCGCGGCGAAGGCGGCTTCCGCAGCCCCTATGGCTCAGGCCCACGCCACGGCGGTCGCGGCGGCTACGGTGGTGGCAATAACCACGGCGAATGAGCTCCTTTTAGCAGCTCAGCAATAAAGGCACGATATCGTGCCTTTATTTATTTTTGAAGACATTCAAATGCATAGTCATTTTCTCAATGTCTTCCACTCAATCCTTTTTTAGATGCCGGGGCTTTCTGGTTTTCCCCAGAGTCAATCTATCCCACAGATAAGCGGGCAACAGCCGCATTACGCTGCCGACAATCCTCATCTGCCAGGGAATAATCGCATATCTGGCTTTGCGCTCGATAACACGAAAGGCACGCCTTGCGAACTCCTCGGGCGAGAGCAGAAAAGGCATGGAATACGGATTATTTTTCGTCAACGGAGTGTCCACATAGCCAGGCAATAAACTGGTCACAGAGACCCCGGATTTCTGCAACTCAACACGCAGACTCTCACAGTAAGCAATGGCTGCCGCTTTACTGGCCGAATATGCGGCATGGCCAGGCAAACCGCGAATACCAGCCACACTGCAAATACCCACCAGACGCCCGGAGCCGCGTCGCACCATGGGTGCAATAAACGGCTGGAAGCTTGCAGCCAGCCCCATGGTGTTGCTGGCCAGCACCTGCTGCATGACCTCAAGATCCTCGCGCAAGGCGGTATCCACACCCCAGCTGACACCCGCGTTGGCAATAACAACATCAGGCAGGCCCTGGTGCTCAAGACAGGCATTCGCAGCACTGCAAGCACTTGCTATGTTCGTGACATCCGCAGCATAAACGGCGTAGCGGGATGCATCCATTCGCATGGACTGCGCCCATTGCTCCATGAGCACGGTGCGTCTTGCCACCAGTGCGATCGACCAGCCACGCTGATAGTAGTACCAGGCCAGGGCCTGCCCAATGCCGCTGGAGGCACCGGTGATATAGACGAGTCCGGCCCCATGCCCTGCCATGATTTACGGCTTTTGGTTGGGCAGGATGACACCCTTGACCCGCCCCTGCATCTGCAGAATCTGATCAAGGTGCGCATACTGCATGCTGTCACCCGTAAATCTGTCACTGCCACGGGTCATGACCACCGCTTTGTTGGTGCTGACGCGCTCGTCATTGGGCCAGATTTGCAGGAACTCGCTCTCCAGCCGCATGGCAGGCAAGGCCTTCTGGGTTGCAGTTGCAGGCACCGGCTCGCGCTGAATGACGGCCTGGCCGAACATCTGGATTTCCGAGCCGTCGCCATTGCTCAATGCCCGGTTGGAGCTGCCCACGGTCTTGCGTCCATCAGGCGTGAAGCTCAGCATGCGTGCGTCGTAGACTTCCAGCGTATCGGTATCGGGAAAGTGCTCACCTGTCGCGCCATTCAGGCGATTTTTGAGGCGGCCCGATGCTTCGAAATTCTTGATGACGAAGTCTTTGAGGAAATAGTCTGGATCGTGCCGCACGGACTTCTCCGCGCCACTGACAATCGGCTTGGGAGCATTGCGCACCAGCCACCAGGTGCCCAGCGCCAGCAGGCCCATGATGAGCACGGGGAGGTACATCGAGGCCTTGTCGCCCACACGGCGCCATTGCCCGCTCATGAGCCATACCCCGAAAGCAGCGCCGCATAAGCACCATTGGCGGCCAGCAGCAGATCGCAGAACTGCCGCACCGCCCCCTCTCCGCCATTCTTGGCACTAACCCAGTCCGCCACATGCGATGCCTCGTCATGGGCATTGGCGGGTGCGCAGGAAAAGTGGCTGCGACGCATGACGGGAAGATCGGGCCAGTCGTCCCCCATGGCGGCGGCCTGCGGCCATTGCAGACCCAGTTCAGCCAGGATGGACTCGGCAGCCGGCACTTTGTCCTCCGTGCCAAAGCACGCATGTTCAATGCCCAGTTGCTTCAAGCGCAAACGCAGCGGCGCAGAATCTCGCCCCGTCACCACGGCCGGCGTGATGCCGGCCTTTTGCAACATTTTCAGGCCATGACCATCCAGCGTATGGAAGCGCTTGAGGACCTCACCCTCACCCGAGAAGTAAAGGCCGCCGTCGGTCAGGACGCCATCCACATCGAAGAAGGCCACACGAATTCCCTGGGCCTTGAGCAACAGCTGTGGGTCCCATTGCTGACGGGGTGTCAGAGCAGGTCGGTTCATCAAATCACCTTGGCACGCATCAGATCGCGAATATGCACCACACCCTGCAGGCGCTGATTGTCATCGGCCACCAGCACTGCGGTAATGCCATGTTCTTCCATCATGCGTGCCGCAGCCACCGCCAGCAGATCGGGCTTGATCGTCAGAGGCCTGGCATGCATGACGTCCTGCGCCGTGCGGCTGCGCAGATCCACGCCGGCTTCCACACAGCGGCGCAAATCACCATCGGTAAAGATCCCCACCAGCTCACCGGATGCGTTGACCACGGCGGAGCAGCCCAGGCCCTTGGCACTCATTTCGCGCATCAGGTCCACGCTGCTCACATCCTGGGCAACCTGGGGCACATCGACACCACGACGCATCACATCGCGCACATGGGTCAGCAGTCGTCGTCCCAATGCTCCTCCGGGGTGTGAGCGCGCAAAATCCTCGGCACCAAAGCCCCGAGCATCGAGCAAGGCCACGGCCAGCGCATCTCCCATGGCCAGCTGAGCCGTGGTGCTGGCAGTGGGAGCCAGGTTCAAGGGACAAGCTTCCTTGTCGACATGGGTGTCCAGCACCCAGTCTGCATGTTTGGCCAGTGTCGATTGCAGACCGCCGGTCACGGCCACCAGGGGCACGCCCATGCGCTTGATGGCGGGCAACACGCCCGTCAGCTCATCGGTCTCGCCGCTATTGGACAGGGCCAGCACCAGATCGTCCTGTGTCAGCATGCCCAGGTCACCATGACTGGCTTCTGCGGGGTGCACGAAAAAGGAAGGGGTCCCTGTGGACGCGAGCGTCGCAGCCACCTTCCGGCCCACATGCCCGCTTTTACCCATGCCCATGACCACCACACGGCCTGGCAGCTGCAGAATGCGCTGAACCACCGCCGTGAATGCGCCATTGAGGCGCACCGACATCGCACGCAAGGCAGCGGCCTCTATATCCAGGGCCTCACGGGCCAGGTTCAAAGCTCGCGGTGCGTCGATCAGACGCGAATTGGCAGCATCAGAATTCATGCCCGGATTTTAGCCAGCCCATGCTTGCCGGGCAGCGGGCAACACCCCTTTGGCCCGCATTTCAGGCCCGAGCCCATACACTGGCGAGCATTCAAGAACTCAGGCGGCCACATGCAAACTTCCACCAGCGTCAACGACTATCTGCGTGACCATATCCGCACCGTGCCGGACTGGCCTGCGCCGGGCGTGCAATTCCGTGACATCACGCCCCTGCTGCAGGACCCCAAGGTTTTTCGCATCATGACCGATGCCTTTGTTCATCGTTACATGGACCCCAAGCTGCGCCCCGACGTGGTTGCCGGCCTGGATGCGCGCGGATTTATTCTGGGTGCCGTGATCGCCCACGAGCTCAACGTCGGCTTTGTGCCCATCCGCAAAAAAGGCAAACTGCCCTTCACCACGGTGGAGGAAACCTATGAGCTCGAATACGGCAGCGCTACCGTGGAGCTGCACACCGATGCCGTCAAGTCCGGCGACCGTGTGTTGCTGATCGACGATTTGATCGCCACCGGCGGCACCATGATGGCCGGCAAGAAACTTCTGGAAAAGCTGGGGGCTACCGTGGTGGAAGGCGCAGCGATTGTGGATCTGCCGGAACTGGGCGGCTCCAAGCACCTCAAGGACAGCGGCCTGCCCCTGTTCACTCTGGTTGACTTTGCCGGGCACTGAGCAGCCCCGCAGCAGCCCTGGATCAGCGCAGCTCTCCGTACTGCGTCGCGCCCAGAGAGCCCAGTCCGGACACGGCAAATTCGCCGCCTTCCTCATGACCAGAGCCAGGGCCCAGCAATGGCGCCTGGCGTGATTGGCGCACACTCGCGGGCGATGCAGCGGCCATGGCCACTGCCTGCTTGAACGCATCCATTTCCTGCGCGTCAATGGGCTCGAAAGAGCGGCCTGAATGTGCCGCAACCGGAGCATGTCGTGGCGCCTTCATCGGGGGGGCGGCCCCGTCAAACTGCATCTGCGCAAAATCAGGGCTAGCAGCGCTTTGAAGCTGTCCGTTCACGCGCCAGTAAACAGCGTGAACCCCTGCATCCATGCGGGTTCTGGCGAGCTCGGCAATCAATGCCTCGATACGTCTTTGCTGCAGAGCATCCGCAGCGTATGCAGGAGCCAGATCCACCATCACGACAAAGCGCTGGCCGACGTTGTCCAGCGAGAGCACCTTGAACTTGTAGCCGGCCGAAAGAATGCCGACCCTGACCATGGCTTCGCGCACGATGACGTACAGCTGCTCGCGTCTGGCGGAGCGCTCCCGGCGCTGCGACTGACGCGCTACCGAATCATCCTCGTGGCGCGGTGCTTGCGTGCTACCTTCTCGGCGAGGCCCGCGAGAAAACCATCGGAACAGGGACATGAGCACACTCGAACAGGCAGGATTTACAACGAGACACATTCTGCCTCCAGGTCTGGAGCAGCTCGTGACATTTACCGAAATATTAGCCTTTGTCCGACGTGGATCAAGCGCCCAGCCCGGCCGAAATACAAAAAATCTTCACTCAGGTGCTGGCCACCCGGCGACGACTGTCCCCTGCACGGCGGGCCAGCACCTGACCTGCCATGGTCAGCAGCGCCAGGGCCAGAGCAGGCTGACGGTTGGCAATTTCGGAATAACGCAGCGCTGTCAGACACCATAGACGGCTGGGCGCTGCGGCCTGAACCGTGGCCTTGCGTGGTCTATGGGCGAAGAAGGCCCCTTCCCCCACAATCGCCCCCGGCCCCACCAAAGCCAGGCGGATTCTTTCCTTCGAATCCTGGTAATGCACGCTCAGCGAGCCGTACTCCACCAGATACAGATTGCGATCCAGCGCCCCTTCGGCAAACAACACCTCGCTGGCCGCCAGATTGATCGGCTGCAGATAGGGCGCCAGCAACTCCCATTGAGCGGCACTGAGCACGTTTTGAGCGGTATCGGTGGCAACCGAGGTCGTCATCGCCTGAATCAGCGCCGACAAATCCTGAGGTGTTGAAGCGAACATAAGCAGTGGGTGGAACGCGAACGCCGCATGCCATCCGGTGGACAAATCCGGATACGCATCCCGGCCGCTCAGGGTAAAAGAAATTCATAGCGCGCCATGGCTCACCATCAACGCAGGCTGAATGCTAAGCGACTCTGACAGTCCCGCCAATCACTTGCGGTGCGGAGTTGCTTTTACTTCCCCAGAGTGTCTGCATCTTCATCCGCGTCAAAACAAAAAAGGATCGATGATTCGATCCTTCTTTGATAGCTTATATCGCTCTTCCCAGTTGGGTTAGCGACATTTTTCAAGGAAATCAGCCATGGGCGCGCTTTTCCAGGATCTCGAAGGCAGGCAGCTTCTTGCCCTCCAGCACTTCCAGGAAGGCACCGCCGCCGGTGGAGATGTAGCCCACGTCCTTTTCAATGCCGTACTTGGCAATGGCGGCCAGGGTGTCGCCACCGCCGGCAATGCTGAAGGCGGGTGACTCGGCAATCGCCTGGGCGATGACCTTGGTGCCATTGGCAAACTGGTCGAACTCGAACACGCCCACGGGGCCGTTCCAGACGATGGTGCCAGCCTTTTTGAGCTGCTCGGCCAGCAGGGCTGCGGTTTCCGGGCCGATGTCCAGAATCATGTCGTCGTCGGCCACTTCGGAGGCCTTCTTGACGGTGGCCACGGCATCGGCAGCAAAGGTCTTGGCGGTGACCACATCGGTGGGCACGGGCACATTGGCGCCACGGGCAGCCATGGCGTCGATCACGGCCTTGGCATCCGCCACCAGATCGGGCTCGGCCAGGCTCTTGCCGATCTTCAGACCGGCAGCCAGCATGAAGGTGTTGGCAATGCCGCCGCCCACGATGAGCTGGTCCACCTTGTCGGCCAGGCTCTTGAGGATGGTCAGCTTGGTGGACACCTTGGAGCCTGCCACGATGGCGGCCAGAGGACGTGCAGGCGCGGCCAAGGCCTTGTTCAGCGCGTCGATCTCGGCCGACAGCAGCGGGCCGGCACAGGCGATGGGGGCGTATTCGGCGATGCCGTAGGTCGTGCCTTCGGCACGGTGAGCGGTGCCGAAGGCATCGTTCACAAAGATGTCGCAGAGCTTGGCCAGCTTCTGGGCCAGCTCGGGCTTGTTCTTCTTTTCACCCACGTTGACACGGCAGTTCTCCAGCAGCACGACCTGGCCGGGAGCAATCTGCACGCCGTCCACCCAGTTGGCGACCAGGGGCACATCGCGGCCCAGCAGCTCGGACAGGCGTTTGGCCACAGGGGCCAGCGAGTCCTGGGGCTTGAATTCGCCTTCGGTGGGGCGACCCAGGTGGCTGGTGACCATCACGGCAGCGCCGGCCTTCAAAGCCATTTCAATCGCAGGCACGGAAGCGCGCACACGCGTGTCTTCGGTGATTTCACCAGCGTCGTTCAGGGGTACGTTCAGGTCGGCACGGATGAAAACACGTTGACCCTGGGCCTTGCCCTGGGCGCACAGATCGGAGAAGCGGATGATGTTCATGCAGCAAAAAAGCGACTCCGAAAGTCGCCCATACAAAGGTTGGAAAACACAAAATCTGCCTGCATTCTAGGGCGATCGCCACTTTCAGGCATCGCTTTTACACGCTTACTCGACTCAAAAACAGGAGCATCCTGCGCGCTCTGTAACTTGGTTTCAAGCCTTTTTATAGACAACCCATATGAAAACAGGAGCACGCAGCTCCTGTTTTCTCTGGTCTTGGAGCTACCAGCCCAGACCGATATGCAGAGGCAGATAAATCGCCATGCCCAGAGCAATGGTGCCAAGAATGCTGCGCTTGTAAAAAAAATACACCACCGAAGCGGCCAGCGCAGGCAGTCGAGCATCAGCCAGACTGTTGATCAGCTGACCATTGCTCATCACGATCTCGGGCGCAATCACCGCCGCCAGGGCCGCCAGCGGTGCGTATTTGAGCCCGCGCTTGAGCCAGTCGGGCAGCGGCAGTTCACGCTCGGGGATCATGAAGAAAGCACGCGTGATCAGCGTGATGAGGGCCAGACCGATACAGGCAACGATGACCCAGAAACTGCTCATCATGACCGGTCCTCCTCATTCTTCACCGCAGGCAGCCGGCTGGCCTGCTTTTGCAGTTGCTCGGCCGTCAGGCCTGCAGCCACCGCAGCTGCGATCGCCACCAGGATATTGAGCTTGAGCGGCAGCGCAAAAGCCGCCACAGCTGCCGTACAGGCCACGATGGAGGCCACCCAGGTTGCTCGGTCCTTGAGCATGGACAGCAACACGCCCAACAACGCCAGCACGCCGGCAAAGCCCAGTCCCCAGGACAGAGGAATCTGGTCGGCCAGGAAAATGCCCAGCGTGGACGGGATCTGCCAGGCCAGCCAGTTGGTCAGTGCCGCACCCCAGAAATAGGGCAGTTGCTCGGGCTGCGGCCTGGCCTCTGGGTAGCGGCGCATGAAGTTCACGAAAATCACATCGCCGCTGAAATAAGCCACCGCCAGACGGTGACGCAGACTCAGGTTGGCGAAATAGCTGCGCCACATGCTGGACAGGATCACAAAACGCAGGTTCACGCAGATGGCGGTGAACCAGACCACCCACAGCGGAGCCCCCACGGCCATCAGTGGCAGCACGGCCAGTTGGGCACTGCCCGCATAGACAGTCAAACCCATGAGCAGCGCCAGAGGAACGGACAGACCGCTCTTGACCATGGCCACGCCGGTCACCAGACCCCACGCGGCGATGCCCAGGGCGGTGCCGCCCATCTCCTTGGAGCCGACCCAGAAGAACGGATCCCTGATTATCGATTTCGCACGCTGACCCAGCGTGAACGCCATATCCGTCATACCTCGCCAGCACCCTCGCCCAGTTGCGCGCCTGCGGGCAGCTCGAAACCACGCAGAAAATCGCCTGCGGCCAGACGCTTGCCACCGGCACGCTGCAACAGCGTCATGTTGAGCACGCCACTGCCACAGGCCACGCGCACGCCCCGGGCGTCGGCCGACAGCACGGAACCGGGCGCGCCGCTGCCTTGCTGGGCCTCTGCTTCCCAGACCTTGATGGCTTCGCCGCCCAGGCTGGTTGCGCCGCCGGGGAAGGGGTTGAAGGCACGCAAGCGGCGCGCAATGACTTCGGCGCTTTCGCTCCAGTCGATCAGGCTCTCGGCCTTATCGATCTTGTGTGCATAGCTCACGCCATCGGCGGGCTGTGGCGTACGCGGCAGACCGCCGCAGCCCGCCATTTCCAGCGCTTCCACGATCAGGCGGCCACCCAACGCGGCCAGCTTGTCCTGCAGGCTGGCCGTGGTGTCGTCTGCGGCTATCGGCAGACGCTCGATCACACACATATCGCCGGTATCCAGGCCTGCATCCATCTGCATGATGGTGACGCCAGTTTCGGCATCACCGGCCTCGATGGCGCGATGAATCGGCGCTGCACCGCGCCAACGCGGCAGCAGGCTGGCGTGGATGTTCAGGCAGCCCAGGCGAGGCGTATCGAGCACCCACTGCGGCAGGATCAGGCCATAGGCCGCAACCACCATCACATCGGCCTGAGCGGCATCGATCGCGGCCTTGGCGGCAGCGGCGTCTTCGGGATATTTGCCGTCCAGACGCAGACTCAGCGGCTGAGCCACGGCAATGCCATGCTCCAAAGCGCACTGCTTGACGGGAGAAGCCTGGAGCTTCATGCCACGCCCGGCCGGACGGTCCGGTTGGGTCAGCACCAGCGGAACTTCAAAACCTGCAGCCAGCAGACTCTCCAGGGCCACGCGCGCAAATTCGGGCGTGCCGGCAAAAATGACTTTCATGGGACTCACAAATTAAAAAGGCAGCCGCCGGCTGCCAGATGTTCAACGATGCGGCTCTCTGAGGTACATGCTTTCATCGGTAAACATGACCTTCTGCACCACACCTTGCGGGTCTATATGCACATGGGCACGCCGAGCAAAGGTATTGTCCAGAAAACGGTAGGTCCAGATGTCACCTTTGAAGCTGTAGACCCTCTCGACTATGGCGGGCGGGCCAAACATGCGGTAGACATCATCACGGGTATCCACACCATTGCGCAACGCGAAAAAGTGCGCCGTATCCAGTACCTGCTCCACATGCACCAGCTTGTGCCGGGCATCGAAATCCATGTGATAGACCTGCTGACCGGCCGGCTGCTGGCTATAGACCAGGCGCTGGCCGCCGTCGGGCAGAGGCACGACCAAAGTGGGCTTGCCCATGCCTTTTTCCACCTCGGCCTGAGGCATGCCGGGCTTTTGCCACTGGGGCACCATGCAACCCGCCAGTCCCGCTGCCAGCAGACTTGCAGTCAACAGCGTTTGCAGGCGAGGCAGGGACATGGACACTCCGATCAGGCCCTCAGGGCCTGCTTCTGGGCTTTGACCAGCTTGGTCTTGATGCGATTGCGCTTCAGCGGCGAGAGGTATTCGACAAACACCTTGCCCAGCAGGTGATCCATCTCGTGCTGGATGCAGATGGCCAGCATGCCTTCGGCGTCGATCTCACGGCTGTTGCCGTTTTCATCCAGGGCCTTGACCTTGACGGCAATGGAGCGCTCCACGCCGTCGTAGATGCCGGGCACGGACAGGCAGCCTTCCTCGCCCAGCTGCTTTTCCTCGCTGGCCCAGAGAATCTCGGGGTTGATCAAGGCCATGGGCTCGTTGCGCTTCTCGGACACGTCGATCACGATGACGCGCTCATGCACATCGATCTGTGTCGCGGCCAAGCCGATGCCCTGAGCGTCATACATGGTCTCGAGCATGTCTTTCACCAGAGTCTGGATGCGCTCATCCACCTGCGCCACGGGCTTGGCGACCTTGTGAAGACGGGGATCGGGGTAGCAGAGGATGGGAAGAATGGCCATGGTGTCTCGGTAAATCTGTCGTTATTGTCCCAACATTTGCTGCCAAACGCTTGGCACGTCCTCAATAAACATTGATCTATCGAGGCCTTGCATCGAGAATTTCGACACATTTGTAAGACTTGTTGGCTGGCTATGCCAAGATCGGCCACAGTGCGGCGACGCGAGGGACGCTGCAGCAAACGAATCCCGCCAGAAGGAACTTCATGACCGCATTTGCCACTGCACGCGCCTTGAGCATTGGAGCCACATTGCTTGCAGCCCTGACTTCGGTCCACGCCCAAAGCTATCCTGTGACCGCCACCCAGCGCTCCACCGCACAGCAAGTCGCTCAGCAAGGCATCCCCGAGAACGAACTGGCGCCCAACGCTCCCGCGCAATACACCGTCAAGCGCGGCGACACGCTCTGGGGCATCTCGGGCATGTATCTGCGCCAGCCCTGGCGCTGGCCCGAACTCTGGGGCATGAACCTCTCCAGCATCGCCAACCCTCATCAGATCTACCCCGGCCAGGTGCTGTATCTGGTGCGCAGCAACGGTTATGCCCGTCTATCGACCACTGCCCCCAACGGCGATTCCGAGGTAGTTCGTCTGTCGCCGCAAACGCGTGAATCGTCACTGAACGACCTGGCCCTGCCCACGCTGCCGCCGCATCTGATCGAGCCCTTCCTGGCCGAGCCGCTGGTAGTGGACAGCCAGGCACTTACACAAGCCCCGCGCATCATCGCCACCCAGGACAAGCGCGTGCTCATGGCCATTGGCGATCGCGCCTATGTACGCAACTCCGGTGGCGCGCTGGTCACCGCCGGCAAGGGCCGGCCCGCGAGCTATCGCATCTTCCGCGATGCCACGCCGCTCAAGGACCCCATCACCGGGGAAATCCTTGGCTACGAAGCCAAGTACCTGGGCAGTGCCACCGTGGCACGTAGTGAAACATTGCTTGAATCCGCGCCAGGCCAGCCTGTACAGACCACGCCTGGAACTGTGGACATCATCCGCTCCAAGAATGAAATCCGCGCAGGTGACCGTCTGCTGCCCTCGCCCGAGCAGCAGTATCTGAGCTATGTGCCCCATGCACCGCGCCATGCGGTGGATGCCGCCGTGGTCTCCATCTATGGCGACTCGGTGGGCTATAACGCAGCTCAGAATCAGGTCATTGCCATCAACAAGGGAGCCCAGGACGGCATGGACATCGGCGCAGTGCTGGAACTCGTCAGCAAGGGCAATGTCATCGTGGACAAGACCAGCCCCAGTCGTGACCGGGTGAAGCTGCCCGATGAGGCCAATGGCTATGCCATGGTCTTCAAGGTGTTTGACCGGGTTTCCTACGCGCTCATCACCACGGCCCAGCGTGGTGTGAACGTGGGCGATGGCCTGCAGTCGCCCCAGCCCTGAATGGAGCATGAGCACGGTGTCGCCCCCTTCACAAGATGCGCACCATGCCCTGCCCGATGCCGAAACTCTGGCCTGGCTGCGCCTGCTGCTGACGCCGGGTCTTGGACGCACCACGGCACGCCGCCTGCTGGCCAAAGCCGGCAGTGCAGACGCGGTCTGGCGGCTGCCGCTGTCAACATGGGCTGAATGCGCCACTCAGGCTCAGATCAAGGCTCTGACAGAGCTCCCGACAGACTGGGAAAAACATTGCAGCACCCTGGCTCGATGGCTGGCCTCGCCCGCACCGGGTACCTTGCACACCGTGATCCATCTGGGCAACTCTCAGTATCCGGACTGCCTGCTGCAGACCGAAGATCCGCCCCTGCTGCTGTTTGTCCAAGGTCCAGCGGCACTGCTGGCATCTGCCCGGCCCTGGTTTCCCTACCCCGCCACCCTGGCCATGGTGGGCAGCCGCAATCCATCCGCCCAGGGCGTCATCAATGCGCGCAGCATGGCGCAGGCACTGGCCGAGCAAGGGCTGTGCATAGTCTCAGGCCTGGCACGCGGCATAGATGCAGCTGCCCATGAGGGAGCACTTCAGGCCCGCTCAGGCCCTACCCCCTGCACGATTGCCGTCGTCGGCACCGGACTCGATCAGGTCTATCCGCGTGCGCACGCCAAGCTGGCACAGCAAATTGCGCGCAACGGGCTGGTCATCAGCGAATACCCGCTGGGCAGCGAGCCCCTGCCCCGGCATTTCCCTCAGCGCAACCGCATCATCTCCGGCCTGTCGCAAGGCACCCTGGTGGTGGAAGCCGCCCTGCAGTCTGGCTCGCTGATCACGGCCCGCCTGGCCAACGAGCAGGGGCGTGAAGTCTTTGCCATCCCCGGCTCCATCCACGCGCCGCAGGCCAAGGGCTGCCATGCGCTGATACGCCAGGGTGCCAAGCTGGTGGAAACCGCTGACAACGTGCTCGAAGAGCTTCAAGGACTGAAACTCGCGTCGACCAGAGCCGAACCAGCGCAGGAAGCTGCCAAAAACAAGGCGTCGACACCGGATAACCCGTTGCTGCAGGCGCTGGGCCATGACCCCATGACCCTGGAGTCCTTGAGCGATCGCACGGGCTGGGATGCCGCCCATTTGCAGGCGCAGCTGATGGAACTGGAGCTCGACGGCCTGGTCGCGCGCCTGCCTGGCGGCCTGTACCAGCGACTTACGCAAAGCTGAAGCCCCAAACCGGCATATCCCGACAAGGCGACGCCCAGCAAGGGCTGCTCCCTTCCCTAGTGCAGCGCGTAGAGAAAGGGGAAAGATGCAAAGCACCTCAGGGGCTTAGACCAGTCTTTCCGGATTCGCCTGAATTTTCTGCAGTGCATCGCGTGTGGCACGCACCGTCAGGGCTTCGGCATCATGCACCGCGAGCAAGCCGGCCTGCAGATAGGTCGCCATGCGTTGCGCCTGCAGCAGATAACAGTGTCCATCCAGCGAGGCGAACAAATGCAGATGCTTGCGACGGCTATGCCAGACATATTGCACCTGCACACGGGCACCGTTGTGGTCCAGCGTGAACCAGCGACCGCTTTCCAGCGACTGGGCCCACTCCAGCATGGCGGGCTCCACCGGACTGTCCGTGTTGGGAATGACGTTCAGATCGCCCGCATCCACGCCCAGCATCAGCTCTATGCTCTCGCTGGACAGCGGCATATCGTCGAGCTTGCCGTCCTCGCTGATGTATTTTTCCAGCTCCGCCAGGCGCTTGGCCATGGCCTCGATACGC
The DNA here is from genome assembly GCF_039581385.1 of Comamonas sp. A7-5. Lineage (NCBI taxonomy): Bacteria > Pseudomonadati > Pseudomonadota > Betaproteobacteria > Burkholderiales > Comamonadaceae > Comamonas > Comamonas sp. A7-5. The sequence continues at coordinate 184,569 of NZ_JBCPWO010000003.1, forward strand.
TCGGCCGGAATGGCTGCCGTCTTGGACATGAAGGCCTGGGCCAGCGTATCGGTCAACACCTTGATCGCGGCCGACTGTGCATCGCCGGTCACGCTCACCAGCTCCAGTCCTTCACGCAAGGTCTGCAGCAAGGTCGGCAAGCCCTGGATGACACGCGCGCGCTCCTGACGCAAGGGCTTGGCGCTGGCCGACCAGACCAGCTCGCTGGCCGCCTGCTTGAGGCGCATGGCCCGTGCATCCTTGGCGCCATAGCGCACGGTGGCCATGGCCAGCACATCGGCCCAGGACTTGAAGAGAAAGTCTCGCACCTCTTCGCGCACCGGCATGTCGGTGAGCATATTGCGCAGCTCTATGGTGTACTGGATGGCCAGCGTCTCCTTCTGCTCCACCTGCTGAGCCACGCTGGTGATCTTGGCCGTGGACCGATTCTGGGCAAAATGCCTGGTGAGGAATTCCTCGAACTCGCGCAGCACCAGGGCAAAGACCTTCTGCCCGGTTTCAGGGTACTGCTCTATCACCTGAACCACGCGGCGGATCTCGGTCTCCAGCGCATTGCCGTTGATGCTGCTGGCGTCAAAACCCATGACGCAGGAGCCCATGCGGTCGATCAGCTTGCGCGCCGGGTGATTGAGGTCGCTGAAGAACTGCGGCTCGGCCAGGGCCACGCGCAACACGGGGACCTGCAGGCGCGCGAACCAGACGCGAATGGACGGCGGCAGCCGGTCTTCCGAAAGAATGCTCTGGAACATCAGCGCCACCACCTCGATGGTCGCCTTCTCGCTCTTGGTCTCGGCCTTTTGCTTCCAGTCGGCCGAGCGCTCGCGCACCAGATTGACCAGCTGGCCGATCGCTGCCGGACTGTAGTCCATGGCGGGCATGGCCATGGCCGAACCGGCCGCAGACGGATACTGGGCCTGGAGCTCGGCCGCCATCAGCTGTTGCTGCTCCTGCAGCGCCTGCGCCAGAGCGGCAGACGCAGGAGGCATGGGAACGACAGGCGTGCCAGGCATCAGTCCTGGAATGCCGACCGCAGGCTGACTCAGCACCTGGCGCAGCTGATTCATGGCATCCAGCGCGCGATGGCGCGCCCGCGCCAGCATGCCCAGGCCGGCGCTGGCGCCTGGCGGCAGGGCAATGCCCGGAGCCATCCCTGGCCCAGCGCCCAGACCTGCAGCCATACCGGCCGGCATGTACTGCATGGCAGAGTTGCTCCAACCCGCATCGGACGCATTGCCATAGCCACTGCTGGCGCCCAGATGCATGGCACCGGTGGACGGGCCACCCTCGGTACGTCGCACGCGCAGCGGGGCATCCTGGGCCTTGCTGACGCCCTTGGCATCGAGCAGCTTGTGCAGGATGCTGTATTCGGACTCCATCAGCGGTGCCAGCGCATTCTGCAAAGGCTCCACGGCCCTGAGCAAATGCTTGCGCTCCATGCCGCTGCCAAGCCATTGCTCGACCAGATGCAGGCAGATGGTCTCGGCACGGAACATGTCCCGGGAAGCCAGCTCATGGCCCTCCAGTGCCTGAATGCGCAGGCGCATGGCCTCGAAGCCGGGCTGCAGCGTCTCCCCCATGGCCAGAGCCATGCGGGAGGCCAGAATCCTGTTTTCGACGACATCGTCGCTGAGCAGCTCGAAGGTCAGCGGAGCCGAGTCCGAAGCATTGCTCTCGGCTCCACCAGAGGGTGGCTTGCGCGCAGCCTGCTGCAGCGCCTGAACGCCTGCCTGCAACCAGGCGTCCTTGTTCTGCTGAAAGCCGACCCAGGCCTCGCGCCACTCCTGCATCTCCTTGGCAGTGGAGACGGCACTGCTCTGGTTGGAGAGGAATTCATCCAGTTGCCGAGCGACCTTGGGCAGGCCCTGACAAATGCCATGGACCCAACGCAAGCGCGCCTGCCAGCCCAGCTGTTGCGGGGCCGCAGGCGCGGTGGAGGAAGACTGCGAGAGAGCCATTCCGTAAGTGTAATGGCGGCAGAAGCAGTCATGCACCCGCCGCAATGGTCAAAGCGTCAGACCACGGCTCCCGCGTTGGGATCGTTGGGATCTTGCGACCCGGACTTGGCGGGAGCCTTGACCAGATCTTCGCGCTTGACGCCCAGCCACATGGCAATGGCAGCCGCCACGAACACCGAAGAATAGATACCGAACAAGATACCGATCGTCAGCGCCAGCGCAAAATAATGCAGGCTGGGGCCGCCGAAGAAGAACATGGACAGCACCATGGCTTCGGTCGAGGCGTGGGTGATGATGGTCCGGCTCATGGTCGAGGTGATGGCGTGGTCGATCACCTCGTGGGTGCTGAGCTTGCGGAACTTGCGGAAGGCTTCGCGGATACGGTCGAAAATCACCACGGACTCATTGACCGAGTAGCCCAGCACGGCCAGCACGCCTGCCAGCACGGAGAGCGAAAACTCCCACTGGAAGAAGGCGAAGAAGCCCAGGATGATGATCACGTCGTGCAAGTTGGCAATGATGGCCGCCACGCCGAACTTCCACTCGAAGCGAAAGGCCAGATAGATGATGATGCCCAGCACCACCATGCCCAGCGCCATCAGGCCGTTGTGCATCAGCTCATCGCCCACCTGCGGGCCGACAAACTCGGTGCGGCGCAGCGTGACCTCGGCATCCTCGGCCTTCAGTGCAGTGATCACCCGCTCACTTTGCTGAGCAGTCGTCACGCCCTTTTGCACAGGCAGACGAATCATCACATCCTTGGATGTACCGAAATTCTGCACGATCACATCGGCATAGCCGAGCTTGGAAACGGTTTCACGCACCTTGCCGATATCGGCAGGCTGGGTGTAGGCCACTTCCATGACCGTACCGCCCGTGAACTCCACGGACAGATGCAGGCCGCGCGAGAACAGGAAAAAGACGGCCAGCGCAAAGGTGATGAAGGAAATCGCGTTGAAGACCAACGCGTACTTCATGAACGGAATGTCTTTTTTGATGCGGAAGAACTCCATGATCTTCCTCCTTAGTTGTTGCTGCCGCGACCGGCCACGGAACGGTGACCCTCACCCTCAGGCTTCCAGACCTGACCGATGGAGACGCTCTTGAGCTTCTTCTTGCCGCCATACCAGAGGTTGACCAGCCCGCGAGAGAAGAACACGGCAGAGAACATGCTGGTCAGAATGCCGATGCAGTGCACCACGGCAAAGCCGCGCACCACACCAGAACCAAAGGCCAGCAGGGCCAGACCGGCGATCAGCGTGGTCACGTTGGAGTCCAGAATGGTGTGCCAGGCGTTTTCGTAGCCTGCATGAATCGCCGCCTGAGGCGAAGCACCGGCACGCAGCTCTTCACGAATACGCTCGTTGATCAGCACGTTCGAGTCGATGGCCACGCCCAGCGCCAGCGCCATGGCGGCAATGCCGGGCAGGGTCAGCGTGGCCTGCAGCATGGACAGAATGGCCAGCAGCAGCAACACGTTCACCGACAGAGCAATCGTGGAGAACACGCCGAACAGCATGTAGTACATGCACATAAAGGCCGCAATCGCCACCATGCCCCAGACCACGGAGTGAATACCGCGGTTGATGTTGTCGGCGCCCAGGCTCGGGCCGATGGTGTATTCCTCGATGATTTCCATGGGCGCGGCCAGCGAGCCGGCGCGCAGCAGCAGCGAAGTGTCGTTGGCTTCAGCCGTAGTCATGCGACCCGAGATCTGCACGCGGCCGCCGCCGATTTCGCCACGGATCACGGGAGCCGTGACCACTTCGCCCTTGCCCTTTTCGAACAGGATGATGGCCATGCGCTTGCCCACGTTCTCGCGCGTCACGTCCTTGAAGATGCGCGCGCCCTTGGCATCCAGCGTCAGGTTGACGGTGGGCTCCTGGGTCTGGCTGTCAAAACCGGGCTGTGCATCCGTCAGGTTCTCGCCGGTCAGCGTCACCTGCTTTTGCACGATGATGCTCTGGCCGTTGCGGTCCAGGTATTTCTCGGAGCCGAAAGGCACGGGGCCGGAGCCCATCTCGGCAGCACGCGCTTCGGCGGACTCGTCCACCATGCGCACTTCCAGCGTGGCGGTGCGGCCCAGAATGTCCTTGGCCTTGGCCGTGTCCTGCACGCCGGGCAGTTGCACCACGATGCGGTCCAGGCCCTGCTGCTGGATCACGGGCTCGGCCACGCCGAGTTCGTTGATACGGTTGTGCAGCGTGACGATGTTCTGCTTGAGCGCCTGCTCCTGCACCTTGCGCAGGGCTTCGGGCTTGATCGAGGCCACCAGCTTGAAGCCCGTGCCGTCAGGCGTGGAAGTGGCCGCCAGATCGGGGAACTGGTCCGCGATCAGATTGCGCGCCGCCGTCAGCGTGGCTTCGTCGCGCACGCGAATGGTGACGTTGTTGCCGTCGCGGCTGACACCGCCGTGGCGGATATTCTTGTCGCGCATCGAAGAGCGCAGATCGCCCGCATAGCTCTCGGCCTTCTTGGTCAGGGCCGCCGCCATGTCCACCTGCAGCATGAAGTGCACGCCGCCGCGCAGGTCCAGACCCAGATACATGGGCTTGGCGCCGATGGCTGTCAGCCAGTCGGGCGAGCGCGACACCAGGTTCAGCGCCACGATGTAGGAGGGGTCGGTGGGGTCGGAGATCAGGGCCTTCTGGATGACGTCCTTGGCCTTGAGCTGCTCGTCGGGCGTATCGAAGCGGGCGCGCACCGAAGTGCCTTCCAGCGACATCGATGTGGCTTTGACGCTGGCTGCGCTCAAGGCAGATTCCACCTTTTGCAGCACCGCGTTGTCCACCTTGACGGTGGACTTGGCCGAGGACACCTGCACGGCAGGCGCTTCACCAAAGAAATTGGGCAGGGTGTAGAGCACCCCCACCAGCAGCGCGATCACGATGATCGCGTACTTCCAGACCGGGTATCGGTTCATGATCGCGCTCTTTTTTTTACAGCAACGCACAACGGGTACGCGCACTCTGGTCGAGCGCCGTACCCCTCAAAATCCACAGCGGACAGGCTTACTTGGCCGTGCCCTTGGGCAGCACCTGCACCACAGCGGAGCGCTGGATCTGGACTTCCACGCCGGAAGCCACTTCGATGTAGATGAATTGCTCGGCCATGCGGGTCACGGTGCCGATGATGCCGCCGGCGGTAGCCACCTCATCACCCTTGGCCAGCGCGTCGATCATGGAGCGGTGTTCCTTCTGGCGCTTCATCTGTGGACGAATCATCACGAAGTACAGCACCACGAACATCAGCACCAGAGGCAGCATGCCGGTGAGCGAACCCATGAAGCCGCCTTCAGCAGCGGCGGCAGGAGCGGTCTGGGCGAAAGCAGAAGAAATGAACACGAAAAAGACTCCGAAAGAGTGAATTTGTCAGGAATAGGTCCCGGCAGGCGCGCACTTGCGCGATCTCGCCAGGTCAGCGGGACATTGTATTCGGCTGGCTTGTACCCAAGATTGGCATGGACAGCCGCGCAGCACAGGCATTCCCTGATGCGATGAGGACCTCCCTTTCCACATCAGCAATGTCTGCAAAAAACATAGCTATCAGCGTATTACCTGTCTTGCTTTGTGACTGTTTTATATTTGAATATCACTCAATACAGGCGCTGGCAGCTATCAAATTCAGATAGCCCACCGCCAGCATCGCCTCTGACCATGAATACAAAGGCCGGGTTGCCCCGGCCTTGTTGTGATGCGCCTCGGCGCAATTAGTTCACTGCCATCAGCTTGACTGCTGGCGCAGCAGCTGCAGCCGAGCCATTCCAGCGAGTCATCAAGGACTGCCACTTGATGCGCGCAGCCGCCAGATGGTGCTCCTTCACATGGCCGTAGCCTCGAATGTCTTCGGGGATGGAGGCGATCTCCACGGCCAGCGCCAGCTTGTCGGTCGTCAAACCCGTCAGCAGGGTTTCGATGCACTGGCGGTATTCGACGATCAGGGCGCGCTCGGTACGGCGCTCCTCGGTGCGGCCGAAGGGATCGAGCGCCGTGCCGCGCAGTCCCTTCATGCCGGCCAGCCAGCCCATGGCCTTGCGCATCCAGGGGCCATAGGATTTTTTGAGCAGATGGCCCTGCTCGTCCTTCTTGGCAAAACCGGGGGGCGCCAGGTGATGGACGAGCTTGTAGTCGCCCTCGAACATCTCGCTGATCTTCTGGGTGAAGGCCGCATCGGTGTGCAGACGCGCCACCTCGTACTCGTCCTTGTACGCCATGAGCTTGAACAGATAGCGCGCCACGGCCTGGGACAGGCGCGTGCCCTGGGCCAGCGGCTCTTCCGCTGCGCGCACCTTGGCCACGAAGTCGCGGTACTGCTGGGCATAGGCCGCGTTCTGGTAGGCCGTGAGGAACTCCACACGCTTGTCCAGCATTTCCTCCAGCGACGGCTTCTTGACGAACTGGATCACCTGCGATGCCTGATACAGAGCGCGCACGGCCTCCAGATCGTGGGCGCAGCGGCGGCCCCATTCAAAGGCCTCCTGATTGCGCGCCACCTGCACGCCGTTGAGCTCCATGGCGCGCATCAGCGAGGCATGGCTGAGCGGCACCCTGCCTTTTTGCCAGGCGTAGCCCAGCATCATGGGGTTGGCGTAGATGCTGTCGCCCAGCAAGGCCGTGGAGGCCTTCTCGGCGTCGAAGCTGCCCAGGGCGCCATGACCCACGGCCTCGGCCAGCGCCGTGGCGCAGCGTGCGGCAGGCGACTGCCAGTCGGGGTTGCCCACGAAGGTGGCCGTGGGCGCGGCATGGCTGTTGAGCGCCACATAGGTGCGCCCCGGCTGCATCACGGACAAGGTGGTGGGCGTGGCCGCCACGATGGGGTCGCAGCCTATGACCAGATCGGCCTTGGCCATGTCCACCTTGGTGGTGTAGATGGCATCGGCGCGGTTGGCGATCTGGATATGGCTCCAGGTGGAGCCGCCTTTTTGCGCCAGACCCGCCGCATCCTGCGTGACCACGCCCTTACCCTCCAGGTGTGCGGCCATGCCCAGCAGCGAACCGATGGTGATCACGCCCGTGCCGCCGACACCGGCCACCACGATGCCCCAGGCCTGCTCGGCCACGGGCAGGACGGGCTCGGGAATATGGGGAAGGGCCTCCAGGCTGCCCTTCTTCTCCTGCTTGGGCTTTTTGAGCTGACCGCCCTCGACGGTGACGAAGCTGGGGCAGAAGCCCTTGACGCAGGAATAGTCCTTGTTGCAGCTGTTCTGGTTGATGCGGCGCTTGCGGCCGAACTCGGTCTCCACGGGCTCGACCGAGAGGCAGTTGGACTGCACCGAGCAATCGCCACAGCCCTCGCAGACCAGTTCGTTGATGACCACGGTCTTGTCGGGCGTGCTCAGCACGCCGCGTTTGCGGCGGCGGCGCTTTTCCGTGGCGCAGGTCTGGTCGTAGATGATGGCCGTGCAGCCCTTGAGCTCGCGGAACTGGCGCTGGATCGCATCCAGCTCGTCGCGGTGGTGCACGGTCACGCCCTCGCCCAGCTTCACGCCATCGTATTTCTCGGGCTCGTCGGTGACGATGACCAGCTTGCCCACGCCTTCGGAGAGCAGGCTGTTCATGATCTGCAGCACCGAATGGCCTTCGGGCCGCTCGCCCACACGCTGGCCGCCCGTCATGGCCACGGCGTCGTTGTAGAGCACCTTGTAGGTGATGTTGGTGCCGGCCGCGATGCTCTGGCGAATGGCCAGCAGCCCGCTGTGGAAGTAGGTGCCGTCGCCCAGATTGGCGAAGACATGGGCCTCCTTGGTGAAAGGCGCCTGCCCCACCCAGGTCACGCCCTCGCCGCCCATTTGCGTGAAGGTGCTGGTGCGGCGGTCGGGCATCCAGGTGGTCATGTAGTGGCAGCCGATGCCGGCCACGGCGCGCGAGCCTTCGGGCACGCGTGTCGAGGTGTTGTGCGGGCAGCCGCTGCAGAACCAGGGCGTGCGGTCGCCGGTCGAAACCTCCTTGGCCGCCTTGATCGCCGCTTCGCGGGCGTCGAGCACGGCCAGACGCTGCTGCATGCGCGTTTGCACATGCTCGGGCACGCCCAGCTTCTTCAGGCGCTGGGCAATGGCGCGCGCAATGATGGCGGGAGTCAGATCGGCCGTGGGGCGCAGCAGCCAGTCGGTGCTGGGGTTGGGCAGCGACCATTCGCCACCATGCTCGTCGCTGAACTTGCCCACCACATTGGGGCGCACGTCGTCGCGCCAGTTGTAGAGCTCTTCCTTGATCTGGTATTCGATGACCTGGCGCTTTTCCTCGACCACCAGAATCTCCTGCAGGCCGCGCGCGAAATCGCGCGTGATGGTGGCCTCCAGCGGCCAGACCACGTTGACCTTGTGCAGCCTGATGCCCAGCTGGCGGCAGGTGTCCTCGTCCAGCCCCAGATCGGCCATGGCCTGGCGCGTGTCGTTATAGGCCTTGCCGCTGGCGATGATGCCGAAGCGGTCGTTGGGCCCTTCGATCACATTGTGGTTGAGCTTGTTGGCGCGCACATAGGCCAGGGCCGCATACCACTTGTAGTTCATCAGCCGTGCCTCCTGCTCCAGCGGCGGATCGGGCCAGCGGATATGCAGGCCGCCGTCCGGCATCTGAAAGTCTTCGGGCAGGATGATGTTGACGCGATCCGGGTCCACCAGCACCGAGGAGGAGGACTCCACCACCTCCTGGATCGTCTTCATGCCCGACCACAGGCCCGAGAAACGGCTCATGGCAAAGGCATGCAGGCCCATGTCGAGGATGTCCTGCACATTGCTGGGGAAGAACACCGGCGTGCCGCAGGCCTTGAAGATGTGGTCGCTCTGGTGCGCGGCCGTGGAGGACTTGCTGATGTGGTCGTCGCCCGCAATCGCAATCACGCCGCCATGCTTGGCCGTGCCCGCCATATTGGCGTGCTTGAACACGTCGGAGCAGCGGTCCACGCCCGGCCCCTTGCCATACCAGATGCCGAAGACACCGTCGAACTTCTTGGTCTCGGGATAGAGATCGAGCTGCTGCGTGCCCCAGACGGCCGTGGCGCCCAGCTCTTCGTTCACGCCGGGCTGAAAGACGATGTGATTCGCCTCCATATGTTTTTTGGCCGCCCACAGGGACTGGTCGTAAGTGCCCAGGGGCGAGCCACGATAGCCGCTGATGAAGCCGGCGGTATTGAGCCCGGCCTGCGCATCGCGCAGCCGCTGCAGCATGGGCAGGCGGACCAGGGCCTGCACGCCGCTCATAAAGGCGCGGCCGCGGGCCAGGGAATATTTGTCGTCCAGAGTCACAGACTCCAGGGCGCGACGGACTTCATCGGGCAAAGGGGCATTCATGGCTTGTCTCCATGTGGGTGACCACCCGTGGCAGCTGTTGGCTACCAGAGCAGCATATTGCTTTGGGCATTCCTGCGCCAGAGGCATGGAACGCGAGTTGTTTGAGCAAAGTTTAAGGAAAACACCCCGAATAGAGCTTTCTTTTTATTGCCGGGATTAACCTAGTTTTTGAAAGAATCTTGCTGTAAATTGCGAATCATGAACCAACTTGATCGCTTCGACTGGGCCATCCTGAATGAGCTGCAAATGGATGGCCGCCTCACCAATGCCGAGCTGGCCCAGCGCGTAGGCCTGTCCGCCGCGCCCTGCTGGCGACGCGTGCGCGCGCTGGAGGAGTCGGGCTATATCACCGGCTATCACGCCACACTGGACCGCCACAAGCTGGGCCTGGGCGTGCTGGCCTTTGTGCGCGTGGATGCCGCACAGAACACGGCCGACATCACGCTGCGCATGGAGGAAGCCATTCGCCTGCTGCCCGAAGTCACCACTTGCCACTACATCAGCGGCGCGGGCACCTTCGAGCTGCAGGTCGTGGCCAGGGATCTGGAGAGCTTTTCCGGTTTTGTGCGCAATGTGCTGCTGCGCCTGCCCAACGTCAAAGACGTGCACACGATTTTTTCGCTGGGCGAGGTCAAGTCCAGCAGCGCGCTGCCGCTGCCCGGCTCGCTGACGCACGCCTGAGTGCCGTTCGTACCAGGCCGGCATCCTTCAAAAGTGGAGCATGTACCGCTTTATTCATCTGCGATGTGGACTCAATCAACATTGAAATCCTTGCTCAAAAAGCGCTGCAAGCTCACTTATCAGTAGCACTCAGGACATGAGCAGCATCGAGCTCCGAGCCAGGCAGGTTTGAGTAACTACGTATTTGTCACATCAACTTTCCTGCTACAGAATCATGCCCCATGGCCCACGATGATTCCGCAGAGCGCGCTTCCCACAATCCAATAACTTCAGAATCCGGCCAGGTCCCTGCAGGCAAGCTGCTGGAAGATCCCTCGGCCATGAATGACGGCGGCGCGCCGCCTGCCGCAGCCCCGGGCGTCTGGACGCCGCTGGCCACGCCCACCTTCCGCATGCTGTGGATGATCTGGATGACGGCCAATATCTGCATGTGGATGAACGATGTGGCGGCCGCCTGGCTGATGACATCGCTGACCACCTCGCCCGTGCTGGTGGCGCTGGTGCAGTCGGCCTCCACCCTGCCGGTCATGCTGCTGGCCCTTCCCAGCGGGGCGCTGGCCGATATCCTGGACCGACGCCGCTACTTCATCGTCACCCAGTTCTGGGTGGCTGCCGTGGCCCTGCTGCTGTGCCTGGCCGTGCTCTCGGGCCAGCTGACGCCCTATCTGCTGCTGGCCCTGGTGTTTGCCAACGGCATCGGCCTGGCCATGCGCTGGCCGGTGTTCTCGGCGCTGATCCCCGAGCTGGTGCCCAAGCACCATCTGCCTTTTGCGATGGCGCTCAACGGCGTGGCCATGAATGCCTCGCGCATCATCGGCCCGCTGGTGGCGGGTGCCCTCATTGCCAGCCTGGGCAGCGCCTGGGTGTTTGTGCTCAACGCCGTGCTGTCCATCGTCTCGGGCTTTGTGCTGCTGCGCTGGAAGCGCCAGCAGCCCGCCAACCCGCTGGGTCGCGAGCGCCTGGGCTCGGCCATGCGCGTGGGCCTGCAGTTCATCCAGGAGTCGCCGCGCATGCATGCCGTGCTGCTGCGCACCGTCTGCTACTTTCTGCAGGCCGCCGCCATCATGGCCCTGCTGCCGCTGACGGCCCAGCGCCTGGACCACGGCACGGCCAGCAGCGGCAGTGCCGGCACCTTCACGCTGCTGCTGGCCTCCATGGGCGCGGGCGCCATCCTGGGCGCCATGCTTCTGCCGCGCATACGCCAGATGCTGTCGGGCGAGCGCACGGTGCTGGCCGGCGTGGCCGCGCAAAGCCTGGCCACGCTGACCGTGGCCTTCGCCCCCCATATCGCCGTGGCCGTGCCGGGCATGATGCTCTCGGGCATGGCCCTGCTGGCCACGGCCAACACGCTGGGCGTGGCCGCGCAGATGGCCCTGCCCAACTGGGTGCGGGCACGCGGCATGTCCATCTACCAGATGTCCATCATGGGCAGCACGGCTATTGGCGCCGCCATCTGGGGCAAGATCGCCAGCCTGGGCTCGGTGCAGATCAGCATGGCCGTGGCCGCCGTCAGCGGGCTGACGGCCCTGCTGATCGTGCAGCGCCTGAACCCGGACCGCGACATCGAGGAAGACCTCAGCCCTTCTCGCGCCTTCACGCCGCCGACGGCAGCGCTGCCGCCCGAAGCCGGCCGCGTGGTGGTGACCATCGAGTACCTGATCGACCCGGCCAGGGCCGGTGCCTTCCGCGATCTGATGCAGCTGAGCCGGCGCAGCCGCCTGCGCCAGGGCGCGCTGTCCTGGAGCCTGCTGCACAGCATGAGCCAGCCCGAGCGCTTCGTGGAGCAGATCACCGACGAATCCTGGACCGAGCATCTGCGCCGCTTCGAGCGCGTGACGACCGCCGATGTGGCGCTGCGCGACCGCAAGCTGAGCTTTCACAAGGGCAAGGAGCCGCCCGTGGTGCAGCGCTACTTCACCGACGCTCTTTAAAAGAGAGCTGCCAGCGCTTTCATTTCAATGATTTCAGATGGTTATCCATTGAAACCCATTGACTGACAAGCGCTGGCAGCTCCTGTTTTTAGCATCAGCGCAGATGCGGTGCCGATCCGGCCAAGGCCTTGGGCCAGAAGGCCCAGAGCTTGAGCGGCTGCTTGATGCGGCCCGCCACATCGCCGGCCTCGGCCCCCCAGCCCATGAAATAGTCGGCGCGCACGGCGCCCAGAATGGCGCTGCCCGTATCCTGCGCGAACACCAGGCGGTTGAGCGAGACCGTGGGGCCGGGCGTGGACAGCCAGACCGGCGTGCCATAGGGGATGCTGTTGCGATCCACGGCAATCGAGCGGCCCGGCGTCAGTGCCACGCCCTGGGCGCCCTTGGGACCGAACTGGGCATCGAAGTCATTGAGCGCCTCCTCGCGGAAGAACACATAGCGCGGATTGCTCCAGAGCATCTCGTTGACACGCGAGGGATTGGCGGCAATCCAGGCACTGATGCCGGGCCAGGTGGCATCGCGCACCAGGTTCTGGTCGAGCAGCCAGCGGCCCACGCTCTTGTAGGGCTGATCGTTCGTGCCGGCATAGGCCACGCGGATCATGCGCTGGCGGCCGTCGGCCTCGGTCAGCATCAGCCGGCCCGAGCCCTGGATATGCAGCACCAGCATGTCCACCGGGTCGCGCAGCCAGGCAATGGCACGGCCGGCCAGGGCGGCCTGCGCCTCGGAGTTGGTGTCGATCTGCTGGCGCGTGAACCAGGGCTTGCGCTTGCCAAAGCCCTGCGGAACCTGATAGATGGGCACGTTGAAGCCGTTGCCCTGCACACGGCGCGCCTCGTACAAGGGCTCGTAATAGGCGGTCAGCATGCCGTCGGGGCTGCCCGTGGTCGCTTCGATGCGATAGGGCTGCAGCGTGTTCATCATCCAGCTGCGCTGCTCGTCTTCCGAGGCAATGCTCAGCCTTCGTACCTCGCCGCACAGATTGGCAAACACGGTGCTGGGACGCTCGCAGTTCTTGATCCAGGCATTCCAGGCCTCGTTCAGGGAATCCTGGGGCACGCCGGGCAACTCGCCCCAGTCCACCGCCACCCAGCGGCTTTTAGTCGGTACATTGGCGGTGAACGGCGGCTTGGCTGCGGAAGCCGACCCGCCATGCGGAGCCATCTCGGGCACCGATGCCGGGTCGTTTTGCTGCTTGGTGGTGGTGCATGCCACCAGGGTTCCTACAATCAGCGCCAGTGAAGCACGGCGCAGGAGATGGAAATTCATGGGTCTGATTTTGCTTGAAGCACTGCTGGCATTGGCCATTTTGGTCGCTATTGTGTGGTGGACCATGTTCTCAGGTCGAAAAAAGGGTGAGTTGCCGGCCCCGGTCGAGCCTGCGCCGCACAAAGAAGTGCTTGCAGACCCCGAACAAGATCGCTCTAATCAAGCTTAGCCCATGGCGCTGCAGCCACTGCAGCGCGGACCGGATGTGACAATCTTTTGCATCAGAAACCGCGCGCTGGCACGCGTCCTACTTTTTTCGGTTTCTCTTGGCAGTACGCTCAAGGCCTTGCAGCTTTTACGCGAAGCTGGTTTGCAAGACCCTCCGGGTCGTTCATCAAACTAAGGAGTTTTCTATGCGCAAGCAAATGGCTGTGACGGCCGCTCTGGCCTCTGCATTGTTGATCACCGGCTGCGCCAATACCGGCGGCATGTCGGACACCACGCGTCGTACTGCCACCGGTGCAGGCGTGGGCGCACTGGGCGGCGCTGCCATCGGCGCCATTGCTGGCGGCCATGCCGGCAAGGGTGCACTGATCGGTGCCGGTGTCGGCGCCCTGGGCTCCTATATCTGGTCGCAAAACCTCGAGAAGCAAAAGCGTGAAATGGAAGCCGCGACCCAGGGCACAGGCGTGGGCGTGACACAGACCGCGGACAACCAGCTCAAGCTGGACATCCCCAGCGACATCTCCTTTGACACCGGCCGCGCCGACATCAAGGGCAACTTCGCCCCCATCCTCGATCGCTTTGCCGAAGGTCTGCGCAACAACCCCAACGCAGAAGTGCGCATCATCGGTCACACCGACAGCACAGGCTCCGATGCCATCAACAACCCTCTGTCGCTGCAGCGCGCCGAGAGCACCCGCAACTATCTGACATCGCGTGGCGTCAACGGCGCCCGCATCCAGGTGCAGGGCATGGGCTCGCACCAGCCCGTGGCTTCCAATGCCACCAACGAAGGCCGTGCGCGCAACCGCCGCGTGGAAATCTTCGTGGGCGAGCGTGCGCCTCAATAAACCAGCGCGAGACCAGCAAAAAGCCCCGCCAAGCGGGGCTTTTTTCATCTCGGGGAGGCTTGCTTCCGCTCAGGCGTTGCGCAGCAGATTGGCCAGCTCCACGGCCGACTTGACCTGCATCTTGTCGAAGACACGCGCCCGGTGCACTTCCACGGTGCGCACGCTGATATCGAGCTGATCGGCAATCAGCTTGTTCGGCACGCCCTCGACGACCAGCTTCATCACGTCTTTCTCGCGATCGGTGAGCTCGTCCAAGCGACTGCGCACCTCTTCGCGCGCCTGCAAGGCGGCCAGATGCTCGGCTGACAGCGCCAGCGCCTGCTCCACCCGGTCCACCAGCGCGTTGTCGGAAAACGGCTTCTCGCAGAAATCGAAGGCACCGCGCTTGACCGTATCCACGGCCGTCGGCACATCGGCATGGCCGGTCAGAAAGATCACGGGCATGGCCTCGATCTGGCCGCGCTCCAGCATGCGGTTGAACAGCGACAGCCCGCTCATGCCCGTCATGCGCATATCGAGCAGCAGGCAACAGGGCCGGCGCGTCACGGGGCTGGTCTGCAGCACGGCCTGCTCGAATTCTTCGGCGTTGCGATAGCACTCGCTCAGCAATCTGCGCGAACGCAGCAGCCATGCCAATGCCTCTCGGACATCGGCATCGTCGTCCACCACGTAGACGGTAGCGTCGGTTACAGGTTCCATGAAGCCTAGTTCTCTCTGGGTTCCCAGTGGGCCGGAAGCGTGAAGACAAACTCCGTGCCCTGCGGGAGGTGCGGGCGGTAATCAAGGTGACCACCATGTTGCTCCACCACCGTGCGGCACAGACTCAGGCCCAGGCCCATGCCTTCGGTGCGCGTGGTGAAGAAGGGGGTGAACAGCTGCTCGGCGACTTCCGCAGAAATGCCGGCGCCGCAGTCCATGATGGAAAATTCTACCCAACGCGCGTTATTACCGTCAGAACTGCGCCTGACAGCCATGGTCAACACCCTCTCCTTGAGCTCGGGCAGGTCCATGGCCTGCATGCCGTTGCGCGCCAGATTGAGCAGCACCTGCTCGACCATGGTGACATCGCACAGCACCCCCGGCAGATCGGGCTCCAGCTCCAGCTGCACAGTTGCATTGAGCTTGTGCGCCTGCAGATAGACCAGAGGCATGACGGCATCGATCAGCTCCACGGGCTGCACCACCTCTCTGGACTTGTCGCGCCGGCGCACGAAATCGCGCACGCTCTTGATGACCTTGCCTGCACGGTCGGCCTGAAAACCGATGCGCTCCAGAGCCATGCGCAAGTCCTTGAGATGCGGGACCTGAGGGTCGGTCGGCTCATGCTCCAGCAGATTGAGCGAGCCCGTGGCATAGCTGGAAATGGCGGCCAGCGGCTGTGTCAGCTCATGACTGAGCATGGAGGCCATCTCGCCCACCGTCGCAAGGCGTGCCGTGGCCTGCAGGCGCTCCTGGGAGGCACGCGACATCTCCTCCATGCGGCGCTGCTCGCTGATATCGATGAAAGCACTCATCCAGCCCGTGTGCTGGCCCTGGGCAGTGATCAGTGGCGCCTCGAAAATCAGCACCGGAAAGCGCGAGCCGTCCTTGCGCATGAACACGCTCTCGTGGCCCTGGCGCGGTGTGGGCAGCAGGCCGGCAAGACGCTGATCGCGCCGGCTCACATATTCCTGGGCCAGCTCGGGCGGCCAGTAAGGCGCCACATTGAGGCCCAGCAGCTCCTGCGCGCTGAAGCCCACCATATTGCAGAAGGCCGGGTTCACATAGGTGATGCGTCCCTGGAGATCGCGTGCACGCATGCCCGTGACCAGAGAGTCCTCCATGGCCTTGCGAAAGGCCAGCGCATCGCCCAGATCGCGCTCCGCCCGCAGGCGGCGGCGGTTGTCGCGCACCAGCACCACCACCACAGTCACCAGCGCGATCGACATGCCGGTCACCAGCGCCGTCATCACATTCGGAAAGACGCTGGGTGCGTGATGCCAGCTGTCCATGCGCAGCACCAGGGTGTTGCCCGGCAGATCCAGCAACTGCTGGGCCGTGAACATGCGCGAGCCGCGCCAGGCCGCCCCCACCATGGCCAGACGCGTGCCGTCCGGCTCGGTGAACGAAACCTCCTGGGTGCGCGGCAGGGATTTGCCCACCTGGGCCATCAGAATGCCCTGCAGGCTGTACGTGCCCAGCACATAGCCCACCACATGGCCGTTCTCCGTCAGCGGCATGCAGACCTGCATGGTCTCCGTGCCCAGGCCCTCGCCCAGCAGCTGGAAGCGGCTGGGCGAGTACGATGGCCCGTTGACGCGCCTGGCCTGGGTACAGGTCAGTGCCTCGCCCGAATGCAGCTCGGGCAAATGGCTTTCGTCCTCGACCAGCAAGGTGCGATAAGGCGTCTCGGCATGCTCGATGAGACGCATGTTTTCACCGCGCCATTCGATGCGCATCAGGTCGCGGCGCTGCTGCAGCAGCTCGGTCGCATGCTCGCGCCAGGCGGCATGCTTGCTGCTGTAGGCGCTCAGCGCCAGCAGGTCCTGCAGATTGCGGCCCAGCGCTGCACGGATATCGCCGACCGCATTGGCGGTGTCGCGCTCCAGCTTTTCCTGCACCTGCGAGGCCTCATAGCGTCCGGCCAGCCAGACCATGGTGACCAGCATGCTGACCACCAGTGCCACCAGCAAGGTCCATAGCGACCAGCGCTTCCAGGCCATACGCCAGCGCCGCCAGGGCCAGTGGGCGGGATGGTCCTCGGGCAGTGCGTCAAGAGCGGTATTCAGCGGATCAGTCACAGCACACGATGGGTCAAGGCCGGCAATTGCTGGCGCACCTGCAGCAGGCGGTCATGATTGAGCTCTCCCGCCACCACGCCGGTGCCGCTGGCCTGCAGGCCCTGCACCTCGCCCCAGGGGTCGATCAGCAGGCTGTGGCCCCAGGTGCGGCGACCGTTTTCATGCACGCCGCCCTGGCCCGGTGCCAGCACATAGGCCAGGTTCTCTATCGCCCGCGCCCGCAGCAGCACCTCCCAGTGCGCCTGGCCCGTGGTGTAGGTGAAGGCACTTGGCACCAGCAGCAGGTCGGCCCCCTGTGCGCTGAGCGCGCGGTACAGCTCGGGAAAGCGAAGGTCATAGCAGACACTCAGGCCCAGGCGCCAGTTCACGCCATTTCTGGCCTGTATGTCGCAGACCACGGGCTGGCTGCCCGCCTGCACCACGGCGGCCTCGGTATAGCTCTCGCGCCCGTTGTCGAACTGAAAGAGGTGGATCTTGTCGTAGCGGGCCACGCATTCGCCCTCGGGCGAATAGACCAGACTGGTGTTGAGCACATGGCTGTCGTCAGCGGCCTGCAGCGGCAGCGTGCCGGCCACCACCCACAGCTGCAGCTGCCTGGCAGCCCCGGCCATGAAGTCCTGGATCGGCCCCTGGCCAAAATCCTCCCGATAGGCCAGCTTGTCGGTGTCCCTGGCTCCCATGGCACAGAAATACTCGGGCAGCACCACCAGCTCCGCACCCAGGGCGGCAGCCTGCTGCATCAGGCTGCGCGCCTGCGCCAGATTGGCTGCGACGTCCTGACCCGAGACCATTTGTAGAGCGGCAATCTTCATGGCTTCTCCTCTGAGCTTGGAGCGGCAGCGGGCTGCTTGCCGGCATCGTCGGCTCCGGCCTTGGGCACGCTGCGCCTGGGCAGCTCGGTCACCTGCGGGTCTTCCCAGCTGCCGTGGATATGGAACTCCTTGGTCGTGGCCGCAATCAGCGGGCCACGCAGAATCATCTGTGCCAGAAAGCTGCTCAGCCCCACCACGGGATTGATGGCCGTCGCAACCAGGGAGGCGGACAGGGCGTTGATCTCCGGCACCACCACCACATGCAGGTCCTGGGTTTCCTTGTCAATATCGGCAGAGCCCTCCATCAGCACGGCCGCGTTCACGCCCTTCATCTGCATGTTATTCGTCTTGGCAATGCCGCGCTCTATGGTGACATCGCCTCGCATGAAGTCGAACGAGAAGCCGTTGCGGAACACGTCGCGGAAATCCAGCGTCAGCCGCCTGGGCAAGGACTGCAGGCTGAGCACGCCCAGCAGCTTGGCCAGTCCCGGATCGGCCTTGAGGAACTGGCCTTTTTGCACCTCCAGATGCACGGCACCGGACATGGTCTTGAACTCCGGCGTCACGGGCGCTCCTGTCCAGCTGATTTCACCCTGCAGCTGGCCCTGTCCATTGGCAACCACGCCAGGCATGTCAAAGCGATTGAGCAGCTTGCCCACATCGCGCAGATTGAGCTGGAACTGCAGCTGGGTCTGCCCCGGGTGCTTCTTGTCACTGGAGCGCAGCCCCCAGGAGCCCTGGGCCGTCAACGTCGCCTCGGGCGTGCTGATATTGAAGCGCGACAGCTGCCATTCGCGCTGCCCCGCGCCGACGGACAGCCCGTGATTGCGCGCCACCACATCCAGCTTGCCCAGCGAACGCTTGCCCAGCTGGAAGTCGTCCACACTGACCTGCAAGGCCGGTAACTCGCGCACATTGCCGGTCTGTTCCGCAGCAGCATCCAGCCCTTCGTCCGGGCCGTCGGGAATGCTCAGACGCGAGAGCTTGGCGATGACAAGGCCGCCCGGCTCCTGCGCAGAGGGCTCGCGATACTCCACACGCCCTGCCAGCTCGCGTGACTGGATCTGGTTGATCCAGACCTTGCTGGCATGGCTGAGCTGCAGGGATACATCGTGCAGCGAACGGCCATGGAGCTTCACCTCGCGCGCCTGGAGCGCCAGCTGCTGCGGCACAAACTGGCGCCAGCTCTCTTCCTCGGCACCGGGGCCATCGGCAGCGCCCCCTGTGCCATCGGGCCACAAACGACTCCAGGCATCCAGATCAAGCACCGGCAGTTGCACCCTGGCCTGCAGGCCGGCAGGCGGCAACACGGCTTCCGCCGTGCCCGACTCCACCAGCTCCAGGCTGCCGCGTGTGATGCGGGCCTGAGCCCCGCTGATATCGCGCTCCAGCAAAGCTGCGGCGTGATTGCCCCATTGCACGCCGAACTGATCGGTCAGCGGCTTGGCCACGGCTGGCACCGTGCGGTTGACACGCAAGGCCAGGGAGCTGTCGGCCGCCTTGCCCAATGGAGCTGGCAACATGACCGCCATGCCCTGCAGGTCGGACTGCAGACTGATTTCCGGCACGCTGTGCAGCACCTTGATCTGCAAGCCATAACGGGCCTGGCCCTGCAGATGCTTGCCCAGAGCCACCAGTTCGCTCATCTCCTTGGCATCACGCAGGCCCTGGGCCGTGGCAATGCCGTCCACACGCACTTGCACCGGGGCCGTGGCGGCGTCGGCGGCAGGCTTCATGCCGCCCTCGATGCGCACATCACCGCCCAGCGCTCTGGCCTGCACGCCCGAGAGCTGAAAGCCGGTCTCCGAAAACTGCACATTGCCGCGCAGTTGGCTGAGTGTGGGCACCTCGGGCATCAGCTGCAGCGTATTGCCCGCCAGCGCCACTTCACCCTGTACCTTGCTGCGCTCCATATGCATGGTGGGCAGATGCAGCCTGAGGCTGAGCCTGGCATTGCCCGTGGCCTTGCTGCCATCCAGAGCATGGGCAGTCAGCGCAGACAGCGCAGAGCCTTGGACCAGGTTCAGCATATCGCCCAGGGCTCCATGAGCCTTGGCGTTGACCTCCACCTCGGTCAGGTTCCAGTCGGCCACTCCGGCCTGCGCTTCATCAACCACGATGGCGGTATGCCCCAGAAAGCCCTTGGCCTTGCGCACCTGCATGGAGTTGCGGTCGAACACCAGCTCGCCCGACAGCCTGGTCAGCGGCGGCCAGGGCTTTTCGCCAGGGCCCAGCAGATAGCCGGGCACAAACTGGTAGTTCACATCATGCACCTGGGCACTGATGTGGAATTCGCCCTTGCCCGGTTTTTCAAACGGCACATGCTCGAGCTCGCCCTTGACGCGGAAGTTCACTGCACTGGCCTGACCCGTGGTGATGGCCTCGCGCACATAGCGCAGCGCATCGCTGCCCAGATCCTGGGGCAGATAGCGATAAATGCGTTCCCCCTTGGCGCGGCTGAGCTGCCCCTGCAGATCCAGCAGCCCCGGAAAGCGCGGCTGCTCCTTGGTCCCGGCACCGGACTGCCAGCTGGCCTGGGCCTGGCCGGCCGTGTCCTCATTGGCGAAACGCAGCCGGGGCACTTGCACCTTGATGGACTGGCCCTTGTCCAGCACCTGCCAGCGCACCAGGCTGTCGAACTGGTCGAACGGAATATCGGGGTCTTCAAACACTCCGGGGAAGCTCAGCATGGCCTGATTGGCGGCCGCCGTCTTGATCAGCGTTGCCTCGCCGCTGTCCTGGTCCAGGCTGAACTTTCCACTCAGCCCCCGCACACCGGGAATGCCTATGCTGTGCGGGCCCTCCTGCGAAGCCTGGGAACGCAATCCCAGCTGCTCGAACCGCCCCGAAGCCTTGTACTGGGCCAGCTGCTGCAGAGGTCCGCGCCATGACAGCTTGAGATCACTCAGCTGTCCTGCCGGCGCAAGCGCTTTGAGCTGGGTCTGCACGGACTCCGGCAGAGGCAGACGCTGCAGCATCTGCGCCGCAATGGCCAGGTCGATGCCATCGGCCTGAACCTCGCCATGCTCGCCCTGGCTGCCCTGCTCGGAAGCGCCGGTCGGCACATAGCGCAGGCTGAAATCGCCTCTGGGCCAGTTCAGCCCGTCATCGGCCGTGAACTGCAAACCCTGGACGGAAAACTGGTAACCGTTCTGGTTCTTGGCCCGCAGGCGCCCCCGCAAGGCCTGCAGGGCCAGGGGCTCAGGTCTGTCTCGCCATTGGAGTTGCAGCGCCTGTACCGCGACATCGGCCACCCCGCCCACGGGCTGTCCGTGATCCACATCCAGCCAGGCCCTGACCGAGCCCTTGCCCTGCTGCAGCTTCCAGTCCTGCGGACCCAGATACTGGCCCAGATGGGACAGATCGATATGCGTGAAGTCCAGATAAGCCTGTCCGCTCCAGCGCTCCAGACGCCCTTCATGCACCGACAGCAAAGGCTCCTTGAAGTTGCCCATGACCGTGAAGCGCTGGCCCCAGCCCTGCGGCGGCGTGGCATCCAGCCGCAGGGAGTGATGCCAGCGCTTGTTGCGCAGCACCAGATCCACATCCTGCAGTTGCAAGGGCGCGGCATTGCGCAGCTCGTCCACCCACTGCAGCTTGCCGCTGCGGATGGCGATTTCGGGCTGGGAGAAGATCCAGTCGGAGTCGGTTCCCTGCCCCGGATCGGATGACACGGCAATACCGGCCACAAAGATCTGGCCGTCTGCATCGCGACGGACCGTCAGATCCGGCCCTTCCAGATATATCTGCTCGATGCCCAGGGTCATCAGCGAATGGGCAGAGACCGCCACCACCACCTTGGGCAGCAGCAAGGCCTCACTCTTGTTCGCAGGGTCATGCAGGACCACGTCGCCCAGCTCGAAAGTCGGCACCAGACCCGAGCGGTAAGCATTCAGCCTGCCAATGGAAACCGGTACACCCAGGCTGCGTGAGGCCAGGGATTCCAGCTCGGGGCGCCACTGTTCGATTCGCGGCACAATCCAGAAATGGAGCACCCCCCACACGGTGGCCAGCAGCAGCCACAGGCTAAGGACCAGTCCCAGAGACCACCGTGCCAAGCTGGCCAGCCTATGAATTTGGCGAGTTGGGAGTGGTTTCGGTTCGATCATCGGTGGCCTAGCAATGGCAGGAATTATGACCGGCGCCCCGTGCGCGTTTCGGTAACCACACGTTGCCGGGCTGATTACCTGCCTGCCTGACATCATTTTTCACGGTCCGCATGCAGTCCCCAGAGCAAGCAATGGCAGAAAACGCCCTCAACGTTCCTTCCCCGGCCCTGTACTCGCGCTTTGTGCAGCGTCTTCACCGCCGTTACGAGAACTGGTTTGACGCCTTGCCGCCGGGAGCTCCCGACCGGGCCCTGATGGAACAGGCCCTGGGCACGCTGCAGTCGCGCGGCCTGGATCTCTCCGCGGCGCTACGCGTGCTGCGCCAGCTGGTGATGGAGCGCATCATCGTGCTGGACTGCGAACAGAACGCTGCTCTTGGCGTGGTGACCAAGGCCGTCACCGAGCTGGCCGAGCTGGCCCTGGATCGTGCCTGCACCCAGGTACGTGCCGAACTGGATACCCGGCACGGCGCGCCTCAGGGGCCGACAGGTCAGGAAGTCCAGTTTTGGGTCATAGGCATGGGCAAGCTAGGTGCCCGCGAGCTCAATGTCTCCAGTGACATCGACCTGATCTACGTCTACGAACATGACGGCGACACCCGGGGCCAGGCCGACGGCCGCGGCGTGATCTCCAATCACGAGTATTTCGGCCGTGCTGTCAAAGGCATCTTCAGCCTGATCGGCGACACCACCGAGCACGGCTTTGTCTTTCGCGTCGACCTGGCCCTGCGGCCCAACGGCAATTCCGGCGCCCCCGCCGTCTCGCTGTCCTCGCTGGAGGAGTATCTGCAGATTCACGGCCGGGAGTGGGAGCGCTTTGCCTGGCTCAAGAGCCGCATCGTGGCGCCGCAGGCCGATATCCAGACCCCCAACGTCCAGGCCCTGCGCGGCGTGGTGCTGCCCTTTGTGTTCCGCCGCTATCTGGACTATTCGGTGTTCGACTCGCTGCGCAGCCTGCACCGCCAGATCCGCGACCACGCCTCCAAGCGCAGTGCGGGCCACCCCGAGCGCGCCAATGACGTCAAGCTCTCGCGCGGCGGCATCCGCGAGATCGAATTCATCGTGCAGCTACTGCAGGTGGTGCGCGGCGGCCAGTTCCCCGAACTGCGCCGTCGCCCCACGCTGGAAGCGCTGCAGCGCCTGGTGCAGGCCAATCTGATGAGCGCCGAGATTGCCGATGCGCTGAGCCGCGCTTATATCTTCTTGCGCCAGGTGGAGCACCGCATCCAGTATCTGGACGATCAGCAGACCCATGTGCTGCCCACACGCGACGATGATCTGCTGTGGATTGCCCGCACCCTGGGCTATGCCGATGCCTGCGGCTTTCTGCACCAGCTGGACGAGCACCGCGAACTGGTGGCACAGGAGTTCGACACCTTGCTCGGCGGCGACTCCCAGCAATGCAGCAACGGCCACTGCAATGCCGCCAAGGCCGCGGCAGGCGGACCGCCCACGCCCAGAGACATCGAAGACCTGATCGAGGCCCTGCCTCCCTCGCTGGCCGGGCAGGTCGCCGACTGGCGCAGCAATACCCGCATCAACGGCCTGCGCGACGAGGCGCGGGCCCGTTTGTTCAGGCTGGTGGAGCGCACCTCGCAATGGGTGGAAAGCGGCCAGTCCAGCGAAGAGGCTGCCAAACGCTTTCTGCAGTGGCTGGAACCCTTGCTGCGCCGCGAAAGCTACCTCGCCTTGCTGCTGGAACGCCCGGCAGTTCACGAGAGGTTGCTACATCTTTTGGGAGCTGCACGCTGGCCTGCACGGTACCTGCAGCAACACCCCGGGGTGATCGACGAGCTGGCCAGCGATGCCATCCTCAAGGAGCGCTTTGTCGCAGCAGACTTCGAGCACGAGCTGGCCATGCGCCTGGCCGCCCTGCAGTCCACGGGCGAGGACGACGATGAAACCCTGCTCAATCTGCTGCGCCGCGCCCACCATGCCGAGGTCTTCCGCACGCTGGCGCGCGATATCGAAGGCCGCATTACCGTAGAGCAAGTGGCAGACGACCTCAGCGCCCTGGCCGACAGCGTGCTGCGCATCACGGCCCAATGGTGCTGGAGCCGGCTCAAGAACCGCCATCGCGATACGCCACGTTTCGGCATCGTGGGCTACGGCAAGCTGGGCGGCAAGGAGCTCGGCTACGGCAGCGATCTGGACATCGTCTTCGTCTTCGATGACGCCGATGAGCGCGCACCCGAGGTCTACGCGGCCTATGTGCGCAAGCTCATCAACTGGCTGACCGTCAAGACCGGTGAAGGCGATCTGTTCGAGATCGACACCGCGCTGCGCCCCAACGGCAACTCGGGCCTGCTGGTGACCAGCTTCGAGTCCTATGCCAATTACCAGCAGCAGCGCGGCAGCAACACCGCCTGGACCTGGGAACACCAGGCCATGACGCGTGCCCGCTTTGTGCTGGGCAGCCGCGACTTTCCCTCGCCGGCTGGCGAACCTGCAACCGATCTGCACCTGCATCAGCGCTTTGATGCGGTGCGCGAAGCCGTCATCACCGCGCCGCGCGATGCCGCTGCTCTGCGCAACGAGATTGAAACCATGCGTGAGCGGGTGCGTGGCGCCCACCCGGTACGCGGCGGCCTGTTTGACGTCAAACACAGCCCCGGCGGCATGGTGGATGTGGAATTTGCCGTGCAGTACCTGGTGCTGGCCGAATCCGGCGCGCACCGCGAGCTGATCGCCAATGTGGGCAATATCGCCTTGCTGCAGCGCGCCGAAGACGCGGGCCTGCTGCCCAAGACAGTGGGCTATGAAGCAGCCAAGGCCTACCGCGAGCTGCGCCGCCTGCAACACGTGGCAAGACTGGACGAGCGCTCCGGACAGCTGGAGCCGGAGCAGGCCCAGGCCCAGCGCGAAGCGGTACTCAAGCTCTGGGCTGCGGTGTTCGGGCCTGTCGCCTCAGCACAAAGCAGCTAACTGTCTCAAGGGACCGGAGATTGGTGAGCACCTGCTTTTCGAAGCACTGGCAGCATCCATCAAGATTTGCCTACAGGCATTGCCAAACTGTTACAAAAATGAAACCCACGGGGGCTGGAACTTCTGCAACAGTGTCTTATCTGATAGTCAAGTGCAATGAACTGACAGGTCTGCATTCACCAATTTCCAGTTGCGAAGCCCTTGGGTACGCCCATTGAACAATCCCCGGAGCGCTTCTCCTCCCTCCCTCTCTTAATTCGTTTCGGGATGCTTCGCAGCTTTTTTATGCCCCAAAAAAGGCCACTTTCGAGTGGCCTTTTCTTTGACGACATGCTGCCACTCAGTGGGGCACGGTGTTCACAAAGCTGGGGCGTGCCGCCAGCTTGATCAGCAAGGCGGCCAGATTCGGATGCTCGACGCGCCAATCCATCTCGGGAAAGCGGAAATCCAGCCAGGCCAGGGCACAGCCGACGCTGATATCGGCCAGCGTCAGATGCGTGCCTCCGCAGCAAAACGGCTTCTCGCCCAGGCCCTGAGACATGACCTTGAGCGCGGCCTGGACCTTGCCCATCTGGCGGTCCATCCAGGCCTGGCTGCGCTGCTCTGCGCTGCGGCCGGGCCAGGTGGCCTCCAGCCGCACCAGAACCGCAGCGTCCAGCATGCCGTCAGCCAGGGCCTCCCAGGTCTTGACCTCGGCGCGCTCGCGGCCCGTGCCCGGAATCAGCTTGCCGACCGGCGAAAGTGTGTCCAGATATTCGACGATGACACGCGAATCGAACATGGCTTCCGTGCCGTCCATCACCAGACGCGGCACCTTGCCCAGAGGATTGCCCGTACCCGGCGCAAGCGCTTCCTCCCAGGGGTTTTCTTCGACAAATTGATAGTCCAGCTTCTTTTCGGCCAGCACGACGCGGACTTTGCGCACAAAGGGGCTGGTGGTGGAGCCTATTAGTTTCATAGCAGCGGTTCCATGACACGAGTCACCGGCGACGGGCCGGTGCGATGATTCTATGCGCTGGCATGGCGGCACGGCTGCCGCCGCAAAGGGCCGGCATGCATGCCGGCCGCGGCCGCCGAGCAACCCAGCGCGGCGTGCGACTGATGCAGCGCACCTACAATTGCGCCACCATGAACCTGTCCTCCCTCACCGCCATCTCTCCCTTGGACGGCCGCTACGCCGCCAAGCTGTCCGCACTGCGCCCCATCATGAGCGAATACGGCTATATGCACCGCCGTGTTCAGGTCGAGGTGACCTGGTTCATCGCCCTATCCGATGCCGGCTTTGCCGAATTCCCCGCGCTGTCGGCCGAATCGCGCGACTATCTGCACGCGCTGGTCGCCAACTTCTCCGAAGCCGATGCCGACGCCATCAAGGCCATCGAAAAGACCACCAACCACGACGTGAAGGCCGTGGAGTACTGGATCAAGTCCAAGTTCGATGGCCGCGCCGAGCTGCAAAAGGCCGCCGAGTTCGTGCACTTTGCCTGCACCAGCGAAGACATCAACAACACCAGCCACGCCCTGCAGATCCGCGTCGGCCGCGACACCGTGCTGATGCCTGCCATCGACGGCATCATCGCCAAGCTGCGCGAGATGGCCCACCTCTACGCCGAAGTGCCCATGCTCAGCCGCACCCACGGCCAGACCGCCTCTCCCACCACCGTGGGCAAGGAGCTGGCCAACGTGGTCGTGCGCCTGCAAAAGGCTGCTGCCAACATCGCCGGCGTGAAGATTCTGGGCAAGATGAACGGCGCCGTGGGCAACTACAACGCCCACCTGTCGGCCTGGCCCGAGTTCGACTGGGAAGCCTTCAGCCAGAACGTGGTGGAATCCGCCGAGCCCAAGGGCCTGGGCATCAGCTTCCAGCCCTACTCCATCCAGATCGAGCCCCATGACTACATGGCCGAGCTGTTCGATGCCATGGCTCGCACCAACACCATCCTGATCGACCTGTCGCGCGACATCTGGGGCTATGTGTCCCTGGGCTTCTTCAAGCAGCGCCTGAAGGCCGGCGAGATCGGCTCGTCCACCATGCCCCACAAGGTCAATCCCATCGACTTCGAGAACTGCGAAGGCAATCTGGGCATGGCCAACGCCATGCTCAAGCATCTGGCCGAAAAGCTGCCCATCAGCCGCTGGCAGCGTGACCTGACCGACTCCACCGTGCTGCGCAACATCGGCGTTGCCTTCGGCTACACCACGCTGGCCTACGCTTCGCTGATGACCGGCCTGAACAAGCTCGAACTCAACGAAGAGCGCCTGCAGGAAGACCTGAACCACGCCTGGGAAGTGCTGGCCGAGCCCATCCAGACCGTGATGCGCCGCTATGGCGTGCAGGGCGCCTACGAAAAGCTCAAGGAAGTCACGCGCGGCAAGACCGTGCTGGCCGAAGACCTGCACCGCCTGATCAACGGTCTGGAAATCCCCCAGGCCGACAAGGACCGTCTGCTGGCCATGACGCCAGCCTCCTACATCGGCAAGGCTGCCGAGCTGGCCAAGCGCGTTTGAACCGCAAGTTTGATCCGCAAAAAGGATAGCTGCTAGCGCTTGATACTCAAGCATCTCAGCATCAAAGAGCTGCCAAAGCCAATTTTGATTGGCGCTGGCAGCTCTTGTTTTTGATAGTTTTCAAAAGGACTGCCTGCGGGCAGCACCGCCATGGCCATCAAGTCCACCATCTTCAAAGCCAATCTGTCGATTGCCGACATCGACCACAACTACTACGCCGACCACAATCTGACACTGGCGCGCCATCCCAGCGAAACAGATGACCGCATGATGGTGCGCCTGGTGGCCCTGGCGCTGAACGCCTGGAAGCTGCAAGACCTGTGCAATGGTGACGGCACGCTGGGCTTTGGCATTGGTTTGTCCGACCCTGATGATCCGGACGTGCACATCACCGACTACACCGGCCAGAAGCGCCTGTGGATCGAAGTCGGCCAGCCCGACGAAAAGCCCATCACCAAGGCCTGCAACAAGTCCGACCATATGCTGGTCTACCCCTTCAACCACGCCGCCCATGTCTGGTGGAAGGGTCTGGAAGGCAAGCTGGCCCGCCAGAGCAAGCTGGAAGTGCATTACATCGACTCGGAAGTGGCCCAGCAGCTGGGTGCGCTGGCCGAGCGCAGCATGCAGCTGCAGGCCACGATTCAGGAAGGCCAGCTCACACTGTCCAGCAATCTGGGCACGGTGTTTGTCGAGCCCACGCGCTGGAAATAAGCTTCAGAAACTCTGGCCGCGCCGCTCCGCCGCGCGCTCCGCATAGCGGTTGAAGCGCCAGGAGTCGCCCTCGACCGTGATGCGGCGCCATACGGCCCGCTTCTCGGCGGGCTCCATGGCCGTCCAGTACTGCACCTCGTCGAAACTGCGACCGCAGCCCTTGCATTTCTCGTCGCCCTGACTGGTGGAGCAGATGGCAATGCAAGGCGTATCGGGCATGGTGTCAAACCAGGCCAGCCAGGCAGCCATGGCATGTGACGGAAAGCCCTCCACAGCCACCTCGGACTCGCAGGCATGAATCATCAGCGCATACACCTCGGCCAGGGCCTTCACCTCGGGTGCCAGCAACACGCCGTCGGGCGATGGAGCGCGGCCTCGCCAGTAATTGATGGCAGCTTCGATGTCGGTGATGTGAATGGCAGTCATGGAGCAGGCATCATAAGCCGCTGCCATGAGGCCTGCGCCAGCAAGGTTGCTTCGTTTTTGGTAGCTGCCTGCGCTTTGTGCAAAGGCGCCGCAAGACGGCTGCTCAATATAAAACCTGTGAACTAGATGGGGTTTGAAACTTGAAATCCCATGCCTGCTGTGTTGAAATGCGCAGCTTCGAAGGGGAGTAGCTTATCGGGCGCATGTTTTGCGCCATGAGCGGATGGTCGTCAATACGAAGCGCAAGCTTCCGGCCATACGGTTTGCAGTCAGGCTGCAATCGAGCAAGACCTTTGATAGGCCGATGACGGTCAATCAAAGTGTCTGCCCCTGCACGATTCCTCGCGCGGGTTTGCGCTTCGACTTACGTCACCTTGGTCTTCACCCGCTGGCGTCAAGTGCCAAACCTATGCAGACTGCACCAGCGGCATTCCACAACGAGGAAAAATCACATGGATCTGGACTTTCTGACCCACACGCCCTTCTGGATTGCGCTGGGCCAAATCATCATCATCGACATCCTGCTCGGCGGCGACAACGCGGTCGTGATCGCACTGGCCTGCCGCAAGCTGCCACCCGAGCAGCGTCGCAAGGGCATCATCTACGGTACTGCCGGTGCCATCGTCCTGCGCATCATCCTGATCGCCTTTGCCATGGTGCTGCTGCAGCTGCCCTTCCTGAAGGTCGTGGGTGCCATACTGCTGATCTGGATCGGTATCAAGCTGATTGCTCCCGATGACGAAGGTCACGACAACATCGAAGGCAGCGACAAGCTGTTTGCCGCCATCAAGACCATCATCGTCGCCGACCTGGTGATGTCCGTGGACAACGTGATCGCCATCGCCGGCGCAGCCCAGAGCTCGGGCGACCACCAGATGCTGCTGATCGTGCTGGGTCTGCTGATTTCCGTGCCCATCATCGTCTGGGGCTCGCAGCTGGTCATCAAGCTGATGGAGCGCTTCCCCATGATCATCGTGGCCGGCGGCATGCTGCTGGGCTGGATCGCGGGCGGCATGTTCGTGACCGACCCCGTGTTCGTGAATACCGACAAGTGGCTGTGGATGCCCAAGCTGGGCACGACCGATGCACAAGGTCTGGCCGAGATCTCCAAGACCCTGTACTGGGCAGCCCATATCGGCGGCGCGTTGCTGGTTCTGGCCCTGGGCAAGTTCATTGCCAGCCGCCGCCCCGCGGTTGCAGCCCACTAAGTCTGGAAAACCCAGCAATTCGTGAAGGAATGCGGGAACTGACCGCAGCCTTCACGACTCACAATAGAAACAAGTCGGCACATTCCTACAGATGTGCCGCATTCTTCAACCTTCGTTCCAGTTAGGACGCACTTTGAACCCCATCATTGTTTACGTGGATGACGCCACATACGCCCAGCCTATGCTCGAGGCACTGGCGGGATCGAGCCAGGCGGCTTCCTCCCACTGGTTGCTGGTGGCCTGTGCTCCGCGCATGACCCACCGTGTGAGCAAATGGGTCAGCCATCGCGCTCGCGAGAACTGGCGCGGCAAATGGGCAGACAAGCTGTTTGCGGCACTGATGCCCGTGATGGCGACGACAGGAGGCAAGGTCACCGCCGTGCTGGCCAAGGGCCCGCTGACCGAGCTGGTCGCCGAATTGCAGCAGGAACATGGCGCAGCGCAGATCATCGACGCCCGCCGCCCCAAGCAGGAGGTCGTGCAAGCCGCTCCCGTCAAGGCCAATGCCAAGACAGGCGCCACCGGCGGCCGCTGGAATCTGCCCGGCACCATGGCGGCGATTGCCGCCATGATGGGCTTTGTGATCGACGACTCGCTCTCGATTTAAGAGCTTCAAGCACTCTCTGAATAAGCCTTGCGCGGTCAAAACCTCGCAAGGCTTTTTTATGCTGTGCCTCGATGACCGCAGACACAGCCTGCTGCTATGCTGGTCAGCATGAAAATCCTCGTCAAATGGCTTCTTTGCGCGGCGGCTCTTCTCGCAGTCGCCTATGTCTACAGCGGCGTACAGGTACAGAGCTTCGGCTCGGCCATGATTGCAGCCCTGGTCATCGGCCTGCTCAACACCATCATTCGCCCCATCCTGGTGATACTGACGCTGCCCGTGACCATCATCACCGTGGGTCTGTTCCTGCTGGTGGTCAACGGCCTGATGTTCTGGATGGCCTCCGGCATCCTCGGCGGTTTCCATGTCACCGGCTTCTGGGCCGCCATGCTGGGTGCGCTGATCTACTCGGTGCTGGGCCTACTTATTGACCGCCTTGTCGCGCAGCTGTTCCCGGAGTAACTCGTCCACGGCACGCAAACGCGTGTCGATGATGGAAGCCTCGAAGTAATCGGCACTGGCGCCGGCCTTGCGGGCCAGATCCTGCGCGGCCTTGAAGCGATCCACCGCTGCCGCGTAGTCATAGTGCGCCACCTGGGCCTCTGCTTCAGCCCGCAGGGCGCGCATCTCCTGGCCCTGGCTGCGCCACACGCGGGCCAGCGTCTGCCAGGCCGAGCCATCGCGGGGATGGTCCGTCACCCAGGTCTGCAAGGGGCTGGCCATGGAGCCAGCCTGATTGAGCCTGAGCAGGATTTCCGCCTTGAGCAACAGCTCTGGCCTGCGCGGCGCAACCCGCTCCACCACGTCAATCGTGGCCAGACTCGGCCCGGCCAGATTGCCGCTGGCCGTGACCCTGGGCGCCGCCTGGGGCGCATTGCCGGACTGCAGCGGCAAGGCCGCCAAGGCCGCCTGCGGGTTGTCGGCCTTGTACTCCAACTCGGCATTCAGCCATCTGGCCTGAATATTCGCTGGCGCATTGCCCGCCGTCGCCGCGAGCAGCCGCTGCACCATCTCGCGCGCCAGCGGCCAGTCGCGCAGATACATGGCGCTGAGCGTGGCGGCATAGAGCTGAGCGACCTGCTCGAACTGACTCAGGCTGGAAAAACTGCCGGAACGCGGCAGCCTGGCCCATTGGCGACGCACCTCGACACCGGGGTTGGAGATCACTCGGGCGCGCGCCGACATCATCACATGCTCCAGCGTCGGCACGGGGTCGGCCGCACGCTTGCCGGGCGGAATGCGCGAATCCATGTCCGCGATACGCTGCGTGGTCAGCGGGTGGCTGCGCAGATAGGGCCAGCTGCCGTTGTCATTGAGCCGGCTGGCCTGCTGCAGCTTGCCGAACATGCTCACAAAACCCTGGGGGGCAAAGCCGGCGGGAGACATCAGGCTGTAGCCCATGCGGTCCGCCTCGCTCTCCATGGCGCGCGAGAAGTTCAGCTGGTTCTGCATCACGGCCGCCGGACCGCCCATCATGATGGCCATGGCCGCATCGGGGCTGCGTGTGGCCGCCAGGGCACCCAGCAGCATGGAAGCCAACATCAGCGGCGTCTGCTTGCCTTGCTGCGCCATCATGCGGGCAATGTGGCGCTGGGTGATGTGGCTGGTTTCATGGGCAATGACCGATGCCAGCTCATCGCCGCTGCTGACCACGCCGATCAGGCCCAGATAGACGCCCATATAGCCGCCGGGCAGCGCAAACGCATTGACCTGGCGGTCCTTGCCCAGGAGCAGCGTCCAGGCAAAGCGCTCCTCCAGCTCGGGCGACAGCTCGCCATTCTTGCGCGCCGCATCCTGCAGATGCAGCCAGATGCCTTCCACATATTCCTGCAGCACCGGGTCGTCCAGATAGTCCGGATCGCGGTACAGCTCGCGGACGATGGAATCGCCCAGACGCCGCTCCTCACCCGTTGTCAGCGACGATGCGCCGTCGCCCAGGGTCGGCAAACCCGCCGCCTGCGCAGAGGAAGCCAATGGGGATACGGCCTGAATAGCTATCAAAACAGAAGCTGTCAGCGCTTTTAGAATATGAACTGTACGCAGTTTTGGCATCAAAAATGGCATGGCAATCACAGCATTGCCAGCATACGGATCTTCCATATGCCGACCGTTCAACACCCCACTATGATGCCTTGATTGATGGATGCGGCGAGATGCCCGCCTGTGATGCCCAGGTATAGCCGCCACCAACCACCCGCTCAACCCTGATTGCGCCGCAGAGCCGAACCCGTCTGCTGCCGGAAAGAACCGCCATGTCCTCTCTTACCCACTTCGACGCCCAGGGCCAGGCCCATATGGTGGACGTTGGAGCAAAGCCCAGCACCCATCGCATCGCCGTCGCCGAAGGCCGCATCACCATGAAGCCCGAGACCCTGGCCATTGTGCAGGCCGGCACGGCCAAAAAAGGCGACGTGCTGGGCGTGGCCCGCATCGCCGCCATCATGGCCGCCAAAAAGACCAGCGACCTCATCCCCTTGTGCCACCCCCTGGCCCTGACCCGCGTTGCCGTGGAGTTCGAGCTGGAGCCCGAATCCAGCTCCATTCTCTGCACCGCCACCGTCGAGCTAAAAGGCCAGACCGGCGTGGAAATGGAAGCCCTGACCGCCGTGCAGGTCGGTTTGCTAACTATCTACGATATGTGCAAGGCGGTGGATAAGGGGATGGTGATGGGAGGGGTCAGGGTGATGGAGAAGCGGGGGGGGAAAAGCAATGACTATTACTGATACTTTTGAATATTTTTTATTTTATCAATTTCACCAAAAGGATAAAAATTATAAAAATCAGGAAATATCGAATCTAGCCTTTTTCTCAGATAATCACATTTCATTTCATTGAAGAACAAACAGTAATTTATTATCTCATTCCTAGCTCTGTCATAATTCTTTCTGTTTAGAGAAGAAATTATCCCCACCTCCATGACAAAGGGAGTTGCTATTCTGTCCGATAAAATCTCATAATATGGATCGTCTATGTTGTTTATTTTACTTAAGAGATGTACATTAAGGAACTCACAGTAGTCTCTTAAAACACAAAATCCTGCTCCACTAAATTTAACAGAAACCTCTACGCCATTCTGCTGAAGTCTTATTTTTTTAAAATTTTCCTCTATCTCATAATAATTTTTAATCAAAAATACAGATAGAATAAGATAAATGCAGTAGACTGAGACGAAGAAGAAAGAAGAAGAAGAAGAAGAAGAAGAAGAAGAAGAAGAAGAAGATTTTTTATCGCCGCGCCCCTTATCAAAAATAAATCCAAACAAAAAAGCCATCGGCAAGAGGAAATATGCATAATTCTGTGGATACTCAAGTAAAGAATGCACTAAAATAGGGACGAGTACTATAAAGCATAGTATTTTTTCTCTATTCAGATCTTTATAGCTATTCTTCAACGCCCTCAACAAAAAGATAAGTGCGAACAGCACATAAGGCAGTCCGAAATATATGGCATAGTCAAGAATAATATTATGACTGCTAGACGGGACGCTGTGTTCTGAAAAATTCAAATTCAAGGGAATTAATTGCTTATATGCATAAGTCAAATTTCCGATGCCATAGCCAATCCATAGTTTCTGTTGAATTGCATCTAGCGCCATTTCCCACAGCAAATATCGACCAGACTCAATACCTCGATCTCTAGCAACAGAAAAATCCAAAGGAGAGATCAAACTCCAACTATCATAGCTTGCGCTAAAAATCAAAAAAGAAATTAGCGGCAACCATGCCAGAAACGATAATTCCCGATCTTTAAGAAAAGCAGATGTAAAGGCGGCGCAAAAAAACAACGACAAATATGCTGTTCTAGATCCTGTCAAGACTATGCAAAATACCGAAAAGACAATATATGCAATTAGTAGTAAAAAATTATTCTTCTTTACAAACAGAAAGCTTGAGTAAATACCCATTATCAATAATGTTGACAAGTGGTTTGGCTGCGCCAAGTTTGAAGCCATTCGCCCACTATATGCCGGATAAACCCAATAATTCACACCAGAATCATTAGCATATCCAAGCCATTGATAAATAACAATAACAATATTTATCAAAGAAGATAAGATCAGTGAAAATAATGCCGCATTCAGCATTATTTTTTTATCTTCATCATTATTCAATGATTTTATTAGAGAATAAACAACAAGAAATCCAAAAGAATATAAAAAATATATTATTATTGCTGTATTGTCAAAATTATTTATCTGTCTTAACGACAGAAGCACAGAAATAATAACCAAGAAAGAAATTTCGTCAGCATGAAACGAAGTATTTTTTCTTATAAAGAAAAACAAAAAAACAAAGAAAACAAAGAAAACAACAACCTCATTATTAATAGAAGTTACCAAGGGTGACTGAACACTCCAAACAAAACTAGCCGATATACCAAAAACAAAAAGGATAGATAATGCAAATAAAAAGGCCCTGTAAAGGGCCTTTTTATCGCATTTCGGAGAATGCGAAATCATGGATAGATTAGCGGCACTCAGAAGGTACGTACTTAGCCTTGGTGGAGTCAGAAATGCTGCATTTCCAGCTGATATTTCCTTCAGGAACTGCGCCAGAAGTAAGGCCAGATCCTCCGGCAGTAGGAGTCAGGGCCAAAGAGATGCTTTTGGCAGCCGAAGATGTAACAACTGAAATAACGCCAGTATTAGAAGCGACAGTCATGCTAGCCACATTACTAGTTGCAGAAATGGCTCCAATTCCAGCAGCGAGATCTTTACCCGTAGCGGCATTTTCCGTCACAGCAGTCTTAGCACTAGACGCCAACACCAGAGCTTCAGAAACACGTGCACGCACTGTGTAATCCTGATAAGCAGGCAGAGCCACAGCAGCCAGAATACCGATGATCGCCACAACGATCATCAGTTCGATCAGGGTGAAACCCTTTTGAATGGAACGCTTCATTTCAAACTCCCTAGTTGGATGAGACGCAAGGTACCAAGCAAGCTGCATGCCAACAATTTGGCAAAGGCAGGCGCCATTCAAAATGACACGTTTGGCAACATTTGCGCGAGTTTAAGTAACAATTTTGGCGATCCAATCGCAAGCGGTGACAAATTTGTCAGACGCTTAACGCCCATCAAGCCGGCCTGTCACTCCACGACAAAGCGCATGGTGCTGCCCGCCAGGTCCACCGTGTCGCCATTGAGCAGCGGCACAGACAGAGGGCCCACCACCTGACCATTGAGCTTGAGATCTTCGCTTGCGCCCTCCAGTTGGGTGAGCACAAAGCCATGGGGCTTCTGAGTGATGGAGGCGATGGCTACACCGGGCTTGCCCAAAGTGGTGACGACCTTGAAAAGAGGTATTTCCCTGCCAGCCAGGCTGCCGGTGAGCATGCGAATCACCGCGTGGCGCTCCGGCAGCGCGGCGAGCGAACCCTGGATGGTGGAGCTGAAGCTGGAGATTTCGCCAAACCCTGAGGGGCTGGCGACTTTGGCATAGCCGCTGTCTGCCTCTTCGGAAATATGCGCCAGCGCCTTTTTATCGCCTTGGGCAGATGGCGTATTCGTATCGGCAATCACGGTATCGAGAAAGCGGATTTTGTAGCGGCCAATGTCCAGCAGGTCGCCGTTGAGCAGGTCCTGCTTCTGGATGGCGCGACCGTTGACATAGGTGCCGTTGGTGCTGCGCAGGTCTTCAATGCAGACCTTGCCGCCAGAGATGGTGAGCACGGCATGCTCGCCGCTGACCGCCAGATTCTCGATCACGATGTCGTTGTAAGGACGACGACCCAAGGTCGTGCGCTCCTTGGTGAGCTGTACTTCCTTGATGACTGCGCCGTCGATTGAGATGACCAAAGTCGGCATGCTCGAAGCTCCTGAGGAAACGCCAAGTCCTGCTTGGCTGCACTGGCTAGGACCACTCCCACTTGAGTGTGTGACTCAGCGCTCAATCACCAATCGTAACTGGATGAAACGCGCTTGCATGCTGCATCTTATTTCACTAATCCGATGAAGCCAGCTATTCGATTGAAATTTTCAACCTTGCTGTCATTCGTCTGCAGCATCTTTGGAAGATGCACCTGCAATCTATCAAGTCGCCATATAAGAAAAGCCCGCGCTCGTTGAAAGCGCGGGCTTTTTTGCAAATCTTTGCAAAGTGGCGACAGCCACCTATCCGTGATTTAGAACGGGATGTCGTCATCCATGTCGTCAAACCCCGAAGCTGCGCGCTGGGGAGGAGGAGCCATGGGTGCAGGAGCAGGACGCTGCTGCATGGGTGCCGGTGCGGGGCGCTGCTGCATGGGAGCGGGAGCCTGACGGCGGGGTGCTTCGTAGCTGCTTTCGCCATAGCCATCATCGCTGCCGTAGCCGCCTTGCTGCTGACCACCACCCTGGCGGCTGCCCAGCATCTGCATGGCGTCGGCACGGATTTCGGTGGCGTAGCGTTCCTGGCCGGAGGCCTGGTCGGTCCACTTGCGGGTGCGCAGGCTGCCTTCCACGTAGACCTGGCTGCCTTTGCGCAGGTACTGGCCCACGATTTCGGCCAGTTTGCCGTTGAAGACCACACGGTGCCATTCGGTGGCTTCGCGGTTTTCTCCGGTGTTCTTGTCGCGCCAGCGGTCCGTGGTGGCGATGGTCACATTGGCCACCTGATCGCCGCTGGGGAAGGTGCGCATTTCGGGGTCACGACCCAGATTGCCGACGATGATGACTTTGTTGACGGATGCCATAGAGATACCTTTTCAAAAAGTGGCCCGGGCAATTACGAAAGGTCCCGAACCAATGAACCTCGTATTCTGCCCCAAGCCAGCCATGACGAGCACGGGATTGCCCTATATCCCATCACGGCGATACATGGTGCCGGGGCCACTGCGCGCGAGCAGCCGAGCAAGGGCAACCCCGCTGCGAGGGCTGCGTTCCCCTCCGCGTAGCAGAGAGGGGGAAGGCGGGGCCGCCTAGGCGCACAGCGCCTCAGGGGGTGTTGCTGTAAGTCAGTGACGCCCCACCGGGCGCAGCGGCCAGGTCACGACCAGCCACAGGGCAACAAGCACCGCCGTCATGATGAACAAGCCCGGCACGCCCGCAAATTTGGCGACTGCACCACCGACAGCGCCACCGGCAAACAGGCCCAGCGACTGCAGCGTGTTGTAGGCACCCAATGCCGCACCACGCAGCGGCGCCGGAGCCATGCGCGAGACCAGACTTGGCTGGGTGGCTTCAAGAGCATTGAAGCCGCAGAAAAACAGAAACATCAGCAGCGCCATGCACCAGACCGTCGGAATGGTGCCGCTGGCGGCCAGCATGCCCAGACCGATCTGCACAACCAGTACCAGGCCAATGGCTCCCAGCAAGGCCTTGCGCAGCTTGCCCTTGCGCTCCATGGAAAACAGCAGGCCCATGGCCAGAAAGGACAGCAGCACGGCCGGCAGATAGATATGCCAGTGCTGCTCCTTGGCCAGACCGGCCTGCACCAGCATGGCAGGCACGGCCACCCACATGGACATCTGCACGGTATGCAGGATGAAGACGCCAAAATTCAGGCGCAGCAGATCGGACTGCCCCAGCAGCTCGCTGAACCGGCCCTTGGGCGCATCGGCATGCTGTCTGGGCTCGGGCGGCACCACCCACAGCACCACGGCAATGCCGGCCAGCGCCAGCGCACAGGTCAGACCGAAGATGCCGGACAGGCCGATCCAGGCATTGAGCAGCGGCGCCAGCACCAGCGCCAGTGCAAACATCAGGCCGATGCTGCCGCCGACCATGGCCATGGCCTTGGTACGCACGCCGTCGCGCGTCAGATCGGCCAGCAGGGCCGTGACGGCGGCAGACACGGCGCCTGCGCCCTGAATGGCACGACCCGCCATCAGGCCGGTCAGCGAGTCGGCCATGGCCGCAATCAGGCTGCCCGCCGCAAACACCAGTAGGCCGGCGACGATGACACGCTTGCGGCCAATACGGTCGGAGGCCAGGCCGATGGGCAACTGGAACAGGGCCTGGGTCAGGCCATACAGGCCCATGGCCAGGCCGATCATGGCCGGGTCGTCACCGCCCGGGTATTTGCGTGCCTCCAGCATGAAGACGGGCAGCACCAGGAACAGGCCCAGCATGCGCAGCGCAAAGATCAGCGCCAGAGCGCCGCTGGAGCGGCGTTCCTGGGAGGTCATGGTGGAAGAGGATTTGTCCGTGCCCTGCGTGCCCGCGCTGGGGGAGGTATTGATTTTTTTCACGCTCAGATTTTGCCAAGAGTCAAAGTCTTATGCCCAGGTTAACTAAACCACTGCCGGGCAAAAGAGAGGAAATAAAACCGTAGATTGTCCGTGAACCTGAATCATCTAGTCACGCGCAAGCCCGTCTGACTATCATGGAGAGTTTTCCCCGTCTGGAGCGCCCGTGTCCCTGAAGCCTGATTCGCCCTCTGAAGCCCATGATGACAGCCTCTATCTGGGCCGTTCTCTGGCGCAGACACGTATCGCCATTCGCGGCGCACGCACGCACAACCTCAAGAACATCGACCTGGACATTCCTCGCAACCAGCTGGTTGTGATCACCGGCCTGTCGGGCTCGGGCAAATCCAGCCTGGCCTTCGATACCTTGTACGCCGAAGGCCAGCGCCGTTATGTGGAAAGTCTCTCCGCCTATGCACGCCAGTTTCTGGGCCGTCTGGACAAACCCGATGTCGATCTGATCGAGGGCCTGTCGCCCGCCATTTCGATCGAACAAAAGGCCACCAGCCACAATCCGCGCTCCACCGTGGGCACGGTGACCGAGATCAACGACTATCTGCGCCTGCTCTACGCCCGTGCCGGTACACCGTTCTGCCCCGACCACAATCTGCCGCTGCAGGCCCAGACCATCAGCCAGATGGTGGACAGCGTGCTGCAGCTTCCCGAGGACACCAAGCTGATGATCCTCGGCCCCCTGGCGCGCGAGAAAAAGGGCGAGTTCGCCGAGCTTTTCGTGCAGCTCCAGGCCCAGGGCTATGTGCGCTTTCGTGTCGACGGGCAGATCTACGATGCACAGTCCCTGCCCAAACTGGAGAAGAACGAGCGCCACAACATCGATGTGGTGATAGACCGCGTCAAGGTGCGCGAAGACATCAAGCAGCGCCTGGCCGAGAGCTTTGAGGCTGCCTTGCGCGCCGGCGGTGCCGATGCCGGCGGCCGCGTCATCGCCCTGGAGATGGACGGCGGCAAGGAGCATCTGTTCAGCGCCAAGTTCGCCTGCCCGCTCTGCGACTACTCCCTGCCCGAGCTGGAGCCGCGCCTGTTTTCCTTCAACTCCCCCATGGGAGCCTGCCAGGCATGCGACGGCCTGGGCAACAGCGAAGCCTTCGACCCCGACCGCGTCGTGCCCTTTCCGTCGCTGAGTCTGGCCAGCGGCGCCATCAGGGGCTGGGACAAGCGCAACAACTACTACTTCTCCATGCTGGAGAGCGTGGCCAAGCACTATGACGTGAGCACCGAGACGGCGTTCGAGGAGCTGCCCGAGAAGGTGCGCGACGTGATTCTCTTTGGCTCGGGCAACGAGTCCATGGAGTTCAACTATGTTTTCGAGAGCGGCGAACGCAAGGGCGAAGCCTTTATCAAGTCGCACCCGTTCGAAGGCATCATCCCCAATATTCAGCGCCGCTTTCGCGAGACCGAATCCCAGGTCGTGCGCGACGATCTGGCCAAGCTGCGCAGCATTCGCAAATGCCCCGAATGTGAAGGCACGCGCCTGCGCCGCGAAGCGCGCTTTGTGCGCGTGGGCGATGGCGAGCAGGCCCGCTCCATCTATGAGGTCAGCCATGCCACCCTGGCCGATGCGCTGGGCTGGTTCAAGCAGTTGAGCATGGCCGGA
This sequence comes from Comamonas sp. A7-5, assembly GCF_039581385.1. Classification (NCBI taxonomy): domain Bacteria; kingdom Pseudomonadati; phylum Pseudomonadota; class Betaproteobacteria; order Burkholderiales; family Comamonadaceae; genus Comamonas; species Comamonas sp. A7-5. The sequence continues at coordinate 224,570 of NZ_JBCPWO010000003.1, forward strand.
GCCAAGGCCGAGATTGCGGACAAGATCGTGCGCGAGATCGCCTCGCGCCTGCTGTTTCTCAACGACGTCGGCCTGTCCTACCTGAGCCTGGACCGCAGCGCCGACACGCTCTCGGGCGGCGAAGCCCAGCGCATCCGCCTGGCGTCCCAGATCGGCTCGGGCCTGACGGGCGTGATGTATGTGCTGGACGAGCCCTCCATCGGCCTGCACCAGCGCGACAACGACAAGCTGATTGCCACGCTGGAGCACCTGCGCGATATCGGCAACAGCGTGATCGTGGTCGAGCATGACGAAGACATGATGCGCGCGGCCGACCAGATCATCGACATGGGCCCGGGCGCCGGCGTGCATGGCGGTCGCATCATGGCCCAGGGCAGCTATGAAGACATCAAGGCCAGCCCCGATTCGCCCACGGGCCGCTACCTGAGCGGCGTGCAAAGCATTCCCGTGCCCAGGCAGCGCACCGCCTGGCTGCCCGTGCTGCGCAAGGAAAGTGACGCCGAGGCCTCCCAGAGCACCTCGCGCTTTCCCGTCACGGCCGCCAAAAAGAGGGAATCCGCGAGCAAGGTACGCACCGACCTTCAGGCGCTGACCGTGCAAGGCGCGCGCGGCAACAACCTCAGGAATGTGACGGTGGATTTCCCCGTCGGCCTGTTCACCTGCGTGACCGGCGTTTCGGGCTCGGGCAAATCCACCCTGGTCAACGACACGCTGTATGCCGAAGTGGCACGCCAGATACACCGTGCAGGCACCGAGCCGGCAGCGCATGACGACATCGCAGGCATCGACTATTTCGACAAGGTCATCAATGTCGACCAGTCGCCCATCGGCCGCACGCCGCGCAGCAACCCGGCAACCTATACCGGTCTGTTCACGCCGATCCGCGAGCTGATGGCCGAAACCAATACCGCCAAGGAGCGCGGCTACGGCCCCGGGCGTTTCTCGTTCAATGTCTCGGGCGGGCGCTGCGAAGCCTGCCAGGGCGACGGCGTGGTCAAGGTGGAAATGCATTTTCTGCCCGATGTCTACGTGCCTTGCGACATCTGCCACGGCCAGCGCTACAACCGCGAGACGCTGGAAGTGCAGTGGAAAGGCCGGAACATCTCGCAGATTCTGGAGATGACGGTCGAAGACGCTCATGCCTTCTTCAAGGACGTGCCCAGCATTGCGCGCAAGCTGCAGACCCTGCTGGACGTGGGTCTGTCCTATATCCGCCTGGGCCAGAGCGCGACCACGCTGTCGGGTGGCGAGGCCCAGCGCGTCAAGCTCGCACAGGAGCTGTCCAAGCGCGACACCGGCCGCACGCTCTACATCCTCGACGAGCCCACCACGGGGCTGCACTTTGCCGACATCGCCCTGCTTCTGAAGGTGCTGCACCAGCTGCGCGATGCGGGCAACACCATCGTCGTGATCGAGCACAACCTCGACGTCATCAAGACCGCAGACTGGCTGATCGACATGGGCCCCGAGGGTGGCTCGGGCGGCGGCCAGGTCGTGGCTCAGGGCACGCCAGAGGAAGTCGCGGCCAACCCGGCCAGCGTGACGGGCCGCTACCTCAAGCCCTATCTGGACAAGGCCCCTGCCAAGTCCAAAGCCAAATCGTCATCAAAACAAGACTGATCAAGCGCAACAAGCTATGCAAAACATAGCTTGTTGCGCCGGGGAGAGAAACAATGCAGAAAGATGTCTGGGATTTCGTCATCGTGGGCGCGGGCATGGCCGGTGCATCTGCCGCCTGGCAGCTGGCGCAGTCGGGTGGCGATACTCCGCCTTCCGTGCTGGTGCTGGAGCGCGAATCCCAGCCCGGCTATCACACCACCGGCCGCTCGGCCGCGCTGTTTGAAGAGCATTACGGGCCCGCCCAGGTGCAGGCTCTGACCCGCGCAAGCCGCGCCTTCTACGATGCGCCACCGGCCGGTTTTGCCGAAGCTCCCATCCTCACGCCGCGCGGCGTGCTCTATGTGGGCACGGCCGAGCAAAAGGATCTGGTCGACGCCGCCTACGCCGAAGCCACCATCCACTCCCCCGAGGCCCAGCGCCTGAGCGCCGAGCAACTCAAGGCCCTGGTTCCCGTACTCGACGCCGAAGTCTTGGTGGACGGCTTTCTGGACACCGGCGCACGCGACATCGATGTGCACGGCCTGCACCAGGGCTATATCCGCGGCCTGCGCCAGCGTGGCGGCGATCTGTGGTGCAACGCCGAGGTCCAGGCCATCACCCGCGTCAACGACTTCTGGCACATCGCCCTGCCCCAGGGCCGCAGCCTTCGTGCCAAGGTCATCGTCAACGCCGCCGGGGCCTGGGTGGATGTCGTGGCCGCCATGGTGGGCGCGGCTCCCATCGGCATCACGCCCAAGCGCCGCAGCGCCTTCACCTTCCCGGCCCCCGAAGGCATGGATGCCACGCACTGGCCCGCCATCATCAGCGCCGATGAAAACTGGTACATCAAGCCCGACGCCGGCCAGCTGCTGGGCTCACCCGCCAATGCAGACCCCGTGGCACCGCACGATGTGGTGCCCGAAGAGCTGGACATTGCCACCGGCATCTATCACATCGAGGAAGCCACCACGCTGCAAATCCGCCGCCCCTCGCATACCTGGGCCGGCCTGCGCAGCTTTGTCGCCGATGGCGAGCTGGTGATAGGCTGGGACGCCTCGCCCACGCCCATTCCGGGTTTTTTCTGGGTCGCCGCCCAAGGCGGCTACGGCATCCAGAGCGCCGCCGGCTACAGCCTGCTGGCGCGCAATCTGCTGCTCGGGGAGACGCTGGATGCGTCTCTGACGCAGCAGAAGGTGAATGTGGGGGCGGTGTCGCCTGCGCGTTGTCAGCGGACTGTTCAAAATTGATAGCGCATCGCGCTTTCTGAATGTGGGTTGTAGCCTGATTTTTTCTTGATCTCAGGGCAGAGGCAGGGATTTCACCCCGGCGCGCGACCTACTTTCGGCCACCAGAAAGTAGGCAAAGAGCACAACCCGAGTGTCTGCGCCCCTGCGCTTATCCAGATTACGGAAGCAGCTATTCAAAGCATCATCGGTTGCTTCTGCCACGCCTCGGCTCGACGACCTCGCCATCGACGCCGTCCTGCACATGGGCGCCGCGCTGGATGTGCTGGACCTGCACGCTCGCCACAACATCACGGCCACCAATTGCGTGCGCCGCGACCTGCTGCGTATCTACTACGTGAAGGCCGATCAGGCGCAGTCGCTGGAGCCGCAGGACAAGGAATTGCTGGGCCTGCTGCACGACACGGCGGTGAATCTGGGCTATGCCATCGAGGTGGTGGACCATCTGAATGGGGATGAGGCCGACGACCCCATCCTCTATGCCGTGAACTATCTGCTCAAGGCGGCCAAGCGGTTTGCGGATGAGGGCGTGGCGGCGGGATTGGCGTGCGGGGCTTGCATTTGAAATAAGTGGTTGCTAAAGTGTCGCCATGCCCGAGAACGACATCTTCAAGGCCCTGGCCGACCCTACGCGCCGCTCCATCTTCGAGAAGCTGGCCGCTGGCAGCATGCATGCCAGCGCGCTGCGCGAGGGGATGGATATCAGCCAGTCGGCCATGTCCCAGCATCTGGCCGTGCTGCGCAATGCTGGGCTGGTGAGCGAGCAGCGGCAGGGGCGCTTCATGCATTACGAGGTCGATCCCGAAGGGCTGGCGCTGATTGCGGGCTGGCTGGCGAAGTACCGCGCCTATTGGCCGCAGCGCGTGGATGCTCTCAAGGGCCTGCTCAAGGACATGGACCAATGAACAAGATGAGCAATATGGACACCGACGATGCGGCCCGCGAGCTGGTGCAGGAGTACGCACTGGACGCCCCGCCCGAAAAGGTCTGGCGCGCGCTGAGCATTCCCGAGCTACGCGCGCAGTGGCTGCCGGGCACCGAGCATGCCGAGCCTTTGCAGCGGGTGCCGCAGCAGGAACTGCGCCTGCGGCTGCGCGAGGCGGAGCCGCCCTTTCTGGAAAGCACGGTGGACCTGCAGATCAGCCCCGGCGCCGATGGCGGCACGCTGCTTCGCATCGTCCATGTGCTGACCGATGCGCGGGTGCAGTCGGCCAGGGAAGCGGCCAACGACGGCGGCTTCCTGATGTACGCGACCTGATGCACGTGACCTGAGGGCCCCGGCAACGGGGCATGCGGCGCAGGGCCGCAGCCCTTTCTTTTTCACCACCACACACAGGAGTTCGCCCATGCGCGAATCGATGATGCTCGTCCCCATGGTTGTCGAACAGTCGGCGCGCGGAGAGCGGTCCTTCGACATCTACTCGCGCCTGCTGCGCGACCGCGTGATCTTTCTCAACGGCGAGGTCAACGATGCGGTCTCTGCCCTGGTCTGCGCGCAACTGCTGTTCCTGGAGGCGGAGAGCCCGGACAAGCCCATCCACCTCTACATCAACTCGCCGGGCGGGGTGATCACCAGCGGCCTGGCCATGTACGACACCATGCAGTTCATCAAGTCACCCGTGCACACGCTGTGCATGGGCACGGCGCGCTCCATGGGCTCCTTCCTGCTCATGGCCGGCGAGCCCGGCCACCGCATGGCCCTGCCCAACGCCAGCCTGCACGTGCACCAGCCGCTGGGCGGCGTGCAGGGCCAGGCCTCCGACATCCGCATCCATGCCGAGGAAATGCTGCGCACCAAGGACCGCGTGACACGCCTGTACGCCCAGCACTGCGGCCGCAGCTATGAAGAGGTGGAACGCGACTTGGACCGCGACCGCTTCATGACCGCAGAAGAGGCCCGCGAATGGGGCCTGATAGACAAGGTTCTCGATCGGCGCATGGCGCCGGCCTGAGGCGCAGCCAGCGACCGCCAGCCCGCGTCCTTTCTCCCCACCCCGCGACCGCCACGACGCAGGTTTCCCGCAGCGAAGCGGAGGGTCGCGGGCATCGGGGTCGCCTTTGCTTTGCCTACTTTCCTTTGGCGAAACAAAGGAAAGTAGGTCGGCTGCCGGGCCGAGACCCGGCCTCGAAAAGCACCCTCCGGCAGGGGCAAAGACGGACCCCTGGCCCACGCCAGAAGGCTAACCCCGCCCCCGCATCACCCCCGCCAACAACGGCATCCCCGTCCTCCGAGTGAACTCCTCATAACTGATCGGCGCACTCATCCGCGTATCCTGGCTATTGGCCTGCCAGTGCGCCCAGGCGCGCCCCGTGCTGGAGTCGTAGACCAGCTTGAAGATATGGCTGGGCCCGGCCCGATGTAAAGAAGCTATCCCGCATTCGGTATTGCCCTTTTGCCCACGCCTGTGACGGCGGCCTCTTGTGGCGCGCAGTTGCACCATAGAGTGCAACTGCATCGTCATCACTTTTACGGCGACGTGTTTGAACGCAGAGCGAAGCTCGAAGTGAGTTTTGCCCTACAGCCACAAGAGGTTGACGGCGCAGGTTACCCCGTAGCGTAGCGAAGGGGGCGTGGGTAGCAGGGGCGGTGTTCTTTGCTTACTTTCAAGAAAGTAAGTCGGCAAGGCGGGCCGAGACCCGCCCTTTGCCCTCAAATCAGCCAAGAAACAAAAACGGCTTGCGCCCCAAAAGACACAAGCCGTTCAGAACCTCAGGCAGTCTCAGACCACCCAGGCGGTGCCACTATCAGTTCTCGATCTTGGCGAACTGAACAATCTTCGAGTACTTGGCAATCTCGGTGTTGATGTACTTGCCGGCATCCACTTTGGGATCGGCCACCACATTGCCGGTCTCTTCCATCTTCTTACGGAACTCGGGCGAAGCCATGGTGTCTTCCAGCGCCTTCTTCAGCTTGGCGGCGATGGGAGCGGGCAGGCCCTTGGGTGCCATCAGTGCAAACCAGCTGTTGATGTCCACGTTCTTGAACTGGGGCAGTTCGGACAGGGCAGGAATATCGGGGGTGATGGCCGAGCGCTTGGCTTCGGTCGTACCCAGGGCCACGACCTTGCCGGCCTTGATATGAGGCAGGCCCGAGGACAGCACGAACACGCCGAACTCGATGTTGTTGCCCACCAGGTCGGTGGTCAGCGGAGCCACGCCCTTGTAAGGCACATGGGTCATCTGCAGCTTGCCCTGCTCCTTGACCAGCTCGCCGGCCAGGTGCAGAGCCGTGCCCACGCCGGAGCTGCCGTAGCTGAACTTGTCGGGGTTCTTGGACACCAGGCTCACAAACTCGGCCGCGTTCTTCACGCCGGCCTTGTGCGATGCGACCAGCACCATGGGCTGGGAACCCACCAGACCGATGGGAGTGAAGTCGCCGATGTTGTACTTCACGGCCTTGTTGATGAGCCTGGCAATGGCCAGCTCATTGTTGGCGCCCACCATGATGGTGTAACCGTCGGCAGGGGCCTTGGCCACCTTTTGCGCACCGATGGCGCCACCGGCACCGCCCAGGTTTTCCACCACCACGGGCTGGCCCAGGTGCTTGGCCAGGCCGTCGGCCACCAGGCGACCGACCAGGTCGGTGCTGCCGCCGGCCGGGTAGCCCACGACCATGGTGATGGCCTTGCTGGGATAGTTGTCGGCGGCGATGGCAGGCACTGCCACGGCAGCGCCCAGCAGCAGGCCCGCAGCGATGGCGGTACGGCGGAGGATGTTTGTGTTCTGCATGAAACTATTCCGAATCTGTATGAGGCAATTGTCCGAATACGGAGAAAACCTTTTAGTGCCGATCTGGCACATTTCCGTGCCATTTCAGCACATCAACGCGTTTTTGGGCAAATAGAGAGGGAGCAATGTCGCCAGGAGTCCGATACCCGCTGTTGTTTTTCCAGCTTCATGTCTGGCCGCAGGCAAAAAAGGAGTGACTGCTCATTTACTGGCCAGTGATATCGGTCCAGAACTGCTCCGCAGCGGTGCTCAGGCGACGTTTGGGCCGATAAAGCCGCACATCGAAATGCACGTCCAGGCTGCCGTCGCCGGCCAGCGCCAGACGACCGTCCTGGCAGTCGCGCTGCACCATGGACCAGGGCATCCAGGCCACGCCTAGACCCTTGAGCACGTACTCGTAATTGGCATCCGCCGAATCGCATTCGATGCAGCGGCGCAGACGCGGCCACAGCGGATGACTGGCCAGATGGTCCTCGGCCAGCCGCCCCAGCGCCATGCTGTGCGAGAAAGCCAGATAGGGCACGGGGCTGGCACCGGGCAGCAGGGCCTGCGCCAGTGCAAACAAGGGCTTGCCTTCGGCATCGGCACGCGCCACGGGCACCAGCTTGTCGCTCATCACCGTCAGATAGCTGAACTGACGGCCATCCAGCCGCACGGCAATGGCTGCGTGGTGATAGAGCAGGGCAAAGCTGACCTCGCCGCGCTGCAGCATGTGCACGGTTTCGTCGAGTGTGCGGGTGACGATGCGCATCTGCGCCGTCTGCAGCACGCTGCCGTAGCGCGCCAGCCAGTCGGCCACGATGGTGCGCGCCAGGGTACGCCCCGTGGCCAGCGTGATCACATGGGCCTGTCGGCCGGCCACGGCCTGCAGCTCGTCATGCGACTGGGCCAGGGTGCGCACCATCTGCTCGGCGGTGTCGCGAAAGGCTTCACCGGCCGGGGTGAGACGAACCGGCCCGCCGCCCGCTTCGATCAGCGGGGTTCCAGCCCATGCCTCCAGCGCACGAATGCGCCGGCCGAAGGCGGGATGGGTGACATGGCGCAGCTCCGCCGCCCGGGTGAAGCTGCGCTCCTGAGCCAGAAGCAGAAAGTCTTCCAGCCATTTGCTTTGCATGGCCAGAGCCTACCCTGACTCAGCTCTGGGCTGCAGCCTGCAGCGTGGCGCGCGTAGCGATGGCGGCTTCGCGTGCAGCCTTGGCAAAGTCGTCGCCCTGCCCTGCGTACAGAATGGCACGCGAGGAGTTGATGATGATGGGTCCGCCACCAATGCGGGCCGCCTTGACGGTTGCCACGGCATCACCGCCCTGTGCACCCACGCCGGGAATCAGCAGCGGCAAGGTGGGAGCCACGGCACGCACGCGCTCGATCTCGTTGGGACGGGTTGCCCCCACCACCAGGCCCAGCTGGCCGTTGGTGTTCCAGGGACCCTGGGCCAGCTTGGCCACATGCTCGAACATATGGGGGTTGCCAGGCACATCGGCCAGGACCTGGGCCTGCAGATCGTCACCACCGGGGTTGGAGGTGCGGCACAGCAAAAAAGCGCCCTTGCCCTCGTACTTGAGATAGGGCGTGATGGAGTCGAAACCCATGAAGGGAGAGAGCGTCACGGCATCGGCGCCATAGCGCTCGAAGGCTTCCTTCGCATACTGCTCGGCGGTGGAGCCGATATCGCCGCGCTTGGCATCCAGAATCACGGGCACATGGGGTGCCACGCGACGCATGTGCTCCATCAGCTTTTCGAGCTGGTCTTCGGCACGGTGAGCAGCAAAGTAGGCAATCTGGGGCTTGAAGCTGTTGACCAGATCATGGGTGGCATCGACGATGGCTGCGCAGAAGTCGTAGATCTTGGACGCATCGCCCTGCATGGCGCCAGGAAAGCGGCTGGGTTCAGGGTCCAGACCCACGCACAGCATGGAGTCATTGCGCGTGGACGCGTCGCGCAGCATGTCGATAAAAGTCATAAAGCGTGATTTTAATTGCTCGACCCTTCCAAGCCTTGCCACAGGTTTTGCAGCAAGACGTCAAACTTGGCACACACCAGCAAAGAGACAGCGAGCAAGGGCCTGGGCGGCCCCGCCGCCCCGCAGCGAGGCTGTCGTCCCCCTCCCATAGCGCGCAGCGCGTAGAGAGAGGGGCGCCCGGCCAGGGGGAAGGCGCGAAGCGCCACAGGGGGAGAAAGTCATTCCGGGGGAGATAATCCACACCCATGCCTTCGTTCACGCCCAAACAGCTCATTCTTCTCGTCCTGCTCACCATCGTCTGGGGCCTGAACTGGCCGGTAATGAAGCTCGGCGTACAGCATTTCCCGCCGCTGAGTTTTCGCATGGTCAGCATGTGGATAGGCCTGCCGATTCTGGCCCTGTTTGTGACCAGTCAGCGCTTGCCGCTGGCCATACCGCGCAGCTACTGGGGCCAGCTGGCCAAGCTCACGCTGTTCAATATGGTGCTCTGGCACTGCCTGATCATCATCGCCATCCCCACGCTGTCCAGCGGGCGCGCGGCGATTCTGGGCTACACCATGCCCATCTTCTCGGCCGTGTTCGGCAGCCTGTTCTTCAAGGACCGGCTGGGCGCACGCGCCTGGGCCGGCGTGGGAGCAGCCTTCGCCGGCGTGCTGCTGCTGCTGTGGCATGAAGTTGGCGCTCTGGGCAGCAAGCCCCTGGGCGTGATGCTGATGCTGATCGCCGCCGCCGGCTGGGCCTGGGGCACGCAGCTGCTGCGCCGCACCGAGGCACCGGTGCCGCTGATGACGCTGTCGCTGTGGATGGTGGCCATCACCACCGTGGTGCTGACCGTGCTGGCCTTTGTTTTCGAGCGCCAACAATGGCATATGCCCGACCAGAGCGCTCTGGCTGCCATCGCTTTCAATGGTGTGCTGGTGCTGGGCTTCGCCCAGGCCGTATGGTTCTATCTGGCCCGCAGCCTGCCGCCCGTGGCCTCCACGCTGAGCGTGATGATGATTCCGGTGCTGGGCGTGTTCGTGGGCGCCTGGTGGCTGGGCGAGGTCCTGCATTGGCAGGACTGGACTGCTGTCTGCCTGATGGTGGTGGCAATTGCTTCGGTGCTCTGGCCTGCCAGAAGCAGCCGTTAATTCGCGGGCGGCTGCGTCTTGCACACGGTGTAGCGCAGCTCGGCCATTCCTGGCCCCATCTGCTGCACGGACTGCAGTTGCAGCACGGGACTCAGCACGCGGCGCGGAAACAAAGGCTTGCCACGACCCAGAGTGGCTGAACCGATCTGCACGATGACCTCATCCAGCAGGCCCGCGTCATGGAACTGTCCCGCCAGATCTCCGCCACCCACGATCCAGATGTTCCTGTCGCCGGCTGCAGCCCTCATGCTTGCCAGCACGGGCCGCACATCGCCACTGACAAAGCGTACATCGGCTCCCTCTATCAACGGCAGCTGACGGCTGGAGAAAACCCAGGCAGGCTGTGCATAAGGCCAGGCCGCGCCGCTCTCCTTCTTCACCGCATCGGCGTTGCGGACCATCCACTCATAGGTGGACGAGCCCATGGCCAGCGCGCCGACCTGCGCAATAAAGCCCGGGTAGCTGGACTCCGTCAGGCTGCCCAACGGAAACAGCCAGTCCAGAGAGTCGTCTTCGGTGGCAAGAAAGCCGTCCAGGCTGGAAGCGGTGTAGTACTGGGTCTTCATGATGGGCTGTAGTTTGCCTTGAAGGTGCCGACCCGGTCGGTTCCGCTATCGAGAAAATCAATCTCGATAGCATCCAGCGTTCAGGCGCTACAGCGCCCCAAAAGGCCCCCTACTGTGCAGGCGCCAGGTTCCGCGCCGTGGCCAGCATGGTGGCGCACAGCAGCTCCCGGCCCGCCTTGCGAGAAAACACATCCGCCCTGGCCACCGTCAGCAGCTTGCTGGCCTGGATGACGCGGCCACGTGCCAGCAATGTCTCGCCATCGGCAGGAGCCAGGTATTTGATGCTGCAGTCGATCGTGGCATTGAGCCAGCCCGGCGGCAGCAGCGTCCCTGCCGCCGATACGGCGGCAAAGTCTGCGATGGCAAAGACCGGCGTTGCCTGCAACTGGCCGGGCCTGAAACTCAGACTTTCCTGGTAGGGCAGGCAGAGATCGACCTCGCCGGGCTCTATGCGTTCAAAGCGCAGTTGCAGCATCTGCGCCACCGGCATGGACAGCACCAGCGCCCTGATGTCTCGGGCAAAGTGTTCGTTCTGCGGTGTCATGACTTGCACCCCCTCCTGCCGGATGGACCGGCACCATTGCCGCCTCGCGCAGAGACGCGAGGAAATCCCGGTTTCGAGGCTGGCCGCTGCTCGCGCAGACGAAACCATTCCACATGGGAAACCAGGTGCTGACGCAGAGCGTTGCGCTTGGCGATTTCGGCATCGATCTCGGCAATGCGCTCCTCAAGCCTGCAGACGATCTGGCTGGCCGTCAGGGACTTGCAGCGGTAAGCCGGCAATACCTCGGCAATCTGCGCAAGTGAGAAGCCACATTGCCGCGACATGGCGATGAATCGCAGCTCGCGGATCACGCTGTCATCGAACTCGCGGTAGCCGGAAGGACGCCGGCTGGCGGCAATCAGGCCCAGACTCTCATAGTGGCGAATGGCGTGTACGGACACACCCGACAGGCTGGCAAGTTCCGATATCTGCATGGCGACAAGGCTAACAAGCCTGGGGTTACACGAAGGTTGGTGTCCGCCAGATGTTCACACAAATTGCCATCCGCACTGCGGCCATAAAAAAACGCACTGTGAATCCACAGTGCGTTCTTTGGGGAAAGACTTCCGGGGCGATCAGGCCGCAGCGACTTCCTTCTTGGCAGAGCGTGCCTGCATGAACTTGCCCAGTCCGACCACCAGCACAGCGCCCGCTGCAGCTGCAACATAGTGCAGCCAGGGGTGGGCCATGGTGTAGCCATGCAGCAGATTGTCGTTGACGATGGTCTCGCCGCCCACCCAGCCGATCAGCGCCGCGCCCAGCGTGACGATGACGGGGAAGCGTTCCATGAGCTTGATCATCAGCGTGGAGCCGAAGATCACCAGGGGAATGGAGATGGCCAGACCCAGGATCAGCAGCACCATATTGCCCTGGGCGGTAGCGGCCACGGCAATCACGTTGTCCAGGCTCATCACCAGGTCGGCAATCAGGATGGTGCGGATGGCGGTCATCATGGAGCCATGGCCCTTGGATTCGCCCTCGCCGTCTTCGTCGCCGGTCAGCAGCTGATAGCCGATCCACAGCAGCAGGCAGCCGCCCACAACCTGCAGGAAGGAGAGTTCCAGCAGCTTGGCAGCTACCACGGTCAGCACGATACGCAGCACCACGGCGGCGCCGGAGCCGAACATGATGGCTTTCTTTTGCTGTTCAGGGGGAAGAGAGCGCGCAGCCAGTGCGATGACCACGGCGTTGTCGCCGGAGAGAATGATGTTGATCCAGATGATCTTCACCAGGCCGATCCAGAAATCGGCGCTATTGAGAAATTCCATTTGTGACTCCACTGTTTTGAATATGAAAGCGCCGCATTGCGCGGCGCTTTCTTTTAAGAGTGGAGGCAGTGTAGGGCGCGAAGCCCATCTTGCCAGTTCGTAATACTGCGTAAATTCAACGCTGTATCACGAACTTTTGCACGAGCTTACTTCTTCAGCAGGCCTTGCAGCAGGCGACCCATTTCGGAAGGGTTGCGGGTGATGGTGAAGCCGCACTCTTCCATGATGGCCAGCTTGGCATCAGCAGTGTCGGCACCGCCGGAGATCAGGGCACCTGCGTGGCCCATGCGCTTGCCGGGAGGGGCAGTCACGCCAGCGATGAAGCCCACGATAGGCTTCTTCATGTTGGCCTTGCACCACTGGGCAGCTTCGGCTTCGTCGGGACCGCCGATTTCACCGATCATGATCACGGCATCGGTGTCGGGATCGTCGTTGAAAGCGCGCATCACGTCGATGTGCTTCAGACCGTTGATGGGGTCGCCACCGATACCGACGGCGGAGGACTGGCCAATGCCCAGTTCGCTCAGCTGAGCCACGGCTTCGTAAGTCAGCGTACCGGAACGGGACACCACGCCCACGCGGCCCTTCTTGTGGATGTGACCGGGCATGATGCCGATCTTGATTTCGTCAGGCGTGATCAGACCGGGGCAGTTGGGGCCCAGCAGCAGAGTCTTCTTGCCGCCGGCAGCTTCCTTGGCCTTCATCTTGTTGCGCACTTCCAGCATGTCGCGAACGGGGATGCCTTCGGTGATGCAGATGGCCAGGTCCAGATCGGCTTCAACTGCTTCCCAGATGGCAGCAGCAGCACCTGCGGGAGGCACGTAGATCACGGACACGGTAGCGCCGGTTTCCTTGGCAGCGTCCTTGACGGAACCAAAGATTGGGATGTCGAAAATCTTTTCGCCAGCCTTCTTGGGGTTCACGCCTGCCACGAAGCAGTTCTTGCCGTTCGCGTATTCCTGGCACTTTTCAGTGTGGAACTGACCGGTCTTACCAGTAATGCCCTGGGTGATGACCTTGGTGTCTTTGTTGATAAAGATCGACATGTTTCTATCTCCGGGGCGTATTACTTAACGGCAGCAACGATCTTGGTCGCTGCTTCAGCCATGGTGTCGGCAGCGATGATGGGCAGGCCGGAATCCTTGAGGATTTGCTTGCCCAGTTCTTCGTTGGTGCCCTTCATGCGCACGACCAGAGGCACGGACAGGTTCACGGCCTTGCAAGCAGTGACCACGCCGGTGGCGATGGTGTCGCACTTCATGATGCCGCCGAAGATATTGACCAGAATGCCCTTGACTTCGGGGTTCTTGAGCATGATCTTGAAGGCTTCGGTCACCTTCTCGGCCGTAGCGCCGCCGCCCACGTCCAGGAAGTTGGCTGGTTCGCCGCCGAACAGCTTGATGGTGTCCATGGTGGCCATGGCCAGACCGGCGCCGTTCACCAGGCAGCCGATGTTGCCGTCCAGGGAGATGTAGGCCAGATCGAACTTGGATGCTTCGATTTCGGCAGCGTCTTCTTCATCCAGATCGCGGAAAGCCACGATTTCGGGGTGACGGAACAGAGCGTTGGGGTCAAAGTTGAACTTGGCGTCCAGGGCCATCAGGTCGCCCTTGGAGTCGCAGTTCAGGGGGTTGATTTCCACCAGCGACGCGTCGGTGTCCATGTAGCACTTGTAGATCTTGGCGAACAGATCCACGGCCTGGTCCACGGACTTGCCTTCCAGACCGATGGCAGCTGCCACCTTGCGCGATTGCGCTTCGGTGATGCCGGTCAGGGGGTCGATCATCTCGGTGATGATCTTTTCGGGAGTGGAGTGAGCCACTTCCTCGATGTCCATGCCGCCTTCGCTGGAAGCGATCAGGGCAACCTTCTGTGTGGCGCGGTCGGTCACCAGCGACACATACAGTTCGTTCTTGATGTCGGCGCCGTCTTCGATGTACAGGCGGCGAACCTTCTGACCTTCGGGGCCGGTCTGGTGAGTCACCAGCTGCATGCCCAGGATCTGCTCGGACAGCTTTTGCACGTCCTCGATGGACTTGGCAACCTTCACGCCGCCGCCCTTGCCGCGGCCGCCAGCGTGAATCTGGGCCTTCACCACCCACACGGGTCCACCCAGCTTCTGGGCTGCTTCAACAGCCTCTTGCACGGTAAACGCAGGAATGCCACGGGGAACGGGCACACCAAATTGGCGCAAGATTTCCTTGCCTTGGTATTCATGAATCTTCATGACTTTGTCTCTCTGAACTGAGGGGAAATACCCGCTTGCCACCGACTCGGGGGAGCCTGGCCATCGGGTTCATATGACATGGCGAGCAGGAATGTACCATGCTGCACCGCGCAAAACGACACCTGAACATGCGCAAAATCCACAATTTCGCGCAACTTTGTCGTGTTCCGGAAACAGCTGCAATGCCTTGAATTCTTTAGGGAAATTATTCCTACACGATATCTTTTCTTCCCGCAACTTTCTTATGTCTTATATACGAGTCAAGGACATTGGGGCAGCGGCTGGCAATGTGCTGACAACTGCGAATAGCTGCTACGTCTACTGGGCCATTCGCGCGAGACTTGGCTCAAAGACAGGCAGTGCACATCCCTGACGAGATTCAAGGACAATTACCGCTCGGAAAGCGGCAATGGTGCCGCAGGCAGCGGCATAGAAACCAAGAAATGCGCGCGCCGGTGCAGGAGAAAATGCAATGGCAAAAGTCTTTATTGACGGAGAAGCAGGAACCACGGGTCTGCAGATCCGTGATCGTCTGGTCGATTTTGCAGGTGTGGAACTGGTCAGCATCGACCCCGCACTGCGCAAGGACCCGGCCGCCAAGCGCGCTCTGATTGCTGGTGTGGATCTGGTCATCCTCTGCCTGCATGACGATGCCGCCCGTGAAACCGCAGCCATGGTGGACTCCATCACCGCAGAGACAGGCCGCGCCATCAAGATCATCGACGCCTCCACTGCCCACCGCACGGCCGCAGGCTGGGTCTACGGCTTCCCCGAACTGCGCGCCGGCCAGCTCGACGCCGTGAAGAACGCCACCCGCGTCTCCAACCCCGGCTGCTACGCCACGGGCGCCATTGCCCTGCTGGCACCGCTGGTGGCTGCCGGCCTGATTCCCGCCGACTACCCCGTGAGCCTGCCCTCCGTGTCCGGCTACACCGGCGGCGGCCGCACCATGATCGAAGCCTATGAAGGCGGCGATGCCGCACCTTACGAGGCCTACGCGCTGGGCCTATCGCACAAGCACATTCCCGAAATCCTGCACTACACGGGCATGACCCGCCGCCCCGTGTTCATCCCCGCCGTGAGCAACTTTGCCCAGGGCATGCTGGTGCAGCTGCCGCTGCACCTGGACCTGCTGCCCGGCGCACCCAAGGCCGCCGACCTGCATGACGCACTGGCCAGCCACTACGCCAGGACCAATACGCCTGCCAACTGGGTCAGCGTGTTGCCGCCCACGGACGACAACAAGCTGGCCGCCGACACTCTGGCCAATACCAACAAGCTGGAGCTGCGCGTATTTGCCAACGAACAATACCGCCAGGCCGTGCTGATTGCCCGCCTGGACAATCTGGGCAAGGGTGCCAGCGGCGCTGCCGTGCAGAACCTGCAGATCATGCTCGGCCTGTAAGCCCTGCCCTGCTCCCGAAAAAACGGCCCTGGTGGCCGTTTTTTGCTTTCCATGTCCTGGCAAAAATCGAAAAAAGAAATTAATTTTTCATATTTTCATTTTTGAAATTTAAATTTCTTGTTTTGTCCAGACGGAAAAGCACCGGCTGTGCTTTGCGCAAGCCACTTCTATAGTCGCCCCATCTGAGCTGTACCTGCCAGAGCCTTTCCCGGCCTTGTGATGCCGGCCGCGCCTGACCCCGGCGCGGCGGCATCCGCGCAGGCAGCAGTGGATGCGCGGAGCTGCTACCCCTGCTCTCGTAGCCGTTCTCAGTCCCACTGTTGTACGAAAGCGAGGAAACCATGTCTTCCATCCCCGTCTCGGCGGCGCGCAGCGATGTCAGCACCGTGCAGGAGCGCGACATCACCTTTGGCCGCATCATCTGGCGGCTGATTCCGTTTCTCACCCTGATCTGGTTTCTGGCCTGGGTAGACCGTGTCAACGTCGGCTTTGCCAAGCTGACCATGATGAGCGACCTGCAATGGTCCGACGCCGTCTATGGCGCAGGGGCCGGCATCTTCTTCATCGGCTATTTCTTCTTTGAAGTCCCCAGCAATCTGCTGTTGCACAAGTTCGGGGCCAAGAAGACCATCATGCGCATCACCATAGGCTGGGGCGTGACCGGCATCCTCATGGCCTGGGTGCAGACGCCTTTGCAGTTCTATGTGCTGCGCTTCTTGATGGGTGCTTTCGAAGCCGGCCTGCAGCCCGGCGTGATTCTCTATCTGACCTACTGGTTGCCGGCGCACCGCCGCGGCAAGGCCCTGGCGTTCTTTGTCTCGGCGTCGGCCCTGTCGCTGATGCTGGGCAGCCCGATTGCCGCCTATCTGATGGAAACCTTCCACGGCGTGGCCAATCATGCGGGCTGGCAATGGCTGTTCATCATCGAAGGCATTCCGTCCGTTCTCGCGGGCATTGCTGCCTACTTTCTGCTCAGCGACACACCGGCCAAGGCCCCCTGGCTCAGCGCCCGTGAAAAACAGCATGTAGCCGAAGAGCTCAAGGCCGAGGAAGCCTCTTTGGGCCAACGCGAGCACAGCTTCTGGGCCTCCATGCGCAACCCTCGCGTGCTGATGCTGATCCTGATCTTCTTCTGCATCGTGGCCGGCAACTCCACGCTGGTGTTCTACGGACCCAGCATCGTCAAATCCGTGGGCATCACCGACCTCAAGACCTTGGGCTGGGTTATGTCCCTGATCTACGCCTGTGGCTGGATAGGCATGGTGGGCAACGGCTGGCTGTCCGATCGCAAAAAGGAAGTGCGCTGGCACACGGCGATTGCCGCTGCCATGGGCGCTGTCGGGCTGGTGCTGACGGCCTTGTTCCTGCAGCAGGGCAATGTGACGGGCGTCGTCGCGTCTCTGGCTCTGTCATCGCTGGGCACCATGGGCTCCATCCCCGTGTACTGGCAGATTCCCAACCGCTTCCTCTCGGCCACTGCCCTGGTTGTGGGCCTGGCGGTCATCAACTCTGCAGCCAATCTGGCCGGCTACTTCTCGCCGCAGTTGCTGGGTCTGCTCAAGTCCAGCAGCGGCTCGTATGCGCCAGGCCTGCTCATCATTGCTGCCGTGGAGTTCTGTGCCGCCATTCTGGTGCTGCTGTTCGTGAAGCGCGACAGCGCCGGGGTCGCCAAACAGCATCCATGACCCATAGGCCGCAGGCCAGATGCAATATGCGCAAGCAGTTCCACGACAGCGATGACAATATGCACGGCATGACCGTCAACGGCAGAGTGCCGGGCCGCGCATAGCGCAGCCCTCGCCCTTACCCTCCAAAGCCGCAGGTCTGCGGCTTTTTTCATATCTGCATTCATCAATTTCGCAGCAGCCTGCGCAGCATTTACAAGGTTTACATGGCAGTTATTGTGAATTTTTCAGATAGGACTGACGTTAACAGCTCCTGCTTCAGGAGCAGGAACGGCTGCGCATGAACGCAGCCGCCGCGCAAAAGGCCACGGCCATCGGCCTGATCGCCGTACTCTGCTGGAGTTGCACCGTGGGTCTGATGCGCGCCGTGGCCGAGCCGCTGGGCGCCGTCGGCGGCGCGGCCTGCCTCTACACCATGGCCGCCATCTGCATTGCCGCAGCACGCGGGCGCAAAGGCTGGCGCGAGCTGGCACGCTGGCGCAGCATGCACCCTGCCTACCTCTGGGGCTGCGGCCTGCTGTTCGTGGTCTATGAAATCTGCCTGTCCGTGGCCGTGGGCCTGGCCCACGACCGCAGCCAGGCCATGGAAATCGGGCTCATCAACTATCTCTGGCCCAGCCTCACCATCGTGCTGGCCGTGCTCTGCGGCCAGCAGGCGGCTCGCTGGTGGCTGTGGCCAGGCGTGCTGATCTGCCTGTGGGGTCTGGCGCGCGTGCTGGGCGGCGACAGCTTCAGCCTGCCGGTCATGTGGAGCCATGTGCTGGGCAACCCGCTGGCCTATGGCATGGGTTTTGCAGCCGCCCTGCTCTGGCCGGCCTACTCGCTGCTGGCGCGCCGCTATGGCGCCGGCTTCAACGCCGTGGGTCTGTTCGTGACCTGGACTGCCATCGCGCTGTGGCTCAAGTGGCTGATGCTGGGCGAGTCACAGCCCATGCTCTGGAGCTGGCTCACCGCCGGCCAGGTCTTGCTGGTCGGGGCGCTCACGGCACTGGGCTATAGCTGCTGGGAGCACGGCATCCAGCATGGCAAGCTGGCCCTGCTGGCTGCGGCGTCCTATTTCACACCCGTGCTCTCGGCGCTGATGGCCAGCGCACTGCTGCAGGTGCTGCCGGGCTGGAGCTTCTGGCAGGGCGTGGCACTGGTCACGCTGGGTTCGCTGGTCTGCTGGTGGGCTACGCGCAGCCACCGACATTGAGCCGGTGCCAGGCCGGCCGGGCGCTCAGGCGGTCAGCCAGATGCCCAGGCCGAGCACGACGGCATGGCCGGCCAGCAAAATCCACAACAGCGTCCAGGGCGGCTCGGTCAGGCCCTGCAGCATCTCCTCGATGCGAGCGCCCAGAAAAGCACGCAGCGCCGGGTCGTCCTTGCCGCCTTCGCTGCCCCACTGGGCACGTGTGCGCCCCCATTCCTCGAGCAGATCGGACAGTGGCAGGCGATTGAGCACGCTGCGCACCACGAACTGCACGGCACGCCCATTGCCCACCCAGGGCTGCAGATGCTCCATCGCCGCGCCCACGGTGAGCAGGTCGGCCGCCTTGTGCATGGCCTTGTGAGCGCTGGGCAGGGCCTCGATGCGCTGTGCCAGCATGGCAGCCAGGCGCTCGGCCAGGCCCTGGCCGTAGCGCGCCACCAGCTTGCCTGCCGCGCGGGCGCGGCCCAGCTGCAGACCGACCATGAGGTAGGCGGGGATGATGAAGATCAGCACCACGGCCACCAGCAGCGGCGGCGACATCAGCAGGCTGATCACGGCGCCGTAGATGCCGGTATGGGCCGAGGCATGAATGCCCTGGCCGGGATCGGCCATCAGGCGGGAAAAATAGAACACGGCCGCGCCGCAGCCCAGCACCAGGGCCAGCAAGGCACCCAGCATCAGGCCGCCCAGCAGCGATTTGCCGGCACTCAGGCCCACGCGCAGGGCGGATGGGGCGTCAGGGGGTTGCGAAGCAGTCAGCACGTGGGTCCCTCCGGTGTGAAAAGCTGTTCCCGCCGCAGGCGGGCGGGGACCGGGTGGCCGCCTCAGTCCTCGTCCTCGCTGTCGGGTGCAGGGGAGTATGGGGCATCGCGCAGCACGCGTGAAGCCACGCTGGACGAAAAGCCGCGCGAAGCCAGAAAGCGCAGCTGCCTGGCCTTTTCCTTGAGGTCGACGGGCACGCTGCCAAAACGCTTGCACCACAGCTCGCGCGCACGCTGCAGCTCGCTGCCGCGCAGTTGCTCGCCCGCCTGGCGCACGGTCTCGTCATCGAGCCCCTTGCTGCGCAGATCATGCACCAGACGCGCTGCGCCATAACGGCCGGCCTTGCTGCGCAGGACAGACTCGACCACCCGCTCCACGCTGATGAAGCCCCGCTGCTCCAGCTCGTCGAGCACGGCATTCAGATCGTCGCCCTCCTCCACATGGGCGGCCAGCTTGCGCTGCAGCTCCAGTCGCGAATGCTCGCGCTGCGCCAGCAGCTTGAGGGCGCGGCCCTTGAGTGAAAGTTTGGCAAAGCTCACGACGCATCTCCAGAAACAAAAAGGCGCAGGACGAACCTGCGCAAAGATGGCAAACCTTTTGAGCAATGAGGCCCGCACTCAAACACTGGCGCTCACCAAGCCAGGGACATCAAGCAGGGGCCGCGCCCGCAGCGAGGATGTCGCCCCCTTTCGCGAAAGGCGCATGGCGCCTCAGGGTGACTGAATCAACCTTCAATCACGCCGTCCTTGTCCACCTTGCCCTTGCCGCCCTTGGCAGGCTTGGCTTCGGCAGCCGCAGCACCGTCCACGGGCAGCAGCTTGATATCCAGGCTTTCGCGGACCTTGTTTTCGATCTCAATGGCCAGCGCGGGGTTCTCGCGCAGGAATTCACGCGAGTTGTCGCGGCCCTGGCCGATTTTTTCGCCGTTGTAGGCATACCAGGCACCGCTCTTTTCCAGAATCTTGGCGTTCACGCCCATGTCCAGAATCTCGCCTTCGCGGCTGATGCCTTCGCCAAACAGGATGTCGAACTCTGCCGTCTTGAAAGGGGGCGAGACCTTGTTCTTCACGACCTTGACCTTGGTTTCGTTGCCGATGGCCTCGTCACCCTTCTTGATGGTGCCGGTGCGGCGGATATCCAGACGCACGGAGGCATAGAACTTCAGCGCATTGCCGCCGGTGGTGGTCTCGGGCGAGCCGAACATCACGCCGATCTTCATGCGGATCTGGTTGATGAAGATGACCATGCAGTTGGTCTTCTTGATGGTGGCCGTCAGCTTGCGCAGGGCCTGGCTCATCAGACGGGCCTGCAGGCCGGGCAGGGCGTCGCCCATCTCGCCTTCGATTTCGGCCTTGGGCGTCAATGCGGCCACCGAGTCGATGACGATCAGGTCCACGGCACCCGAACGCACCAGACTGTCGCAGATCTCCAGCGCCTGCTCACCGGTGTCGGGCTGGCTGATCAGCACGTCGCTGAGGTTCACGCCCAGCTTCTGGGCGTAGCTGGTGTCCAGCGCATGTTCGGCGTCGATAAAGGCGCAGGTGCCGCCCTGCTTTTGCATCTCGGCAATGACCTGCAGCGTCAGCGTGGTCTTGCCCGAGGATTCGGGACCGTAGATTTCGATCACGCGGCCACGGGGCAGACCACCTACGCCCAGCGCGATGTCCAGACCCAGGGAGCCGGTGGAAACGACCTGAATGTCTTCGATGGCTTCACCTTCACCGAGCTTCATGATGGTGCCCTTGCCGAACTGCTTTTCGATCTGGGCCAGGGCTGCAGCCAGGGCTTTGGCTTTTTCGCTGTTGGCGTCGTTGGTCTTGGCGATGGCGTTCATATCAGGCTCCGAAGTAGGTGAATGACTGTCTGTGGCCAGTCCTGTTTTTGCATTCAGGCTGGATGCTTGAACAGTAGTTTAGATGCGGATACTGTAGATTTATTTAAATATTTAGTCAGTTTGCCTTACTATTTATTCATGTCAGAAATCGCCCCCGTCACCCCGCCCGCCGATGCCTGGCGCCAGACCCATCTGGGCCGTTTGCTGGGCCATGCCATGCGCCGCTTCGATGCGCGCGTGCTGCAGCTCATGGCGCGTGCAGTGGAGGTGCCGCTGGCGCTATCCAATCTGGCGGCGCGCGACAAGGTAGGAGCGGCCCATATCCACATCACGCGCCATCTGTCGCTGGCTGGCGACCGGCTCACCGATCTGGCCGACAAGGCCGGCATGACCAAGCAGGCCATGGCCGATCTGGTGGCGCAGTGCGAAGCCTGGGGCCTGGTCACGCGCGAGGCCGACCCGCATGATGCGCGCGCCAGGCGCGTGCGCTTCACCGATGCGGGTCTGGCCTGGCTGCAGGCTTTTCACGACGCCGTAAGCCAGGCCGAGGCCGAATTTCGCGAAGCCGTGGGCGCGGATGTGGCCACCGTGGTCGCGCTGGGCCTGGAAGCCTATGCCGAAGGCTACTGAGATTCTGTATTGACGCCTTCTTGACGCCTATGAGCGGCTGTCGAGAATTGCCCCGAACGGCCATGAGCCATCCCTACAATGGCAGCAAAAGTGCAAACAGGCACACATAACAAGCAGGAGACACACATGCGCATACTGATTGCCGAAGACGACCAGGTGCTGGCGGATGGCCTGCTGCGCACGCTGCGCAGCTCGGGCGCCGTCGTCAGCCATGTGGCTAACGGCAGCGAGGCCGATACCGCCTTGCTGACCAGCAGCGAATTCGATTTGCTGATTCTCGATCTGGGCCTGCCAAAGGTGCACGGCCTGGAAGTGCTCAAGCGCCTGCGCGGGCGCGGCGATGCGCTGCCGGTGCTGATTCTCACGGCCGCCGATTCGATCGAAGAGCGCGTACAGGGCCTGGACTATGGTGCCGACGACTACATGGCCAAGCCGTTTGCGCTGTCCGAGCTGGAAGCGCGCGTGCGCGCCCTCACGCGTCGCGGCATGGGCGGCGCCAGCTCCACCATCAAGCATGGCCCGCTGGTCTATGACCAGACCGGCCGGGTCGCCACCATAGACGGCAAGATGGTGGAGCTGTCGGCGCGCGAGCTGGGCCTGCTAGAGGTGCTGCTGCAACGCGCAGGCCGCCTGGTCAGCAAGGACCAGCTGGTGGAGCGCCTGTGCGAATGGGGCGAGGAGGTGAGCAACAATGCCATCGAGGTCTATATCCACCGCCTGCGCAAGAAAATCGAGAAAGGCCCGATCCGCATCGCCACCGTGCGCGGCCTCGGTTACTGCCTGGAAAAGATAGCCCCCCCCTGAGCGGCTTTGCCTAGGCGGCCCCCGCCGCTTCCCCCCGAGGGGGACGATGGCCTTTGCTGCGGGGCGGCCCTTGCTGGCCATCCCTGAGTTGGAATACGCCAGTTTTACAAGCATGAAAATTTTTCAGCGTGAGCAGCGATCCCTCTTTGGCGAGATCCTCGACTGGATGCTCACGCCGCTGCTGCTGCTCTGGCCCGTGAGCCTGGCGCTGACCTGGCTGGTGGCCCAGGGCCTGGCCAACAAGCCCTTCGATCGCGCGCTGGAGTACAACGCCCAGGCCCTGGCTCAGCTGGTCATCGTGCAGCGCGGCAAGGTGCAGTTCAATCTGCCTCAGTCGGCCAGCGAGATCCTGCGCGCCGATGAATCGGACACGGTGTTCTTCCAGGTCAGCGGCACCAGGGGCGAATATCTGGCCGGCGAGCGCGACCTGCCGCGCCCGCCCTCCGTCGACGAGGACACGCCCACCGGCTCGGTGCTGCTGCGCGATGAGGAATACAAGGGCATTGACCTGCGCGTG
Source organism: Comamonas sp. A7-5 (assembly GCF_039581385.1). Lineage (NCBI taxonomy): Bacteria > Pseudomonadati > Pseudomonadota > Betaproteobacteria > Burkholderiales > Comamonadaceae > Comamonas > Comamonas sp. A7-5. Next base: position 247,667 of record NZ_JBCPWO010000003.1, read on the forward strand.
GCCTATATCTGGGTGCGCATGCCGCTGCCCGGCGAGCCCAACGCCCTGGTGCAAGTCGCGGAAACACGCGAAAAGCGCAGCGTGCTGGCCACGGAAATCATCAAGGGCGTGATGCTACCGCAGTTCGTCATCCTGCCGCTGGCCGCCCTGCTGGTCTGGCTGGCGCTGGCACGCGGCATCAAGCCGCTGCACCGGCTGGAGGAGCGCATCCGCGCGCGCAAGCCCGAGGATCTCTCGCCCATCAATCACAAGGATGTGCCGCTGGAGGTGGTGCCGCTGGTCGATTCGGTCAACGATCTGCTGCAGCGCCTGCATGACTCCATCGCCACGCAAAAACGTTTTCTGGCCGACGCGGCCCACCAGCTCAAGACCCCGCTGGCGGGCCTGCGCATGCAGGCCGACCTGGCCCAGCGCGAGGGCACGAATACCGAAGACCTGAAGCGCTCGCTGGCACAGATCGGCCGCTCAAGCATGCGTGCCACCCATACTGTCAACCAGCTGCTGGCACTGGCACGGGCCGAGAGCGCCGTGCCCGCCATGCAGGGCTGCAACCTCGTGCGCATCGTCACCGACGTGGTGCAGGACTGCCTGCCGCGCGCCATGGACAAGCACATAGACCTGGGCTACGAGGGTGCCAGCTCCAGCACGCCCGGTGTCTGGCTCAACGGCAATGCCACGCTGCTGGCCGAGCTGGTGCGCAATCTGGTGGACAACGCCATCAACTACACGCCATCGACCAGCGAGCAGCCAGGCGTGGTCACCGTGCGCGTGCAGGCCGATCATTTCGGCCAGATCCTGCTGCTGCAGGTCGAGGATTCAGGCCCCGGCGTGCCGCTGGGCGAGCGCGAACTGATCTTCCAGCCCTTTTACCGGGCGCTGGGCTCCGAAGCCGACGGCTCCGGTCTGGGCCTGCCCATCGTCATGGAAATCGCCCGTCAGCACGGAGCGCAAGTGCTGCTGCAGGATGCCAGGCCCGGTCATACCCCGCCGGGGGCGCTGTTTACCGTGCGCTTCAAGGCCATGCCCGGACAGCAGTGAAGCGCAACCTAAAAATGCACCAATTCGGTGCCTCCCAAGGCTGAGAAGCCGCGCCAGGCTTGGCTTTGCGCCCGTTTGCCCCGATGCGAATATCGGAAACTGCGTATTTGGCAAGTTCTCGCTTACCCTAGAATCAATTCGATCATGGGTTGTCTGAAGAGTCGCTATTTGCGCTCTGCAAGACAGCAATTTGGAATCACTGGATCCTGGGAGCTTTTTGATGCAACGACGTCAATTCATCTACACCGCCGCTGCTGCCGCAGCCGCTTCTTCTTTCTCCGGCATGAGCATGGCGCAGGACACATCGCGTCCTATGCGCATCGTCGTGCCCTTCCCCGCTGGCGGCCCCACCGACATGGTGCCCCGCAATATGCAGGACGTGCTGATCAAGCTGCTGGGCGGCCAGGCCGTGGTGATTGAAAACAAGGCCGGCGCCGGCGGCTCCATCGGCATGGCAGAAGTGGCTCGCGCCACCGATGGCGTGACTTTCGGTATTGCCACCCTGTCCACCCATGGTGTGAACCCCGCCGTGTTCAAGAAGCTGCCTTACGACGCGATCAACGACTTCGTGGGCGTGACCGAGATCGTCAAGGCCCCCGGCGTGCTGGTGATCAACCCCAAGCTGATTCCCGTGAAGACTTTTGCCGAGTTTGTGGCCTACCTCAAGGCCAACCCCGGCAAGGTGTCCTATGCCACCCCCGGCAACGGCACCATCGGCCATATGTGGGGCGCCCAGTTCCTCAAGAGCACGGGCACCGAAATGCACCACATCCCCTACCGTGGCTCGGCTCCTGCCATCAACGACGTGCTGGGCAACCAGGTTCCCGTGTACTTCGACCAGGTGAACTCTTCGCTGCCCCATATTAAGTCGGGCAAGGTGCGCGCCCTGGCCGTGTCCTGGCATGAACGCCTGGACGTGCTGCCCGATGTGCAGACCTATGCGCAGGCCGGTCACCCCGATCTGAACGAGCCTTCCTGGTTCGGCCTGGTGGCCCCCAAGAACACGCCCGCCGCACAAGTGGAACGTGTGCAAAAAGCCATCATTGCCGCACTCAAGGACCCCGCAGTCAAGCAGCGCATGGCTGCTCAAGGCCTGTACCCCTCGGGCACATCGAGCGCCGACTTCACCAAGCAGATCGCCAGCGAAGTGGCCAAGATGAAGAAGCTGGCCGCTGTCGCCAATATTCATCTGGACTAAAAACAGGAGCTGGTTGCGCTTGTCGCAACTGGTTTTCCAATACAAAAGGCCTGCAAATGCAGGCCTTTCTTGCGACAGCAGCTACGAAAATTACTTGGCGCAAGCCTGCAAGGCCTTGGGCACCAGATTCTTGCCGGCCAGCGCCGCCACTTCGTTGCGCAAGGTCGGTGTGGCCTTGGGCAGACGCAGCGCATAGGTCGTCACATCGGGACGCTCCTGCACCACGCGCGCGGTGCGCACGCCCTGGCGCGCGAAAGTGGCCAGCTGGCGCTGGGCGGCTTCTTCCGTCGAGAAACGCCCCAGCGACAGACCGGGCTCGAAGCTGCCGCCGGCGCGGTCGAAGTCGATATTCATCAGGCGCAACTCGCCGCGCTTGCGGTCCATGAATTCGGCGTCCGGGAACTTGCCCATATAGACCATCCAGCGCCCGCCCTGATGGCTGGCCACCAGCTCCCAATCGCTCTTGGACTTGCCCGCCAGCGCACGTCGGATGCTGTCGGCCTGCGCCTCTTCGATGCCGTTGGCCTGATAGCAGGCCTCGGGCTCCTTAATGGCGGTCTTGGCATCCTTTGCGTCCTTGGCGTCCTTGGTTTCCCTGGCCGCGACGGTTGCAGCTTCGGGCTTGCCATCCGACTTGCTTTCGGGAGCTGCGGGCGGCGCGCTGTCGTCCACCGCAGGCGCTTCGGGCTCCACAGTCTTTGCCGGTTCAACGGCCGGAGCTTGCGCCGCTTCGGGCTGCTGCAGCACCAGGGCATCCGGCCTGATCTGCTCCTGAAGGCGCTGCGGCTCGGACTGCAACTCCGGCGCCAGCCCCATGCCGGCCAGATAGCCGTGGCTCCACATGTAGTAACCCGCGTTGCCCAGCAGCAAGAGCAGGAAAACGATTCTCAGCATAGGTTTCTCACATCAGTTATCCATGGGCTGCAGCCGCTCGCGGGCAGCCGAGCAAGGGCCTGGGCGACCCCGCAGCGAGGGCTGCGTCCTTCTCCCCTGGCGCGCAGCGCGTAGAGAGAGGAGGAAGGCGCAAAGCGCCTCAGGAGGTGCTTCATTTCAAGCCTGCAGCGGGCTGCCAGCCGGACGCACGCTGATTTCGGAACTGGTCACGGCTTGCAGCCCGGTCGCTGTACGCACCAGAAAACCGCCATCGGCAGCCACACCCTGAGCCATGCCGCTCGTGCCGTCGCTCAGATTCACCTCGCGTCCGGCCAGCAGGTCGCGCTGGGCAAAGCGCTGCATCAGCGGAGCAAAGCCATGCCGGGCAAAGCTCTGCACCTCGGCCACCAGGTTGGGCAATATGCAGGCCAGGGCCGTGGGCGCATCCAGTGCGGCATCGAGCTCCTGCAGGCAGGCCGGGGCCGTGCGCATGCCGTCACCGGGACGGGGACGCACATTGATGCCGATACCGATCACCACATAGCGCGGTGCCGTCATATCGTGCTGCTGGCCGCCGACAAAGCTGGCGGTCTCGATCAGAATGCCGGCCAGCTTGCGGTCGCCCTCCAGCCACAGATCGTTGGGCCATTTGATGCCGATCTTGGGCGCCGCCCCCGCTGCGGGAAGCTGGGGCTGCAGGCTCTCGGCCACGCTCACGCCCACCGCCAATGACAGCCCCGACCAGTCGCGCGGTGCCAGCGGCAGGCCCAGCGAGAACATCAGCGAATCACCGACGCCGCTGACCCAGTTGCGGCCCAGGCGGCCTCGGCCCTGGGTCTGCTGCTCTGCAATCAGCAGCACCGGATCCGTCAGCCCGTCGCGCGCGCGGCGCATGAGTTCGGTATTTGAGGAGTCGATGGTCGGCAGCACCTCGACCGTAAAGCCCGGCAACTGCGGTGCAATGGCTTCCCACAAGGCTTCGGCATTCCAGTGAATCGGCTGAGTCATTTTTTCTTTATCCAAAATTTCTATGCAGCGAGCACGCCTTGAACAAGCATGTTCCAACTCAGAGACGCCGAGCAAGAGCCGCCTCGCGGCGATGGCGTCGTCCCCCTCCCGCATTGCGAAGCAACGCGAGAGAGGGGGAAGCGGCAAAGCCGCTCAGGGGGTGCCGTGAGGCATCGGCGGTTTCCAGCCCCTTTTCGGCGCCAGCATGGTGCCGCGGCAGTTCGCAGCGCCGCAGTAGCAGGCATATTCAGCCTTGAGCTTGGCCGTATAACGCTCCTCCACCATCAGGCCATAGTCGTAGTTCAGTTCTTCGCCCGCTGCAATATTGCGCAGCGCCACGATATAGACACGACCGTCGATCTCGTCGGTGTAGCAGTTGGGCGCACAGCTGTGGTTGATCCAGCGCGAGGAATTGCCCTTGTGCGTGGCATCTATCACCCGCTCATCGTCGACCTGAAAGTAAAAAGTGTGATTGGGCTGGCTGGGATCATGCGGATGACGGTCCTGCGCCTCCTGCCAGTCAATCACTTCACCCACGTACTCAATAATGGTTTCGCCTTCCGCAATATCCTGCGCGGCGAAAACGCCTTTGCCATGAACGCCGGAGCGCCGGGTCTGGATGCGGCGGCCCGTTGAAGAGGCCAGTGATGTGCGGGGCATGTTTTCTCTGATACTTTGAATATGCACACATGTGCGCATGCGCGCGCGTGAGAAGCGAATTGTATGAGCCTGAGTTTGGATTCGGGTTCAGGTGGTTAATGACGACGAGAACACACAATGACTAAAACCCTGGTGATTGCAGAGAAGCCTTCTGTCGCACAGGACATCGTCCGTGCGCTGACCCCGGTGGCAGGCAAGTTCGAAAAACACGATGACTATTTCGAATCCGACAGCTATGTGGTGACCAGTGCGGTCGGCCACCTGGTGGAGATTCAGGCGCCCGAAGAATTCGACGTCAAGCGCGGCAAATGGAGTTTTGCCAATCTTCCGGTCATCCCCCCGCGCTTCGACCTCAAGCCCGTGGACAAGACCAAGACCCGCCTGAACGCCGTGGTCAAGCAGGCCAAGCGCAAGGATGTGACCGAACTCATCAACGCCTGTGACGCGGGCCGCGAGGGTGAGCTGATCTTCCGCCTGATCGAGCAATACGCAGGCGGCGCCAAAGGGGGTCTGGGCAAACCCGTCAAGCGCCTGTGGCTGCAGTCCATGACGCCTCAAGCGATTCGTGACGGCTTCAACAACCTGCGCAGCGACCAGCAGATGCAAGGCCTGGCCAGCGCCGCGCGCAGCCGCTCCGAAGCCGACTGGCTGGTGGGCATCAACGGCACGCGCGCCATGACGGCCTTCAACTCGCGCGACGGCGGCTTCTTCCTGACCACTGTGGGTCGCGTGCAGACGCCCACCCTGTCCCTGGTGGTGGAGCGCGAGGAAAAGATCCGCAAATTCGTCAGCCGCGACTACTGGGAAGTGCACGGCACTTTCGACGCCCAGGCCGGCCAGTACCTGGGCAAGTGGTTCAACCCGCAGTGGAAGAAATCGGACGATGCCGAGGCCAAGGCCGACCGCCTGTGGAACAAGGCCGACGCCGAAGCGATTGCCGCCGCCGTGCAGGGCAAGCCTGCCCAGGTGACGGAAGAGAGCAAGCCCACCACGCAGGCCTCGCCCCTGCTGTTCGACCTGACCAGCCTGCAGCGCGAGGCCAACGGCAAGTTCGGCTTCTCGGCCAAGACCACGCTGGCGCTGGCGCAAAGCCTGTACGAACGCCACAAGGCCCTGACTTACCCGCGTACCGACTCGCGTGCCCTGCCCGAGGACTATCTGCCGGTTGCCAAGCAGACCTTCGACATGCTGGCCACCAGCGGCATGCGCCATCTGGCGCCCTTTGCCCAGCAGGCCATCAACGACAACTACATCCGCCCCACCAAGCGCGTTTTCGACAACAGCAAGGTGTCGGATCACTTTGCCATCATCCCGACCACGCAGGCCCCTTCGGGCCTGTCGGAAGCCGAACAGAAGCTGTACGACCTGGTCGTGCGCCGCTTCATGGCCGTGTTCTTCCCCAGCGCCGAATACCAGGTCACCACACGCATCAGCAAGGTGGAACAGCACAGCTTCAAGACCGAGGGCAAGGTGCTGGTCAAACCGGGCTGGCTGGCCATCTACGGCAAGGAAGCCGCCAACGAGGTGGAGGACGCCAAGGAAGGCGACAAGGGCCAGCCCCTGGTGGCCGTGCAGCCCGGCGAGCAGCCGCGCACCCACCACGCCGATGTCAAGGGCCTCAAGACCAAGCCGCCGGCACGCTACTCCGAAGCCACGCTGCTGGGTGCCATGGAAAGCGCCGGCAAGCAGATCGACGACGACGAGCTGCGTGAAGCCATGCAGGAAAAAGGCCTGGGCACGCCAGCCACGCGCGCGGCCATCATCGAAGGCCTGCTGACGGAAAAGTACATGCTGCGCGAAGGCCGCGAGTTGATCCCCACGGCCAAGGCCTTCCAGCTGATGACACTGCTGCGCGGTCTGGAAGTCGAGGAGCTGTGCCGCGCCGACCTGACCGGCGAATGGGAATTCAAGCTGTCGCAGATGGAAAAAGGCCAGCTCTCGCGCGAAGCCTTCATGCAGCAGATCCAGGCCATGACCGAGAAGCTGGTCAAGAAGGCCAAGGAATACGACCGCGACACCATTCCCGGCGACTACGCGACGCTTTCCACGCCCTGCCCCAACTGCGGCGGCGTGGTCAAGGAAAACTACCGCCGCTACGCCTGCACGGGTGCCAATGGCGCCAGCGAAGGCTGCGGCTTCTCGTTCACCAAATCCCCTGCCGGCCGCACCTTCGAGACGGCCGAGGCCGAGCAGCTGCTGCGCGAGCGCCGCATCGGCCCGCTGGAAGGCTTCCGCTCCAAGGCCGGCTGGCCGTTCGTGGCCGAAGTCGCCATCGTGCGTGACGAGGAAAACAGCAACTTCAAGCTGGAATTCGACTTCGGCGACGACAAGGACTCCGAGGACACGGGCGAGATCGTGGACTTTGCCCACCAGCAAAGCCTGGGCCCCTGTCCCAAGTGCGGCTCGCCCGTCTTCGAGCATGGCGCCAACTATGTCTGCTCCAAGGCCGTTCCCACGCTGGCCCAGACCACGCCCAGCTGCGACTTCAAGAGCGGCCAGATCATCCTGCAGCAGCCCATCGAACGCGAGCAGATGAGCAAGCTGCTGCAGACCGGCAAGACCGATCTGCTGGAGAAGTTCGTCTCCAACCGCACGCGCCGCAACTTCAAGGCCTTCCTGGTCTGGGATGGTGCTGCGGGCAAGGTGAACTTCGAGTTCGAGCAGCGCGAAGGCAAATACCCGGCACGCAAGACTGCCGGCGCAGCGGCGGCCAAAACCACGACGGCTGCCGCCAAGAAGACAGGCACGGCGGCCAAGAAGACCGCCGCCAAGACAGCGACCAAGACCGCTGCGGTGAAGAAGCCCCGCACCGTGAGCGCCACGCTCAAGCCCAGCGCAGACCTGGCCGCCGTGATCGGCAGCGAACCCACCTCGCGCCCCGACGTGATCAAAAAGCTCTGGGACTACATCAAGGCCAACGGCCTGCAGGACGCCAAGGACAAGCGCGCCATCAACGCCGACGCCAAGCTCAAGCCGGTGTTCGGCAAGGAGCAGATCAGCATGTTCGAGCTGGCCGGCATTGTGGGCAAGCATGTGAGCTGATCGCCAGCCCTGCCGCAATGACCAACCAAGACCGCCGCGGCTTGCCGCTGGCGGTCTTTTTCATTTCAGGCAGCGCAGCGCAGGGCGTTCAGATAACCGGATATGGCCATGTTGGCGCGCTGGCGCAGCAAGTCCAGATCCGGCGGTGCATCGGCAGCCAGATAGCTGTGATTGAACAGGCCGTACAGAATGCACTGGCTCACCCGCGCAGCATCGCGCACCGGGTAGTCCGGGGGCAAATCGACGGCCTGCTCTATGGCTGCGGCCCAGGCATCCACAAATCGTTCGAACATCTTGCGGTAGGCCTCGGAAGTGGAGTAGTGGCGCTCCAGCAGATAGTGGGCACCCCATTCATCTGCCCGCTCGCGGTGCGCCTGCAGCTGTGACTCGATCACCGCCTCGGCAATCTGCATCAGCGGCTGGCCCGAATGACTGCCGGTCACGCCGCGAATGCCCAGCAGCAGCGACTTGGAGCGCAGATGCAGGCAGACCTTGGCCAGGTCTTCCTTGCCCGAGAAGTACTCGTAGAAGCTGCCCAGCCCGGTGCCCGCCACCAGGACGATCTCGCGCACGGTGATTTCCGCGTAACTGCGCTCAAGCAAAAGCCGAACAAAGGCGTCCTGCAGGGCCTGAAACGTCTGCCGCGCGCGGGACTGCAAAGGGCGGCGACGCCCTGCTGTCGCGGTCGAAGGAGTGCGTGGTTTCATGCTGGCCAAATCCGAACACCTTTTTTGCACGGTTTCCTAGAATTTTTGACAGGTACCTCGATGCCATTGTGCATTGCGGCCTGGTGAATAAAAAATTCTTATGAGAGGACGGAGACAAGCATGCACCCTCGTATTTCCACTCCCCTGGCGGCAGTGGCTCTGGCCTTCGCATCACTCGTTCATGCGCAGCCGGCCACGGTGGTGAAAATTGCCTCGCTGGATGCCATGAGCGGCCCCATGGCGGGATTGGGCCTGAATATACTCAAGAGCTTCCAGTACAGCGCCAAGCTTGCCAACGAGCAAAGCTGGGCCGGTGCCGTGAAGTTCGAGGTCGTGCCCTTCGACAACCGCCTCTCCGCACAGGAGGCGCTGAGCCTGCTTCAGTCCATCATCGGGCAGAACATCCGCTATGTGGTGCAGGGTGCCAGTTCCTCCGCAGTGGGCCTGGCACTGCAGGAAGCCATCGAAAAGCACAACAGCCGCAACCCCGGCAAGGAAATCATCTACCTGAACTATGCGGCCCAGGCGCCACAGATGACCAATGCCAGGTGCAGCTACTGGCACTTTCGCACCGATGCGAATTCGGACATGAAGGTGGCTGCGCTGACCTCGTACCTGGCCGGGCAAAAGCAGGTGAAGCAGGTCTTTCTGCTCAACCCCAACTATGCCTATGGCCAGGAAGTCTCGCGCGCCGCACGCAGCATGCTGGCGGCCAAGCGTCCGGACCTGAAGATCGTGGGCGATGACTTCCACCCGCTGGGTCAGGTCAAGGATTACTCCCCCTATATCGCCAAGATCAAGCAATCCGGGGCCGATGCCGTCATCACTGCGGACTTCGGTGCAGACCTGGCACTGATCGTGCGGGCCGCACGCGAGGCGGGCCTGAGCACGGACTTCTACACCCTCAACGGCAACAACTTCGGCGTGCCCAGCGCCATGGGGGCAGCAGGGCAAGGCCGGGTCAAGCTGATCTCGGCCTTCAGCCCCAACTCTGAGCCGCTGGCAAGCAGCCCGCTGCTGCCGGGCTTCAAGCGCCAGTTCAGCGAGGACTTCATCAACGGCCTGGGCCACAACGCCATGCTGATGCTGGCCCAGGCCATGCGCGAGGCCAAGTCCGTGGAACCTGCCGCCGTGGCGGCCAGGATGTCGGGCATGCGCTTCGAGGGCGTCAACGGCCCCGTGGAAATGCGCAAGAGCGATCACCAGGCCCAGCAACCCATCCATGTGCTGAGCTGGGAACAAGTGGACGGCAAGACCGTGGTGCATGGCCAGGAAGGAACAGGCCTGGGATGGAAGCCCGTGAGCACGGTTTCCGCACAGGCGGCCAGCCTGGACACCAGCTGCAAGATGAAGCGGCCATCCTGAACCCGCACCCTGGCGGCCCCTGACCGCCAGTTGCGCATGACATAGAAATCACAAAGCCCTGCGCCCTGCTGCGGGCAGGGCCACATAGCAAGGAAGAGACATCATGACTGGCATCCACCCCCATAACCAGGCTCCGGAGCTCAAGGACTACAACGTCTACACCAGCGATCCGGTGCTGCAGCGTGCCGTGACACGCGGCGGCGCACAGTGGCGCGACCCGGAGCTGCAACGCCAGGGCGCGGAATACGGCGCCGAAGCCACGCTGCGCGCCGCAGAAGAAGCCAATCACTTCGAGCCCGAGCTGCACACGCATTCGCCCTCGGGCGACCGTATCGACCAGGTGCGCTTTCACCCTGCATGGCACCAGATGATGACGATTGCACGGCGCAACGGCATCTCCAACCTGCCCTTCACCGACAAGCGGCAGACGGCCTGGGCCGCCTATGGCGCATCGCTGTTCATGCACAGCCAGATCGAGTCCGGCTCAACCTGCCCGACGACCATGACCAAGGCCAGCATTCCGCTGGTGCGCATCAACCCGCAACTCAATGCGGTGCTGGGGCCGCTGCTGGAATCCACCGATTACGACGCGCGCGACATCCCCGCCGAGGGCAAGCGTTCCATCACCGTGGGCATGGGCATGACGGAGCGCCAGGGCGGCAGCGATGTGCGCAGCAACACCACGCGTGCCGTGGCCCTGAACCCATCGGGCAGCAGCGGCCCCTGGGGCGAGGAATACCTGATCACCGGCCACAAGTGGTTCTTCTCGGCCCCCATGTGTGACGGGCATCTGGTGCTGGCCAAGACCGAGGAGCGCGGCCCCACCTGCTTTTTCGTGCCACGCTGGCGACCCGACGGCAGCAAGAACGCCATTCATATCCAGCGCCTCAAGGACAAGGTGGGCAACCGCTCCAACAGCAGCAGCGAAGTGGAGTTCGACAACGCCTGGGGCGTGCTCATAGGCCAGGAAGGCCGGGGCATTTCCACCATCATCGAAATGGCCACCTACACCCGCCTGGACTGTGCGCTGTCCAGTGCAGGCTTCATGCGCCAGGCTCTGGTGCAGGCCCTGCACTACACGCACAACCGCCATGCCTTCGGCCTGCCCCTTGTAGAGCAGCCGGTGATGACCGGCCTGCTGGCCGATATGGCATTGGAATCCGAAGCCGCCACCTGGCTGGCCATGGATCTGGCCGCACGCTTTGGCTCCGAAGACCCTCTGGATCAGGCCTGGCGCCGCATCGTCACTCCTGCCGCCAAGTTCTGGAACTGCAAGCGTGCCGTGGGCTACACAGGCGAAGCCATGGAAGTCTTCGGCGGCAACGGCTATGTGGAGACCGGCCCCATGGGGCGCTTGTTCCGCGAAGCACCCGTCAACTCCATCTGGGAGGGGTCGGGCAACGTCATGTGCCTGGATGTGCTGCGCGCCATTGCCCGCAATCCGGACGACGCCCATCTGCTGCTGGACCATTTGCGTGAAGTCGGTTCGGAGGAAGCCGTGCTGCGTGCGCAGGTGGACAAGCTGCGCCAGGCCGTCACCCTGCCCCCGCAGGAGTTGGAGCGCGAGGCTCGCCGCTTCACCCAGCGCCTGGCCACCACGGTGCAGGCCACGCTGATGCTGCAGCATGCGGGCAGCGACAGTGCCTCGGCCTTCATCGGCAGCCGCTTCGACCCGGACTGGGGCCCGGTGGCAGGTGTTGCCTGCGGCAGCAGCGACCCAGCCGCCCTGCTGCGCAATGCCTGGACTGGCTGAGGAGGACGCCAGCAATGATGAATTTCATTTCCCTGCTCGACCAGCAGGCACGCACGCGCCCCGAAAAACTGGCGCTGCGCGCCGACGGCCAGGACTGGAGCTATGCCGCGCTGGCGCAGGCCGGCCGCCGAGCCGCCACCGTGCTTTATGAGCAAGGCGTGCGCCAGGGCGACAAGGTAGGCCTGCTGTGCTTCAACACCCCGGGCTTTGTGTTTGCGCTGCTTGGCGCCTGGCGGCTGGGCGCGGTCGTCGTGCCCATCAACCACAAGCTGCAGGCCCCGGAGGTCAGCTACATACTGCGCCATTCGGGTGTCCGCCTATGCCTTGTGGATGGTGCGCGCGCTTCGCTGATCACCGCCATCCAGGCCGAACCACAGCCGCTGGCCGACATGCAGTGGCTGAGCACAGCTTCTGCCGCCGAAGACCTGGACTGCTTCGATGAGCTGCTGGCGCAGGCTGCGCCCTGCGGCGACGAGCATGGCCGACCTGCGCCACACGCTCTGGCCGAGATTCTCTACACCTCCGGCACCACGGGCCAGCCCAAGGGCTGCCTGCACAGCCATGCCAATGTCTTCCATGCCGCCCTGTGTGCAGCGGCGGCCACCTCGCTGGCGCCCACGGAGCGCACGCTGATCGCCATGCCCATCTGGCACTCGTCGCCGCTGAACAACTGGTTCCTGGGCACCTTGCTCATGGGCGGCACCGCCGTGCTGATGCGCGAATATGCGCCCAGGGAGTTTCTGGAAACGCTGGCGCAGGAACGCATCAGCTTCACCTTCGGCGCACCGATTGCCTTTCTGGCTCCGCTGTCCGTGGTGCCCGATGTGGCCAGCTACGACTTCAGCGCCATGCGATTGTGGGCCTACGGCGGTGGCCCTCTGGGCGCGGACATGGCACGCAAGCTGGCTCAGGTCTATCGCAGCGACCGCTTCATGCAGGTCTATGGCATGACCGAATCAGGCCCTCTGGGCACCGTGCTCTACCCCGAAGAAGCCGTGGCCAAGGCAGGCTCCATAGGTCGCTGCGCCATACCCGGCGTTGAACTGGAAGTGCGCCGTCAGGACGGCAGCCTGTGCGGCCCCGGCGAAGTGGGCGAGATCTGCCTGCGCTCTGCGGCCATGATGCAAGGCTATCTGGACAACCGCGAGGCCACGGCCGCCGTGCTGGACGACCAGGGCTGGTATCGCAGCGGCGACCTGGCGCGCGTGGACGAGGACGGCTATCTCTACATCGTGGACAGACTCAAGGACATGATCGTCACCGGCGGCGAGAACGTCTACTCCAAGGAAGTGGAAGACGTGCTCTGCACCCACCCCGATGTGCAGGATGTGGCCGTCATCGGCCGCCCTCATCCCGAATGGGGCGAGACCGTGGTGGCAGTGCTGACCCTCAAGCCCGGCAAGACGCCGGACCATGAGGATCTGCGCCAGTTCATGGAGACCAGGCTGGCTCGCTACAAGATTCCGCGCATCTTCGAAATCCGTGACGCGCTGCCACGCACCGCGACCGGCAAGCTGCTCAAGCACATGCTGCGCGGCAGCACGACCAGCCACTGAGGTCAAAGGCAGGCGGCGCTTTTCGTCGGGCCGACGATGCATGCGCCGCAGCTGGGTAACACGGATGACATGGACGGGTCTTTGCAATCCGCTATAAGCAGTGATATGCAACTGAACCACGACCTGCTGACGGAGCGCCCAGCGCGCCAAGTCTCCCTCTCGGGAGCCTCCAATTTCCGTGATCTGGGCGGATATCGGGGCCTGGACGGCCGCCGCCTGCAATGGGGCAAGCTGTACCGCTCCGCCCATCTGGCGCATCTGACGCAGCAGGACCTGGAACAGCTGCAAAAGCTGGGCATCCACCGCAGCGCGGACTTTCGCGGCGAAGGCGAAAGCGCGCATCTCTCCTATGACTGGCCCAGGATCGAACGCCATGCCCTGGTCGTCGAGCCCACGGTAGTGCAGCGCGCCCAGTCCATGATGGAGCAGGGCCGCAACCTCAGCAGCCGCGATACCGAGGAGCTGATGCATGACACCTACCGCAGCTTTGTGAACGTGTACGGCAATCGCTTTGCACAGTTCCTCGCGCTGCTGCAACTCAGCGATGCGCCGCTGGTCTTCCACTGCACGGCCGGCAAGGACCGCACGGGCTGGGCCGCTGCCCTGCTGCTGACGGCGCTGGGTGTGGACGAGGAGCAGATCATGGAAGACTATCTGCTGACCAATCAATACTTCAGACGCCCCGCCCAGATGTACGGCCAGCTGTCCGAAGAGGCTCTGGATGCGCTGTGGCGCGTGCAGCCGTCCTACCTGATGGCCTCGGTCGATGTGGTGCGCGCCCAGCATGGCAGCGTGGACCGCTATCTGACCCAGGTTCTGGGTATAGACGGTGCTGCACGCGAGCGACTGGCCGAGCTGTATCTGGAGACTTGATCAAATTTGATAGCTGTCAATGCTTATCCTGAATTGGTTTCATACCAATTTCAGGCATAACAAGCTGTTACGGCAGGGTATCTTCGGCCCGCTACCATGGGCCATAAGCCGCAATGGATGCGGACAAGGAAATGCAGATGCGCAAATGGCTCACCCTGGCCGCAGCAGCCGCCACGCTGGCGCTGACGGCCTGCTCCGGCACCATGCCGGCCTCCTCCAGCTCCAGCGGCTCCGGCGGCGTGGAAATCTTTGGTACGGTGGACGCAGGCGTCAGCCGCACCTGGTAGACCCCGCAGGCACAAAAAAGCCCGCCGTGCATGGAGCACGGCGGGCTTTTGTTTTTACCGCGTAATTAACGGCTGACGTTGGCGTCGGCCACGGTCAGCGCCGTCATGTTCACGATACGACGCACCGTGGTGCTGGGAGTCAGCACATGCACGGGCTTGGCCGCACCCAGCAGCACCGGGCCCACGGCAATGCCGCCGCCAGCAGCCTGCTTGAGCAGGTTGTAGCTGATGTTGGCGGCGTCGATATTGGGCGAAACCAGCAGGTTGGCATCACCCAGCAGCGTGCTGTTGGGCATGAGCTTGGCGCGGGCCTTGCCGTCCAGGGCCACATCGCCGTGCATTTCGCCATCCACTTCCAGCCATGGCGCCTGCTCGCGCAGCAGCTCCAGGGTCTGGCGCATCTTGACGGCGCTGGGCTGGTTGCTGGAGCCGAAGTTGGAGTGGCTCAGCAGCGCAGCCTTGGGCTTGATGCCAAAGCGCATCATTTCCTCGGCGGCCATGATGGTGATCTCGGCCAATTGCTCGGCCGTGGGGTCGTAGTTGACGTGGGTGTCGACCAGGAACACCTGGCGCTCGGGCAGCAGCAGGCCGTTCATGCAGGCATAGGTGGCCACGCCGCTGCGCTTGCCGATGACCTGATCGATGTAGTTCAGGTGCACATTGGTGTTGTTCCAGGTGCCGCAGATCAGGCCGTCGACCTCGCCCTTGTGCAGCAACATGGAGCCGATCAGCGTCAGGCGGCGGCGCATTTCGATCTTGGCGATGGGCGCGGTGATGCCCTTGCGCTCCGTCATGCGGTGATAGCTCTGCCAGAAGTCGCGGTAGCGCTCGTCATGCTCGACGTTGACCACGTCGTAGTCGGCGCCTTCCTTCATGCGCAGGCCGAACTTCTCGATGCGCTGGGCAATGATGGTGGGGCGGCCGATCAGCGTCGGACGCGCAATGCGTTCGTCCACCACGATCTGGGCCGCGCGCAGGATGCGCTCTTCCTCGCCCTCGGCATAGGCCACGCGCTTCTTGGTGGCCTTCTTGGCGGCGTGCACGATGGGCTTCATCATGGTGCCGGAGGCGTAGACAAAGGTCTTCAGGTGCTCGCGATAGGCATCCATGTCCTGGATGGGGCGCTTGGCCACACCGGCTTCGGCCGCAGCCTGGGCCACGGCGGGCGCCACGATCAGCATCAGGCGCGGATCGAAGGGCTTGGGAATCAGGTACTCGGGGCCGAAGCTCAGCACCTCGCCCACATAGGCGGCTGCCACTTCTTCGGACTGCTCGGCCTGGGCCAGCGCGGCAATCGCGTGCACGCAGGCGATCTCCATCGAGGTGGTGATCGTGGTCGCACCGCAGTCCAGCGCGCCACGGAAGATGTAGGGGAAGCACAGGACGTTGTTGACCTGGTTGGGGTAGTCCGTGCGGCCCGTGGCGATGATGGCGTCGTCGCGCACCGCCTTCACATCTTCAGGAATGATTTCCGGGTTGGGGTTGGCCAGCGCGAAGATGATGGGCCTGGCCGCCATCTTCTTGACCATGTCCTGCTTGAGCACGTTGCCGGCGGACAGACCCAGGAAGGCGTCGGCGCCCTCAATCACCTCACCCAGCGTGCGCAGC
This sequence comes from Comamonas sp. A7-5, assembly GCF_039581385.1. Taxonomy (NCBI): domain Bacteria; kingdom Pseudomonadati; phylum Pseudomonadota; class Betaproteobacteria; order Burkholderiales; family Comamonadaceae; genus Comamonas; species Comamonas sp. A7-5. The sequence goes on from NZ_JBCPWO010000003.1 coordinate 263,635, forward strand.
TCGGTCTTCTGGGCAAACAGCGCCTTGTCCGGATCCATCAGCTCGGTACGGCCCTCATAGACCACGCCGGCAATGTCGGTCACGAACACGTTCTCGCGCTTCAGACCCACTTCCAGCAGCAGGTTCAGGCAGGCCAGAGCCGCGGCGCCGGCGCCCGAAGCCACCAGCTTGACCTCTTCGATCTTCTTGCCCGCGACCTTGAGCGCGTTGACCATGGCCGCTGCCACGGTGATGGCCGTGCCGTGCTGGTCGTCGTGGAAGACGGGAATGTTCATGCGCTTGCGCAGCTCGCGCTCCACGAAGAAGCACTCGGGCGCCTTGATGTCTTCGAGGTTGATGGCACCGAAGGTGGGCTCCAGCGCAGCAATCACGTCGACCAGCTTTTGCGGGTCCTTCTCGTCGATCTCGATATCGAACACATCGACGCCGGCGAACTTCTTGAACAGCACGCCCTTGCCCTCCATCACGGGCTTGGAGGCCAGTGCACCGATGTCGCCCAGGCCCAGCACTGCCGTGCCGTTGGAGATCACGCCCACGAGATTGCCGCGGCTGGTGTATTTGAAGGCCGCAGCCGGGTCCTTGACGATTTCCTCGCAGGGCGCAGCCACGCCGGGCGAGTAGGCCAGGGCCAGATCATGCTGATTGGCCATGGGCTTGGTTGCCGTGATGGCCACCTTGCCGGGCTTGGGGAACTCGTGATACTCCAGTGCCGCCTGACGCAGCAACGCACGTTTATCAATCGAGGTAATGGGCTTGGTGTCGGACATCAGCGGTCTCCAGCTCGCAAAGTAAGTCATCCGCAGTAAGGACTCTCTATGGGCACACAGCCCGGCCTCTGCGCTCCTGCGGACGATGAAATCGGATTTTGGATTGTAGGCCGAGTGCTATCAAAAAAAGAGGGGGTGCAGCTCGGCGTTTAAGGTCAAACAGCCATGACTGTTCAATAACAATGCAAACAAAATCATAACATTATGCGAACAATGCATAACACATGGAGATTTTGCACCTCAGGGCGTGCAGGCATCGTCGCGATAGAGCTCGGCATAAGGCACGCCATCGAAATGCAGCTTCCGGCTGTCCTGCAAATGCGGCATCGCCGTGCTGACGTCGTATCCCTGAGCTGCAATCAATATCTCGGGCGCCAGAGTCGTGCTGTGTGCCATAGGACTTTCAGAGATCGCCACCTCTTCACTCCCTTGCAGACCCCTCATTGCCTCGTTCGCCCAATATGCCAGTGGCACCTCCAGCACTGACTGATCATTGCCCTGGCGAGGGCTGTCCACACAGGGAGGAACTCCAAGGCCATGATCAGACACGTAAAGCAGCGCGCTGGGCGCGTCAGACGCTTCATCCAGCATGCGAATCCAGTCGGCCAGCAGGTCCGAGGTATAGCGAATCGAGTTATCGTATGCATCTGCGCCCTCATAGCGGGAACGAGGGTAGCGCTGGGAGATATCGGGATGACTGCCATAGGTATGAAGAACCACTAGCTTATGTAACGCTTCATCCGCCAGCGACTTCTCCAGCCAAGTCGTCATCACTTCGTCATGTGCCCCATTGCCCACCTTGGCATAGACATCCGCAGAGCGACGCAATATCTGCGAGTACATATCCTCGCTCTTGTCATTGAATCTGGAGTTGGAAAAGACAAAGGTCTTGTAGCCAGCATGCCGAGCCAAATCCAGGAACGAAGGCGAGGCATTTTTCTGGCTGTCGAAAGCAGACTGCCCCGTCAAAATATAGGGCAGCGCCTTTGCAGTATTGAAGCCATGAGCCATGACCTTGTAGGTACGCAAACCGGAAACCTGCCTCAGTGACTGATTGGTATCGTCTTCCTGATAGCCCAATAGTGACCAGCGATGGCTGCTGGCACTCTCACCAATAATCACCACCAAGGTGTTTGCCTGAGGTGCACTTGGCCTGGCAGGCAGTGTCGGCTGATAGAAAACCTCTTTTTCCAGATCTCCATAACGCACTGCAGCCTTGGCCATATGCATGGGGTAGATATGACGCAGTTTATGCACATAGTCATTAACGGTGAACTGCTGAGTCATGCCAAAGGCAAAAAAGCTGCTCCAGAGCAATCCTATGCCCAGCAGTATTCTTTTCTCCCATTTCTGAAATGGAGCTGCTCCAGCCTTGCAGTTTTTAAAGAGAAAGTAGCCACATCCGAAACTTGCCACCAGCCAGCACAGCACGACAAGAATCATCTGGCGATTGATGGAGTTCAGGAACTCGGCAGCCTCGTGAGGCTCGGTGCGCAGCAGCGTGGCAAGGGAAAACTCATCGATCATGTTTCCCAAAAACTGGGCATGAAAAATATTCGCAGCGCCGATAAAAATCAGAAGTGGAATACAGATCGCCAGAGACTTTCGGGACAGCGCCAAAGGATAGAAAAACAGCGCGGCCAACAGCGTGTAGCCCACTTCTTTTCCATATGAGCGAATGAGAAACGGAGGTGAAAAAAGCAATATCCAGGCGAGTAGAGAGCCCAGTCTCATTGCAAAGGAAGATATATTCATTTTTCGTGACAGATTTGTGACGATTGTATGAAATACTTCTTTTGTTAAATAGCCGCCCAAGCAGCGCTCACCACTGATTTCCTAGGACTTGACCCGCAGGGCTATGATTCGCGGTTTCTCTTCTCGACCGAAAGTCCGCCCATGCTGCCCCGCCACAACGACCCGATTGCCGCCATTGCCACCGCTCCGGGGCGTGGTGCCGTGGGCATTGTTCGGGTCTCCGGCAAAGGCATTGCTGCGCTGGTACGGACGCTTTGCGGCAAGGAGCTGAAACCGCGCGAAGCGACTTATCTGCCTTTCAGGGACGCGGGCGGCTCGCCCATAGACCATGGCCTGGCCATCTACTTTCCCGGCCCGCACAGCTACACGGGCGAGGATGTGCTGGAGCTGCAGGCCCATGGCGGCCCCGTGGTGCTGCAGCTGCTGCTGGCACGCTGTCTGGAAGCAGCACAGAGCGCCAATGAAGACGGCAAGCCGGTGCTGACTGGGCTGCGTCTGGCCCAGCCCGGCGAGTTCACCGAGCGTGCTTTTCTCAACGACAAGATCGACCTGGCCCAGGCCGAGGCAATTGCCGACCTCATCGATGCCAGCACCGAAGCCGCCGCGCGCAGTGCCAGCCGTTCGCTGTCCGGCGCGTTCTCGCAGGAAATCCATGTGCTGCGCGATGCCCTGGTGCATCTTCGCATGCTGGTGGAGGCCACACTGGACTTCCCCGAGGAGGAAATCGACTTTCTGCAGAAGGCCGATGCCTTTGGCCAGCTGGAGCGCCTGCGCCATCAAGTCACTGCCGTGCTGGCACGCGCCCATCAGGGCGCGCTGCTGCGCGAGGGCATCAAGGTGGTGATTGCCGGCCAGCCCAATGCGGGCAAAAGCTCGCTGCTCAACGCGCTGGCGGGCGCCGAGCTGGCCATTGTCACCCCCATTGCCGGAACCACGCGCGACAAGGTGCAGCAGACGATTCAGATCGAGGGCGTGCCCCTGCATGTGATCGACACCGCAGGCCTGCGTGACAGCGATGACGAGGTGGAGCGCATCGGCATTGCACGCGCCTGGGACGAGATTGCAGCAGCCGATGCCGTGCTCTTCCTGCACGACCTGACCCGCGTGGAACAGGCCGACTATGCGGCAGCCGATGCCGATATCGCCCGCACCCTGCAGGACAAGCTGCCCGCGCAGGTACCGGTCATCCATGTCTGGAACAAGACCGATATGGCGGCTGCCGACGTGCAGTCCCGCCACACCGCCCAGCTCAATGCCAAGCAGATCGCCTTGTCGGCTCGTACCGGCGACGGCCTGGATGCGCTGCGCAAGCGCCTGCTGGAAGTGGCGGGCTGGCAATCCGCCCCCGAAGGCCTGTACCTGGCCCGCGCCCGCCATGTGGAAGCCCTGCAGGCCGTGGATGCCCATCTGGAGATAGCCGACGAGCAGTTGGCCGCTCAATCCGCCCATCTGGACCTGCTGGCCGAGGAGCTGCGCCTAGCCCAGCTGTCGCTGAACTCTATTACCGGCGAATTCAGCTCCGACGACCTGCTGGGGGTGATCTTCTCCAGCTTCTGCATTGGCAAATAGCCTGACGCTCATCGGGCTCCATCCAGACTCACTGAATCTCTTGAAGCCCTCATGAATACTAGATTTGTTGTCTATCAAGCATGTCGTCACCGACGGCTCGGCCCGTGCCTATAGATATTCCCGGCGAGAGGAATGATCTGGCACTATCTCTAGCGGCTGAATGACAAGTACGAAAAGTTGCCCTTGGATAAGTAGCCTGCGCTCACCCTCAAGGATGCTTGGCTCAAACGTGATGGCCATTCGCAGATGACTGCCGTCAGCGAGTCTCGCTCTCAGAAAAAGCAACGCGTCAAGGGAGAGGAGCCAAAAGACACCATCCTCAAGCAGTTTGCCAAGCTCTTCAACGGCGTGACCGCAAGGACATCGTCATGCCGCACCACTATCTAGACTAGGACACTCTTGCGCTGTCAGTCAGCAAGGCAGTGCGTGACCTTGCCACCACGGGCCTGCGTTCGGAGATTTGGAAGAAAAAGCAGCAAGGCTTTGATCCAGCCACAGGCCAAGTACACGGCCTGCTCAAGCGGATACTGGCTTACGCAGTGATATGAGGCTTGATCTCATCAGATCCGGTCATCACGTCTACAAGGCTGTTTCTAGGGAGCAGCCGTTGACTGTGGATGAAATCAAGAAGTTCTTGCAAACCGTGCAGCTCTCAAGCATCTGCCGTCGTTCAAGGTCAGCATGCGACTCATACTGATGACGCCGTCCGCAAATAGGATGCTGTTGGCAACGCAAAAGGACGTGCACTTTGAAGATGCCGAGTGGCATATTCCGCAAGAGAACTCGAAGAGGGGCAAGCTACACATTGCCTATCTTTCGAAACAAGCGGTGATGCCGCTTCGCGAACTCGTTGTACTCGCTGGTACTTACGAATGAGCTGGCTCACTGACCACGCCATTCGTGCATCACGCCCTCAACAAGCCACTGAAAGTTTCGCCCCAGGGGCAATGACATTGCGGCATTCACCGTCGCACGGTCTCTATCTTCCCCCATGAAAAGGGTTGGACTCCGATGCTGTAGAGAAGGCGCTCAACCACAGCACCAGCGGGTGAGCAGCATCTGCAAGAACAGCGCGAAGCCATGCTTCAAGCTTGGGCCAACACCATTGATTTGTTTTCACCTTCAGAAAATATGATTGTTTCGAGGTTGAAAATGAGAATTTTCTTATACACCTTCCCCAAATAGGTAGGCAGGATCTCTATAGAGATTCCATTGAATTCCGATGCGGTTAACGGTCAGTGAGTTCTTGGCTGATTTCTGCTATGGATATCCGTCCATATGCGGATTGGATACTTATTTTCAATGACAAAAAAGGCTTAGATTACAGGGAGCACCGTATGCCGACCATTTGAAATTAAAAAGAAAGAGCAAGCTGAAGCGCGAATTCAATGGGTAAAGGATCCAGGTCCAATTCCGGCTTTCTTACCGCTGTAAGAGTCATAGCAATTACCCGCTCGCTTGTGGCACCAAGGGTACGGTCAACCGGTGAACGGAATACCCGCCTCGTACCTTGGGACTAAGCATAGGGTTCGCCGGATATTTTATGAATAGAGACTATGGCAAAAGGATGAGGGGTTTAATTCTGATCAGACTATCAAAAATTTGAGATTGGAGATGTGTGAAAAGTAGCCAAATATTAGATTTCCAAACATCCGAGCAATGACCATGAAGCTCTGACGAATTCAGTCAATATTTAATGGCCATGCTTACCTCTTAACTCATATTATTTTACGACCACTTCACTACGAAAAAGCTGCACACTGTGAAATCAACCAGAAACCGGGCAATTAGTTTAATTTCTTGATTATCGTACAAATTACTATTTATTGTATCGGAAAGGTAAATAAGCTCTATTTAACTAATATCCGTCAATAGTACTGGTTAGATGTGCAATATGAACATCTCTGTGGCTAACGCATGATCATAGACTTCCAAATATCTCACAAAAATTTCATTGAGCACCACTATGAAAGAGAGCCTCTCTTGATTAGAGGTGGCTGTGGTACGCACGGCATTACTTGGCGTCAAGCGAACCAGCTCTTTGAGCGATGTGATGTGCTCGCAGACTCGTTCAAGCTTGCATTCGATGGAATCGTTCCAAAGGAAAAATACGTCGAAAGTTATCTGGACGTAGGTAGGTTGCGCCACCGCCTGATTAAGCCTGCTGTGTACGAGCTAATGCGTAATGGTGCAACGCTGATCGCCAACCAAATCAAAGGCGACTCGGTAGTAGATGCACTGGCTAGGCAAATCGGAGCCTTCACTGGGCAGCAGGTAGTGTCCAGCGCATATGCAGCATTCGGCAGCCGCGATTCGTTTCGCGCGCATTGGGATACCCGAGATGTCTATGCCGTGCAGTTGCTCGGCCGCAAGCGCTGGCTCGTGTATCGGCCCACCTTCGAGTGCCCCCTCTATACACAGCAGAGCAAGGAGTACGAGCACGCCTATCCAAAACCGAAGGAGGTCTACATGGACTTCGTGCTGGAGCCAGGCGATGTCTTCTATCTACCCCGAGGGTGGTGGCATAACCCCTTGCCTCTGGGTGAAGCGACCTACCACCTTGCCTTTGGCACATTTCCTCCATATGCCATCGACTATTTGTCATGGGCAGTTGAGGAGTCTCAACATTTCATTGCCGCTCGCAAGGCGCTTGGCCCCTGGGGCCAGAATGAGGAAACAATTAATTCACTGGCCAGGTATTTCTCGGAGTTCATCTCCAATCCAGAAAACCACCGTCGATTTCAGGATAATTTTTATTCGTGTCTTCGTCAGGATTCATCACTGGCAATAGATATTCTTGGCAACCCTGCAATCCAAACTCTGTCCGATGAGCAAAAGCTCCGTGTTGCGACGAACAATCTTCATGGTTTGAATGAGGAATATCTCATTGCCAATGGAGCAAGAGTTGCGCTTGATGACGTCGGGCTGCCGCTGATGCGGCGCATCGCACATTCACCGGGTACCAGTGTGTCGGAGCTTTTAGAAGCACATCCTGAAATTGAGCCAGGCAGGATTCGATCACTCATCACGGAACTGTGTCGCCAAGATATCTTGGAACCATGGTTCTAGATTTCATTCAACGAAAGGCATCATATGGGAAAAATACCCGAAATCAAAGAGAACTTTCTGTTCAAATTATCCGGGTCGGGCATGGGCATCAGCCTTGGGTTGGCATCTATTTTTGTTTTATTTCACGACAAGCTGTCATTTTCCAAGGACTGGCTATCCAGATTAGATCTGGCGCTGGCATTTTGCGTATTACTGTTTTTCGTGAGGTCGATAATTGAATTAAACAAATTCATGCAGGCACTAAAGAAATTTTCGGAAGATCAGTTGTATGACTACGTTCTACAAGAACAGCCGGGAATATATCCACTCACCATGTTCAAGAAATCCGCTTCGTTGATTTTTTTAATTATGGTGCTTTGCTTCGCAGTCTGGCTGTTGACTATCACGTCCCCCCCTCTCATCTCGGCGGTAGTGGTTTCTTTCGTTCTTATTGCGACAGTGACCGAAATTTTCTTGGCCGGAATAATAAAGTCTATAAGGAAATAAAATGCGCGAACTTACTATCGTAGAGCTGAAATTGGTCGGGGCCGGCCTTGATTCTGATGATCGCGCCCAGTTGGGATCCGGTGCTGGCGGCGTTACAGGGGCATTGGGCGGGCAAGTCGCCGGCCAACACATCGGCGGATGGGTCGGAGGCGCTGTCGGCGCGGGCATTGGTGGGCCTATCGGCGCAGTGGGCGGTGTGATCGGGGGCCGGTGGTTGGGCGGACGTGTGGGGGCCATAGCAGGCGGGGCCGTTGGGACTTGGGTGGGGAGCATGTGGGGCGGAGCTGATAAATCTGGCACCGATTACCAAGACGGAAGCAACTATCAATAATCCCAATCAATAGGTGGACTGTCAGGTGCTGCTGTTCAGGCGTGAGGCTCTCATTGCGAAGGAAGTGCAATGGCTTGGCCACATCGTCATGGTGCGACCCTTGTCCTTCTCAGTTTTGACGTTGCTTTCCATCGCCATCGCTGCCTTGATCGCAGGAGTGCTGTTTTTCGGCACTTACACCAAGCGGACGGCGGTCCAAGGCCAATTGCTGCCGGCGACAGGCCAGATCAGAGTCGTTTCGCAACAACCTGGGGTCGTGCTGGAGAAGCTTGTGCAGGAAGGGCAGCTGGTTGCAAAAGGCGCTGTTCTCTACAAAATTTCCAGTGAGCAGTATGGAGAGGATGCTGGCGCGGTCCTGGCCAGCATCAGCCAGAACCTGACGCAAAGGCGGGAGTCACTGCTTGGTGAACAGGAGAAATCCCGGCAGTTGCATGCTGCTGAGCGCCACACCTTGAGCAGAAAGATCGCAAGCCTGCGCGAAGAACTGGCTGTGCAGGCAGAGCAGCTCAAGAGCCAACAGCGCCTACTGGTGCTGGCTGACAATGCCGTCCAGCGATACCAGGGGTTGCTGGATAAAGGCTATATCTCGCAAGACCAGTTCCAGCAGCGGCAGTCCGAACAATTGGGCCAAGTGCAGGTGCTTCAGCGCTTGCGGCGCGAGCGCACCTCCTTGGAGCAACAGCTGGTAGAGCAAACCAACGAACTGTCAGGGCTGGACAGCCGCCAGAAGAATCAACTGGCACAAATCGACCGGCAGCTTTCAGCGCTTGCCCAAGAGCTCACCGAGAGCGAGGCCCGGCGGGCGTTCATCATCGCCGCTCCCGAGGCAGGCGTGGCAACCGCGGTGCTTGCGGAAGTCGGCCATAGCGTCGACGCCCGCTTGCCCCTGCTGCTCATCGTTCCCGCAGACTCTCACCTTGAAGCCGAGCTCTACGTGCCAAGCAGAGCCATGGGTTTTGTCCAGCCTGGCGACCCCGTGAATGTTCGCTACCAAGCCTACCCTTATCAAAAATTCGGGATCTATCGGGGCGAGTTAGTTTCCGTGTCTCGCACCAGCATTTCACCCTTCGAATTGTCCAGCTCGGCCAATGTATTCCAGGGTGCGGGCGAAGCGCGAGAGCCGTTGTATCGGTTGCGCGTCAGGCTGGATAGCCAGGCTGTCACCGCGTACGGCAAGCCACAAGCGCTTCAGAGTGGCATGCTGCTGGAGGCAGACATTCTTCAGGAGTCCCGCCGCCTCTACGAGTGGGTGCTTGAGCCGCTGTACAGCATGGCTGGCAGGGTGACGCTGTAGCCATGGTTTCTTTGGATTCGCTGGCACTGCGTTGGGGCAAACATTTGCCGGTCATGTTGCAGACAGAGGCCGCTGAATGCGGCCTGGCCTGCCTTGCGATGGTCGCGAGCTATCACGGCTACAAGGTAGACGTGACGGAGATGCGCCAGCGCTTCAGCATTTCACTCAAGGGGATGAATCTGGCCCAGGTGGTTCAGGTCGCACACGGCCTTCGCCTGGGCACGCGCGCGGTACGCCTGGAGCTCGATGAGCTCCAGAACCTGGCAGTCCCCTGCGTGCTGCATTGGAACCTTGACCATTTTGTGGCGCTGAAATCCGTCAGTGCTCGAGGCGTGGTGATACACGATCCGTCGACAGGAGCCCGCCCCGTAAGCTTCGAAGAGCTATCGCGCAGGTTCACCGGCGTGGCTCTGGAGTTGTGGCCAAACCCGGACTTCGAGAAGAAAGAAGAAAAGCCCAGGGTCAGGTTGCTTGGCTTGATGGGGAAGATCAGCGGATTGGGCCGATCCCTGCTCCAGGTGCTGGTGATGGGCGTGGCATTGCAGATCGTCGCGCTCGTCGGCCCGTTTCTGCTTCAGTGGACCATAGACAATGCGATCATCAGCAACGACCGCCATCTGCTGGCCACTCTGATTCTGGGGTTCTCCGTCGTGCTGCTAATGCAGGTTCTCATCAGCACCGGCCGGGCCTGGGCGCTGATGCACATGGGCACGCTGTTCAGCCTGCAATGGCGGACCAACGTGTTCAGCCATATGCTGCGCTTGCCCAGCCAGTTCTTCGAGAAGCGCCACCTGGGCGATGTGATCTCCCGCTTTGGGTCCGTCGATCAGATCCAGCAGACGCTGACGGCAAGCTTTTTCTCGCTCATTCTGGATGGCCTTATGGCGTTATCCACCCTGGTGCTGATGCTGGCCTACAGCCCCCAGTTGGCGGCGGTCGTTCTCTGTGCCATGGTGCTCTACGGGCTGATCCGCTGGTCGTGGTACCACCCGCTGCGCAACGCCACGCAAGAGCAGATCATTCATGCCGCTCGCCAGCAAAGCCACTTCCTTGAATCGGTCCGAGGTGTTCAGGCATTGAAGTTGTTTCAAAAGCTGGATATGCGCAGATCCGTCTGGCTGGGCCTGTTCGTCGAGCAGATCAATGCGGGCCTGAAATCCCAGAAGCTGCAACTGTTCTACGCGCAAGCCAACGCACTGCTGTTCGGCGCCGAGAACCTGCTGGTGATCTGGTTGGGGGCCACCATGGTGATGGACGGGCACTTCAGCGTCGGCATGTTCATGGCCTTCTACTCCTACAAGTCCCAGTTCGGCAGCCGCGTGGGAAGCCTTATCGATCGTCTCTTCGACCTGCGCATGCTGCAACTGCACAGCGAGAGGTTGGCCGACATCGTGCTGCATCCACCCGAGGAAGAGGTCCACGCGCTCGTTGCCGACGAATGCAGCGGCCGAGCGGATATCGAAGTGCGGGCGGTGGCCTATCGCTATGGGGACCAGGAGCCCTGGATTCTGGACGACCTGAGCTTCAGTATCGCTGAAGGCGATTCGGTGGCCATCATCGGGCCTTCGGGCTGTGGCAAAAGCACCTTGCTCAAGGTGCTGCTGGGCATGCTGCCAGTGGCGCGGGGAAGCATTCACGTCGCAGGCCATGAACTCAGTAGGGCCAGCCTGTCTAAGCTTCGTGAGCTCTCCGGTTGCGTGATGCAGGACGATGCGCTGTTTGCCGGAAGCCTTGCCGAGAACATTTGCTTCTTCGATCTTCAATCCGATACGCAATGGATGCAGCAGTGCGCGCGCACAGCCGGGATCCATGCCGATATCGAGCGCATGCCCATGGGTTACAGCACCTTGGTTGGCGACATGGGCACGGTGCTTTCCGGCGGGCAAAAGCAGCGGATCCTGCTGGCGCGCGCGCTGTACAAGAAGCCCAGGATTCTGTTCCTGGACGAGGCAACAAGCCACCTCGACGTGGAGGCCGAGCGGCAGATCAGCACCGCAATCCAAGCCCTCGATATCACCCGGATCATGATCGCCCATCGTCCGGAAACGATTGCCTGTGCAGACCGGGTCATCGAACTCGGCCATGGCCGGGTGGTCAATGATGTTCGGGTGCGGCCATTGCGGCAACAGCGCCCACCGGGAGCCTGACTGTGCACAGGCTACGTCTCGCCGCTTGCTTTGCTGTTGCCACCCTGCTCAAGCCCGCATGCGCCATGCCATCTTTCGACGCCTTCGCCACACAAAGCCTGGTCGCCACCCCGGCTATGGTTTCCTCCGCTGTGGAAGTGGGTGTCTGCCCGGCCGGCATGCCGCCGCAACCGCTGACTTTGCACGAAGCCATCACCCGCATCCTGTGTCATGACCCCGCCATCCGCCATGCCAGGTCCACCGCACAAATGCGGGCAGCCCAGGTGGGTCAGCGCCAGTCCGCATATCTGCCCCGTCTGGATGGACGGGTGAGCCAGTCGGCAAACCACATGGCAACCCGTTTTGGAGACTACTTGGGTTCGACCCGCAACAATAGCCGGATGCGTGGGGGCAGCCTCAGCTTCAGTTGGGTGCTCTTCGACTTTGGCCGTCGAGAAGCGGCGTTGGAGGCTTCACACCAAATGCTCGCAGCGGCCCATTCCGATCAAAACGCGACCATCCAACGTGCGTTTCTCGATGCCGCGCATCTCTACTTTGCCGCGCGAGCGAGCAACCAAAGGCTTGCCGCTGCCCAGCAGGTCATGGACCTAGCCAAAGACAACTACGCCGCCGCAGATGAGAAGTACAAAGCCGGCGCGGCAGCCTTGTCCGATCGCCTGCGGGCACAGACAGCTTATACCCAGGCCAGTTTGCGCGTATCACGTGAGAGGGGCGCTCTGTCCAGTGCTTTGGGCTCAATGGCACTGCGTATGGGGTTGCCTGCACTGACGGCCACAAACATCGATGAACGCATCGTTGCTTTTCCCGCCTTGGACTTTATGCCTGAAGTTGACGAGCTCATCCGCATTGCGCTCGGCCAACATCCAAGCCTGATTGCAGCACAGGCGCGCGCGAAGGCTGCCTTGGCTGCAACGCAAGAAGCTCGCGCGATGGCTCGGCCATCGATTGCACTAACGAGCAATCTCGGGCTCTCAAATTCCTTTGGACCTGGCCCAAACAGCCAGCGCCAGGACATGAGCATCGGACTGCAACTGAGCATCCCTTTGTTCTCTGGGCTTGAGCAGACCTATCAGATCCGCGAGGCCCAAGCCCAGGCTGCAGCCCACGTGGCCGAGTTGGACACCGTGCGCCTGCGCGTTTCGGAGGATGTCTGGACGCAGTACAACAGCCTGTGCACAGAAAAAGCCAACCTGGTTCACACCTCAGCGCTCGTTGATCAGTCCAAGCAAGCCATGGATATCGTGCGGGGCCGCTATCGGTCCGGCGTGGGCAGCATGACAGAAGTTCTAAACACCATGGAGACCTATGCCAGCGTTCAGGAGCAGCACATCGGTGCGATGGCCAATTGGCAGGTCTCGCGTGTGGCGCTGGCCGCCCACTTGGGGCTATTAGTGTTCTGGAGCTTGGACTAAACGCCTCTTGCCTGTTCAGAGAACTCCAGTCTCCGTTCTGAGAATCAATGACATCAATTGGCTTAAACGCGAGACCCAGACAGATAGTGGGCGGGCACGCTGGCCACAGCGGAGCTTTAGCCGCAGGCAAGAGTGTTCAGGCATCTCCACTTCTGCCCAGTGATAGCGCTAGGGCATGAATGCATGTCCAAGTTTATGTCCTGGCGCCATTCAAGAAAAAAGCTTTAGATTCAAACGAGTAGATGACTCTCTATTGCTTCTACATCGGCAAGTAAGGCGGCAGGCAGGCCCGCCACCTTGTTCGAGCGGACATAAAAAAACGCCACCTTTTCAGGTGGCGTTTTTGTTGGCGCTGGCGCCGTGCTTACTTGCCTTCGGCAGCCTTGCCGAACTTGGGCAGGTTGAACTGAGGCGGCACGCCCATGCGCTTGTTGATGATCCACTGCTGAGCGATCGACAGAATGTTGTTCGTCAGCCAGTACAGCACCAGACCCGAGGGGAAGAAGAAGAACATCACGCTGAACATCAGCGGCATGATCCACATCATCTTGGCCTGCATGGGGTCAGGAGGAGCGGGGTTCAGGGCGGTCTGCAGCAGCGAGGACAGAGTCATCAGCAGCGGCAGGATGAAGAAGGGATCCGGCACCGAAAGGTCGTGAATCCAGCCAATCCAGGGCGCGTTGCGAATTTCCACGCTGGACTGCAGCACCCAGTACAAAGCCATGAAGACAGGGATCTGAATGACGATGGGCAGGCAGCCGCCCATCGGGTTGACCTTCTCCTCGCGGTAGATGCGCATCATCTCCTGCTGCATCTGCTGAGGCTTGTCCTTCAGACGCTCGCGCATTTCCTGAATGCGGGGGTTGATAGCCTTCATCTTGGCCATCGAAGAGTAGGCCTTGGCGTTGAGCCAGTAGAAGGCAATCTTCAGCAGCACCACCAGGGCCACGATGGACCAGCCCCAGTTGCCGATGAACTTGTGCAGCTCGGACAGCAGCCAGTACAGCGGCTTGGCCAGAATCGTCAGCCAGCCATAGTCCTTGACCAGTTCCAGACCGGGCGAGAGCTTTTCCAGCATGGGCTCGACCTGAGGGCCGGAGAACAGGCGCGAGCTCACGGTCTTGGTCTGGCCGGGCTCCACGGTGCCCACGGGCGTGATCATGCCCACGGCGTAGAGGTTGTCGCCCACCTTGCGCACGAAGTTGTCACGCTGGATGCCGTCGGCCAGCAGCCAGGCGCTGGCGAAGTAGTGCTGCACCATGGCCACATAGCCATTGGAGGATGCCTTGTCGACTTCGGCCTTGCCGTTCTCGATGTCCTTGAACTCGACCTTGTGGTACTTCTTGGCTTCGGTATAGACGGCCGGGCCGGTGAAGGTGGAGTAGAACGTGGACTCATGCTCGGGCTTGTTGCCGTCGCGCACCAGTTGCATGTACAGCTGGGGGTTCACGGCGGCAGAGCCGGTGTTGACCACATCGTGCTGCACATCGACGGCATAGGAGCCGCGCTTGAGCGTGAAGGTCTTGACCAGCTTCACGCCACCCTGGTCGGCCGACTCGAAGCGCACTTGCACGCTGTCCTGACCGTCCTTGAGCTCGCGCTCGCCGGGCATCACGGTCATGGGAGTCTTGTGCGTGGGGAAGTTGCCGCCGATCAGGCCGGTCTGACCCAGATACACACGCTTGGCGTTTTCCTCGAACACCTGCATGAGCTTCTTGTCATCCACGGTGTCGGAGTACTTGAGCAGCTCGGAAGCTTTCAGCGTGCCACCTTCGCTGTCGAAGGTCAGACGCATCACATCGCTGCCCACGATCACATCCTGACGGGGCGTCACGGCTGCTGCAGGCTGAGCCGCGGCATTGGCGGCACCGGGCACATCGCCGGCAGAAGCTGCTGCTGCGGGCTGGGGCACGCTGACGTCAGCAGGCTTGACATCGGCCGCAGCAGGCGCGCTGACCGTCTGCGGCGATGGGAAGAAGGTGGGCTTTTTGCCGTTATGGATTTGCCACTTGTCCCAGAGCAAAACCATGGAAAAGCCAAATATCACCCACAGTATGGTGCGGCGAATATCGTTCATGAAGACTTCTTAGGTGAGGAAGGTTGGGTGGTCGCGGAAGAGTCCGAGGCATCGTCCAGAAAGGAAAACAGCCTGGGCTTTTGCTGTGGCACGGGATCATGCCCTCCGTCACACCACGGATGACAACGCGCCAGCCGGCGCACCGTCAGATAAGAGCCTACCGCAGCGCCGTGTTGCTCCAGCGCTTGAAGGGAATAGGCCGAGCAGGTCGGCTCGAAGCGACAGGCCGAGCCCAGCCAGGGACTGAGCAGCAGCCTGTAGCCACGCACTACAGCCATGAGCAGTCGCTGCATCATGGCTGGTTCTCCGGCTGATTTGCTACTAAATCAGTAGCTTCTTGCGCTTTACCATCAATGGCTTGAGGTGAATTCTTCTTCAAATTCACCTCCGCCTCAGCGGTCTGACGGGCCTGCGTCAGGCGGCGCGCCCCGGTCGCAAAAAGCTGTTGCAGTTCCTTGCGGACCGCTGCCTTGAGCTGATCCGAAGTTGCACTGACGAATTGCTTACGGTCAAACCCCGAGCGCAGGCGCACCACATAGGAAGCACACAGCAGGGCATCCTCGTAATCCGAGGACACCGCGTAGATCTGGCGCTTGATGGTGTGGCGCGTGACCGAGCGGCGTGCCCAGCGCTTGGGCACCATGGCACCCAGCCAGGCCTGCTTGCGCACGGCACCAATGCCAAACAGGGCCTGCGGATCGTTCGATCCGGGCCCTGTCCTGGGGTTGGCAACCATGTCGGGAACCTCGGCCACCAGCTCCATGCGATGCAGGGCGAAGTGCGGGGTACGGGCAATCGTGCCCGCGGACATGGTGGCCTGGAATTGCGGACGCGTTTTCAGCCTTTGCATAGGAGAGCCTCCGTTCAGAGGCCTTCAGCGCAGCGAATGAGCAGACCGCTAGCCAACGCCGGCCTTAGACGGCCAGACGCTTGCGGCCCTTGGCGCGACGTGCGTTGATCACGGCACGGCCACCCTTGGTCTTCATGCGGACCAGGAAACCGTGGGTACGGGCGCGGCGGATCTTGGAAGGTTGGTAAGTACGTTTCATGTTGGTTCCTTGAGAAGGTTCAGTATTTGCGTCGGCAAGGCGCCATGTCTGCGCCCGACCATTCCGGTTTTGCGCCGCACACTGTCACCGCCAAACCCGATATTTTTTCACATGCCGTGCATGTCATCGGACCAGAAGGCAACAAACGGAACAAAGCACCCGCCACAGCGCCTAAAGCAACTGGGCGCGCGCGCACAAAAAAGGCGCCCGGCTCATATCACCCTGAACACATTCAGGGAAACCGGGGATTATCACAGCGTTGTGCCTTTGATGCAATGACCCTTGAATTTGCTAAGGACTCACGGGGCATCCCGTCAAGCACCTGCGCGGCCCAGAGATTCTTTACAAACAGCAGGCGGCCAATCTATTAGGATGTGCAGCCTATAACGCACCGGAGTCGGGGACAGCCTTCTGATATTTTGTGGATAACTTCCGCAAAAGCTACAATACCAACCCCGCAACTGTTCCTCCTATCCACAATTAGACTTTTGACAATGACAGAGGAACCAACCAATGATGCAGGCCAGGCCCTGTGGCAGGTCTGCGTTGAGCAACTGGGTCAGGAGCTGCCAGAGCAGCAATTCAACACCTGGATCAAGCCGCTGACGGCACTCGTTGCAGAAGATTTTTCCAAGGTCACCGTCTATGTGGCCAACCGCTTCAAGCTGGACTGGATCCGTGCCCAGTATGCGGGCCGCATCTCGGCCATGCTGGAGTCGCTCTACGGCCAACCCGTCACTCTTGAGTTAGCACTTGCTCAGCGCGAAAGCGTTGTTCGTACTTATGTGCGCCCTCCTTCATCGACTCAGCAGGCTGCACCGCAAACGCACAATGTCGCCGTGCCCACCGTCACCAGCGAAGAGGCCAGCGCACCGGTTTTCCGCACCCGATTGAACCCGGCCCTCACCTTCGAGACGCTGGTCGAAGGTACGGCCAACCGCATGGCGCGCTCGGCCGCCATGCATGTGGCAGGCTCGCCCGGTCACCTCTACAACCCGCTGTTCATCTACGGCGGTGTCGGTCTCGGTAAGACCCACCTGGTGCATGCTGTGGGTAACCAGCTGCTCAAGGACAAGCCCGACGCCAAGATTCTCTACATCCACGCCGAGCAGTTCGTCTCGGATGTGGTCAAGGCCTACCAGCGCCGCACCTTCGACGAGTTCAAGGAACGCTACCACTCGCTCGACCTGCTGCTGATCGACGATGTGCAGTTCTTCGCCAACAAGGACCGTACGCAGGAAGAGTTCTTCAATGCCTTCGAGGCCCTGCTGGCCAAGAAGAGCCATATCGTGATGACGTCCGACACCTACCCCAAGGGTCTGGCCAATATTCACGAGCGCCTGGTCTCGCGCTTCGACTCCGGCCTGACGGTGGCCATCGAGCCGCCCGAGCTGGAAATGCGCGTAGCGATTCTGATCAACAAGGCCCGCGCCGAGAACGCCGACATGCCCGAGGAAGTTGCCTTCTTCGTGGCCAAGAACGTGCGCTCCAACGTGCGTGAGCTCGAAGGCGCGCTGCGCAAGATCCTGGCCTATTCGCGCTTCAACCAGAAGGAAGTGTCGATCCAGCTGGCCCGCGAGGCCCTGCGCGATCTGCTCAGTATTCAGAACCGCCAGATTTCTGTGGAAAACATCCAGAAGACGGTGGCTGACTACTACAAGATCAAGGTGGCCGACATGTACAGCAAGAAGCGCCCGGCCAGCATTGCCCGGCCGCGCCAGATTGCCATGTACCTGGCCAAGGAGCTGACGCAAAAAAGCCTGCCCGAGATCGGCGAGCTGTTCGGCGGCCGCGACCACACCACGGTGCTGCACGCCGTACGCAAGATTGCGGGCGAGCGCCAGACCAACACCGAGTTGAACCAGCAGCTGCATGTGCTGGAACAAACGCTCAAGGGTTAAGAGCGTGTTCACGATCTGCTCGCGCCGACGTAGAGATCATGACCACGCTCTGAAAAACTCCCCCATGAATGTCACTCACACAGGGCAAAATGGGGAATTCACGCGGCATGAGGGAGCGTCCGCCCTGCCCTGCGGATGCCGCCGCGTCAAAACAAATGCGCACTTAAATCACTGAGGTTGACATGATCGTCCTGAAAGCCACACAAGACAAAGTTCTCGCGGTCCTGCAATCGGTGGCCGGCATTGTCGAGCGCCGCCACACGCTGCCCATTCTGGCCAATGTGCTGATCAAGAAGACCGGCAATGCACTGCAGCTGACAACCAGCGATCTGGAAATCCAGATCCGCACCACGGCCGAGCTGGGCGGCGACGCCGGTGACTTCACCACCACCATCGGTGCCCGCAAGCTGATCGACATCCTGAAGACCATGCCCGGCGACCAGACCGTGAGCCTGGAGACGCAGCAGTCCAAGATGATTCTGAAAGGCGGCAAGAGCCGCTTCACGCTGCAGACCCTGCCCGCAGAAGACTTCCCGCTGGTGCAGGAATCGGCCGCCTTCGGCCCCGCTTTCAGCGTGCCGCAGAAGGTGCTCAAGGACCTGCTGGGCCAGGTCTCCTTTGCCATGGCCGTGCAGGACATCCGCTACTACCTGAACGGCATTCTGTTCGTCGCCGAAGGCAACACCCTGAGCCTGGTGGCCACCGACGGCCACCGCCTGGCCTGGGCCAGCGCCACGCTGGATGTGGAAGTGCCCATCAAGCAGGAAGTGATTCTGCCGCGCAAGACCGTGCTGGAGCTGCAGCGCCTGCTGTCGGACGCCAGCGGCGAGAACCAGCCCGTCATCGAGATGCAGTTTGCCAACAACCAGGCCAAGTTCACC
This sequence comes from Comamonas sp. A7-5, assembly GCF_039581385.1. NCBI lineage: Bacteria > Pseudomonadati > Pseudomonadota > Betaproteobacteria > Burkholderiales > Comamonadaceae > Comamonas > Comamonas sp. A7-5. The sequence continues at coordinate 282,373 of NZ_JBCPWO010000003.1, forward strand.
TTTGGCGGCATGGAGTTCGTGACCAAGCTGGTCGAAGGCAAGTTCCCCGACTACAACCGCGTCATCCCGCGCAACCACACCAACAGCGTGACCCTGGGCCGCGCCCCGCTGCTGGCATCGCTTCAGCGCACGGCCATCATGACCAGCGACAAGTTCAAGGGCGTGCGCCTGTCGGTCGAGCCTGGCACGCTGCGCGTGGCGTCCAACAACGCCGAGCAGGAAGAGGCCATGGACGAGCTCGACATCGACTACGGTGGCGACACCATCGAGATCGGCTTCAACGTGACCTATCTGATCGACGTGCTCACCAATATGAGCCAGGACATGGTCAAGATCGATCTGCAGGACGGCAACAGCTCGGCGCTGGTCACCATCCCCGAGAACGAAAGCTTCAAGTACGTCGTGATGCCCATGCGCATCTGAGTGGACCGAACGCAGCCAGCCATTTCATTGCCTGAAATAACAGGAGCGGCTACCGCTCGTCCTGTAATGATTTCAGGCAAGTATTCATTTGAAAGTTATGCAGGTCAGGCGCCAACAGCTCCTGACCTTGTAGCAGCAAGGTAATTTCATGACCGAAGAGAACAAGCCAGACACCCAGACCGCCGCAGATGCAGGCGGCTATGGCGAAGGCGCAATCCAGATCCTGGAAGGCCTGGAGGCGGTGCGCAAGCGCCCAGGCATGTACATCGGTGACACCTCGGACGGCACCGGTCTGCACCACCTGGTCTTCGAGGTCGTGGACAACTCCATCGACGAAGCGCTGGCCGGCTACTGCGACGACATTCTGGTCACCATCCATGCCGACGGCTCGCTGTCCGTCATCGACAACGGCCGCGGCATTCCCACCGGCGTGAAGATGGACGACAAGCACGAGCCCAAGCGCTCGGCTGCCGAAATCGCGCTGACCGAGCTGCACGCCGGCGGCAAGTTCAACCAGAACAGCTACAAGGTCTCGGGCGGCCTGCACGGCGTGGGCGTGTCCTGCGTGAACGCGCTGTCCGTCTGGCTCAAGCTCACTGTCAGCCGTGACGGCCGACGCCACGAAATCGACTTCTCGCGCGGCTTTGTGCAGAACCGCCTGATCGAAGTCGTGGACGGCGCAGAAGTCTCGCCCATGCGCGTGGTCGGTGCCAGCGACAAGCGCGGCACCAAGGTGCACTTTCTGCCCGACCAGGAAATCTTCAAGGAGAACTTCGAGTTCCGCTACGAGATTCTGGCCAAGCGCCTGCGCGAGCTGTCCTTCCTGAACAACGGCGTGCGCATCCGCTTGAAGGACGAGCGCGACGGCAAGGAAGACGACTTCTCGGGCGCCGGCGGCGTCAAGGGCTTTGTGCAGTTCATCAACGGCACCAAGAAGGTGCTGCACCCCACCACCTTCCATGCCAACGGCTCGCGCCCTGCGGAAACCTATGGCGGCATTCCCGGCACCGAAATCGGTGTCGAGGTGTCCATGCAGTGGAACGACAGCTATGCCGAGCAGGTGCTGTGCTTCACCAACAACATTCCCCAGCGTGACGGCGGTACCCACCTGACCGGCCTGCGCGCCGCCATGACCCGCGTGATCGGCAAATACATCGCCGACAACGAAATGGCCAAGAAGGCCAAGGTCGAAGTCTCCGGCGACGACATGCGCGAAGGCCTGTGCGCCGTGCTCAGCGTCAAGGTGCCCGAGCCCAAGTTCTCCAGCCAGACCAAGGACAAGCTGGTCAGCTCGGAAGTGCGAGCGCCCGTGGAAGACATTGTGGCCAAGAGCCTGACCGACTTCCTCGAAGAAAACCCCAACGACGCCAAGATCCTGTGCGGCAAGATCATCGAGGCGGCCCGCGCCCGTGAAGCCGCGCGCAAGGCCCGCGAAATGACGCGCCGCAAGGGCGTGCTCGACGGCATGGGCCTGCCCGGCAAGCTGGCCGACTGCCAGGAAAAAGATCCTGCGCTGTGCGAAATCTACATCGTCGAGGGTGACTCCGCCGGCGGCTCCGCCAAGCAGGGTCGCGATCGCAAGTTCCAGGCCATCCTGCCGCTGCGCGGCAAGATCCTGAACGTGGAAAAGGCCCGCTACGAAAAGCTGCTGTCCAGCCAGGAAATCATCACCCTGATCACCGCCCTGGGCACCGGCATCGGCAAGGTCAGCGAAGACTCGGGCAAGAGCAGCAGCGACGACTACAACCCCGACAAGCTGCGCTACCACCGCATCATCATCATGACCGACGCGGACGTGGACGGCGCCCACATCCGTACCCTGCTGCTGACCTTCTTCTACCGCCAGATGCCCGACCTGGTCGAGCGCGGCCATATCTACATCGCCCAGCCGCCGCTGTACAAGGTCAAGAACGGCAAGGAAGAGCTCTACCTCAAGGACGGCCCGGCCCTCAACAAATACCTGCTCAAGATCGCGCTGAACCATGCCAGCGTGAACACCGGCGGCGACAATCCGCGCACCGTCGAGGGCGAAGAACTGGCCAAGCTGGCCAACATGCACCTGGCCGCCGAAACCGTCATCGAGCGCCTGTCCAACTTCATGGATGCCGAAGCCCTGCGCGCCATTGCCGATGGCGTACAGATCAAGCTCGACACCATTGAAGAAGCCCAGGAGTGCGCCCCGATTCTGGAAGCCAAGCTGCGCGAGCTGACCACCACCGGCGTGCCCGCCGATGTGACGGCCGAGATCGACCCCAACAGCGAGCACCCCATCCTGCGCATCAGCCGCCATCACCACGGCAACATCAAGAGCTCCATCCTGACCCAGGAGTTCGTGCGCAGCCATGACTATGCCGCCCTGTCCGACGAAGCGCAGAACTTCGTCGGCCTGCTGAGCGAAGGCGCCAAGGTCACGCGCGGCGAAGGCGAGAAGGCCAAGACCGAAAAGGTCGGCGACTTCCGTCAGGCCATGGCCTGGCTGATCTCCGAAGCCGAGCGCACCACGGGCCGCCAGCGCTACAAGGGTCTGGGCGAAATGAACCCCGAGCAGCTCTGGGAAACCACCATGGACCCCAATGTCCGCAGCCTGCTGCAGGTCAAGATCGGCGACGCCATTGAGGCCGACCGCGTCTTCACCATGCTCATGGGCGACGAGGTCGAACCGCGCCGCAACTTCATCGAAGACAACGCCCTGCGGGCAGGGAATATCGACGTTTGATGTTGTGTAGGTGGATGCAATAAGTGGGATTTTGGTAAGTAATGGGTGGAATTTTTATTACTGACGGCTTCGAAATAGCTATTGCCTAAAACCACTTAAGGCTTACCAAAAAAAGCCGCTTCATGCGGCTTTTTTTGGTGAGGCTGGTACACAAAGTTTAAAAAGTGCACCTCAATGACGCCAAGCAAGAGCAAACGCACCAGTAAACCAAGAGGAAAAAAACAGTCGAACCCTGCTTCAACCGGGGGAAGCGGCATATCCTTTGAGAATCGAGTGCAAGCTACTAGGCTGCTCACAATGTGTTTAGGTTTCAGTCCTCCAGGCACACAGGATGGACGCATAGTTGCACTTCAGTTCCAAGCACGCATCCATGGCCATCACACTGATGATTTGGTGTGTCATATTGAGTCGAGTGAGGGGCGGCGATTTCGTACGTTGCTGCAGATGAAGAGAACACTCGCAGCACGCGAGAAAGACAAGTCATTTGCAGAGTGCGTAACAGCAGCATGGACCGACTACCAATCCGAAGGTTTCGTTCGTGGACACGACGCCATATTCTTCGTTTATGACTCGGTAAGTACTGCCTCAATGAAAGGTGCAGCTACGATTTGCACTTGGGCTCGCTTTTCAGCTACTCCTGAGGAATTTCTAAATAAGGTCACCGCCGAAGGCTTCAGCAATGCAGCCAATCGCAATGCTCTCGCCGCTATCCGGAAGATTGCCGGTGACTGCGCAGAACGAGCAATTGATGACCAAGAGCTCTTTGACTTCGTCAAGCATCTAAATTGCCTGCCTCATGACCTTGACCAAGACAATACTGCTGAACATAACACTCACCTGAACTGGATACGCCAAGCAGCAGCGCTGGTTGGAGAGGTCGCCAACTCACAGGAGATATGGTCGTCGCTGGTGACCGCATGTGTGGCTGCAAATGGAGTTGCAGGTACAGTCAACTTCGATAATCTAAATGCGATTATTGGCGAGCGGCTTAATGGACTTTTCGCAGGAGCTCGAAGCTACATGGCTGCTCCCTATGCAGTCATACCAAAATCTAATCAAGCACCTCTCCAAGCTCAAGATATTTTAGCCAATGAGCTGGCACGCCTATCAGGTCTAGTTGAGTCACTCACCCATCTGCAGCCCACGGTTCAAGACCACTTACCAGCAGCTCGCGACGACTCCGTCAACAAACTGATTTCTGAACAGTTGGACGGAATTCATGCACGCATCAAAGAGCTTCGCTACACCGACGGGCTTGAAGACTTGGTCCGATTGGGCAAGTCTCGTGAACAGTTCGATTTACATCAGGAAGCACGTTGGCATCTACTGATAGGAACTTGTAAATGGCATGCTAAGGATGCTCAAGCGGCGGCGGCTGACTTCATCCGAGCTGCGGAGCTAGTCAAGGACGACGATAAGTTCGCTGCTGCTGGGATTCGCGGCTTGCTTTTACAAGGTAACGTTCCTGAAGCGGCTGCAGCGGGCGCAGCAACCATGAAAGCCTTTCCCGACTCACTTGCAGTGTGGCAAGTGACGGCCAATGCTCGAATGAATCTTGGAGAGAAGCTCGCCTTTGAAGACATTCCTGCGCCGTTTAGAAGTGAGGCGGATGCCCTTCAGACTCTCGCATGGGGCCTCCACCGGCAAGGTGACAAGGCTGGAGCAGCACAAGTTGCAGTCCAAGCTCTCGATGCAAGCACCCCTAGTTTTTTCACCCGTGATACTGCTTTGTCTCTATGCCTCGAGTATGCGGTAGGTGATGGTATTTCAGTTTCCTTGCACGTACTTAATGCAGAAGAACGGCACCTCCTTGAGCGGTGCGTCAGCGAGTTCTCTCCAAGTGCAGAACGCTTGTGGCAAGTCCAGAGCGTTGAAGCAGTCTCTACTGCTGCATCAAACCTTGCAATGGCTCATTTGCTTCTTGGCCGAGCAGCTGTCGCATTGGCTTTTCTGCAGGACGCGCGCACGCATGGAGTATCTTCACCAGACTTTCTGCGTGTCGAGATGGAAGCCTTGGCGGCAACTGGTAAGCGTGACGAAGCTATTGCCCTCGGTAAGTCTCAGATTGATGATTTATCAACTGAGGCACTTGCCATGTTTGCACAACTCGCAGGTGAAGACGACGACCTTGAATCGGTGGAAAAAGCACTTGAAGCCGCGGAAAAACTGGCTCAAAAGCAACCTGGATTGGTACAAAACCTCACCGGTATGAGGTGGACAATCCTCGCCAAATCCGATTCTCAAGCAGCACTTCAATCAATTCGCGCCAGTGATTGGGCTTTAGCCCATTCAGTATCCGAGCTAGTGGCGGGAGCGCAAGTTTTACGCAGTAACGGCTTCGGCGACGAGGCTGCAGAACGCATCAACCGCGCATTAGAGCTTCTGCCGAATAGCAAGCTTGCAGGTGAAAAATACTTAGTCGCTCATTACCTACTTTTTACACGTGACTACGCACAGGCTGCAACTGTTTTGGAGCAAATTGCACCTTATGGCAGGCACAGTCAGCTCCATGCGGATTTATTACTTTGCTATCTCCGTTCCGGTCGACGTGCAAAGGCCAAGGAACTCATCGACTCGTTTCCTCCGGGTTGGCAATTACACGCAGACACAAGACATCTAGCTATGGAGCTAGGTCAAATTGCAGGCGACTGGGACTTATTGAATGCTCTAGTTCCAACAGAGTTTGACCAAGCACCATGCGAAGTACGAAGCTGGCTGTTGAGAGTGTTAGCGGCTGCACACACTTCTGCCGAAGAAATTGCCTTGGTGCTTAAAGACGCGCCACTGAGCCTCTCTGGAAGTTCTCAAGAGATTTGTCAGCTTGCTTCTTTGGAACTACGCCACGGGTACAAAGAACAAGCGATGCGTCGGCTTTATATCATGCGCCGAAACCGCTTAGACAGCACAGAATCGGCTGCGGCGCACGTCGTGACACTCCTCGCGGTTACTGATGAACTTCCACTTATGGACGATGAACTACCTAGCGTAGTTCCCGGCACAACGGTAACGCTCACAGACGAGGAAGGCCGAGACCAAACCTTCACACTTGACCCTAGCGGTCTTCCCAAGCTTCCTTCAACACTGGAGTTCTTGAAAGCTGGCTCGAAGGAAGCCTCAACTATCACCGGCCTAGTCATGGGAGCTGAGCTGACCGTCCCTGATACTCAGGGTGAGCCGCGAGTTCTAACTGTTCGACGTATCTGTTCGGCATATCGTCGCTTGCTGGAACTTTCCCAACTTGCGCTTCATGCGCCTCTTGCGCCCTCCCCGATAGCAAGAGTAATGACGATTCACAACAAGAAAACCGGTGAACCTGATTTTTCCGGGCTTACTCGTCAACTCCAGCAGGACAACGAGCACGGCAAGAAGACTATCGACACGTATGCATCCTCGCCAATTACTTTAGGGATGCTAGCCAGCCTGCTTCGGCGCGATGTAATCAATATCGTGCGTGGGTGGCCTTTAGATGCCTCTGCGATTCAGGTCAGTGGAGGAAGTCCGGAGCAAAGAGCGCAGGCCATTGAGTACCTAAATTCAGGGCAGGGACCATACCTCATTGATTCAGCAACCCTCGTAGAGCTTGGAATGTTGGAATGCCTTGATGTGCTGAATGTGCTGCCTAAGCTCCTCATCACATCCCACACGAAAAATGCTTTAGAAGCAAAGCTGGCGGAGGCAAAGGTTGAGCGAACTATGGGAACTGCTTTCGAGCAGGACGGAAAGCTAGGCTTTGTCGAGGTGACAGCAGAACAACGCCAGCAAGAAATTCGTTTCTTGCAGACTATCGTCGACTCAGTAAAGAAGCACTGCCGCGTTGTTCCTTCCTACGGTACCGATTCGCTTTCCCCCATTGCTTACCAAATTGAACAGGTCGTATCAACGGAAGAATTTTCGTTAATTCTCTCTGCTGCGGAGCACAAAGCAACGTTGATTTCAATGGATGCACGACTGCGTGCAATCGCGAACTCTTTAGGCATCCTGGGAGTTTGGCCTCAAGTCTTGCTCATGTACGCACGCGACCTCGGTCAGCTCCCTGCAATGTCGTATTCCCTAGCAACAATGCGGCAGCTATTTGCTAACCGCACGTTCATTTCTGTGACCGCTGAAGACCTCGCGTTCATGGCATACCAAGGGACTGATTGGCTTAAATTCGGCATGTCTCGATTCACGAGGTATGTTGCGCTGCCTGAGACGGAGTTCAATTCTGTTTTTCGGGTATCTGTGGAGTTCATCCAGCGATTGGCTTACCAAGGGCCGTGTCACTTTGGCGCTCTCTGTCAAATTCTTCAACTTCTCGCGGAGGGCTTATCCCGGCACAAGGAGGCGCCAAGCGACCTTAGGCTCAGCTTGTTTGAGGCCGTGCTGAGAGCCATCCCCATGGATAAAGATGCAAGCAGGCGCGAACAACTCCTGCGCGTAGCCATCCAGAAGGGGTACCAGAGGGCGCAAGAGCCCAACCAAGGAGAGCTCAAGGACGTCCAAGTCCTCATGTGCAGCGAGCCACCCTGGATTGCATATGTGGCCGAACTGCCAAATGACGAGACAAGCGAAGTAGGCTTGGTGACCGCAACGAGTGGGGCGAAGCCGAATGACGATGCCAGTCCAACGTCTGCGTCCGATTCCGCAAACAACCCGTTCAGTTGACGAGGTGCGAAGCAGTGACAGTGTCCACAGTCATGGCTCTGATTGAGAGGCGCCAATGGGCAGTGGCCCTCGATCCTTCAGTTTGAATCGCCCCGGGATTCGCGGACGCTGTTTGGTTTAAGTCAGGCCACCACCTCGGCGTTCTGACTGGCGAGTTGCCGGTAGTAGTTTGCCTCGGCTTCTGCTGGCGGGATATACCTGATGGGTTCGAGCAAGCGATGGTGGTTGAACCACGACACCCATTCGAGCGTTACGAACTCCACTGCCTCCTTGGTTTTCCAAGGGTGCCCGGCGATGAATGAGTTCGGCCTTGTAGAGCCCATTGATGGTCTTGGCCAAGGTGTTGTCATAACTGTCGCCCTTGCTGCCCACCGACGGCTCAATGCCTGCTTCGGCCAGCCGCTTGGTGTAGCGGATGCTGACGTACTGCGAGCCCCTGTCGGAGTGACGGACCAGACGCGGCTCGACCCCGAAGACATCCCGATGCTTGTCGATGAAGATCTTCAAGACTTGAGCCAGCGGTTGAGCTCCGCCTGGGCGAAAAACGCACTGGCCAGCTTCAGTATCTCGTTGGCCCGCCGCAGCTCCTTGACCTCGCGTTCCACCTCCTTCATCCGCTGCGCCGCGCTGGTCGTGATGCCTTCGCGCACGCCGTCATCGATCTCGGCACGCTTGACCCATTCGTTCAAGGTCTGCGGCACGCCGCCAATCTTGGGCGCGATGGACTCGATGGCCGCCCACAGCGATGGGTATTCCCCACGATGCTCCTGCACCATCCTCACGGACTTCAGGCGAGAAATTGTTCGACTTCTTCATGGCTCAGTTGAGCCTCCTCAAAAGCCGGGGCGATTCACAACGCAAGCTGATCGTTGATCTAGACACTCCCGAAGATGCTTATTGGCTACTGAAAGATCTACGCGACAACTTCGAGCCCTGTCTTCAACACAAATCCGCGTGATTCGTGATGTTCTTCGGCTATCTAGCGAAGAGCATGCCGCACCTGCGGACATCGAGCCCGTGCGCCGCCTAAGACGCCGCTCCAGACTGGAGGCTGCTATGTAGAGCCGCAAAAGAAAAGCGGGACAGCCTTTCGGACAGTCCCGCTGGTCAGTGCATGGTGATCGAAATAAATGAGGCAATGTCGCCATAACCGCTTTGGGCACCTTACGGCTGAGCAGCTACAGACGCTTGGCTTAACGATCCACTCGTCCGGGACCCAACATCTAGAGCCATAGCAGGCTCGTGATGCGAGGTATTCCAGCTGCGTTTACGCAAGGTTGACGTCATGCAATTGTTTTACTATGATTCAATCTACACCTAACGTCAGGTTTCTATTTAATGTCTTCTAACTTACTACAAATCGGTGAGCTTGCCCAACGTGCCGACGTCAGCCATCGCACCATCCACTACTACGAGCGGATTGGCTTGCTGCGCCCGGCAGAGCGTGAAGGTGTGGGTTATCGGTACTACGACGAGCAAGCCGTGCAGCGCCTGGAGAAGATCGCCGCTTTGAAAAAGCTGGGCTTGACCTTGGATGAGATCGGCCAAGTCATCGACCTGTACTTCGAGGATGCCAGCGGTATCAAAGGCAAGGAACAGGTGCTGAAAATCTTGGAGGCACAACTGATAGCAACGCGCAGCAAACTGGGGGAGCTGCGCGACTTTGAGCGTGACCTGGAGAGCAATATCAAGCGAATGCAGTCGCTGATTGATGAGGCTCGCAAGCACCGCTAATGCAAGAGGGAGTTCATCGCTCCTTTTCATCTCAAATCTACACTTGACGTAAGGTTTACATTATGAATTTGCGAGAATTTTTGCTGATGCCGATCTTGATGGCTGCGGCATTGCTTGTGGTGGGACAGCTCTACGTGACGCTGCCTTTGGTGAACGATCTCGCGGATCACTGGCAAGTGACGCCAGGACTGGCCAGTTGGGCGGGTAGCTCGTTCGGCTTTGCCTATGTCGCTGGTTTCTTGCTGCTGGGGCGGCTGTCGGATCACCATGGCCGCCGCCGCATCATGCTCGCGAGCCTATGTGCAATGGCCCTGGCGAGCGTTGCGGTGGCTGCTTCGAGCAATTTCGGCATGTTGCTGGTCGCTCGGGCGCTGCAAGGGCTGGTGGCATCAGCTTTTCCGCCCGCCGCTCTGGCACTCGTAGCGGAAGTCTTGTCTCCCGCTAGGCGCCCATGGGGCATCTCGCTACTAAGCTTCGCTTTCCTGGCGGCGGCTCCATTGGCGCAATTTCTGGCAGCACAGTCTGCAGGCTTGGGCTTGCCGACCCTCATGCTGGCCGTCGCGGTCGCAAGTGTGCTGCTGTCCACTGGGCTCGCGATGGTACTGCCTCCTGAGGCACAAGCCCCCAGGGACAACGCCATGCCCGCACCACTCTCGTCCCAGCATTCCAAACTAGCGGGTGTCTGGCTGACCGCGCTAACGGTGCTGTTTGCATTCGTCACCTTCCATGCCGGAGCGCAGGCCATGGCGATGGCCGGGACTGATCTTCAAACCTTGCGTCTGGCTGGGTTGCCTCCTTTGCTGCTCAGCGTGGCGACCGCCAGTTTGATTCGTCGCATCGGCACCGTCGCCACCGCGCGCACCGGTTTGGTCACAGCAGCGCTAGGCCTGCTTGCTGGCGCGCTGGGACATTTCGGTGGACTGGTTGTTGCCAGTGTCTTGTTGTCGGCCGGAGTTGCTCTGGCCGTCCCTGGACTGATCGGCACGCTGGCATCTCGGGCAGTACCCGCCAGCCGTGCGCGGGCCATGTCGATCTACAGCTTTGCACTCTTCGCCGGCGCCAGCCTCGCTCCGTTGGCGGCAAATGCTCTTGCTCCTTGGGGGTGGCTCGCTCTGATGCTCCCCCCTGCCGCCGCGTTGTTGTTTGCCGCAGCCGTTGTAGATGGACTGCCACAGCTTTCGCGCCGTTCTTCTTCGGAGGAGGCTAGCTTGCTATGAAGTTGTTTAGATCTCATGCAGTCGTGTCGACTGCGCTGCTGTGCTCTGCCTGCGCTATGGCCTCCCCTCCCCATTCACTCCCATTGAAAAGACGCATTACATGATCATTAGCAGCAACTTGATTCGTTCCGTCAATCCCCCTGGCACCTTGATTCCTGGTATTTCCCAGGCAGTCATCGTCGGTGGCGGCAGAACTATGTATCTGTCGGGGCATGTTCCTCTGTCAACTGAAGGCAAGGTGCCAGCTGGAATGGAGGCGCAGTTGGTACTGGCCTTCGAGAACCTGAATGCCACTTTGATGGCTGCAGGCGCCACGGCTCGCAATCTAGCGCGCATCTCCATTTATGTGCGGGACTTCCATGCGGATCAGTTACCCGTGATTCGCCAGGTGCGCGACCGGTTCATTGATGAAAGTCTGCCGCCAGCCAGCGCCTTGATCGGAGTAGCCGAACTTTTCCACCCCGACGTGCTGGTGGAGGTCGATGCCATCGCGGTGCTGCCCCCTACACACTGAGCTTCCATGTCCCTTTCTACTGAGGAGTCCATCCATGTCTCGTTTCCTTACTGCTGTCGTGCCTGCAGCGCTGTTGCTTGGCGCTTGCGCTGTGACCTTTGCACAGCCGCGCCCATCTGGTCCGGAGAAAACCACCATGAGCTCATCCCAAAGAACCATCTCTCAGTTCGTGCCTGACACTCATGCTCAAGTCGGTCAGCGAAATGTGACAGTCGATGAAGAAAAGGCAGTTCTGACCCGCTATGAACGCCGCGATGCTCGTAACTCCGGCCCAGAGGGTGAGCACTTCAGCACGGTCGTTGCAGCGGACGGCACGCTCAAGGGTTTTGCCAACATGTCCCTGGATTTAGTGGGCAAGCCCCTGCCGTCAAGCGAACGCAGCGAGCAGATCGCCCGTGACTTTCTGCGCGAGGCTGCACCCGATCTGATTCCGCGCATGAAGATTAGTTGGATCAAGCCACACGACGAACCCATCCGTATCGTGCGCAATGGTCGTGGCGAAACAGTGACGCTCACCGGCATGAAAATGAAGGCGCGTAACCAAGCTGACGGCCGCTGGTTCTGGGTCATCGTCGGAGCCGATGAAAAGCCCATGGTATTCGAGCGTGACATTGTGTGGATCACGTTCCCTGGCCATCGCAAAACTGAGAAATGGCTGCACGACGGTTGGTTAAAGGAACAGGCAGCCAGTAAGCCGACCTAAAAAGTTCAAGCCGACCCGCATTCTGCGGGTAGCTCAGCCACAATTCTTTGCTAACGAGCTGTCTTGCCATGAAGGCCAGAAGCATGAATGCTTCTGGCTGGTTTCTGAGGGTGTGGCGTTAGCGGCTCAAAGGGCCTTTTTTATTTCAGCCTCTGCACCGAAGCCCTGGCCTTCACGCGCTCGAAATGGGCTGCCACGCGCGGGAATTCGGCAATGTCCACGCCGTCGCCCTTGAGCCAGCCGGCCACGGTGTAGAGATAGCCGTCGGCCACGGTGAACTGCTCGCCCATCACCCAGGTCTTGTCGCCCAGATAGTGCTGCTCGATCACGGCAAAGCAGTCGCGCATGTTCTGGGGCACCTTGGCGCGCATGGCGGCCTGGGCGGCCTCGTCGTCGGCCCAGCGCGAGGCACGCGGACGGTGGGCGTGGGCGATGTGCGCGGTCGATGCCAGATAGGCATTGAACTCCTGCATCTGCGCCAGCGCAAAAGGGTCATCCAGCGGCGCCAGTCGGGCCTGCGGATGGGTCTGCGCCACATACAGCAGCAGCGCGGGAGTCTCGGTCAGCACGCCACGTTCCGTGGCCAGCGCGGGCACTCTGCCCTTGGGGTTGATGCTCAGGTATTCGGGGCTGCGCTGCTCGTTGTCGGCAAAGCTCAGTGTCTTGAGCGTGAACTGGGCATCGGCCTCATAAAGCGCAATCAGTACGGCCTGCGCGCAGGTGCCAGCTGCGTAGTAAAGCGTGGTTTGGCTTGCCAAAATCGTTCTCCCGTGGATGGTGATGTGCCTGTGCAGTGTAGGCTGCTGCGCAGCCCGCTCAATCCCATGAGCCGGGTCTGCTCATAGCAATGACGCAAGGCAGACATCGACATCTCATGGCAGCATCGCGCTTCTCCCAGAAGAGCCCCACCCGAAATGAAATCCTCCATCCGCATTGTTGACGTCGACCGCCTGGAAACCTGGAGCAAGTACAAGGCCGGCATGTGTGACAGCTGCGCGGCCAATTGCTGCACCATGCCGCTGGAGGTACGCCTGCCGGATCTGGTGCGCCTGGAGCTGGTGGACCCGTTCGAGGTCGAAAATATCGAGCCCAAGCTGATTGCCAGGCGGCTGCTGAAGATGCGCCTGATCGACCACTTCAACCCCAAGCACGAGATCTTCACCATGGCCCGCCGGGCAGGCGGAGACTGCAATTTTCTGGACAAGAACACGCGCCGCTGCACGGTCTATGAAAAGCGCCCGGAAACCTGCAGACTGCATCCCAAGAAAGGGCCCAAACCGGGGTTCTGCGCCTACGGCAACAAGGCTCTTTCGCAGATCTGAAAGCGTCGCGGTAGCGCTTCAGACATCGGCCACGGCAGGCAGCCAGATGCGCGCCACCAGGCCCGGATTGGCGTTGTGAAAACTGAGCTTGCCGCCATGCAGCTGGACAATGGCCAGCACGCTGGCCAGGCCCAGTCCGTAGCCTGGGCGATCCGATTCTGCGCGATAGAAACGGGTGGTCATTTTCTCCAGAGTCTGAGGATCTGCGCCCGGTCCCTGGTCCTGCACGGTGATCTCCACCCCCCATGCACCATCGCTGCCCTGCTCCTGCGCTGGAGCCGCACGCAGCAGCACGTCAGCGCCATGAACATCATCGGATGATGCTCCGTATTTGATAGCGTTATCAACAAGATTGGAGACGGCGCTGGCCAACAAGTCACCATCGCCCAGGGCCTGAACACCTTGCTGCACATCCAGCCTGAGAATGCCGCCGGCGTCTTCCACCAGCGGCTCGTAGAAGTCCACCACATCGACCAGCAAGGCCTGCAGATCAACCGGCGCAAAGCTCTTGCGACTGGCTCCGCTTTCCACTTCGGCAATCTGCAAAAGCTTCTCGAACACCACACCGAGTTCAGCGACTTCTTCGGCCACCAGCGCCAGCGTGGCGGACTGCATTTCGGGGCTGGCCTGCTGCGCGTTGCGCAGGCGCAGCAGGATGCGCGTCAGCGGCGTTCTGAGGTTGTGCGCAATGCTGTTGGAGACATGACGTATGCCTTCCATCAACTGCTCGAGCCGATCGAGCATGGCGTTGATATCGCGGTTGAGCAGCGTGAATTCATCGCCGCGCTGATCGACCGGAATGCGCTGTCGCAAATCGCCCGCCGCAACGCGCGACATGGTGTTGCGAATGGCTGCCGCGCGCTCATCCACCACACGCCTGAAGACCATGGCACCGATCAGGGCCATGATGCAGGCCGCGACGGCCGCCAGCAAGCTGGCCTGACCGAACAGCTCCTCCATGTCGCGCTGCAGCTGCATGTCGCTGCCTACGGCCAGCAGATTGCCATTGGGCATTTCAACCACGGCAACCCGGCCCACCATCAGCCGCCCGTTGCGCTTCACGGTCAGCTCGCGCACGCCCATGATGCTGAGCTTGCGCGGAGGATAAACCTCGGCATTGCTGACAATGGTCTCGCCCTGCGGGTTCATGAGAATGAGGATTTCCGTGTCGGTATTCACACCGTCACGAATGGTCTGCAGTATCTCGCTTTCCAGCGCTCCGGGGCCGTATTTGGCCGAGTGCTCGGTCAGTCTGCGCACATGGTTTTCAGCCTGCTTGTCGAGCCTCACCCGCACCACGCCCACGGTCTGCACATAGAAGACGGCCAGCACAATGGCCATGGTCAGAACCAGGAGGCCGCCATAGCTGAGTGCCAGCCTGAAGGCCAGCGAACTCCAGGGTCTGGAGCGCATCATCAGACCACCTCGGGCAGGTCTTGCGGCTGGTCCGAAAGGCTGTATCCCACACCGCGCACGGTATGAATGAGAGGCGTGGCAAAGCCTTTGTCCACCTTGCTGCGCAGGCGGCTGATGTGCACGTCGATCACATTGGTCTGCGGATCGAAGCGGTAATCCCAGACCGACTCCAGCAGCATGGTGCGCGTGACGATCTGGTGCGCGTGCTGCATGAGGAACGCCAGCAGGCGGAACTCGCGCGGCTGCAGCGACAGCGGCTGGCCGGCGCGCTCGGCGCTGCGCGAAATCAGGTTGACGCGCAGATCGGCCACCTGCATCTCGCGCGTGGGAGCCGGGATCTGGGCGCGGCGCACCAGGGCTTCGAGCCTTGCCGAAAGCTCGGAAAATGCAAAGGGCTTGGTCAGATAGTCATCGCAGCCGGCCTTGAGCCCGCGCACTCTCTCGTCCGTGGCAGACAAGGCACTCAGCACCAGCACCGGCGTCTGTTTTCCCATGGAGCGCAGTGTCTGCAGAATCTGCAGCCCGTCAAAGCCATTGGGCAACATGCGGTCGAGGATGATGACATCCCAGTTCTCGCCAACGGCCTGTGCAATGCCTTGCACGCCGTCACCGCAGACGCTGACATGCGCGCCTTGCTGGCGCAACCCTTCAGCGATGTAACGCGCGTTGAGCGCATCGTCTTCGATGATGAGGTAGCGGTACATGCTGAGTCTGTCTCTGGCCGTTGGTGGACAGACACTATAAGCCGTTGCCTCCACCTTCGCAGCCGAAGACGCAGCGGCATCAGGAGGTGGTACAGGGGTTTGTGCCATCTCCCTCGCCTCGCTCAAGGCTGCACCTGTGGCAGATCGCCGCTGGCCAGACGCACTTCCCACTCCGCATCCAGCATGTCCTTGACCAGCTCCAGATGCTCCAGCCTGTGCTCGGTGATCGAGCCCAGCGCATCGATCAGCTCCAGAATCGTGCCCTTGCCCAGCTTGTAGGCGTCTTGTGCCATCTGGTGCAGCGGCGCAATCTGCGCCAGCCCTTCCTTCTCGTAGTCGCGCACGGCCGTTCGGCGCAGCGACAGTTGCTGCAGGGCGCGCTGCAGCTCGGACTGGGCGGCAAGCACAGCCGCATCGCGGCGCAGCTCGGCCTGATCGGCCTCGACCTTGGCGCGCTCGATAGGGCCTTGACGGCGGTCGAACAGCGGGATCTCCACGCTCACGCCCACCTGGTTGAAACTGCCATCCACGCTGTTGCGAATGCGGGCCAGACCAAAGGATGGCGTGGGCAATGCTTCACGCTGCTCCAGCTTGATTTTCTGGCGCGACCTGTCGAGCTCGGCCTGCGCGGCACGCAGACTCGGCAACTGGGTCTGCGCCTGGTTCCACAGCTGCTCGTAGCTGGCTGCCTTGCGAATGTCAGTAGCCTGCAGGCTGCCTTCCACACGCACCTGCCATTGCGGCAAGGCCGCAATGCTGGCCACGCGTGATGCAGCATCCCGCAAGGCGGCCTGAGCCTTGCTGACCTGCATGCTCATCTGGGCCTGTTGCAGGTTAAGGCGCGCGCCGTCATAGCGGCTGCGCGTGCCTGCTTCGATCTGGCCCTTGACGATGTTGCCGGCCTTCTCCAGCTCATCACGGGCAGCCAACCACACCTGATAGCGCTGCTGGGCCACCAGCAGCTCATTGAAGGCATGGGCTGCATCGCTCATGGTGACGGCGACTGCGACATCGGCATTGGCCGCAGCGGCCTTCTCGCCCAGCCTGGCGTTCTCGATGCGCATGCCGCGCTGGCCGAAGATGGGGATGGCCTGCTCCACACCCCATTCCTTTTCTCCGCGCTTGCTGGAGTAGTGCATGGCGGGATTGGGGATGGTGGCAGCCGTTTTGCTGTCTGCCTTTGCCAGATCCAGCTGCATGCGATCTGCCGCCAGATTGGGCTGGTTCTGCACGACGATGCGCAGATATTCCTGCAGGGTCACAGGCTGTGCAGGGGCCGCCAGACGGCCCGCTGCAGCATTGCTCTGTGCTGCTGCATCCATAGCCTCGGCAGCATGGCCTATGCCGCTGAAAGCACCGCAGCACAGTGCTGCGGCCATGGCCAGAGAGTGCCACTTATTCATCTTGAGCGCTTTCATCACGTTCTTCCTGCGTCAACATGTTCTTGGGGCCCAGCAAGGCATACAGCACGGGCAGCAGCACCAGCGCCACCAGTGGCAGCACCACCATGCCGCCAACGATGACCGAGGCAAAGGGGCGCTGGGTTTCGCTACCCACGCCGGTAGACAGAGCCATGGGCAGCAGGCCCAGCAGCGCCAGCAAAGCCACCAAAATGATGGAGCGCATGCGCTCGGCTGCACCTTCGATCAGCGCCTGCATCAAGGGCATGCCCTGGCGGCGCAAATCCTCGACCGCAGAGACCACCAGCAAGCCCGCCAAGGCAACCTGACCCAGCAAGGCGATAAAGCCGATGGCCGCGCTGATGGACAGCTCGATGTGTGCCAGATGCAAAGCTGCGATGCCGCCCACCATGGCGAACGGCGCGCACAGCAGGATGATGCCGGCGCTGCGGGCCTGGCCCAGCGCACCGAACAACAGGGCATAGACGATGACCAGAGACAGCGGCACCACCACCTTCAGGCGTGCAGCCGCACGCTGCTGGTTCTCCCACTCGCCGCCCCAGACGGCCTGGTAGCCTTCGGGCAGCTTCACGTTCTGCTTGAAGGTGGCCAGCGTGTCCTTCACTACCGAGCCGATATCGCGGCCTTCCACGTTGAACTTGAGCGCCATATAGCGCGCATTGCCTTCGCGGAAGATGGAGGAGTTGCCGATCTTCATGCTGACCGTACCTACCGATCCAAGGGGAACCGAACCACCATCGGGCAGCGGTATGGCGATGTTGCGAATGCGCTCCTCGTCCATGCGGTCCACATAGGGCAGACGCACGCGCACCGGTACGGGGAATTCACCCTCCCACAGAGTGGTGGCCACATTGCCTGCCAGGGCCACTTCCAGCGTCTTTTGCGCGTCTTCCATGGCGATGCCCTGGCGCGCCAGCGCCTGGCGATCGAACTGCACATGTACCTGCGGTGCCGGAGCATCGCGATACAGATCCAGGTCAACCACTCCGTCGATGCCTTTCACCAGCGACTTGGTCTGCTGAAGAATGCCGCGCAGGGTGGGAATATCGGGGCCGAACAGCTTGAGTACCACCTGGCCGCGCGCCCCCGATGTGGACTCTTCCACGCTGTCGCGAATGGGCTGTGCAAAGTTGAAGGCCACGCCGGGAATTTCACCCAGCGTCGCACGCATTTCCTCGATCAGCGCGGGCTTGGTCAAGCCCTTGCGCCAATCGCCATGGGGCTTGAGGCGCACCAGCACCTTGGCCAGATTGAGCGTCTCGTTGTCGGTTCCCGATTCGGGGCGTCCCTGCTCCGTGGTGACGGTGATCACCTCGGGGAAGACCTTGAGACGCAGACGCACATCGCGCAGCACTTCCTGGCCTTTTTCCAGCGAGATGGAGGCAGGCATCTGCACCAGCACATAAGCATCGCCCTCATCGAGCTCGGGCAGGAACTCGGTGCCCAGCCATTTGGCTGAAACCCCGGCCACCACCAGCACGCTCACAAACACGGCAATCACGGCCGTGCGGCGCTTGGCTGCGCCCAGCACCTTGGCGATCCAGTGCTGGTAGCCATGATGCGCGCGGTCGAAGATCTTGGGCTCTTCCACCATCACATGCTTGGGCTTGAGCATCAGGGCACACAGCGCGGGCACCAGCCCCATGGCAAACACCAGCGCACCCAGCAGGGCAAAGCTGTAGGTCATGGCCAGCGGGCGGAAGATGCGGCCTTCGATGCTCTGCAGCGAGAACACGGGAATCAGCGCCGCAATCACGATGGCCATGGCGAACAGCGTGGGCTTGGCCACGGCAACGGCTGAATCCACAATGATGTGGCGCATGTCGTTCGCCGTCTGCGGCTTGCGCTGGCGTGCATTGCGGATGATGTTCTCGGCCAGCACCACGGCACCGTCCACCATGATGCCGAAGTCGATGGCTCCCATGGAGATCAGATTGGCGGGCATGCCCAGCCAGTGCAGGCCGATGAAGGCCACCAGCAGCGACAGCGGAATCACGGTGGCCACGATCAGCGAGCCACGCAGGCTGCGCAGGAACAGCCACAGCACGGCCACGATCAGCGTGGCCCCGAACAGCAGGTTGTGCTGCACGGTCTTGAGCGTATGGCCCACCAGATCGGAGCGGTCATAGTTGGTGACCATGTGCATGCCTTCAGGCAGGCCGCCACTGTTGAGCTCATCGACCTTGGCATGAATGTCATCGAGCACGATGGAAGGGTTGGCGCCGCGCTTGAGCAGCACAATGCCCTGCACCACATCGTTCTGGTCGTCCATGCCCACCGAGCCCTGACGCGGCGTATGCGACTGCGCGACACGCGCCACGTCACCGATGGTCACGGGAGCCTTGCCACGCATGGCAACGACCACATCCTGAATCTCCTGCGGATTGCGCAACAGGCCGATACCGCGAATGATGAAGGACTGTTCGCCGCGGCGCATCAGACCACCGCCGACGTTGCGGTTGGACTTGGAAAGTGCATCGCTCACATCGTCCAGAGACAGGCCCAGGCTGTAGAGCTTCTCGGGGTCCACTTCAACGTGGAACTCCTTGACGAAGCCGCCAATGCTCACCACGTCGGCCACGCCCTGCACCTGCTTGAGCACGCGCACCACATGCCATTCCTGCTCGGTGCGCAGCTGCGCCAGGGTGTGCCTGTCGCTTTGCAGGCGATAGTAGAAAATCTTGCCCAGCGGCGTGTAGTCAGGCGCCATTTCAGGCGTCACGCCGTTGGGCAGATCTGCCTGCGGCAGACGCTGCGAAACCTCGGCGCGCGCGGTGAAACTTTTCGCGTCGTCGTTGAAGACCAGGTTGATCATGGAGAGGCCGAAATAGCTCTCCGAGCGCAGCGATATCAGACCCGGCGTGCCGTTGAGCTCACGCTCCAGCGGCTGGGTGATCTGGCGCTCCACTTCTTCAGGAGCCAGCCCCGGTGCCTGGGTGATCACGCCGACCTGCACATTGGTCACGTCAGGATAGGCTTCGATGGCCGTCTGCAGATAGGCGTAGACGCCATAGATGGCAATCGCCAGCGTGGCGCACAGCGCCAGCAGCCGGCGATGGACGACAAATGCAATAAATGAACGCAGCATGGTTCAGACTCCTGCCGGGACTACAGCAGCTGACTGGCCGCGCCGTCGAGCAGCAGGCCACCACGCACCACGATCTTCTCACCGACCTTGAGGCCGCTGATCACCGGCACCATGCCGCGCGATGGACGCCCCAGCGTCACCACGCGTGCCTCGAACTGGTTGTTCTCATGCTGCACATAGACCACGCTGCGGCTCTCATCCTTGATGAGCACGGCAGTGACGGGAATCAGCATCTCCTGCAGATTCGACAACTGCACGCCCACCTTGGCCTGCATGCCGGGACGCAGCACCGGGTTCTGTTCGCTCAGCTCCACCACCACGGCAGCGCGGCGCGATTCCTTGTCCAGCGTAGCCCCCAGATGACGGACCGTGCCCTTGATCGGCTTGGGCAGCTGCGGTACCTCGACCTGTACGGAACTGCCCAGGCGAATGCCGGGCAGATCGGACTCGAATACCTCTGCGACCACATTCATGGCCTGGGGGTCGCCAATCATGAACAGCGCCGCTCCCGGCTCGGCAGCGGTACCCACCACGGCCTTGCGCTCGGCCACGATGCCGGCACGCGGTGCGCGCAGCTCGATCCGATCGCCACCACCGGAGCCCAGCAGCGCTGCCGTGCCCTGTGCACGACCAAGCTCCTGCGAGGTTTCACGCAGCTTGGCCTGCGCGGCACGCAGATCGACTTCCACGCCCACGCCTTTGTCCACCATAGTCTGCTGGCGCTGGGCTTCCACCACAGCCACGTCGTGTGCGGTCTTGGCCGCAGCCACGTCATAGCGGGTGCGCAGTGCATCGGGGCTGACCAGCGTCGCCAGCAAATCACCGGCCTTGACCATATCGCCCACATGCGCATTGACAGCCACGACACGCGCCGATAACGGCACTGCAACCGAAGCCACACGATCCTCGACAAATGCCACGTGCGCAGGAGCCCAGGCCATCTGCACCCCTTGCGGATCAGCCACAGGCGCGATCTCCAGCATCTTCACGGATTCCGGCTTGACCTGAATAAAGCCTTTGGGCAGCTGCGCAACCGGTTTCTTCGCTTCCTCGGTGGCCTTGGAGGCATCACAGCCACCCAACAGACCCGCCACGGCAATGGCCGCAGCCACCACCGGCAGTCTTGCCCATGTCCAGTTTGGTAAATGTGCCGCTCCCGGCAGTCCCACAAGGCTTTTGTTCATCGTTCACCCTTTTCCATGACTGGCAAGTGACGAGCTGGTCCACGGCTTCACTTGCAGTGATGCCACCATGCTAGGAACAGCCCCCAGCTGCGTGGATGACACACGCATTACGGTTTGGTAAGACCAAACACAGAAGAAGCACGACCAGAGAACAGCCCGGCCAGGGTTGAACAGGGAAATCAGCCTTCAGGCTCGACGAATTGCCCGTTTTCCAGGCAATTCATTGACAGCATCTGTCCATTGCTTAAAAAACAGGCAATTTTCATGTATTTTTTCATACATGAGTATTAAAAGTAGCCAAAAATCGTCGCCGAAGCCAAGGCCACGCTTTATCTCTGAGTTCCTCAGAAAACACGATCAATCCCTTGATAAGCAATGGATATCTACTATCAAAAGTAGAGCTTTGAAGTTATCCACGCAGTGGATAGATTGCGCCCCTCCCTACTCCGCATCCCGGATTTCAACAGAAATGACCGCTCTGGCATACAAACCAGCGGCATGACCGTCATCAGTGGAAAATTCAGAGCCTGCATGCCTTCAGGAGCAGATCCGTCTAACCTGTGGATAAACCGAGAACTCTATACCCTGCAAGAGCGATACAAGCCATGGACAAACTTACTCACAGCGCTTGAAAACTATGCAGATCCCGAAAAATCTCAGCAGTATCGAAATCTAGAAAAAGCTTTTTATTCATAAAAATTTAACAACCATATCCACAGACATGAATACATGGTTGTCTCCAGGATATGTACAGGCCAATTATCGGATCTCTCTGTGGATAAGTTTCTTGGTAACTACCATGGACGGAATCCACAACTACAATGAACAAGTCACATACAAGTGGTGGAAAAGTTTCATTGAAACCGCCCACTGGATACAAGCGCAGAACATACAAACTCCCCTGTTTTGTATGCCGTATCACATAAGAAATTCAATCTTATTTGATACATATCTCTGTACGAATACTTATAAAACGCCAAAGCACAGCGTCTTTGCGTCTCAAAAAACGCTGAAATGCATGAAAAAAAGTGGGCTGAAGAGGCCCTGAATTCCTTTGATGCCGTGGTCGGGGCCATGCCGGGGTTTCGCAGTCGTGATGGACAGCGAAAAATGGCGGCCCAGATCGCGCAAACGCTGAGCCAGGCCCAGCTCGGAAAAGTCGATGAAGGCGAACCGGAACCGCGTCGTGCCATCGCTGTCGTGCAAGCCGGAACCGGGGTCGGAAAATCGCTGGCCTACAGCATTCCGGCCATTCGCATGGCGCTGTCACGCGGCACGCGCGTGCTGATCTCCACAGCCACGGTGGCGCTGCAGGAACAGCTGGTGAACAAGGATTTGCCGGCCCTGGCGCAAAAGCTGGACCAGCCATTCAAATTCGCACTGGCCAAGGGGCGTGGCCGCTTTGTCTGCAAACTCAAGCTGGAACGTCTGGCGAGCACGGGGGAAGCACAGGACGAGATGGACGATCTGTTTGGCGATGAGCAGGGCCAGACCAAGTTCAGCCGTCCTCAGCATGAACTGCAGGCCCGCATGCAGTTCTACAAATCCATGGCCGATGCGCTGGCCACGGAGGCCTGGAACGGCGACCGCGATTCGCTGGAGACCCCGCCGGAGGCCGAGGCCTGGAGCCCCGTGGCAGCCGAGTCCTCTTCATGCACCGGAAAGCACTGCCCGGCCTTCGGCAGCTGCGTCTATTACGAGCGCCGCAAAGACCTGGTGGCGGCGCAAGTCATTGTCGCCAATCATGATTTGCTGCTTTCATCGCTGGGCTCTAAGCTGCTGCCCGAGCTGGACAACTGTCTGCTGGTGCTCGATGAAGCCCACCACCTGCCCTCCACGGCTCTGGACCAGTTTGCCGGCGAGATGGATCTGAGCCGCCTGGGCTGGATCGACAAGCTGGCCAGCCGTGCGCTGCGCGTGAACCAGGTCGCCGAAGTCGAGGAACTGGCCGACGTACCCAAGCATGCGGGTCAGCTGCGCCAGCAGATGCAGGAGCTGGCGCGACTGGTCATGGAGCACTACGGAGAGACTCTCAAATCGCAGAAAGACAGCTATGGGCCAGCCAGGGTACGGGCACCCCGCGGAATGCTGCCAGAGGCCCTTCTGGAGCCTCTGGGACAGATTGCGCACCATGCCGACGGCTTTCTGGATGCGCTGCGTGCCGTCTCCAAGGCTCTGCGTGCCGAAATCAAGGAACAACCCGAGGAAGCACAGCGCCTGTCCACCGTCTATGCGCAGGTAGGTGCCCTGGCGCCCAGGCTGGAAGCCATTTTCAACACCACGCAATTGCTGCTGCAGAACAACGAGAGCGATGGCGACGGCAAGATGGTGCCCCATGCCAAGTGGTTCACGCTGGAGATGGACGGCGAGTTCATCGTGGTCAAGGCCCATGCCAGCCCCATACAGCCCGGCTCCACCCTGCGCCAGCACCTGTGGTCGCAGGTACGCGGTGCTGTGCTGACATCCGCCACGCTGACCAGCTGCGGCCACTTCGACTTCTTTCTGCGCGAAGCGGGGCTGGCCAATGACGATTCCGTCACCACGCTGGAAGTGCCCAGCCCATTCGACTATGCGCGCCAGGGCACGCTGGTGGCCCGTGAAACGGCCTCAGACCCGCGCGAAGCCGCCCGCTTTACCGAGGAGATGGTCGAGGCCCTGCTGAACGATCTGAGCCGCATAGAGGCCGGCGCACTGGTCCTGTTCACATCCCGCGACCAGATGCGCCAGGCCGTGGATGCGCTTTCCACCAGCATGCGCAACCAGGTGCTGGTGCAGACCGCCCTGCCCCGCCAGACTCTGCTGGCACGCCATCGTGAGGCCGTGGCGATGGGCGAGCCCTCCATCATCTTCGGCATGCAGTCCTTTGGCGAAGGACTGGACCTGCCCGGAGCGCTCTGCGAGTCCCTGTTCATCACCAAGCTGCCCTTTGCTCCGCCCGATGACCCTGTTGGCGAGGCAAGAGCCGAATGGCTGCGCAGCAGCGGCCGCAACCCCTTCAACGAGCTGGTGGTGCCGGCCACGGCCATTCGCCTGGCCCAGTGGGTAGGCCGCGCCATCCGGACCGAGGAAGACCAGGCCCATGTGTACTGCTATGACCGCCGCCTGACGGGCACCAGCTACGGCCAATTGCTCATCAAGGGCCTGCCGCCCTTCACGCTGCAACGGCGCCCGGTTTCAATGCCTTGAAGTCCTGAGCGAAGCGCGCCTTTCACACTGCTGATCCAAGGCCGTTTCGCTGCTCTTTTGCGCCATTCCTGAGGCAGGTTTTCAGCGCTCCAGGCCTTCGCAGCATGGCTCTTTTCTGCACTGCTGCAGCGCCCTTCCTGCGCACGTTCATTCAGTCCCGGCGCACTCCGCGCAGTTGTAATTTTTCTAACAGTTGCCGGGCAATGCGAGACAGCATCCAGTCTTGCAGGACTGGCAACCCGCAAGGTCTTGCCCGAAGTGGCGCAGCCGGGCAGGTGCGCTGCAGACCCCATGGTTGTTGAGCAACTCCGGATTTCAGACCTGTCGGTGTTGGCGGGTGCCGCACTTTCCCAGTGCTTGCCATATCTGGTCCGGGTCTTGCTCCACCGACAAGCGAAAAGTTCTTTTAAAACAACGATCTATAGATCATTGAATTTTTTTGAATGAGTAGAGCGCAATCATGGCTGATATCGATTGCACGCACTTCTGACCAGTTTCCCCCAGCTGTTCATAACATTCTGTGGATAACACTCGCTTCAAAGACTCTTCAATGGGAATTTATCCCCACCTCCTGTCATTGAGGAGGCGCATCTTACGCCAATTTTTCGAGATCTGGCGCGTCAATTTTCCCAAAGCCCTTTTTTTCTGAACTTCCCTCTGAATCAAAGGGATTGGAGCGCCTGATCAGCTGCAGTTTTGCATGGCCTCGGCTCTTGCCTGCGACTTTGTCTTCAGTTGTTCTTTAGAAGTTTTATAAAAATATAGTCGTAGTAGTAATACTTGGCATCTGCTGTTGATAACTTTAAAAACTCAAGGCAAATCAAGCATCTTGAGTAATGACAAACATGGAGACAAATGACGGTTGCTGCTGTCCTCGATCCATGAACAACTTGGCCTTCTTCCATATTTTTGTGGAAAACATGAAAGTTGATATCTGCTTATCCACAGAAATCCATTTTTCTTTTGATTGGCAATAAATGCTATTTATTCGTTGATATATATACGCTGTTAGCTATTATTTTTATAGTGAACAACTGATGAAGACATGCTTGAGCACATCGGATTTCAAGGGTGTGATGTAGCAAGAACTTCTTGAAGCCGATCTGATCAGCCTCTTTTTTTATTCAGACCATCTCCGATTGCTGTGTACACTTCGGCCAAAGTTGTTATTTCTAGTCTTATCTTTTTACTTAGTAGTAATAGTAAGTAGTCCACTTAATTGTTGATAAGTAATTAAGTTCATTTAAAATCAATAACTTATACTTTTCCAAAGTCTGTGCCCTTACATGGGCTGCCGATGTCATTGATTTGGGAACAACTTTCCAGAATCCAGCCTGGCTGTGGAAAACAGAAAATTTCATTGGCTTTTATCACCATGTTTATTCACAGGCCGTGCAACTGCTGCAAAGCATGAAAAAAGCCACCCGTTGGGCGGCCAGGTCAACCCGGATAGCGCTGCCCCGGGAATTCAGAAGTGGCGTGCGTATCGCAGCTGAAGAAAGTTCTCTCCCGGATTGGGGCGCTTGATGCCTGCATTGGACTGGTGCTCGAAGCGCAGGCTGATCTCGTTTTTCAGTTGCTCGCCAAACAGGTAGCCGATGCCTATATGGCTGGCAAAGTTGTAGCGGGTCGAAAATTCCTTGTGATCGGTGATGAAGCGGTGGTTGATGGCATAGCTCACGCCCAGGCCGGCTTGCAGGAACCAGGGAGACTGGCCTTGAGAGGGGCGCCAGCGCAATGTGGGTTGTGCTCCCAGAACCCAGGTTGAACGATTGCCGCCCTGATAGTCGGCCGACCAGCGGCTGACAGAGAGATCCCAGTAACCCGTCATCCGGCCCGAGCCAAGGGCGTAGCTCCAGTTCCAGGGGAGGATGACGCCGCCTGTCCAGCTGTCGGTGCTGTGCTCCGCCGAGCCGTATTGCAGATAGAGGCCGGTCGTCGATGCTTGAACAGGCTGTGCATGAAGCATGGGGCTGCCCAGGCTGATCAGCATCGGGATTACGAGATTCGTTGCCAATTGCAGTTTTTTCATGTCAATTGCCATCTAAATGTTTTGAATCTGGT
Source organism: Comamonas sp. A7-5 (assembly GCF_039581385.1). Taxonomy (NCBI): domain Bacteria; kingdom Pseudomonadati; phylum Pseudomonadota; class Betaproteobacteria; order Burkholderiales; family Comamonadaceae; genus Comamonas; species Comamonas sp. A7-5. The sequence continues at coordinate 308,709 of NZ_JBCPWO010000003.1, forward strand.
CGCGACATCAATGCTTGGGTCATGCCTGGATTTCGCTCCCTCTGTGGATATGAATTTAGAAGCTTGTGAATAAATGTTCTGTCGGCAAGCGCTTGCGTTGGTAGTCAGCCAATTGACATCGAAATGAAAAAAGCCCCCGGTCATGACGACCGGGGGCTTTTATGGAGAAGGCGATTGAACTCGGCTTACTTTGCCGCAGGGGCTGGAGCTGCGGGACGCTCCTGGCCGGGTTTGCCGCCATGGTGGCCGTGATGGTGCTCACCGCGCTGATGGTGCATGTGCAGGGTGGCCGCATCGAAGGTCTTTTTCTGCTCGGCATTGAGCTGGGCGTAGAAGGCCTTGGTGGCTTCGGCACGGCGGTCCATTTCCGCCATGCGCTTGCCGCGCATTTCACGCATCTTGTCGATGCGCTCGGGCGTGGTCAGCTTGGCAAAGGCTTCGCGGTCGCCGGGGGCAGGGCGTTCACCGGGCTTCATGGCCTGGGTGTAGGTGGTCCAGGCAGTTTGCTGCGCAGGCGTCAGCTTCAGATCGGCCTTGAGTTTTTCCATGCGCTGCTTCATATGCTCCATGCGGTCGCCGCGCTTGTCACCACGCTGATGCTTGTGCGGCTCTGGCGCTTTCTGGGCTGCGGCAGGCTGCTCGGTGGCAGCGGTGGTCTGGGCAAAGCTGGGCAGGCTCAGCGAGGCGAGCAGGGCGGTTGCCACAGCGGCGCTGGTCAATGTCTGGCGAAAGCGGGTCATGTCTGTTTCCTTTTCGGTTGAAGTGGAAGAAGTGGCCGCCTGGTCTTGCTCCTGAATGGGCATTCGGTAGCGGATGACTGAAGTGTGGACCCCCCATGTTTCTGAGACGTGAGGTTTTGCAGCCGCTCTGTAAAGATTTGATAAGTTTGAGTGGCTGCGACTGCGCAACAATGCATGCATGGGCTGCATTGGCGGCCGATTTTTTTCCGCGAGATCCAGCTGCAGGAGCTGGCGACGATTGAAGGTTTAGCAAAGGTTTTTGATGTTCAAGAACATGATTGTTTATCGCATTGCCGAGAGCTGGCAGGGCGATCTGCAGCAGCTCGAAGATGCGCTGCAAAAGACGGTGTTTGAGGAGTGCGGTGCGACCCAGGAGCGTTCCGTGGGCTGGGTGCCGCCGCGCGGCGAGGCCCATGGCCCGCTGGCGGAAAGCGTGGCCGGACAGTGGGTGATGCGCTTCATGAGCGAGTCCAAGATGCTGCCGGCCAGCGTGCTCAACCGCAAGGTCAACGAGAAGGCCGAGCACATCGAAAAGACCGAGGGCCGCAAGCCCGGCAAGAAGGAGAAGAAAGAGCTCAAGGACGAGGCCAAGCTGGACCTGCTGCCCATGGCCTTCACCAAGCAGGGAGCCATGTGGGTCTGGATCGATGCGCAGGCGCGCACGCTGGTGCTCGATACCAGTGCACAAGGCCGTGCCGACGAGATCGTGACGCTGTTGGTCGAAGGCCTGCCGGGCTTTGCGGTGGCGCTGCTGGATACGCAGACCAGTCCGCAGGCCGCCATGGCGCACTGGCTGATAACGCAGGAGCCGCCTGCAGGTTTTTCCATAGACCGCGAGTGCGAGCTCAAGGCCGCCGATGAGTCCAAGGCCGTGGTGCGCTATGCGCGCCACCCGCTCGATATCGACGAGGTGCGCCAGCACATCGAGCATGGCAAGCTGCCGACCAAGCTGGCCATGACCTGGGACGACCGCGTGAGCTTTGTGCTCAGCGAAGGTCTGCAGATCAAGAAGATCGCGTTGCTCGATGCAGTGATGGACGGCAACAGCCAGGACGATGGCGGTTTCGATACCGATGTGGCGATTGCCACGGGCGAGCTCTCGCGCCTGATTCCCGATCTGATCGAAGCACTGGGCGGGGAAGGGCGTACGGGTCTGGGCGACGGCCTGCCTGCATCGCTGTCGTCGGCTCCTGCCGCAGAAACTCTGCCCGTGCGTCTGGCACAGGGGCGGAGTCAGGGGACGGTCACCGGGCCGGCCACGGCGCCCGCCGATACGGCCCCGGAAGAGGCACCGTTTTGACGCTATGGATGATGTAGCTGCTTGCGCTTTTCAATCAAGGATTTCAGTATTCATTGATGCTGAAATCAATCGCTAGCAAGCGCAAGAAGCTATCAAAAAAGGCTTGCCAGATCACTCTGGCAGGCCTTTTTCATGGGCATTTCAGGTTCCCGGAAACGCGGGGATCAGACGCGCTCGAAAATCGCGGCAATACCCTGACCGCCGCCGATGCACATGGTCACCAGCGCGTAGCGGCCGCCAGTGCGCTGCAGCTCGTAGAGCGCCTTGGTGGTGATGATGGCGCCGGTGGCACCCACGGGGTGGCCCAGGGAGATGCCGGAGCCGTTGGGGTTGACCTTGGCAGGGTCCAGAGCGAGCTCCTGAATCACGGCGCAGGCCTGGGCGGCGAAGGCTTCGTTGGCTTCGATCACGTCCATTTGTTCGATCTTCAGACCGGTGCGCGCCAGCACCTTCTGCGTGGCGGGGACCGGGCCGATGCCCATGTATGCGGGCTCGACGCCGGCGTGGGCGTAGCCGACCAGGCGGGCAATGGGCTTGGCGCCGGAAGACTTCAGCGCCTGCTCGCTCATCATCAGCACGGCAGCCGCGCCATCGTTGATGCCGGAGGCGTTGCCGGCGGTGACCGTGCCGCCTTCCTTTTTGAACGCGGGCTTCATGCCGGCCAGGGTGTCCAGCGTGGTGGCGGCGCGTACATGCTCGTCGGTGTCGAACAGCACCACGCCCTTGCGGCTGGCAATTTCCACGGGAACGATCTGCTCCTTGAAGCGGCCGGCCTCGATGGCGGCAGCGGCGCGCTGCTGGCTGATGACGGCCAGCTCGTCCTGCATCACGCGGCTGATCTTGTAGCGCTCGGCCACGTTTTCAGCGGTGATGCCCATATGCATTTTTTGCCAGGGATCGTGCAGGATGCCCAGCATGTAGTCGATGCTCTTGGCATCGCCCATGCGTGCGCCCCAGCGCGCGGACATGTCGAAGTAGGGGCCGCGGCTCATGGATTCGGAGCCGGCGCCAATGGCCACTTCGCAGTCGCCCAGCGCAATCGATTGAGCTGCCGAGACGATGGCCTGCAGGCCAGAGCCGCACAGGCGGTTGACGTTGAAGGCAGGGGTTTCGATGGGGCAGCCGGCGTCCACCGCCGCCACGCGGGACAGGTAGGCGTCGCGCGTGTCGGTGGGGATGACGTTGCCCATCACCACATGACCCACGGTGTCGGCAGCGATGCCGGCACGCGCAATGGCGGCCTTGACCACGGTGGTGGCCAGCTGGGCGTTGGGAACGTCCTTGAGGCTGCCGCCAAAAGTGCCGATGGCCGTGCGCGCGGCGCTGACAACGAAGATGTCTCTGGTGCTCATGGTTTGTCTCCTGCATCGCGTCGGCAATGCTTGTGCTTGAGTGATTTGAAAAGATGAATGAGAGCAACCGCATTCATCGCACAGAGTATTCTGCAGTATTTGCTGCAGTGCAACATGTCTCATTGTTGACGCGGCCCTGCGTGGGCGGCGATGGTTTCACGTGAAACCCATGAGCAGCCTCAGGCCGCAGCCCTGCGCCGGCTTCTCGGAGTTGGAGCCCTGGGTTCGTGATGGGCCGGCGTCAGGTCGGTGTCCGCGCTGGCCAGGTCGTCGAGGATGGGGCAGTCCGGCCTGTCATCGCCATGGCAGCAATGCACCAGAGTCTGCAGCGTGCGCTGCATGGACTGCATGGCGGCGATGCGCTCGGTCAGCGTGGCGATGTGCTTTTGCGCGATGGCCTTGACCTGACTGCTGGCGCGGCCCTGGTCCTGCCACAGGCCGAGCAGGGTGGCGATCTCGTCCATGGAAAAGCCGAGATCGCGCCCGCGGCGGATGAAGCGCAGCGCATGCACATCGGCTTCGGTGTACTGGCGATAGCCGCTGTCTGTACGGTGCACGGGTGGCAGCAGGCCCAGTGACTCGTAGTGACGCACCATGCGCGCAGAAACCCCGGCGCGGCGTGCAGCCTCGCCGATGACGACAGGCCAGTTCTGAGCGTTTTTTTGTGTCGATGGGTGGTTGGGCATGGACGATCCTGAAAAAACGCGCCAGCGGCCTTCTGATGGCTCGCGTGAGGTGCTGGCGCGGTGGCAGAGGCTGCGCTCAGGCTACCTTGTAGCCCTCTTCGGCAATGGCGGCTGCCACGGCCTCGCGGCTGGCGCCGGTTTCGACTTCCACCCGGTTGGCAGCGCGGTCGATCTTGATCTGCGCCTGGGCATCGACGCCCTGGATGGCATTGGTGACGGCGCGTTCGCAGTGGCCGCAGGTCATGCCTTGAACTTCAAAAACTTGTTGCATGGATGGCTCCTTCAGAAAGTGAGTCGACCGGACTGGCGGACTCCATGTCTTGAATGGTCAACCCTAACATCATGGCAAGGTCAAGCCTTTGACAAGACATGAAGCCGGCAGGGTTGATAAGCCGCAAAGACTGCCGATAAGAACTTGTCATATTGCTGATCGCCATGGCTTGGGCATCGCAGTCACGGGTTTTTCTTGGTGTTGGTGACAATCTGAAACAATTTGCAAGTTCTGGCCCGACAATGCCAGTCGTTCAAAGTGGAGAGGGATTCATGAGTCTGTTGGAAATGATGCGGGGCTTCACCATCCGCACGCGCATGCTGGGCGCCATTGGTGTGGTGATGGTGTTGCTGAGTCTGCTGGGGGGCGCCGGGATGTTGGGCATGTTCCGCATCCAGGACATGAGCCAGGAGTTTCTGAGCAACGCCTTTGTCAAATCGGGCCATATGGCGCAGTTGCGCACCGAGCTGGGTGGCATCCGTTCCAGCGAGAAGGACATGGTCATCCAGTACGAAAAGCCCGAAGAGGTGCGCAAGGCCTATCAGCAATGGGTCATGTTCATCGACAAATCCAAGGTGACATTGGGCAAGTTTGTGACCGACCAGAACGCGCAGGACGCACAGCTGACCAAGAGCATCATTGGGCACATCGACGCTTATCGAAAGCTCTTCGAACCTGTTGCGCGCCAGCTTGAAGCCGGTGGCTATGACTCGGCCACCACGGCCAACCGCATGAGCGGCAAGGCTCTGGCCGAAGTCATGGAGGCCGACAAGCTGCTGGCGCAGCTGGACAACTTGCTGCGTGAGCAGGCCAATGCACTGGCCGCAGCCGAGCGCGACGTGGCCGACCAGACACGCTGGATGTTTGTCGCGGCCGTGATCCTGGCGCTGGTGGTGGTGATTCCGCTGACTTTGCTGAACATGCTGTCCATCTGCCGTCCGCTTGAAGTGGCCCGCCAGATGGCACTGACGATTGCCGGCGGCGATCTGTCGCACAGGGCCGAGGTCAGCGGCAAGGATGAGCTGACGGATCTGCAGCGTGCGCTGGACCAGATGCAGCAATCGCTGAGCACCACGGTGGCCCAGGTGCGCGATGCCAGCGGCAATATCGCCACGGCCAGCCAGGAAATTGCCACGGGCAATCAGGATCTGTCGGCCCGCACCGAACAGACTGCCAGCAATCTGCAGGAAACCGTCGCGTCGCTGGCTCAGCTGACGGCCACGGTGCAGCAGACCGCATCGTCTTCGCAGCTGGCCAACCAGCTGGCAGCCTCGGCCTCTTCGACGGCCGTGCAGGGCGGCGAGATCGTCGGCCAGGCCGTCAACAGCATGCAGGAGATTTCGGCCTCCAGCCGCAAGATCGGCGACATCATCGGCCTGATTGATTCCATTGCTTTCCAGACCAATATCCTGGCGCTGAATGCCGCTGTGGAAGCGGCCCGTGCCGGTGAGCAGGGCCGTGGTTTTGCCGTGGTGGCGGCCGAGGTGCGCAGCCTTGCCCAGCGTTCGGCCCAGGCCGCCAACGAGATCAAGTCCTTGATCAACACCAGCGTGCAGACCGTGGACGTGGGCGCGCGCCAGGTGGAGAGCGCAGGCAAGGCCATGCAGGAGACCGTGGACAGCGCACAGCGTGTGGGCGACATCATCGGCGAGATTACGGCGGCGTCCAGCGAGCAGTCGCTGGGCATCAGCCAGGTCAATCAGGCTGTGGGCGATATCGACCGCATGACCCAGCAGAATGCGGCCCTGGTGGAAGAGTCTGCCGCCGCCGCAGAATCGCTGCGCGAGCAGGCGGCGCGACTGGCACAGCTGGTCAGCCAGTTCAAGCTGGCCGGCGGCGCGCTGCATGCAGTCATGCGCAGCCCCAGAGGCGCAGCCCATCCCGGCATGGCACCGGCGGTGCCTGCATCCGCTCAGACTGCTTTGCCTGGTCAGAAGGCGCAATTGCTGGAACATGCCTGAGCCCCGAGCGGCTCATTCCTGAGCGGCTCGTTCCATGAAAAAAGCCCGGTTGCAGTGATGCACCGGGCTTTCGCTTTTTATTCGACAGGCTCCAGCCAAATCAGAGAAAGGGCTGGAGGCTTGATGGATTGAAGTTACTGGCTGGCAACCGAGGGGTAGTCGGTATAACCATCGGCACCGCCCCCGTAGAAACGTTCGCTGTTCCAGGCATTGAGCGGCAGGTCGTCGCGCAGACGGTGCACCAGATCGGGGTTGGAGATATAGGCCTTGCCGAAGGCCACGACATCGGCATAGCCGCTTTCCACGGCGCGCATGGCCAGCTCGCGGTCATAGCCGTTGTTGACCATCCAGGCTCCCTGGCCGCCGGCAGAGCGATAGGACTGCTTGAGTGCCTGATAGTCGAAGGGACGATCCGCCAGCTCGCGCGGGCCGCCGGTTGCGCCTTCGATTACGTGGATATAGGACAGGCTCAGCGGGGCGAGCTGGCGCACCAGATATTCGAACAGTGCCTGCGGGTTTTCGTCCACGATGTCGTTGGCGGGCGTGACCGGCGAGATGCGGATGCCGACCTTGCCGGCACCAACGGCATCGGCCACAGCGCGCACGCATTCCAGCACCAGGCGGGCCCGGTTTTCGATGCTGCCGCCGTAGTCGTCGCTGCGCTGGTTGGTGCCGTTCTTGAGGAATTGATCGAGCAGATAGCCGTTGGCTGCATGCAGCTCCACGCCATCGAAGCCCGCCGACTGTACGGCTTCGCGCGCGGCGGTGGCGAAGCTGTGAACAATGCCCGGCAGCTCCTGCTGCCGGAGTGCGCGCGGTGCCGAGGTGGCGACAAACTGGCCTTGCCCCGTCTGCTTGTCGATCACATAGGTCTTGGAGCGGGCCGTCAGCGCGGAGGGAGCGACCGGGGACTGGCTGTCTGGCTGCAGCACGTTGTGGGAGATGCGACCCACATGCCAGAGCTGGGTGACGATGCGGCCCCCCTTGGCATGCACGGCATCGGTGACTTTTTTCCAGGCCCGCAGTTGTTCTTCGTCATAAAGACCGGGTACATCGGCATAGCCTTGTCCCTGGTGGCTGATGGCCGTGCCTTCGCTGATCAGCAGACCGGCGGAGGCGCGCTGGACGTAGTAGGTTCGCATCAGCGGCGTGGGTATCGCGTCGGGGGCGCGGTTGCGCGTCAGCGGTGCCATGGCAATGCGGTTGGGCAGACGCAGGCTGCCTGCTTCAATCGGTTCGAACAATGAGGTCATGCAGAACTCCAATGAAAAAAGCTCGGTGGGTACCGAGCTCTTAGAACGTGTTTACGATCTCCTCGTGCCGCGACAGTGGCTTTGCGGGATGGGATGCCAGGCGCGATACCGCAGCAATAGCCCGTGCTATTGCGAGGATTCGCAACGCCGCAGACCGCCCGCAAAGACACTGTCCCGAAGGGTTGGAGCGAAATCGGGCGATTTCTATGCGCTGTCTCTTGCTTGCACCCCGGTGCAAGCGGCGAGCCATCGCTTCGAACTCATCCCGATTGCGCTCCAACGCGGCTGCGTAGAGATCGTAAATACGTTCTCAGTGTGCATGGGTGTCGAAAAACTTACTTGAGCAAGCCCTCTGCCTTCATGGCAGCCTGTACTGCGGGACGCGCCAGAATGCGCTCGCGATAAGCCTGAAGGTGCTGGAGTTCAGAGATGTCCAGGCCCACAAATTGGGCCCAGCCTGTGACCGTGAAAAAGTAGGCATCGGCCACGGTGAACTGATCACCCATCAGATAGGACTTGTTGGCGAGCTGCTCGTTGACCCAGCTCAGGCGCTTGAGCAGATTGCCGCGCAACACAGGTTTGAAGTCTTCGGGCGTTGTGGGGCTGAACAAGGGGCTGAAGCCCTTGTGCACCTCGGTGCTGATGAAGTTCAGCCATTCCTGCAGGTGGTAGCGGGCCACAGTGCCGTTGGCCGGCGCGAGGTTCTTTTCGGGGGCCAGATCGGCGAGGTACTGAACAATGGCCGGACCTTCGTGCAAGGTGTCGCCGTTGTCCAGCACCAGAAAGGGCACATAGCCCAGCGGATTGATGCCGTAGTAATCCGTTCCGTCCTGGAGCTTGTGGCTCTTGGTGCTGACCATCACAGTTTCATGCGGCAGGCCTGCTTCATGCAGCACGATGTGCGGAGACATGGAGCAAGCGCCGGGGCTGTAGTAAAGCTTCATGGTGAGTGGCTCTCTATGCAATGAAAAGACAAGCGCCCATGCTAAACCGGTTGCACTTCATATGCATGCGCAGCCGGCAGAAGTCCGGATCGGAGAGGAGATTGCTCAGCCCAGGCGCCCTGCAGCCCACAGCACCTGCTGCAAGAGAGCCTCCATGCCTTGCTGGTTCTGTGTACGCAGCAGATGACCCTGGGCATCGAAAGCCTCTGCCGCATGGCTCACGGCATGGCTGCGCGGTGCAACCCAGCATTCCAGATTCAATAGCAGCGCAGCGAGGTGAGACTGGGCTCTCAAGCCGCCAAGACCGCCAGGCGAGGCACTGGCCATGCCGACGACCTTGTTGCGAAAGGGCAGGACGCCATCAGACCACTGTGCATCGCCCTTGACCGGGCTGGAGGCCCAGTCAATCGCGTTCTTGAGCAGGGCAGGGTAGCTGCCGTTGTACTCGGGGCTGCAGACAATCCAGGCTGCATGGCTGTGCATGGCCTGCTTGAGGCGGATGACGTCGGCAGGCGTTCCCTGGGCTTCGAGGTCGGCGTTGTAGAGCGGGATGTCGTAGTCCGACAATTCCAGCAAGCTGGGCTGTGCGCCCTGTTGTTCCGCGATGGAGGCTGCCACCTTGGCCAGCTTGCGGTTGTACGAGTCCTGGCGGGTACTGCCCGCAAAAATGAGAATTTGCATGCAGTGATTGCAGCACAGAGCGATTGCATTTTTCATGCATAGACGGTGCTATCAGGGCAAACATCTAGGCCGAGGTTCGGGCCGCCATGTTTCACGTGAAACCCCCCTGCCAAGGCATTGTTGCGCCAATGGTGGGAAAATTGCAGGTTCCCCGCAGGGCTGGACATGGCGCGAAAACATGTCCGCCTGCCATGAGAGCCGAGGCATGGTTGCTTCGTGCAGGGGCAAGGGCCGGGCTTGGCCCGGAGCAGAAATATGTTGTACCCACAGGAATTTGACGTGATCGTGGTCGGTGGCGGCCACGCCGGCACCGAGGCTGCGTTGGCCGCTGCACGCATGGGCAGCAAGACATTGCTGCTGACCCACAATATCGAAACCCTGGGGCAGATGAGCTGCAACCCCAGCATCGGCGGCATCGGCAAGGGCCATCTGGTCAAGGAGGTCGATGCCCTGGGCGGTGCCATGGCCCTGGCGACCGACAAGGGCGGTATCCAGTTCCGCATCCTGAACAGCTCCAAGGGCCCGGCCGTACGCGCCACGCGCGCCCAGGCCGACCGCATTCTGTACAAGGCCGCGATTCGCGAGATGCTGGAAAACCAGCCCAATCTCTGGCTCTTCCAGCAGGCCGTGGATGATCTGATGGTGGAGGGCGACCGCGTGGTCGGTGCCGTCACCCAGGTGGGTCTCAAGTTCCGCAGCCGCACCGTGGTGCTGACGGCGGGCACCTTCCTCGATGGCAAGATTCACGTGGGCCTGAACAACTATGCCGCAGGCCGTGCCGGCGATCCTCCGGCCGTGAGCCTGTCGGCACGCCTGAAGGAACTCAAGCTGCCACAGGGGCGCCTGAAGACCGGCACGCCCCCCCGCATCGACGGCCGCAGCATCGATTTCAGCCAGTGCGAGGAACAGCCCGGTGACGGCATGCCTGGCGGCGTGAACGAGGGTGAAGTGCCTGTATTCAGCTTCATGGGCAACCGTGCCATGCATCCCCGGCAGATGCCTTGCTGGATCACGCACACCAATGCGCGCACGCACGAGATCATCCGCAGCGGCTTTGACCGCAGCCCCATGTTCACCGGCAAGATCGAGGGTGTGGGTCCGCGTTACTGCCCCAGTGTGGAAGACAAGATCAACCGTTTTGCGGACAAGGAAAGCCATCAGATCTTTCTGGAGCCCGAAGGCCTGACCACGCACGAGTTCTACCCCAACGGGATCTCCACCAGCCTGCCGTTCGACATTCAGTACGAACTGGTGCGCAGCATGAAGGGTCTGGAGAACGCCCATATCCTGCGTCCCGGCTATGCCATCGAGTACGACTATTTCGATCCCCGCTCGCTCAAGAGCAGTTTCGAGACCAAGCAGATCCAGGGTCTGTTCTTTGCGGGCCAGATCAATGGCACGACCGGCTACGAGGAGGCGGCCGCCCAGGGTCTGTTCGCCGGCCTGAACGCAGCACTGCAGTGCCGTGGCGAAGGCCCCTGGATGCCGCGCCGTGACGAGGCTTATCTGGGCGTGCTGGTCGACGATCTGATCACCAAGGGCGTGACCGAGCCCTATCGCATGTTCACCAGCCGCGCCGAGTTCCGCCTGCAGCTGCGTGAAGACAATGCCGATATGCGCCTGACCGAAGCGGGCCGCCAGATGGGTCTGGTCGACGATGCGCGCTGGGATTCCTTCAGCCGCAAGCGCGATGCTGTTTCACGTGAAACAGAGCGCCTCAAGTCCACCTGGGTGAACCCGCGCGTTGTGGCAGCGGAAGAGTCAGAGCGCGTGCTGGGCAAGGCCATGGAGCGCGAATACAACCTGTTCGACCTGCTGCGTCGTCCCGGTGTGGACTACGACAAGCTCATGGGCATGAGCCAGGGCCGGTATGCATCTGCCGATGTGCAGCCCGAGGCTCTGGGCGAGCTCAGCGCTCCAGTGATCGAGCAGGTGGAGATTGCCGCCAAGTACTCTGGCTATATCGACCGCCAGAAGGATGAAGTCGAACGCGCTGCACATTTCGAGCGCCTGCGTCTGCCGCTGGACTTCGACTACATGCAGGTGGCGGCGCTGTCCTTCGAGGTGCGCCAGAAGCTGCAAAAGCACAGGCCCGAAACCCTGGGTCAGGCCTCGCGTATTTCGGGAGTGACGCCTGCCGCCATCTCGCTGCTCATGGTGCATCTGAAAAAAGGCGGCTTCAAGGGCTTTGCCAATCAGAACGAAGAGGCTTCCGCATGAGCCAGGTTTTGCGTACCCAACTGGAGCAGGGTGTTCAGGCACTGAAGCTGGAACTGGCTCCGGCGCAGATCGATCTGCTGATGTCCTTCATGGATCTGCTGCAGAAATGGAACAAGGTCTACAACCTGACGTCGGTGCGTGATCCCCAGGAGATGCTGACGCATCATCTGCTCGACAGCCTGGCCGCCGTGCCCGCCTTGCTGCGGCATGTGAGCCGCCTGCCGGTGGAAGAGGGCAAGCGCCTGCCTCTGCTGGACGTGGGCTCAGGCGGTGGTCTGCCCGGTGTGGTGTTTGCCATCTGCTGCCCGCAGATCGATGTGAACTGCGTGGATACCGTGGGCAAGAAGGCTGCTTTCATCCAGCAGGTGGCTGCAGCCTTGCGCCTGCCCAATCTGCGCGGCATTCATGATCGGGTGGAAAACCTCAAGACCCGGTATCCGGTCATCAGCTGCCGCGCCTTTGCGTCCTTGGTGGACTTTACCACCTGGTCGCGCAAGGCTCTGGCCGAGGACGGCATCTGGTTTGCCATGAAGGGCAAGCACCCTGATGAGGAAATTGCTGCGCTGCCTGCCGATGTGAAGGTGTTTCACGTGGAACCATTACAGGTTCCCGGCCTGGATGCCGAGCGCTGCGTGATCTGGTTGAAACTGGCTTCTTGAGCGGTAAAGCTTGGTCGGGCACTTTGTTTCCAAGGGGAGCAAAGTGCCTTTTTACATACTGTGTCAGGCAACATCTGTGCAATGCAGATGCGTCGGTCACGGCCCTCGCATAAACTTGCTGTTTTCCATCGCGCAGGGTTTGAATGTTTGGCATCTCTGATTACGGCGCTTTTGCAGCCGCCGTTACCGTCTTCTTGCTGATCCCTGGACCAGGCAATCTGGCCTTGATTACCTCCACGGGCAAGGGCGGATGGAGAGCCGGCGTCGCCTGCTGTCTGGGTGTGATGGCTGCCGACCAGGTGCTGATGTGGCTGGCTGTAGCCGGCGTGGCTGCGGTGCTGGCAGCCTATCCGGCAGCCTTCCATGCGGTGCAATGGGTGGGGGCGACCTATCTGGCCTGGCTGGGCTACAAGCTGCTCACGGCCAAGCCTGGCGATGCGCCGGCCATTGAGATCCAGCCGCGCCAGTATTTCCGCCAGGGTGCTTTGATCACCCTGATGAACCCCAAGGCCATCGTGTTCTACATGGCCTTCTTTCCCATGTTCGTGGACCCGGCCCGGCATCAGGGCGTCATCACCTTTGGCGTGATGGCAGCCACGGTGGCAGCAATTACCTTTATCTACAGCGTCATCGTGGTGATGCTGACCACGGTGCTGGCAGAGCGCTTGCGTGCCAACCCGGCCGTGGTGAAGTGGCTGGAAAAAACAGCCGGTGTGTTTTTGATCGGTTTTGGCCTCAAGCTGGCCGCCAACTAAAAGAGAAGTTCAATGGCCAAAATTTTCTGCGTTGCCAATCAAAAGGGTGGAGTGGGCAAGACCACGACCACGGTCAATCTTGCAGCCGGTCTGGCCAAGGTCGGCCAGCGTGTGTTGCTGATCGACCTGGACCCCCAGGGCAATGCCACCATGGGCTCCGGCGTGGACAAGCGCGCGCTGGAGTTGACGGTCTACGACGTGCTGCTGGAAAACGCCAGCGTCAAGGAAGTGGCCCAGAAGTCCGAGCAAGTCGGCTATGACGTGCTGGGCGCCAACCGCGAGCTGTCGGGAGCCGAGATCGAGCTGGTCTCGCTGGAGCGCCGCAACGAGCGCCTCAAGACCGCTCTGCAGGCCGTGGCCGCCGATTACGACTTTGTGCTGATCGACTGCCCGCCTTCGCTGTCCATGCTGACATTGAACGGTCTGTGCTCGGCCCATGGCGTGATCGTTCCCATGCAGTGCGAGTACTTTGCACTGGAAGGCCTGACCGATCTGGTCAACACCATCAAGCAGGTGCATGCCAATATGAACCCCGACCTGCAGATCATCGGTCTGCTGCGCGTGATGTTCGATCCGCGCACCACGCTGCAGCAGCAGGTCAGCGACCAGCTCAAGGAGCATTTCGGCGACAAGGTGTTCGATACCGTGATTCCGCGCAATGTGCGCCTGGCCGAAGCCCCCAGCTACGGCCTACCCGGCGTGGTGTTCGATGCCTCGGCCAAGGGCAGCAAGGCCTTTGTCGAGTTCGCCGAAGAGATGGTGCGCCGCATCAAGAAAATGTGAGTGTTTCACGTGAAACAGCTCCCAGCCTCCCATCCAGCCATCGTCAACCGTCATGACCTCTGAAGCACTGAACCCGCAGCATGTCTGGCTGCTGCCCGGCTGGCAGAACTCCGATCCCGGCCATTGGCAGAGTCTGTGGCAGGACCGGTATGGCTACCAGCGGCTGGAGCAGCACAGCTGGCAGCATCCGCTGCGCGGCGACTGGAGCATTCGCCTGCAGGAAACCGTGCTCGACGCTCCGGCTCCCGTCACCCTGGTGGCGCACAGCCTGGGCTGCGTGCTGGTGTCCTGGTGGGCGGCACATTCTCAGGTTGCCAGGAGCAAGGTGCGTGGTGCGTTGCTGGTGGCACCCGGCGACACCGAGCAGGAGAGTCTGCGCGGCGTTCTGCCGGGCTGGTCGCCCGTGCTGCTGCAAAAGCTGCCCTTCCCGTCGATACTGGTGGGCAGCGAGAACGACTCCAATTGCTCTGTAGCGCGCGCGCAGGCCATGGCACAGGGCTGGGGCAGCCGTTTTGTGAATGCGGGCGCCGCAGGCCATATCAACACGGCCAGCGGACTGGGACTGTGGGAAGCCGGGCATGAGCTGCTGCTCTCCCTTTAAAGAAAGAATTCAGCAATGGTGACTAAGAAACCCAAGGGCCTGGGACGAGGTCTGGAAGCCCTGCTGGGCCCCAAGGTCAGTGAAGCAGAGCAGGCCGCTGCGAGCGGGCAGCAGGCCAATCTGCCGAGCAGCCTGGCGCTCAATGTGATGGTGGCCGGCCAGTACCAGCCGCGCACCCGCATGGACGAAGGTGCCTTGTATGAGCTGGCCGAGAGCATCAAGGCGCAGGGCATCATGCAGCCGATTCTGGTGCGCCAGCTCTCCAGGGGCGACAACGCCGGCAAGTACGAAATCATTGCCGGCGAGCGGCGCTTCCGTGCCGCGCATATCGCGGGTCTGTCCGAGGTACCGGTGCTGGTGCGCGAAGTGCCCGACGAGGCCGCTGCGGCCATGGCGCTGATCGAGAACATTCAGCGCGAAGACCTGAATCCGCTCGAAGAGGCGCAGGGGCTGGCCCGCCTGGTCAAGGAGTTCGGCCTGACCCACGAGCAGACCGCGCAGGCCGTGGGCCGCTCGCGCAGCGCCGCCACCAATCTGCTGCGTCTGCTGAATCTGGCCGAGCCCGTGCAGACCATGCTGATGGCCGGCGATATCGACATGGGCCATGCACGGGCGCTGCTGACGCTGGACCGAGCCACCCAGATCACGGCAGGCAACCAGATCGCGGCCAAGAAGATGTCGGTGCGCGAGGCCGAGTCGCTGGTCAAGAAAATCGGTGCCGAGTTCAATTTGACGCGCCAGAAAGCCAAGAAGGATGGCAAGTCGCGCGACGTGAAACGCATCGAGGAAGAGCTGTCCGACCTGCTCACCGCCGATGTCGAGGTGCGCATCAAGAAGACCGTGCGTCGCCACGGCAAGCAGCAGGAAATGGGCGAGATCGCCATCCAGTTCGGCTCGCTGGAGGAGCTCAACGGCATCATCGAAAAGCTGCGTGGCGAAGTCTGAGTGCCTTACCACGCCAAGGCTGATTCTGCGGCAATGGACGCCGCAGGATCTGCCGGAGTTTGCCGCGCTCAATGCGGACACGCAAGTCATGCGCTACTTCCCCAACGTGCTGGACAGACAGGCCAGCGATGCCCTGGCCGCCAAGGCCGAGGCTCTGATTGCCGAGCGTGGCTGGGGATTCTGGGTTGCGCAAGATAGAGCCACCGGGCACTTGGCAGGAATGATTGGCTTGCACACTCCCGCAGCAGAGCTACCGTTTTCACCCTGCGTGGAAGTGGGCTGGCGGCTGGCCCGGCCATACTGGGGCAAAGGTCTGGCGACAGAGGGCGCAAGAGCCGCGCTGGATTTTGCGTGGAATGAGCTGCAGCTGGATGAAGTTGTGGCGTTCACGGCGGTGCCGAACAAACCCTCACAGGCCGTAATGCAGCGCCTGGGAATGCAGCCCGATGCGCAGACATTCATGCACCCTGATCTGCCATCCGGCCACGCGCTTGCTGAGCACTGTCTCTACCGTATTCGCCGCAGCTGATGCTGCAAAAAAGGGCATCCATCTGGATGCCCTTTTTTGATTCCGGAGCGGTGTTCTAACTGCGGTAGCCGGGGTCGATTCTGTCGAGCTTGCGCAGCAGGGCGGGCCAGGCAAACTGGCCGCCCATGCCGCCGGTCTGTACCTTCATGGCATGGGCGATGCCTTGCAGAATCTGCGGGTCGACCTCGGTGAGTTCGGCGCCGCCGGATTGGGCAGAGATCTGGATCTGGCAGGCGGACTCGAAGACGTACATGGACAGAAAGGCGTCGGCAATCGTGGGGCCGCAGGTCAGCAGACCGTGGTTGCGCAGCATGAGGAAGTTGGCCTCGCCCATGTCGGCCAGCAGGCGCGGCTTCTCGTCCTCGCGAAAGGCCACGCCTTCGTAGACGTGATAGGCCAGGGACCCCAGGACAAACGTGCTTTGCTGGCTGATGGGCAGCAGACCTTGCTTCTGGGCCGCAACGGCCACGCCGGCACGCGTGTGGGTGTGGATCACGCATTGCGCATCGGCGCGAGCCTCGTGCACGGCGCTGTGGATGACGAAGCCGGCCGGGTTCACGGGGAAGGGCGAGTCCATGAGCTTGTTGCAGCCCAGGTCCACCTTGATCAGCGAGGAGGCCGTGATCTCGTCGAACATCAGCCCGTAGGGGTTGATGAGGAAGTGATGCCCGGGGCCCGGCAGCCGTGCGCTGATGTGGGTGAAGACCAGATCGCTCCAGCCGTACAGCGCCACCAGCCGGTAGCAGGCGGCCAGATCCACGCGCAGCTGCCACTCTTCGGGGCTGACCAGATGCTGCACGCTGGGGATGTTCAAGGGCTCTTGGCTCACGGGCGACTCTCCTTCATCGTTGATGAGATGAATGTAGAGACTCGCGCGCCAGCGGTCTGTTGGCTAGGCGACAGAAGTTTGGAAATACGGATTACGCCAATTCAGATCAGGCAGGGTGTGCTCTCGATGGAAATGACGGCTGTGTCTTCCTGTTCGCGTAAGTAGCTGGAAATAAAAAAGGAGCTTGCAGCGCAAGCTCCTTTTGATTTTCAGATCTCTTCTGTACGAAAACTGAAGCAGATCAAGCGAAAGCAGCTATCAAAACCGCTTACTTGATCTGGCCGCGCGACAGGTCCTGGATCATGCGGGCGGCTAGATACAGGCGCGGTGCGATGGTGTTGATCTGCACGTATTCGGCATCGTTGGAATGCGCGCCATAGCCCGACAGGCCGAAGCCCTCGATCACGCCGCCCTTGGCCTTGAGGGCCGCGAAAGCCGCATCCGTGCCGCCACCCGTGGCCTTGTCCATGACCTTCATGGGCAGCTTCAGTTCCTGCTCATAAATGCCCTGGGCATGGGCGGCCAGCTTGCGTGCCGTGGCATTGGCTTCCAGCGGTGGGCGGCGCACTTCGAATTTCAGTTCCACCTTGCTGGCGGGGAGCAGCTTGTTGCCGATCTTGTCCTGCATGGCTTTTTCCAGCGCCGTGAAGTCGGCCACGCGCAGCGCGCGGGCATCGGCCTGGGCCGTGGCTTCGGCGGGAACCACATTGCGGTTGGTGCCGGCCTTGGACACCGTCCAGTTGAGCTTGAGGCCGTCCTGGGGCTGGGACAGATCCTTCATCTGCAGCAACTGATGCGACATCTCGTACAGCGCATTCACGCCGTCTTCGGGCTTGGCGCCCGCATGAGATGCCTTGCCCGTGACCTTGAGGTAGGCGGCGCCGATGCCGCTGGTGGCCAGGCGCAGGCTGCCGTCGGTGCCGCCGCCTTCAAAGCTGAACACGGCGTCCTGCTCGGCCCCCAGGCGGGTGATGGTGCTGCGTGCTCCGGGCGAGCTGATTTCCTCGTCGCCGTTGATCAGCACCGTGAGCGTACCGTAGTCCTCGATGCCCAGCTTCTTGAGCAGGGGCACGATATGCATGATCAGGGCCACACCCTGCTTGTCGTCGGCAATGCCCAGGCCATAGGCCTTGTCGCCGTCGATGCGAAAGGGCTGGTCCTTGAGCATGCCGGGCAGATAGACGGTGTCCATATGCGCAATCAGCATGATGCGGCTGCTGCCCTTGCCCTTGAATTCGGCATGCACCATGGGGCCGACTTTTTCGGGCGTGTCATCGAGGCGGTAGATGTCGCTGGGCTCGATCACCTCGACCTTGCCGCCCTGCGCGCGCAGCTTGCCGGCGATGTACTCGGCGATCTTCTTCACGCCCGCCACATCCTTGCTGCCGGACTCGATGTGCACCAGATCGCGCAGCGTATCCAGATAGGGCTGCTGCTCCTTTTTCGCATGCTCCAGCCATTCGGCCTGAGGGGCAGCCTGGGCAGAGCCGAAGGACAGCACCAGGGCCAGGGGCAGGGCGCGCAGCAAAGGGGCAGAGGGCGTGTTCCAACGCATAGAAATTCTCCTTGGGGGGCGGGCCGCTCCCGGATAGGGCCGCGGCAGGAAAGCGGCGTGATGCGCCGCTGAGGGAATTCAGCTTAGCAGCCGTGTTTGCGGCCTCCGGGCTGCCGACCTAGGGATAAATACCAGGGTAACTTGATCTCTTGCGCCGACAAAAAAGCCCTGCAGCTTGCGCGGGCAGGGCTTGGTGGGTTGCGCCGGTTGCTCAGGCCGCCGCCAGATGGGCCTTGGTCTTCTTGCTCACACCGTCGCCGACAATGACGGCCGAGACCACAGACAGTACGAGCGCAATTGCCGAGCCATAGAACACTGCGTTGGTCATCTGGTGGTCCAGCATGTAGCCGAAGACCGGCGCCGCCAGGCAAAAGCCCAGATCCAGCCCGGAATACACCGTGCCGTAGACGCGGCCCGTGGCGCCGGGGGGCGCTGCGCGCTTGATCAGCATGTCGCGCGAGGGGCCGGCCAGGCCCGTGCCCAGACCGGCGACTGAGGCCACGACCACCGCCACCATGCCGGGCAGCCAGCCCGTTCCGACGACAAACAGCAAGAGGCCCGAGCCCAGCATGCAGATGGAGATCACCTTTTCCAGCCGCTGCACGCGGCCGACCAGAAAGCCGCCCACGACCATGCCGGCAGCGCCGCACAGCATATAGCCGGTGACGATCAGCGCCGTCACGGAAAGCGGCAGGCCGTACATGGATTGCAGGGCCGGGCTGGCAAAGCTCTGAATGGCACTGAGCGCGCAGGTGCTCCAGAAAAAGAAGGAAAAGCACAGCCACACCGATGGCAGCTTCATGAAGGCCATGGGGTGTTCCTGAGGTGCGGCAATGGCTCCGGCGGCCGGCTTGGCGGCAGCTCCGGCGGATTCGGCGCGATCATCGAGCGCGTCGCGGTTGAAGACCATGATGGCCAGCACCACGGCTGCGCAGAGGGCTCCGCCCAGGCAGGCCAGGCGCCAGGAGCCCGTGGCCGTGGTGATGCCCGCCATGAACAGCGGCGCCAGCGCCCAGCCTAGATTGCCGGACAGGCCATGTACCGAGAATGCATGGCCTATGCGCTGCTGCGACACGCGCTTGTTGAGGATGGTGAAGTCCACGGGGTGGAAGGGCGCATTGCCCAGGCCCGCAAAAAAGGAGGCAGCCAGCAGCATGCTGTAGCCTTGGGCCGTGCTGGCAATCAGGCCAGCCACCACAAAGCTGCCGAGGGCGGCAAACAGAATCGGGCGTGCGCCAAAGCGGTCCACCGCAAAGCCGGCCAGTGCCTGGCCGGTGCCGGAAACAATGAAGAACAGCGAGACCATGACGCTGAGCTCGGCATAGCTGTAGCCGAAGTCCTTGATCAGCCAGGGAAACAACGGCGGCAGCAGCAGATGGAAGAAATGCGACGAGCCATGGGCCAGACCGATGAGGCTGATGGTGCGCGCGTCACTGCGCAGTGTCTCTGGCGCCTGGTTTTGAGGTGTTGTGGAGGCAGGGCGGTTCATATGTCGCATCTTAGGCAGACTGCTCGCGTCTTGTATGCGATAGTCTGCCAATTGCTATCGCAAGCCAGCCAACCATCATGTCCAGCCTCCACGACCCCGAGCCCCTGCGCGCAGGCAAGGCCAGCGCCTATGTGGAGACGCTGACACCCCATCTCTACATACCCACGGCACAGCGTCCGGTGCGTGCCAAATGCCGCTGGCTGGAGGCCGACACCCAGGTCAAGCCGCACCGTCATCCCTGGGGGCAGCTGGCCATCTCCACCACGGGCACCATACGCCTGACGGTAGCGCAGGGCACCTATATCGTGCCGCCCTCGCGCGTGCTGTGGGTGCCGCCGGGCATGGAGCATGCCGTGACCATGGTGGAAAGCGCCGATTTGCGCACCTTGTACTTCTTTCAGACCCAGGGGCGTTGCGGCCCCGATGTGGCCCCCGGCGAAGAGGCGGCCTGGCGCCAGTGCCGGGTGCTCAATGCCTCGGATCTGCTGCGCGCCGTGGTGCGCGAGCTGCCCACGCTGCCCGATGACAGCCAGCAGCTGTGCGAGCAGGACAGGGCACGCGAGCACCATCTGAGCCAGCTGCTGCTCGACGAGCTGCGCCGTGCCAGTGCCGTGCAGCTGGGCGTGAACCTGCCCCAGGACAAGCGCTTGCGCCAGCTCTGCGAGGCCGTGCTGGCCGATCCCACGCGCAACGAGACGCTGGAGGACTGGGCGCGCGATACCGGGGCCAGTCCGCGCACGGTGGCGCGACTGTTTCGCCAGCAACTGGAATGCAGTTTTACCCAGTGGCGCCAGCAGGTGGTGCTGGCCCATGCCGTCAGCCTGGCAGCGCGCAACTGGCCGATTCAGCGCATTGCGGCCGAGCTGGACTACAGTCCCAGCGCCTTCAGCGCCATGGTGCGCCGCACGGTGGGTATGCCTCCGGCACAATTTTTCGGCATGCATGCGCAAAATGTATAGCTGCTAGCGCTTTGTGCAAAAGGGTTTGAGGCTGTTTTTGTTATTTTGAGGGGCGGAGCCTCAAACAATATTTGCAGCGGCATGGAATGAAAGCTGCAAACCTGCGCTCTTTAGCACCATGATCTTCTCCGCCGAGTCGCGCTACAACCAGTGGGTGCGCGAGCACTACCGCTTTTTGCTGCGCAGCGCCTGGGCGCTGACGGGCTCTCGCGCCATGGCCGAGGATGTGGTGCAGGATTGCTTCACCAGCGCCTGGCGCTTTCGCCACCAACTGCGCGACCAGAGCATGGCCAGGGCCTGGCTGTTCCAGATCATGCGCCGCCATGCCTTCAGGCACTTCGATCCTGTGCAATCGCAGACCGAGTCTCTGGATGAAGCCTGCGAGCAGGGCGTGAATCATCACGATGCACTCGATGCGCAACTGGACGTGGTCAAGGCGCTGAGCCGCATTGCCCCCATCCATCGTGAAGTGCTGGTGCTTTACTACTTTGACGACATGCCCACGGCCCAGATGGCCGAGGCGCTGGATATTGCACCGGGCACCGTGCTCTCTCGCCTGGCGCGGGCACGTGAAGCGCTCAAGACGGCACTGCAGGAACCGGCGCGCCATCCCGCCGGTGCCGCCACTGAATCTTCCGCAGCTGCCAGCGTGATACCGCTGAGAAAGCGCGCACCATGAAACACCAAGACCGCCCCGAAGACACCGATTTCGACCTGCGTGCCCGTGCCGAGCTGGCGCTGGCTTTCGAGCCCGGCGAGCCGCCGGCCTATTTGCTGCGCCACACGCCATGGCATGCCCGTCGTGGCCTGCAGGTGCTTTGTGCCGCAGTGATCGTCGGCAGCGTCGCTGCGGGCAGCGTGCTGAGCCTGCGCCCGCCGCAGATGGTGCGCTCGGCCATCGAGCATGAGTATTACGAGCGCACGCTGCGTGGTCAGTTCATCCCGGAGGCCGAGATTGCCAGGCATATGGACTGGCCTGTCGACCAGAAGCTGCCTGGCTATACCCAGCTCATGCGGCCCTGCGACATCGATGGCAGTCGCGCCTATCACCTGACCACTTTCTTTGAAAAAGGCGGCATCGTTACCGTGCTGGCCTTCGAGCAGCCCCAGCGGATGGCCGACGGCCAGGGCTGGTGGGCCAACAGCTACTGGAAGGTGGTGCGTTCGAGAGAAGGCCGCCCGCTCGTGCTGATCGCACAGAAGAAACAGGCCCTGGCCGTGGCATCACGCGCTCTGGGGGCCCCTGAGAAAGCCGATGGCTGAAGCGGATTTTTCGCGCTGAGCATTCACCACAATTACCAAGGAGACACCATGCAACAACCCACATCCCTGCCGCGTCGTCGCCTGCTCGCCGGTAGCGCCGGTGCGCTGGCTGCGGCCGGTCTGGCCAGCTTCCAGGGCCAGGCCATGGCCCAGGCGGCTGCGCCTGCCGCCAAGCCTCTACCCGGCTATGCCGGCTTCAAGAATGCCGATGCCGTGATCGTGCACAGCTCCACCACCATCGAGACCAAGCGCAGCGCGTTTGGCTCCAGCGTGGTCACGCCCACCAATCAGCTCTATGTGCGCAACAACCTGCCCACGCCTTCCGAGTCCATCGTGGCCGATCGCGATGCATGGGCGGTGCAGATTGATGGCGTGAAGAAGCCCGCCAAGCTGACCGTTGGCGAGCTCAAGAAGCTGGGCCTGGAAACTGTGACCATGGTGCTGCAATGCTCGGGCAATGGCCGCGCCTTCTTCCCCACCAAACCCAGCGGCACGCAATGGACCGTAGGCGCTGCAGGCTGCGTGGTCTGGAGCGGCGTGCCAGTGCGTGAGGTGGTCAAGGCCCTGGGCGGCGTGGCCGACGGCATGGTCTACATGACGGGAACGGGCGGAGAGGTGCTGCCCGCAGGCCTCGATCCCAAGAGCGTGCTGGTGGAGCGTTCCGTGCCTCTGTCGGCCATGGAGGACGCGCTGCTGGCCTGGGAGATGAACGGCGAGCCCGTGCCTCTGGCCCATGGCGGCCCGCTGCGCCTGATCGTGCCCGGCTACACCGGCGTGAACAACATCAAGTACATCAAGCAGCTGGCCTTTACCGTCAAGGAAAGCGAAGCGCACATCATGTCCCACGGCTACCGCATCTCGCCCCCCGGCAGCAAGGGCGACCCCAGCCAGCCTTCGGTGCAGGAAATGAGCGTCAAGTCCTGGATCAACAGCCCCATCCCCGAGGACGGCAACCAGGCCTCTGGCCTGGTGCAGATTCAGGGCGTGGCCTTCGGCGGCATGAACGCCGTCAAGGGGGTGGAAGTCTCCATCGACGGCGGCAAGACCTGGAAGCAGGCTCGCCTGATTGGCCCCGATATGGGCAAGTACGCCTGGCGCCAGTTCGTGCTGCAGGCACAGCTGCCCAAGGGTACCTACACCCTGGCCAGCCGCGCTACCGACGTCAAGGGCAATGTGCAGCCCGAAACGCGTGGTGAAAACCAGAGCGGCTACAACAACACCAGCTGGGCCGACCACGCCGTGACTGTCACCGTGGCCTGAGTGTCGCAATCACTGCCCATGCCCCGTGCCGGAAGAAGGGACGCAGGGCATGGGATCCAACCCCGATGCATCGCATTTCTCCAAGAACAATGATGAAGACAAACCACACCCTCGCCGCCCTGCTCTTGACCGCCTTTGCGGGCACTGCAGCCCACGCCGATCAGGCTGCCCAGATGGCGCGCGGCAAAGAGCTGTTCACCACTGCTGCAGTCCCTGCCTGCGCGGTGTGCCATACCCTCAAGGACGCTGGTGCGGAAGGTGCCATAGGCCCGGTGCTGGACGAGTTGCAGCCCGATGCGGCCCGCGTGGCGCGTGCTTTGAAGGACGGCATCGGCTCCATGCCCTCCTTCAAGGCCACAATGAGCGAAGCCGATATCGCTGCCGTTGCTCTCTACGTGAGCAAGGCCAGCGGCGCAGCCAAATAAAACGTCTCAGCTGCGTTCTGCATCATCCAGCGGAATGGCGTAGATCCATACCTTGTGGCGGCTATTGCCTTGCAGGCATGCCGTCGCTTCCACGCCGGGCAGCTGGAAATCCAGGCTCACCAGCCAGCTGCCGGGCTGCATCTCGGTGGCAGCCTTGACAGCGGCGCGGCCCATGCTTTCGGGCCGCTGGAACAGATAGACCAGCTGATAGCCGCTCCAGTCGGCCAGCCAGATATCGCCACGTCGCACACGTGCCCAGGGGCAGCGCAGGGCGCTGGCAATCGCCAGTGGCCAGCTCCATTCCAGACCATTGAGGCGGACGTGCGGCAGCGCGCTGCGCAGCGCGCGCAAGCCATCGCCCATGCCGCAGCCGGCGTCCAGCACCAGCGCCTGCCCCGGCAACTGCACGACCTCTGCCAGCCCTTTGAGCGCATTTAACGGCGTTGGAAAGACCGGGGCATCACGCCAGGCATTGAGCGGGTAGATCAGCAGCAGCAAGGCCAGAGGCAGCAGCCAGCCCCAGGCGGGCAATTGGCTGGCGCTGAGCACCAGAAACGACAGCGGAAACCCGGCCGCAATGATGAGCCTGCGCCACCAGTTGGGCCCGCAGAGACTGGCCGCCGTGCTGAAGCTGCCGGCGACCAGCAGGGCCAGCCACCAGGGCAGCAGGCGCGCCAGACCCGCAAAGATCACCCAGGCCAGCAGCCAGACGAGCAATGCAGGCAGAGGCCAGGTCGAAGCAAGCCATTTTTTTGTCATGAGTTTTGAAATGTATCCGTTGTACACAAGCGCCAAGACACCGCAGTGCAGGCAAGGCCTTGTCGGAATTTTGCATTTTGTGCTGGATACCCCTCTTTGGTGGGGTATGCGTGTTGTCAACTCGTCGTAAAAATTACTGATTTTTGCTTATGTATACTTTTCGGCTTTCAGCGGCCGAGAATTCAGAGGAGACATCCATGCGCCTGCTCGCCCCCACCTTTTCATTGGCGGCTCTTGCATTGACAGCATGCGCGGTACAGACACCGCAGGAGCAGTTGGCACCTGCTTCGCCCACCGTGCGCCTGTGCGAAGGCAATAACTGTTCCGAGCTGCCGCGCAATGTCGCGACTTTCCGTGGCGAGCCCGTCAATCCCGAGGCGGAGCGCCGCCTGGCGGCACTGGTGCAAAAAGCCGAGGCCGATCCTCGCGCAGCCTATGACCTGGGGCTGCGCTATCTGCGCGGCGATGGCGTGGAGCGCAACAGCTATCAGGCCATCGAATGGATGCGCAAGGCCGGCGATGCCGGTAACGGTCAGGCCCAGTTTGCATTGGGCCGTCTGTATCTGCTGGGCTTTGAAGAGATGGGCCCGGACCCCGCCGAAGCCGAGGCCTGGCTGTCGCGTGCTGCCGCCAAGGGCTTCAAGGAAGCCAAGCGCCTGCTGCCCCAGGCGCAGGCCGCCAAACAGAATGCTCATGCACGCTATCAGGCCATCGAGGACGAGCGCAAGTCCTGGAATGGCTGGTATGTGGGCGCGCCCTACTACATGGTGTGGGGTTCGTCGGGTTGGTATTACCGCTGAGGCGCTGTGAGCGCTGCAGCATTTTCTATTTTTTTGAAAGCATCACTATGTCCAAGAAGACAACGCTGCGTCTGGCAGCTATCGCATCGGCCCTGGCACTGGGCGGTTGCGTGACCCCCGGCGGCGGCACCATCTCCACGGGTACGGCTCCCACGGCCGCCACCGGCGCAGCGGGCGGCGCAACCAGCGTGAATGCGAACTCTACGCTCGAGCGTTGCGATGCTCCTCTGGGTACGCTGGCCGTGGACGACGGTCGCGGCAAGGAGTGGTATGCGAGCTTTGGCGCCGCCACCAAGATCACGACCATCGAGCCCCTGATCCGTCTGGCCGTGCAGCAGTCCAACTGCTTTGTGATCACCTCCATCGGCAACAACCGCACCGAAAGCAAGATGTCGGCGATCACCGACAAGCAGCGCAACTCCGGTGAATTCCGCGCCGGCTCCAAGCAGCAAAAGGGCCAGCGCGTGGCTGCCGACTACTACATGGAGCCTTCCATCATCATCGACAACGATGCCACCGGTCAGCTGGCTGCGGGCGTGGGCGGTCTGTTCGGCAATGTGGGTACGCTGATCGGCGGCGCCATGCAGAGCAAGGCTTCGGTGGTGACACTGAGCATGTTCGACATCCGTTCTGGCGTGCAGATCTCCATCTCCGAAGGCAACTCCACAGCCACCAACTTCGGCGCTGCCATGGGCGCGTTCGGCGGTGGCGTGGGCGGCGGTCTGGGCGGCTTCTCGCGCTCACCCGAAGGCAAGGCCACGGTGGCCGCCTTCATGGATGCCTACAACAACATGGTGATCTCGCTGCGTAACTACAAGGCGCAGGAAGTCAAGGGCGGCCTGGGTCGTGGCGGTCAGCTCAAGGTCGGCAAGTAAAGCGCCGATCCGAGAACAGAAAAGGGCCTGCAACTGCAGGCCCTTTTTCATGGTTTGCGCGTCTTCAGCAAGCGCGAGCGAGGCTCACTGCAGCTGAAAGATCTTGCCCGGGTTCAGGATGTTCTTGGGGTCCAGAGCCTGCTTGATGGCACGCATCATCTGCACCGCACCAACGCCAGCCTCCTCCAGCAAAAAGCCCTGCTTGTGGATGCCGATGCCATGTTCGCCCGTGCAGGTTCCGCCCAGTGCAATAGCGCGTGCCACCAGCGTGTGGTTGAGCTGCTCGGCCTGCTGGCGCTGGGTGTCGTTGTCGGGATCGATCAGATAGCCGAAGTGGAAGTTGCCGTCGCCCACGTGGCCGACCAGGAAGTAGGGGATGCCGCTGGCATCGGCTTCGGTCACGCACTCCAGCAGCGCATCGGCCAGGCGGCTGATGGGCACACAGGCATCGGTGGTGATGCAGCGGCAACCGGGCACGCTGGAGACGGCCGCGAAATAGGCATTGTGGCGTGCGGTGAACAAGCGCGTACGGTCTTCGGGGCGCTCGGCCCATTCAAAGGCATTGCCGCCGAATTCATGGGCAATGTCCTGAACCATCTCGGCCTGTTCCTTCACGCCCGTGGGCGAGCCGTGGAACTCCATCAGCAGCATAGGCTCTTCACGCAGGGACAGCTTGCTGTAGGCATTGACCATGCGCACGGAATTCACATCGACCAGTTCCACGCGGGCGATGGGAATGCCCATCTGTATGGTCTGGATCACCGTGTGCACGGCGTTCTCGATGCTGGAAAAAGAGCAGATGGCTGCGCTCACCGCTTCGGGCAGCGGATAGATGCGCAGCGTGATCTCGGTGAAGATGCCCAGCGTGCCTTCGCTGCCCACCAGCAGGCGGGTCAGGTCGTAGCCGGCAGCGCTCTTCTTGGCGCGGTTGCCGGTGCGCACCACTTCGCCGCTGGCCGTCACTACCTCCAGGGCCAGCACGTTCTCGCGCATGGTGCCGTAGCGCACGGCATTGGTGCCGCTGGCGCGGGTCGAGGTCATGCCGCCAATCGACGCGTCGGCGCCGGGGTCGATGGGAAAGAAGAAGCCGGTGTCCTTGATGGCCTCGTTCAATGCCTTGCGCGTGATGCCGGGTTGCACGGTGATGGTCAGGTCTTCGGTGTTGACCGAGAGCACGCGATTCATGCGGCTGACGTCGATGGTGATGCCGCCTTGCACGGCCAGCAGATGGCCTTCCAGCGACGATCCGGCGCCGTAGGCAATCACGGGCACGCCGTACTGGTCGCAGAGCCTGACGGCATCCTGCACGTCCTGGGTGGATTCGGCAAACACCACGGCTGCCGGAGGGGGCGCGGAGATCGCGCCTTCGTCGCGGCCGTGCTGCTCGCGCACGGCCAGCGCCGTGGAGCACTGGCCGCCGAAACGTGTTTGCAGAGCCAGCAGAAATTCTTCGGGGATGGGGCGCTGCACGAAATCGGGCTGCAGCGAGGTATGGGCAACAGGTGCGTTCATCGGGGTCTCCAGAGGAGAAAAAGAATACCACCTGGCCCGGTCCGGGCGTGTACGTATTGGGTACTAGGCCATGCCGCTCAAGGTCGCAATCGCGACGCTGGCGCATGCCCATTGGAGCTGGCAGAGATCGCGGTTTCGTCGTGGCGCAGCCGTCTGCCGCGAGCACATAGATAAGTTCCGCCCTAGCTAATGAGAAATCAGTGTTTAGGGTTTGCTCCTGGTGTGCCTATATTGACAAGCCTCATGGCGTGCGCTGCAGAGCTCGCTTCAAACCAAAAGCAGTTCGGAGGGCGGAGCTATGCGCGATAGGGATCGCAGATCATTCATTCAGGGGCTGGCCGGGATGTCGGCGGCAGGCATGCTGGGCGCAGCATGGCATGTGCGTGCGGCGCAGACCCAGGCCTGGCCGGCGCGGCCCATCAAACTGGTCGTGACCTTCCCGCCCGGCGGCTCCAGCGATATCGTGGCGCGGGTGCTGGCTCCCGCGCTGGCAGAAAAGCTGGGCCAGAGCGTGGTCATAGACAACAAGCCCGGAGCGGGCTCGTCGATTGGCGCGCAAATCGTGGCGCACAGCGCCAACGACGGCTACACACTGCTGGTATCCAACTCGGCGGCGCTGTCGATAGCGCCATCGCTGCTGCAAAGCCCTGGCTACGACCCCTTGCGCAGCTTCGAACATCTGGCCTACATCGGCGCAGTGCCCACGGTGTTTGCCGTGCACCCTTCGGTGCCCGTCCACAGCCTGAGCGAGCTGGTGAGCTGGATCAAGGAGCAGCCTGCTCCCGTGGCCTTTGGCAGCGGCGGTGCTGCCTCGGTGGGGCATCTGGTGGGCGAACAGTTTGCGCAGACGCTCAAGCTGCCCATGGAGCATGTGCCTTATCGCGGTGCCGGCCCCATGCGTGCGGATCTGCTCAGCGGCCATATCAAGCTGGCCATCGATGCGCTGCCGCAGAACATCGCGCTGCACAAGCAGGGCCGGCTCAAGCTGCTGGCGCTGACATCGCCACGCCGTGTATCGCAGGCGCCGACGGTGCCAAGTGTGGCCGAACTGGGGCTGGCACAGCTGGTCTCCGAGAACTTCGTCGGCATTTCGGCTCCCGCCGGCCTGCCCAGAGCGCTGGCCGAAAGAATCGCCAGCGCGGTGCGGCAGATCAGCGCGCGTCCCGAGTTTGCGCAGACGCTCGAAGCCCAGGGATTCGTGACCCGGGACATGGAATCCAAAGCCTTCACCCAGCTGATTACGGACCAGCATCTGGCCTGGGGAGATATCGCGAAGAAAACAGGTGCAAAACTTTAAGCAGAAGAGACAACGATGAGCAGCGAGAAACTGTATTCACCCCGTAAGCCACGCTATGCCGTGGTGCTGTTTGGCCCCGAAGGGCAGGGCAGTTTCAACGAGTCGGGACTGCGCGGAGCCCACAAGGCCAGAGATGCCGGCCATGAGGTCGATGTGCTCTGGGTGGCCGGCCAGTCGGCGCAGCAGCGCGCAGCCGAAATGTCCGCATTGTGCGGCGGCCGCTATGCGCTGATTCTTGCGCATGGCGGTCAGGGTGACGGTCCGGTGCAGATCCTGGCCGAGCGCTGGCCCGAGCAGGCCTTTGCGGTCACGCAAGGCAGCTGGGCGGCAGCCAATGTGGCGCGTTACGAGGTGCTGCAGGAGCAGTCGGCATTCCTCGCCGGCGTGCTGGCCAGCCAGTGGAGCAAGACGGGCAAGGTGGGGCATTTCTCGGGCGAGAAAGTGCCGCCGGGTCTGCGTGGCCGCGCGGCCTATGCGGACGGTCTCAGGCGCGCCGGTTTTGAGGGGCAGCTGGTCACCCAGTTCTGCGGTCACCAGCATCGCCCGGGCTGGGCCCGGACCTGTGTCTCGGCAATGGTCGAGCAGACGGGCCTGGACATTGTGTTTGCCATGCTGGATGGCGGCCGCCCCGGCGTCACGCAGGCCTGCCGGGCGCATGGCGTGGCGCAGATCGGCAATGTGCTGAACTGGGTGGCGCGCGACCCCGAAGTGTTTGTGGCCTCGGCGATCTGCGATTCCGGCGAGGCCTTGTTTCGCGCCGTCGAGGACCATGCCCGGGGTCTGCTGCCGCTGGGGGGCTATCGTGCCTTTGGCCTTGAGGAGCCGAGCCTGGTGCGGCTGGAAATGGGGGGGCGAGTGAGTGCTGCGCAGCGCAGCCTGGTCGAAGACTGGGCGCAGCGCTTGCTGCGCCGCGAGTTCGAGATTCACCTGGACTATGTCGGGGCCGAGTTCGCCTTGCCGCAGGAGGAGCTCGGCGCTGCGGCGTGATCAGGAAAGCGCCGCGGCAAGGCCTCAGTACTGCTGAGCGCCCTTGTCGAATTCGGCGCGTGACAGCTGGCCGTTGCGGTCGCTGTCGATCTCTTCGAAGCGCTGGGAGATGACAGGCAGCTGGCGTGCTTCCTGCGCACTGAGCTGACCGTCGCGATTGGCGTCGGCACGCTCGAAGGCCGCTTGC
Organism: Comamonas sp. A7-5; assembly: GCF_039581385.1. Classification (NCBI taxonomy): domain Bacteria; kingdom Pseudomonadati; phylum Pseudomonadota; class Betaproteobacteria; order Burkholderiales; family Comamonadaceae; genus Comamonas; species Comamonas sp. A7-5. The sequence goes on from NZ_JBCPWO010000003.1 coordinate 338,586, forward strand.
ACGCTGCTTTTTGCAGTCGGTGCCTGCTGCACGCCGGTGGCGGAACCCGACTGCACGATGCGCGCAGGCTCCTTGTTGTTGCCGGCGTTGCCGCCGCCGGTTTGCGCAAAAGCCATGCCCCCGCCCAGGGTGAGCGCAGAAAACAGCACCACGCTGACGACTTCGAATGACGAGACCTTGCAATTGAGCAGATTCTTCTTGTTCATGAATGGCATTCCTTCTCTATGCGATAACAGGAGTGCATTGCACCCTGTGAGGCGGCAAAGGGCCAGCACTTTTGCCTGCTGTTGCCTCAGACTACATTTGCCTGCGGGCTGTAACGCACAATGGCGGCAGTATCTGAGGGCCGCTCCGGCCCCGAAAACTCGCAGCTTTGACAAGGGATGACCCATGGGCAACCGCCTCACGCAAATCGCCACCCGCACCGGAGATGACGGAACCACCGGCCTCGGAGACAACACCCGCGTTTCCAAGAACAGCGGCCGCCCGCATGCCATGGGCGATGTGGATGAACTGAACTCGCATATCGGCCTGCTGCTGTGCGAGCCAATGCCCCAGGAGGTGCGCGACCTGCTGATCGACATCCAGCACCAGTTGTTCAACCTGGGCGGCGAGCTGTCCATGCCGGGCTATGAGCTGCTCAAGGACGATGCACTGCTGCAGCTCGACAACGCGCTGGCCCACTACAACGCGCAGCTGCCGCGTCTTCAGGAGTTCATTCTGCCGGCCGGCACACGTGCTGCCGCCCAGGCCCATGTATGCCGCACCGTGGCGCGCCGTGCCGAGCGCCAGGTGGTGGCGCTGGAGCAGGCCGAGGCCATGCGAGCCGCGCCGCGCCAGTATCTGAACCGCCTGTCCGATCTGCTGTTCGTGCTGGCCCGCGTGCTCAACCGCCTCGACGGCGGCGACGATGTGTACTGGAAGAGCGAACGCCTGGCGCGCAGTCAGGCGGATGGAGAGTAGCTAAAGCCATCAACTCCATCAGGAAGTAGCCGAAACGCCGCCGTCGTCCAGCGTGGCACGACCCGAAAACCGCTGTCTGGAGCCGGGATGGATGAAGCGCGAGAAGGACGTGAACGCATCCTTGACCCATGTCTTGCGCGTGATGACTAGCAGGGCTTCAGGGCCGTTGATGTCCAGCAGTTCTTCCTCTCTGCGCTCGGGCAGCATGGCCTGGATTTCATGCTCGCTGCGCGTGGGAAGGGCAATCGACTGCAGATAGTCTGTGGTGGACTTCTTGGTGAAGTCCTGCATCAGATACAGTGGCGCAAAACTGGTGGACACATAGCGGTCTTCCAGCTGCACGGGAATGCCGTCAGCGCAGTAGACGATGAGGCTGTGAAAGACCGAATCAAGCTGCCCCCATTCGGGCGTGAGCGACAGGCTGGCAACCTGCTCTATGCGTTCGAGCTTGTGGATGCGGATGCTCAGCGACTGGTTGCGGCTGCGGATTTCGTCCGCGATGTTGTGCACGCGGATATAGGTGGACGCCACCTTGGGCGGGGCCACAAAGGTGCCAACGCCATGGACGCGGTTGAGCACGCCAGAGTTGGAAAGCTCGCGCAGCGCGCGGTTGACGGTCAGGCGCGAGGCGCTCAGTGCCGTGCACAGCTCGCTCTCGCTGGGGATCTTGTCCCCGGTGCGGAAGCGGCCGCTGCCGATTCCATCCAATACATACGCCTTGACCTGCTGGTAAAGCGGGGCAGGCTGCATCAACGTCGTATTTTGCATTCGTTAAATTTTACAAAAGCCCAGGGTGCGGGAACTGATCTTCAAAACACGAGATCGGCAACCAAGCCTGCTGGCAGGCTGATGGTTAGGATCAACGCTGCAGCGTTGAGTTCGTAAACACGTTCTTAGAGCGCAAGCATAGCCTTGCCCCGGTGTCATGGCTATGAACGGGGCTCACCAACTGGGCCTGGGCGCGGATCAACTCAGGTTCAAGGTGGCGCGCGCAGGGAAGGCGCTTCAGGCCTGTGTCAGCAATTCGCCGGATTGGCGCACAAAGGTGCGGATGCGCTCGTCGCAGATATGGCCGAAGAATTCGCGGGGCGTGGTGTCCACGCGAATCCGGCCTTGCTCCATGAACACGATGCGGCTACCTACGTCGCGGGCAAAGGCCAGCTCGTGCGTGACGATGATCATGGTCATGCCTTCCTGGGCCAGGCTTTTGACCACGTCCAGCACCTCGGCCACTAGCTCCGGGTCCAGTGCGGAAGTGGGCTCGTCCAGCAGCAGCAGGTCGGGCTTCATGGCCAGTGCACGGGCAATGCCCACGCGCTGCTGCTGCCCGCCGGACAGCTGCTGCGGCTTTTTGTGTCCGTGGGCTTCGAGCTTCACTCGCTGGAGCAGGGCCTGGGCCTCGCGGCGCGCCACGTCCATGGGTACGCCTAGCACCTTGTGCGGGCCCACGGCCACGTTGTCGATGGCGCTCAGGTGTGGGAACAGATGAAAGCGCTGGAACACCATGCCGATGGCGCGGCGCCGGAAGGCCAGCTCCTTGGCCGAAGCCGCCACCTGCCGGCTACCGCGCAGACTGTGCACCATGCTCTGTCCGTTGACGACGATATCGCCCGAGCTGGGGTCCTCGATGCGGTTGATGCAGCGCAGCAGTGTTGATTTGCCAGCGCCGCTGGGGCCGAGCAGCATTACGATCTCTCCGGCGTCCACACGCAGATCGGTGCTGTGCAGGATCTTGGCTGCGCCAAAGCTCTTGGTCAGGTCCGTGATGCGGACTAGTTCTTGTGTGCTCATGTCAGTCGCTTTTCAACGTACGAAGAGAGTTGCGTCAGCAGTGCGATGATCACGAGGTAGAACACGGCCAGCAGCGCATAGAGTTCAAAGGGGGCGAACTTGTCCGCAATCACCACCTGCGCGGCGCGCGTGACCTCGAAGACGGAAATCACGGACAGCAGTGAGGAGGTCTTGACCAGGGTGATCATCTCGTTGGTCAGGCCGGGCAGCACACGCTTCCAGCTCTGCGGCAGCAGGATGTGGGCCAGCGTCTGGCCGCGGCTCATGCCGATGGCTTTGGCGGCCTCGTTCTGGCCGGTGTCGATGGACTGTATGCCCGCGCGGATGATCTCGCTGATATAGCCGCCAGCGTTGAAGGTCAGCGCAACCACTCCGCCCCAGAAGGGCGAGATGGCAATGCCGATGGTGGGCAGGGCGAAATAGATCAGAAAGATCTGCACCAGCGCTGGCGTGCCGCGTACAAAGAACACATAGAAGGCCACGGGCGTGGACAGCCAGCGGTTGCCCGAAACGCTGAGCAGGCCACAGACAATGCCCAGCAGCGTGCCGGCTACCAGGGCCAGCAGCGAGATTTCGATCGTCACCACCACACCTTTGAGCAGGTGCGGAAACGAGTAGGCGATAAGAGACCAGTCGAAATTTGACATCGCGTTCTCGCTTCGCGTTTTCACCGCAGCTGTGTAGGCACGGTGTCCGGCACTTGCTGTTTGGAGCCAAACCACTTGACTTGCAACTGCTCCAACTTGCCGCTGCGTTTGAGTTCGGCGATATGGTCGTTGGCAAACTTCAGCAGTGCAGTGTCCTCCTTGCGGATGGCCATGCCCAGATAGGCTTCGACATCCTGAATGCCGTCGACGATCTTGAAGCGGCCCGGACGCTCGGCCACCACGGCCTGCAGCACCGGTAGTGCGCCGGAGACCGCATCAATGCGGCCATTGCTCAGTTCCAGATAGGTCTCAGGGAAGGCGTCATACAGCTTGAAGGCGGAAAAGCCCTTCTTGCCGGATGCGACCAGCTTGGCCTCGTACTGCTTGGCCACTCGGTCACCGATGCTGCCCAGCTGCGTGGCCACCACTTTGCCTGCGACGTCTTCCGCACGCTTGATGCGCTCGTCGTTGCTGCGCACCAGAAACACCACCGAGCCGATGGCCACGGGTTGGGTGAAGTTGACCTTCTTCTGGCGGTCGGCTGTGATGGTCATACCTGAGAGCACGGCATCGAACTTTCTCTCCAGCAGGGCCGGAAGAATGCCGGCCCAGGCGGTGTCCACGGTCTTGAGCTTCACGCCCAGCGCGTCTGCCATGCTTTTGACGATGTCCACGTCAAAGCCGACGGTGTCGCCGTTCTGGAAGAACTCGAACGGTCGGTAGGCGACCTCCATGCCGATGACCATTTCCCCGCGCGCCTTGATGGTGTCGAGCGCGTCGGCGTGGGCTGGCGAGGCGATGGCCATCAGCGTGGCCAGAGTGGTCGAGAGCAGGGCAGACAGAAGCTTTTTCATGGAGGATCTCATGCGGTTGTGGAGCGTTGAAAGAAAGTGGGGTGGGTGCCTGTGCTGTGTTGCGTCAGGGGTTGCGGGCTTCTGTCACGGCGATGATGGAAGCGATGTCGCTTTCCCCATGACCGGTGGCCTGCAGCTCGGCGAAATAGCTTCGGGCAAGGTCCGCTACCGGGAAGTTCAGGCCTTGCCCGGCGATGATGGTGGCGGCGTTGTTCAGGTCCTTGAGAAAAGTGCGGACATGGCCGCCGGGCACAAAGTTGCGCTCCGTCATACGCTTGCCGTGGATCTGCAGAATCTTGCTGTCGGCAAAGCCGCCCGTCAGCGCGGCGCGGAACTGCACGGGGTCCAAGCCCAGGCGCTGCACCAGCAGCATGACTTCGGACACGGCGGCAATCACGGTGGAGCTGATGGTCTGGTTCAGTAGCTTGACCGTCTGGCCCGCACCCGATGGGCCCACATGCGTGAGGCGGCCCATGCATTCCATCGCGGGGCGCAGGCGCTCGATTGCCTGGGCATCCCCACCGGCCATGATGGCTAAGGTGCCCGCTTCCGCGCCGTCCGGCCCGCCAGAGATCGGTGCGTCCACATAGAACAGATTGCGTGTCGCCAGCTGGCGGGCGATGTCCTGTGCGTCCTCGGGGGCGATGGAGCTCAGGTCGACCACGGTCTGGCCGGGCTTGAGCTGGGCCAGCAGCTCGGGTGCCAGCAGCACCTGGCGCACGGCTGTGCCGTTTTCAATCACCACCATCAGTGCATCCACATCGCGTGCCACATCGGCCAGCGTAAGGGAGATCTCCGCACCAAATGCGTGCAGCGGTTGGGCTTTTTCGGGTGTGCGATTCCAGACTGTGACCTGATGCCCCGCTGCGAGTAGGCGCTGCACCATGGGAGTGCCCATCACGCCTGTTCCTATGAATCCTATCTTCATAGTGTTTTGCTCCAATAAAGATAAATACATGTAATGACAAGCAAGGCGAAAAGATCAACTTGTCATTTTCATAAGCGGTATTCATGGCATCCTCAAAGCTAACTCTGTGACTTGATCGCTTGAGAACTTGTCATGACATGCGTATACTACTTGTGGGTCAAATGAAATGTCGACCCCCTCGGGGTTCGCGTTATCCCTGAGAGACCGTACGCCAAATCACTCAGATCAGGTCACCGTCATGTCCCAAACTCTTAGCAGCACATCCGAGCAAACAGATGGCGCGACAGCGCCAGGGCCTCTTGCAGGCCTACGCGTGGTGGACTTCACCCGCGTGCTCTCCGGGCCTTTTTCCACCGCCTTGCTGGCGGATCTGGGCGCGGAAGTCATTAAGGTGGAATCGCCGGTCGGTGACGACTACCGCCATGTCGGCCCTTTCAAGGACGGGGTGAGCACCCTGTTTGCCTTTGCCAACCGGGGCAAGAAAAGCGTGGTGCTGGACCTGAAGCGACCCGAGGATGTGGCCATGGCCCAGGCACTGGCCAGGAGTTCGGATATCGTGGTGGAAAACTTCCGGCCTGGCGTGGCGCAGCGCCTGGGCATAGGCCATGAAACCCTGAGGGCGCAGAACCAGCGCTTGATCTATGCCAGCATTTCGGGCTTTGGCCAGGACAGCCCGCTGCGCGACCGGCCCGCCTACGACCTGGTGGTGCAGGCCATGACGGGGCTGATGTCCGTCAATGGCGCGCCCGACGGCCCGCCCACCATCGTGGGCGAGGCGTTCGGCGATCTTGCAGCCGGTCTGTTTGCGTCATGGGCCGTGCTGGCCGCGGTGGTGCAGCGCAGCACCACGGGTCAGGGCTGTCATCTAGATGTGGCCATGTTCGACTCCCTGCTGTCGCTGATGCCGACAGCCACGGGCAGCCATGCGGCCACGGGCAGGGCGCCGTTTCGCTCGGGCAATCGCCATCCGTTTTCAGCGCCTTTCGGAGCCTATGCGGCTAAGGATGGCAATGTGGTCATCGCCGTGCTCAACAACAAGCTCTTCGAGATGCTAGCCGTGCTGATTGGCCGACCCGATCTGGCGCAGGACCAGCGCTTTTCCTGCGACGAACAACGCGGCCTCAACGAATCCTTGCTGCGCCAGGCCATCGAAAACTGGAGCGGCGCGCTGACCGTGGCCGATGTCATCGCCGCGCTGGAAGCACAGGGCATTCCTTGTGCGCCCATCGCCGATGTGGCGACCGCCGTGAACGGCCCACAGGCCCAGGCACGCAGCCTGTTCCGTCCTGGTCAGGTGGGTGGTTTTCAACTCCGCGTTCCGGAGCAGCCTGTGCATTTCTCGACCATGCGCCGTGGTGCGGCAGTGCAGGTTCCCGTGCTGGGCCAGCACAGCGATGCCTTGCTGGGTGCGCTCAGTCCTGTCACGGAGTAAACACCATGAATGCAATGCTGACTTGTGAAATTCAGGGCGCTGTGGCCCTGGTGACCATCAACCGTCCCGATGCAGCGAATGCACTGAGCGCAGGCGTGCGTGCCGAGTTGCGGGCCATCGTGGATGGGCTGTCCTGCAGCCAGGCGGTGTGTGCCGTGGTGCTGACCAGTGCAGGGCGCAAGGTGTTTGCTGCGGGCTCTGACATCCAAGACATGGTGGAGATGACGGCGGCCGAATCCGTGGCACTGTCCGAGTCCATACGCCAGCTCAACGGTGCGCTGTCGGAGCTGCCCCAGCCGGTGATCTGCGCCGTCAACGGCTGGTGTCTGGGAGGGGGGCTGGAGCTGGCCCTGGCCTGCGATATCCGCGTGGCGTCGGAGACCGCGCGCTTTGGCTTTCCCGAGGCCAAGCTGGGCATCATGCCCGGCGGTGGCGGCCTGCCCCGGCTAGTGCGTGCCGTGGGCAGTGCCGTGGCGCGGCATATGCTGCTGACCGGTGAATTCATCAGTGCCGCGCGCGCCTATGAAATCGGTCTGGTCACGCAGCTGGCGAAGCCCGATGCGCTGGTGGACGATACGCTGGCACTGGCGCAGCGCATTGCCACACTGGCGCCGTTGGCGCTTGCCCAGATCAAGCATGCGCTGCGCGTGGCCGAGAGCGCGGATCTGAACTCCGGCATCCATGCCGAGGCGCAGGCCTGCGCCGTCTGCTTTTCAACCGAGGACAAGCGCGAAGGCATGCGTGCATTCCTGGACCGGCGCCCGGCGGTTTTTGCTGCGCGTTAGGCTGCGGCTTTCACAGTGCTGGCAGACATGGGCGCTTCCAGCTCCAAGTGCCTTAGCGCGCAGTTTTAGTATGTCACCAGGGCGCAAGGGATGTGGCCGGCGTACATATGCAGACCTGTGAGACAAAGGACTCCGAGCTCTACAGTGCAGCTTGAACGATAAGGCGCATTGCAATGCATGCAGACATGCTTTCCGCTGAGACCCGGACCACCGAAAGGGCCGTGTTCCTTAGTCGCCAGCGGGGTGTTATGAAACCACTGGGTGCACGAAGTCCCGCAGCGTGGTTTCGGTGAGCAAATGCGGCCCGGCCTCAATGATCTGGCCGGGTTGAAAGTCGGCGAACTTCATGATCAAAGAAGGCGTCATATGCCGACGCCTGTGATGGTGGGTGAGAGCGCCGCAGGTGCGGATTAATAGGTTTCCAGGTGCAGACGCCCTTCGCGCTTGAGTCTTGCGCCCAGTTCCTCCCAGCCCAGGCCTGCTTGCTGGGCCACGTCGCGCAGGGCCAGCACGACGCCGTCCTCCATGCTTTTGAGACCGCAGACATAGATGTGCGTGTTGTCGTCGCGCAGCAATTCCATGAGATCGGCCGAGCGCTCGCGCATGGCGTCCTGCACATAGCGCCTGGGCTGGCCGGCCACGCGAGAGAAGGCGAAGTTGATGTCGATGAAATCCTTGGGCAGGTTTTGCAGGGGGCCGAAATAGGGCAGCTCCTGAGGCGTGCGCGCACCGAAGAACAGCAGCAGTTTCCCGCTGTCGAACTTGCCGCTCTTGCGCAGGCGGCGGCGCCATTCCGTCATGGCGCGCATGGGCGCGCTGCCTGTGCCGGTGCAGATCATCACGATGTGCGAGCGCGGGTGATTGGGCATGAGAAAGCTGCTGCCGAACGGACCGATGACCTGCACCTTGTCACCCACCTGCAGATCGCAGAGATAGTTGCTGGCCACGCCGCGCACGGGCTGGCCCAGGTGATCCTCGACCACGCGTTTCACGGTCAATGCCAGATTGTTGTAGCCGGGGCGCTCGCCATTGCGGGCACTGGCAATTGAGTACTGGCGCGCCACATGGGGCTTGCCGCCGGCATCCACACCCGGCGGGACAATGCCCAGCGACTGGCCTTCGAGCACAGGGAAAGGCATGGCGCCGAAGTCCAGCACGATATGGTGGGTCTCGTTGTCGAAGCCGGCCTCCGTGCAGTTCAGATTGCCAACCACCGTGGCCGTCACCGCAGCCTTGGGACCATGCAGATTGGTGTAGGCATGGGCGGCAGACCAGGGCGGTGTGGTGGCTCCATAACTGGCTGCGCGAAAGACTTCCGCAGCGCCGCTTTCGGCCAAGCCGGCAGCGGCCGCGATCACGGCCTGGGCCTGGCTCAGATCCTGCACATCGCCGACATTCTCGGCCGTCTGCGCGGCGGCCAGCACATCGGCGGAAAGCTCTTCGGGCAGGCTCTCCCAGCCCAGTTGCTCGGCCACGCTGTAGGGCTTGCTTGCCGACACCAGCCGCCAGTTGTCGATGGAGCCGGTCGGGCAGGGCGAGATGCAGTCCATGCAGCCGTTGCACTTGTCCGCCATGACCACATAGTTGTTGTCGTCATGCGTGATGGCGTCCACGGGGCAGGTCGCCTCGCAGGTATTGCAGCGAATGCAGATTTCGGGGTCGATCAGATGCTGCTTCAGGATGCCGTTTTCAATCAGCGTGATGGTGCTCATTTCGTTCTCCAAACCGTGGCAACCCAACTCAGTGACATCGAGCAAGGGCCGCCCCGCCGCGAGGATGTCGTTCCCCTTGGGGGAAGCGGCTCAGCCGCTCAGGGGGGATCAAAATTTCACATACTCGAAGTCCACGGGCTGGCGATTGATACCCATGACCGGCGGGGCAATCCAGCCGGCAAACTTGCCGGGCTCCAGGCATGGCTTCATCAGTGATGCGACAAAGTTGCGGTCGTCGTCGCTGGCCAGCCACTCGCTCTTCCTGGCCAGCCATTCCGGCTCGCTGACGGGGCGGCCGTCGGGGCTGATGCGCACGCCTGCCAGCGCGCCGATCTGCCGGTTGAAGGCCTTGTGCGGCACCGTCAGGCGGAAGTCGATTCCGGCCTTTTCCATCACCTTGTTCCAGCGGCCCACACCGGCATTGCTGTCCTTGATGTAGTCGTCGCGCAGCACCTCGTTCAAGGCGTTGAGCATGGGCACTTCCTTCTCCTGCAACTTGCCGTCCACCACCTCCAGAACCTTGTAGTTCTGGTCGTGCAACCTGTGGTCGTCCTCGCGCTTTCCCTCTTCGTAACGGCCCTTGAGGCCCGAGCTGTAGAAGGTGGCGGCATTGCTCGACTGGTCGGCACCAAACAGGTCGATGGTCACGCTGTAGTGAAAGTTCAGATAGCGCTGAATCGTGGGCAGGTCGATGACGCCCGCGCTGCGCAGCTTGTTCACATCGTCGGTCTTGAGTTCGTTCATGACTTGGCAGGTTCGGGCCAGCACGCGCGAGACGCCGGACTCGCCGACAAACATGTGGTGCGCCTCTTCGGTCAGCATGAATTTGGTGGTGCGCGCCAGCGGGTCGAACGCGGATTCGGCCAGCGCTGCGAGCTGGAATTTTCCGTCTCTGTCGGTGAAGTAGGTGAACATGAAGAACGCCAGCCAGTCCGGCGTTTTTTCGTTGAAGGCGCCCAGAATGCGAGGGTTGTTTTCATCGCCGCTCTGGCGCTCCAGCAGTGCCTCGGCTTCCTCGCGTCCGTCACGTCCGAAATGCTTGTGCAGCAGGTAGACCATGGCCCAGAGATGGCGGCCTTCTTCCACATTGACCTGGAACAGATTGCGCAGGTCGTACATGGACGGTGCGGTCAGGCCAAGGTGGCGCTGCTGCTCCACCGATGCGGGCTCGGTATCGCCTTGCGTGACGATGATGCGACGCAGGTTGGCGCGGTGCTCACCGGGCACGTCCTGCCAGGCTTTCTCGCCCTTGTGATCGCCAAAGTGAATGCTGCGTTCCTGATCCGCCGGGTTCAGGAAGATGCCCCAGCGATAGTCACGCATCTTGACGTAGCCGAACTGCGCCCAGCCCTGCGGATCCACGCTCACCGCGGTGCGCAGATAGACATCGTAGTTGGTCGATCCTTCGGGGCCCACGTCGTCCCACCAGCGGATGAAATTAGGCTGCCAGCTCTCCAGGGCACGCTGCAACGTGCGGTCGCCGCTGAGGTCCACGTTGTTGGGAATCTTCTGGCTGTAGTCGATGCTGCTCATGGGGTGTCTCCTGTGATGTTTTGCCGATTCAGGGCCGTTGGCTCATACCCTGTTGAAATCGAAGCCGGCTTTCTGTCCGGTGCCGTAGAGCTTCAGCGCCCCTTTTTCGCCCACCGCGTTGGGGCGGTTGAAGATCCAGTTCTGCCAGGCCGACAGACGCCCGAAGATGCGCGTGACCATGTTTTCCTGGCTGGCAAAACGCAGGTTCGCTTCCAGACCCGTGAGCGCATCGGGCGACATCGCGGCGCGCTCTTCCATGGCGATGCGGATCTCGTCTTCCCAGTCGATATCGTCAAGCGCGGCGGTGACCAGTCCAAGCTGTTGCGCGGCATCGCCGTTGAGCGGCTTGCCCACCGCTGCGCGAGCGGCTTCCAGAGGCCCGGACTCCTCATAGAAGCGACGCTGCAGACGGCTTTGATCGTTGACCAGCGGCAGCAGGCCGAAGTTGAAGGCATCGAGCTCGATGACGGGCTCGCGCTCGGGCTCGTCGGGCAGCACCAGCATGTAGGCGCGGTCGGCGCAGAAGACCAACTCGGCCAGCATGCCGACAAAGCAGGAGCCGGGCTCGATCAGGGCGAACAGCGAGCGCGACGACACATCGAGGCGTGCAAAGGTACGGCGCAGCAGGCCTGTGGTTTGCTGCACCAGCCAGTGATCCTTGTGCGCAATCAAAGACTGGTCCGCCGCCAGCACGGCGCGCGCATCGCCCTCGGTCTTGAGAATCCAGGTGCCCACATCGAGCTCGTTGGTGCGCAGATGCAGTATGGCGTCGTCGAGCTCGCGGCCCATGGCCAGCGGCCACCAGGCGGCGCCTGCGCTTTCTATGGCTTCAATGCTGCCGGGCTGTTCGCCACGGGGAGCCTTGACCGTGATGGTGGCACTGCGCTTGCTGCGATCGATTTGCACGCTGACGTGGCGATAGTGCAGGCCGTCCGGGCTTTGCTCGCGCTGCAGCCTGGCAAGCTGTACGCCTTTGGCGGAAGCCGGGCGCGGGCTGCTTTCGCCCAGGGCCGTGGCACGTTGCTGCACCACTTCGGCAAACTGCGCGGGCTTGGCAATCGCGTCCACCAGCCGCCAGTCCACGGCGCGCTGGCCGCGCACGCCTTCCACGCTGGTGCAGAAGATGTCGGCCAGGTCGTGACGCACATGGCGCTTGTCGGTCACGCGCGTCAGCCCGCCCGTGCCAGGCAGCACGCCCAGCAGCGGAACCTCGGGCAGTGACACGGAAGAAGAGCGGTCGTCGATCAGCACGATGTCATCGCAGGCCAGAGCCAGCTCGTAGCCGCCGCCCGCACAGGCGCCGTTGACGGCGGCGACGAACTTGAGCCCGTCGTGCCTGGAGCTGTCTTCCATGCCGTTGCGCGTCTCGTTGGTGAACTTGCAGAAGTTCACCTTCCAGGCGTGGGACGAGACTCCGAGCATGAAGATATTCGCACCTGAGCAGAAGATGCGTTCCTTGCCGCTGGTCACGATCACGGAGCGCACCTGCGGGTGCTCAAAACGGATGCGGTTGAGCGCATCGTGCAGCTCCACATCCACGCCCAGGTCATAGCTGTTGAGCTTGAGCTTGTAGCCGGGGCGTATGCCTGCGTCCTCGGCGATGTCCAGCTTGAGCCGGGCGATATTGCCATTCACTTCAAACGACCAGTGCCGGTACTGGCTGGGCTCTGTGCGGTAATCGACGTTGGTTTGCTGCTGCATGCTCGGCTCCTGCTGAGATGAAAGATAGTGCAGTTACTGACTCGGTATTGGCACAATTATGCAGATTCATCGAAAAAAAGCACGTTGGTTTAGGCATTATGTTGCATGTTTCGCTGAAACCAAGGGAAATCCTTAGGTGCTCACAGTTCGCAGAACGGCGCCGGATTTGAAGTGTTTTGGCGGCTATTCCCTTGCTAGGAAAGGGCGAGTAGCTAGCAATTACTGAGCAAATGATCCGGATGGCTTTGATTCGCAAACCCAGCACTGGCGCGGGGTGATGAGCTGCTTGCAAAATGGATCCACCATGCTGACCTTTGCAGATATCCAAGCCGCCGCTGCGCGCCTGAATGGCGCCGTCCTTCAAACCCCTTTTGTGGAATCACGCACGCTCTCGCAGATCACGGGGGCACAGGTCTACCTCAAATTCGAGAACCTGCAGTTCACTGCATCCTTCAAGGAGCGTGGCGCGCTCAACAAGCTGCTCATGCTCAGCGATGCCGAGCGCGCACGCGGCGTGGTCGCCATGAGTGCGGGCAACCATGCCCAGGGCGTGGCCTATCACGCGCAAAGGTTGGGTCTGCGTGCCGTCATCGTCATGCCGCGCTTCACTCCCGGCGTGAAGGTGGAGCGCACGCGCGGCTTCGGTGCCGAGGTAGTGCTGCATGGCGACACATTGGCCGAGGCGCGAGCCCATGCCTACCAGCTGGCGCAGGAGCAGCAGCTGACCTTTGTCCATCCCTATGACGATGAAGCGATTGCTGCGGGCCAGGGCACGCTGGCGCTGGAAATCCTGCAGGCACAGCCCGATCTGGATGCGCTGGTGATTGCCATTGGCGGCGGCGGTCTGATTGCGGGCATTGCCACGGCGGCCAAGGCCATCAAGCCCGAGATGGAGATCGTGGGGGTGCAGACTCAGCGCTTTCCTTCCATGGTCAATGCGCTGCGCCACACCGATCTTCCGATGGGGACCTCGACGATCGCCGAGGGCATTGCGGTAACCCAGCCAGGCATCATCACCCAGGAGGTGGTGCAGCGCTGTGTGGACGACTTGTTGCTGGTGGACGAAGGAGATATAGAGCAGGCCGTGCTCATGCTGCTGGAGATCGAGAAGACCTTGGTCGAAGGCGCAGGGGCGGCGGGCCTGGCGGCCTTGCTGCGCTATCCCGCTCGCTTCAAGGGCCGGAAAATAGGTCTGGTGCTGTCGGGCGGCAATATCGATCCCATGCTGCTGGCTGCCATCATCGAGCGCGGCATGGTGCGCTCCGGTCGTCTGGCGCGTGTGCGTGTCAGCGCGCGCGACGTACCCGGCGTGCTGGCCCAGATCACGGCCACGGTGGCCGGAGCTGGCGCGAATATCGAGGAAGTCCATCACCAGCGTGCCTTCACCATGCTGGCTGCGCAGAATGTGGAGATCGAGTTCGTGCTGCAGACACGCGGCCACGCCCATGTGAGCGAGGTGCTGGAGCAACTGCGCCGCGCAGGCATGGAGGCGGCCCTGGTGTGAGGCTTGAGCCGCAGGCCTTGCTCAGGCCTGCAGGGGCGTGATCTTCTTGATCAGCGGGGTCACCAGGTCCATGGGCAAGGGGAACACCACGGTGGTGTTCCTGTCCGCGCCAATCACGGTCAGCGTCTCCAGGTAGCGCAGCAAGATGGCCTGAGGCTCCTGCGCCAGAACTTTCGCTGCCTGAGACAGTTTTTCCGAAGCCTGCAATTCGCCTTCGGCGTGAATCACCTTGGCGCGGCGTTCTCGCTCGGCCTCGGCCTGGCGCGCGATCGCCCGGATCATGGATTCGGTCAGATCGACCTGCTTGATCTCCACGTTCGAGACCTTGATGCCCCAGGTGTCGGTTTGCGCATCCAGCGCCTGCTGGATATCCAGGTTCAGCGATTCGCGCTCTGCCAGCATTTCGTCGAGCTGATGCTTGCCCAGTACGGAGCGCAGCATGGTTTGCGCGAGCTGACTGGTGGCCTCCAGATAATTGACCACCTGGATCACCGCCTTTTCCGCATCCACCACGCGCAGATAGATCACGGCATTGACCTTGACCGAGACGTTGTCGCGCGAGATCACATCCTGCGCGGGGACCTCCAGGACCACGGTGCGAAGATCGACCCGTACCACCTGCTGGATGGCAGGAATGATGAAGATCAGTCCCGGCCCCTTGACCTTCCAGAAGCGCCCCAGCGTGAAGACCACGCCGCGCTCATACTCGCGAAAAATCCGGATCGACGCCGTCCCCAGGCCAATCACCAGCATCAGCAGGATCAGCCAGAACAGGAAAGAAGCGCTAACCATAGAAGCCATCCTTTCAGCGAGGGACTTCGGCGCTGCGATCTGACGTTGGACGGTGCACATCGATTTCTTAATCGGCGCCGGGTCGTCCGCAAGCCCAGCATATGCTGTTGCACTCCGAGTGCGAACTTATCTGCGCATGGTCGACATCGAAGAAGTGCTGTTCGCCATTGGCGGACATGGGATGCGGGTCTGAGCGCCAAGAGCGGCTATGGCTTTCCCTGAGCCATGTCGCCAGGGCTGTGCCTAGAATGGCTGCAGAGCTTGCTTGTTTCACCGCCTGCTTTCAGGAGGAGCATTGATCACATGTCAGATGATTCCGCAGTGAACCACGAGGCACAGGACGCGGCCGAAGCCGTTGTGCCCTATATTCCCATCATCATTCCCGCCGCTGGCGCCGTGATGATGTTCCTGCTGGCCTTTATTGCCGTGAACATGGCCTAGGCATTCCAACCTTCTCGAGCCCAACCCCGCGACGCGGGGTTTTTTTACGTCTGTGCAGGTTATGAATGAATGTGACATGCATATTCTGATGCACAAAATGCATATATATTGCCCGTGATTTGCTGACAAATTCAAGGCCCCTACCTAAAATCGATCTCCCGCTGCTATTCAAAACAAGGTTGTTTTGACTATTTCAGACGGATTTCAGGCGCCAACAAGCGCTAGGGAAAGCAGGCGAGACACCTTCAAAAGCCTTTTTTCAAAGACGCAGCCGAGGATGCTTCTTTGAAAAACTGGTTTTTTAATTGAAGGACTTCCCCCATGAACGCCGCTGTGCAAAGCCTGAACATCCAGGCTCCCGACTACGTCAAGAACCCCAAGCTCATTGCCTGGGTCGCCGAAATGGCCGCGCTGTGCAAGCCTGCCCAGATCCACTGGTGCGACGGCTCGCAAGCCGAATATGACGCGCTGTGCCAGCAGCTGGTGGATGCCGGCACCTTCAAGCCCCTGGCCAAGCGTCCTGGCTCCTTCCTGGCCTGGACCGATCCTTCGGACGTGGCTCGCGTGGAAGACCGCACCTATATCTGCTCCGCCAAAAAGGAAGACGCAGGCCCCACCAACAACTGGATGGAACCTGCGGAAATGCGCGCCACGCTGAACCCGCTGTTCGACGGCTGCATGGCTGGCCGCACCATGTACGTGGTGCCTTTCTCCATGGGCCCGCTGGGTTCGCCCATCGCCCACGTGGGTATCGAGCTGTCCGACAGCCCCTATGTGGCCGTCAACATGAAGATCATGACCCGCATGGGCAAGGCCGTGTATGACGTGATCGGCACCAGCGGCGAGTTCGTGCCCTGCGTGCACACCATCGGCGCACCTCTGGCCGCAGGCCAGAAGGACGAGACCACCTGGCCTTGCAGCAAGACCAAGTACATCGTTCACTATCCTGAAACCCGCGAAATCTGGTCTTACGGCTCGGGCTACGGCGGCAATGCGCTGCTGGGCAAGAAGTGCTTTGCGCTGCGTATCGCCTCCACCATGGGCCGTGACCAGGGCTGGCTGGCCGAGCACATGCTGATCCTGGGCGTTACCAACCCCGAAGGCAAGAAGTACCACGTGGCTGCGGCCTTCCCCTCGGCCTGCGGCAAGACCAATTTCTCCATGCTGGTGCCGCCCAAGGCCTTCGACGGCTGGAAGGTCACGACCATCGGTGACGACATCGCCTGGATCAAGCCCCAGGCCGACGGCTCGCTGCGCGCCATCAACCCCGAGGCCGGTTACTTCGGCGTGGCTCCCGGCACCAATATGCTCACGAACCCGAACTGCATGTTGAGCCTGGACAAGAACGTGATCTTCACCAATGTGGCCCTGACCGATGACGGCGACGTGTGGTGGGAAGGCATGGAAAAGGACCAGGGCAAGCTGCCCGATCACCTGATCGACTGGCAAGGCAAGGACTGGACGCCCCAGATCGCCAAGGAAACCGGCGCCAAGGCCGCCCACCCCAATGCCCGCTTCACCGTGGCTGCGACCAACAACCCCGCGCTGGACGAAGCCTGGGACGATCCCGCCGGCGTGAAGATCGATGCCATGATCTTCGGCGGCCGCCGCTCCACCACCGTGCCTCTGGTGACCGAAGCCCGCGACTGGACCGAGGGCGTGTACATGGCTGCGACCATGGGCTCTGAAACCACGGCCGCCGCCTTTGGCGCGCAAGGCGTGGTACGCCGTGATCCCTTCGCCATGCTGCCTTTTGCCGGCTACAACATGAGCGACTATTTCCAGCACTGGCTGGATTTGGGCGCCAAGATCGAAGGCCAGGGCGCAACCCTGCCCAAGATCTTCACCACCAACTGGTTCCGCAAGAATGCCGAAGGCAAGTTCGTCTGGCCCGGCTACGGTGAAAACATGCGCGTGCTGAAGTGGATGATCGACCGTCTGGAAGGCCAGGCTCAGGGTCAGGAAACCGCCTTTGGCATTGCTCCCCAGTACGCCGAAATCAACTGGAGCGGTCTGGACTTCGATGCTGCCCAGTTCGACAGCGTGACCAATATCGACAAGGCGGCCTGGGCCGAGGAAATGAAGCTGCACGGCGAGCATTTCGACAAACTGGCCTACAACCTGCCCAAGGCCATGCTGGATACCAAGGCTGAGCTGGAAAAGCGCTTGAGCGCTTGATTCTCCCCCTGAGCCGCTGCGCGGCTTCCCCCTCTCTCTCTACGCGCTTCGCGCTATGGGAGGGGGACGACACCAGCGCGGCGGGGCGGCCCTTGCACGGTGTCCCTGACTGAGACTGTGCACATTAAAAAAGCCCTGCTGATTTTTTTCAGCAGGGCTTTTTGTTTGCTTTTATTTTTGTAGCTGTAAGCGTTTTCTGAATCTGGGATAGAGGCTTGTTTGGCTCTATTCCCCCATGCAAAAAGCCGCTGGCCTTGTGGGCAGCGGCTTTTTTCGGAGAGGCGCGGAGCTTAGCGGCTCTGGCGATCCATGGCACGGGCCAGATCGGCCATCAGGCGGGCATCTTGCAGCGCGGCGTTCCAGACGCGTTCATCGGCAGCAGCTTGCTGGCGGCTCTTGACCCAGGCGCGGTAGCCGGTGCGCACCAGATTGATGGCACGGCGTGCGGGAGTGGAGAAGAGGGCAATGCTGGCAAAAGCCATGGCCCACAGAACCATCCAGGCAGCCATCATATGACCGTCGCTCCAGGTTTCGGTTGCCTGGAAGACGCCGGCGGCCAGGGCGGCCAGCACCACAGCCAGCACCATCCAGTACGACCTGGACTGGGATTGCGCCTCGTGCTCGGCGGCAATGGCGGCCATGCGTTCATCGCTGGCTTGATAGATACGCACCACACCAGGGTGCTCGACACAGTAGGAGTTGTAAATAAAGTTGCTCATGGCAGTTAACCCTTTGACCCACGCTTTTGGCGAATTGCCCGGGGAATAGGTGTAACTATAGGGATTACCCTAGGTGTGTTCAAATTTATATTTTGAATCTGTAGCATTCACGGCAGTGATGTATTGGGTGATGCCATGTCTTTGAACTTTCGTTCTCTGGATCTCAATCTGCTGCGCGTCTTCGATGAGGTCATGTCCGAGCGCAGTCTCACGCGTGCGGCGCACAAGCTCAGCATCACCCAGCCGGCGGTCAGCAATGCCATGCGCCGGCTGCGCGAGGTCCTGGGCGACGAGCTGCTGGTGCGCCAGGGACAGGGCGTGGAGCCTACGCCGCGTGCCCAGGCCCTGTGGCCGGTGATACGCGAGGCCTTGCAGCATCTGGAGGGTGCACTCGCACCCGATGAGTTCGATCCCGAGACGGCCGCCACCACGTTCGTGATCGCCATGGCCGATGCCACGGCTGCCACGCTGATTCCGCCGCTGTACCCGATTCTGGCGCGCGAGGCACCGGGCCTGGGCATACGCCTGCTGCCGCTGACCACGCGCGATCCAAGGCCCTTGCTCGATGATGGCGAGGCCGATATGGCCGTGGGCTATTTCCCCGCCGTACTGGCCGACCTGACGGCGCGTGCCCAGGCTGGCGGGCTGGTGGCGTTTGACAGCCGCCGTCTGTATGAGGGCGAGTACCTGTGCGTGATGCGCAAAGGCCATCCGCTGGCGCATGTTCCGCTGACGCTGGACAACTATTGCGCGGCACGCCATATGCTGGTCAGCTTTTCGGGCCGCTCCTTCGGCTTCATCGACGAGGCCCTGGCCTCGCTGGGACGTTCGCGCGAAGTGGTGCTCACCGTCAACCAGTTCTTCACCGCGGCGCGCGTGGTACTCAACTCCGATCTGCTGACCATCTTGCCGCGCCATTTTGTGCCCGTGACCGGCATGAGCGACCAGCTGGAGCTGCGCGATCTGCCCTTCGATGTCACGCCCGTGCATGTGGATGCACTGTGGCGTCGGCGCGGCCCGCACCCGCAGGCCTATGACTGGCTGCTGAAAACGCTGACGCGCTCGGCCGAGATCACCTTTGCCAACGGTTCGGCCCAGGTCACTCACCATGGTTGACTAAACTAGCCACATGAAGATCCAGCTGCTGTCCGACCTGCACCTCGAAGTCCACCCCCAATTCGTGGCCCAGCCAGCCGCGGGCGCCGATGTGCTGGTGCTGGCCGGCGACATCGGCTCCTACCAGAGCAGCACCCAGGTCGACGGCGAGAACTTCGGGCTGGAGCGTTTCTCGCCGCTGCCGCAATACGCCAACTGGCCCACACCCGTGCTGTTCGTGCCCGGCAATCACGAATACGACATGCAGGACTTCGACGAGGCAAGGCTGCGCCTGCAGCGTGTGTGCGACAGGCTGGGTCTGATCTGGCTCGATCGTGAAACCGTGGTCATGGACGGGGTGCGTTTCATCGGCACCACGCTGTGGAGCGACTTCGACGCCATGGCCATGCATGAAGGCGTGAGCGATGCCACGCGCTTGCACAAACTGCGCGAGAAGGCCTTTCGCGCCGCCAATTTCTATCTGCAAAAGACAGGTGGCAGTCGCCAGGGCGAGCCGTTTCTGGCCGCGCCCATGCGCGAGGAAAGCCTGCTCTGCCAGGACTGGCTGCGCGCTGCGCTGCAGCAGCCTTTTGACGGACCCACGGTGGCCGTGACCCACTTTGCGCCCAGCCTGCGCAGTGCCGATCCGCGCTACGGCCTGGTACCCGGCACGGCCGGTTTCTGCAATGTGATGGACGACTTTCTGCCCCATGCCCAGCTCTGGCTGCACGGTCATCTGCATTGCGCCAGCGACTACATCGCATGCGGCCAGCGCGAGGACGGCAGCGAATGGCAATGCCGTGTGGTGGCCAATCCCCTGGGCTATGCCCGCAAGGGAGAGCAGGATGACTTTCTGCCGGCATCGACAATTGACTTGAGCCAAGTCAAGATGCTGACTGTCCCCAGCCCTTAGGCTTGAGACATCAACAAGGAGAAATTGGTATGAAGATCTTGCTCGCCGTGGACGGCAGTGCCTATACCCAGAAAATGCTGGCCTATCTGACCTCGCATCAGGAGATGCTGGGCACGGGCCATGAGTACACCATCATCACTGTGCAGCCGCTGCTGCCGCCTCGTGCACGCGCTGCGCTGGGCAAGGAAGTGGTGGAGCAGTACTACGACGAAGAATCCGCCAAGATCCTGCAGCCCGTGCTGGAGTTCCTGAAGGGGCGTGGTGTCGAGGCGCAAAGCATCGCCAAGGTCGGCCCCATTGCCGACACCATCATCCATGCCGCCCAGGACGGCAAGTTCGACCTGATCGCCATGGGCACGCACGGCCACGGCGCGCTGGGCCGTCTGGTCATGGGTTCGGTCAGCTCGCAGGTGCTGGCGGGCTGCACCATCCCCGTGCTGCTGATTCGCTGATTTTCATAGCTGCTTGCGCTTGATTTACATGCGTATCAGGCGGAAATCAGCTTCAAATCAAGGTTAGATGAGCGTCCACAGCTACAAAAACCAAAGTACCTCCGTTTGACATCAAGCTCTCAAGGCCGCGCTGCAAAGCACGGCCTTTTTTCTTGTCTGCATCAAACCGCTTGCAGCACTTGGCGGGCCTTGCCCAGCAAGGCCTGGCTGACACGGGCCAGCACGCGTGACTCCAGATTCCAGCAATGCCAGAACAGCGCGATGGACAGCGCATGGCCTGTTGCCACGTCGATCAGTTCACCGGCATCCAGCGCGGGCTGCACCAGCAACTGCGGCAGCACGCCCACGCCCCAGCCGGCACGCACGGCGCGCACCTGCGCCTCGCAGCTGGGCAGCAGAATCTGATGCTGCAGCGACACATTGCGCAGACCCAGGCAACGCGCCACAAATTCGGCCTGCATATCGTCCTTGCGGTTGAAGGACAGATAGGGCAGCTGGTTGAAGTTCTTGCGCGTCAGCCCCTGCGGCAGTCTTTGCCCGGCAAACTCGCGCGAGGCCACGGCCACATAGCGCATGGCGCCCAGAGGCTGCACGGTGCAGCCGCGCATGGCCTGACTCAGCGTGGTGACGCAGCCCATGACCTGGCCCGAGCGCAGCAGCTCCTGCGTGAAGTCCTGATCGTCGACCACCACCTCCAGCGGCAGGCCGCTCTTCACCAGCTCGTCCAGAGCCGTCATGGCCCAGGTGGCAATGCTGTCGGCATTGATGGCGATGGAGACGATTTCTCCGGCCAGACTTTGCCCGGTCTGCGGTGCCAGTTCCTGCAACTCATGAGCGAGATCGGCGCGCAGCAGGCGCAGCTGCTTGGCATGCTTGAGCAGCAGCCGCCCGGCGCTGGTGGGCTTGACGGGACGCGTGCGCTCCACCAGTACCGAGCCCACCTGGGCTTCCAGTGCACGCAGGCGCTGGGACACGGCCGACTGGGTGATGTGCAGCCTTTGCGCCGCGCGCTCGAAGCCGCCTTCTTCCACGATGGCGGCCAGGCATTCCAGTGCAACAGGGTCCCAGGAGCTCATGGCAACTTCATTAGCATTTCTGATGAAACTGCTGAAAATTTAATGCTGCTTTTGTTTGCCCGCAAGAGTGCAGACACTGGCCGCATGAAGATCATCGTCCTGGGCGCCGGCATCATCGGCATCAGCACCGCCTGGCATCTGCGCGAGCGCGGTCATCAAGTCACCGTGGTGGACCGCCAGAGCGGTCCGGCCCTGGAGACCAGCTATGCCAATGGCGGCCAGATCTCGGTCAGTTACTGCGAGCCCTGGGCCAATCGACAGGCACCCTGGAAGGCGCTCAAATGGATGTTCGACAAAGAGGCTCCTCTGCTGCTGCGGCCCCAGGCCGACAGCGCGCAATGGCGCTGGTGCCTGCAGTTCCTGGCCCAGTGCAATGACCGCGCCTTTGCGCGCAATGTGCAGCAGATCGTGGCGCTGGGCGCCTACAGCCATCTGGCGCTCAAGGACATGGTCCAGAAGACCGGTATCGAGTTCGAGCGGCTGGAGCGCGGCATTGCCCATTTCTACAGCAGCCCGCAGGCGTTTGCCGAGGCCGCCGAAGGCGTGGAGCTGATGCGGCAATACGGCGTGCAGCGTCGTCTGGTCAGCCGCGACGAGCTGCTTGCCATCGAGCCTGCATTCACGCCCTATGCCGCGCAGATTGCGGGCGGCACCTTCACTGCCACCGATGAGTCCGGTGATGCGCGTCTGTTCACCGAAAAGCTGGCCGGTCTCTGTGCCCAGGCCGGTGTGCAGTTCCTCTACGGCCACGACATCCTGAGCCTGCAGCCGGCGCGCAGGGGCAGGCCTGCCCAGGTGCAGATTCGCGACGGCAGCGATGGCGCCCCGCGCATGCTGAGCGCGGATGCCGTGGTGGTCGCCTGCGGCTCCTACACGCCGCTACTGCTCAGGCCTCTGGGCGTGAAGGTTCCCATCTATCCGGGCAAGGGCTATAGCGCTACCTTGCCGCTGCTGCAGCCCGAAAAAGCCCCCATGGTCTCCACCATCGATGACAGCCGCAAGGTGGCCATGAGCCGTTTGGGCAACCGACTGCGGGTAGCCGGCACCATAGAGCTGGGAGGCTTCGATTTGAGTCTGGACACGCCCACGGCCAGGGCGCGCTGCGAGATGCTGGTCAGGCGCGTGGAGGAGCTGATGCCCGGCGTCTGCGACACGCGCCTGCCCGAGCAGGGTGGCGATCCGCAGTTCTGGTGCGGTCTGCGGCCCGCCACGCCCAGCAATATTCCCTGCATCGGGGCCACGCAGGCAAGAGGCATCTGGGTCAATGCCGGGCATGGCACCCTGGGCTGGACGCATGGAGCAGGCTCGGGCAAGGCCATGGCGGCGCTGATGAGCGGCGAGCGCCCGGCACTGGATTTCCGGTTCTGGGATGAGCCGGCACCCGAGGTCGCTCGCGGCGCGCGGATTGCATCCGCCTGAGACAGGGCATAGGACTGCAGGACGAGTACGGGCTGGCTGACTCTTTTGCCCGGATTGACGGTATCGCTGCGTGGGGCTCTTACATACAATTACGCCAGCAACTCGTCCATGCCATGATCCAGCACGACATCACTCCTGCCCTTGAAACCTCACGTTCCTTTGCGCGTTCATTGCCCATGGCTTTGCTCAAGGCCCGCGAGGCGGTCATGGTGCGCTTTCGTCCCTCGCTGCGTGCGCACGGCCTGACCGAGCAGCAATGGCGCGTGCTGCGCGTCATGTGGGTGGCCGACAAGCGTTTGCGTCCCATGGAACTGTCGCAGCTGACCTTCATCAGCATGCCCAGCCTCTCGCGCCTGCTCAAGACGCTGGAAGGACGCCTGCTCATCAAGCGCGGCCGCCATGTAGCCGATCTGCGGGGTTCCGAGTTCGCCCTCACGCCAGCCGGCCAGGAGATGGTGGCCCAGATCGTGCCGCATTTCGAGACCATCTACACCGAGATCGAGGAGCAACTGGGCAGCGCCGAGAGCGAGCAGCTGTTCCGCATCCTCGAGCATGTGGTGCAGAGCCTGGGTCTGCCCGGCGAAGACGAGCTGGGCCAGGACTGAGGCGCCGGCCACGGCACAATGCAGTGATGAGTGCTGCGATTGCCGTCATCGACTTCGAAACCACGGGCATGACGCCCGCCCAGGGTGCCAGGGCCACCGAGGTAGCCATCGTGCTGCTGGAGCAGGGCCGCGTGGTGGACCGTTTCCAGAGCCTGATGCAGACCGGGGCCTGGGTCTCGCCCTTCATCACCGAACTCACCGGCATCACCAATGCCATGCTGCGCACGGCGCCGCCCGCCGCCGAGGTGATGCGCGATGCGGCCCGCTTTGTGGGCGCTGCGCCCATGGTGGCCCACAACGCATCGTTCGACAGCAAGTTCTGGCAGGCCGAGCTGGCGCTGGCGGGCGAAGCGGCACCCCAGCTGTTTGCCTGCACCGTGCTGCTGTCGCGCCGCATCTACCCGCAGGCGCCCAGTCACAGCCTGGGCAATCTGGCGCGCTACCTGCACTTGCCTTCCACGGGCCGTGCCCACCGGGCGCTGGCGGATGCCGAGATGGCGGCGGCCCTGCTGGCCCGCATGCAGCAGGATCTGTGCGATCGCCATGCCTTGCCCTGGCCCGAGCATGAGCTGCTGATGCAGCTGCAACGCTGCAGCAAAGCCAAGGTCGGCGGCTGGCTGGCGCAGCAGGCCGGCCAAGGGCTGCTGGCAGCTCAGACCCAGGATTGATGAAGCTTTAGGCCTGCAGGCCTGTGTATTACTGAGTGAGAAGCTATCAAAATTGATGATTCTGGCCTTAAGCCCTTACGGATTGTGACCGGCAAGGTTCAAGTTGATAATTGATCAAGTCCTGCAGATGCTCTTTGGGTCTGCTGATCTTGAACCGTGGCGCACCGTTGTGGTCGCTGACCTGAGCTCTGAATTTCGTGAACTCCGCCTTGCCTACCTCCGTCTTGCGTTCGGCCTTGCCTTTCTCGCAGCGCGAATTTCGCGATGCGCTGGGGCAATTTGCCACCGGCGTGACCATCATCACGGCGCGCAGTGCAGAGGGCCATGCGGTGGGCTCCACGGTCAGCTCCTTCAACGCACTGTCGCTGGCGCCCTCGCTGGTGCTGTGGAGCCTGGGTCTGAAGGCCAACTCACTGCCCGTGTTCCGTCACTGCACGCATTACGCGATCCATGTGCTGGCGGCTTCGCAAAAGCCGCTGGCCGAGCTGTTTGCACGCAAGGGCGCGGATCGTTTCAGCCATACCCAGCACCATGACTCCGAGCATGGCGTGCCGCTGCTCGAGGGCTGCAGCGCGGTCTTCGAGTGCCGCAATCTGCGCCAGCATGAGGAGGGCGACCATCTGCTCTTCATCGGCGAGGTGGAGCGCTGCGAGCACCATGCCGACCGCGCGCCGCTGCTCTACCACTCGGGCCATATGCACGCCCACGGCTTCGTCAGGTAGGGCCGGCTGCCGACTGGGAACCCTACCTAGTCGGCTTGAACGATACCGATCTCCAAGGCCCGCCCTAGATTGTCCCCAGGCCTGCTGTGTCAGGCCCGAGGACAGTGGTTGCAACGCTTTGGAGACACATGATGATCGATTGCGAAGACAGGCCGGCCCATACCCAGCGCAAGGTGGCCGCGGCAAGCAGGACGGGGATCGAGCTCAGGCGCATCTCCCCCGCCATCGGCGTGGAGGTTTCGGGCATAGACCTGCGCCAGCCCATGAGCGAGGAGCAGGCGCGCGAGCTGCGCCAGGCGCTGGTGGCGCACAAGGTGCTGGTGTTTCGCGAGCAGAACATCACGCCTGCCCAGCATGTGGCGTTTGCGCGCTGCTTCGGCGAGCTGGAGCTGCATCCGGTATTTCCCCATCACCCCGACCATGCCGAGCTGGTGCTGCTGGGCGGCAACAGCAAGATCCCAGGCACCGAGAACGTCTATCACACCGATGTCTCCTGGCGTGAGACGCCTTCCATGGCCTCGGTGCTGCGCTGCGTGGAATGCCCCGAGGTCGGCGGCGACACGGTCTGGATCAATATGGAGCAGGCCTACGAGCAGCTGCCCGAGACGCGCAAGCAGCAGATTGCCGGCCTGTACGCCGTGCATGACATCCTGCCTTCGTTCGGTGCGCGCATGACGCCCGCAGAGCAGGCCCAGGCACGCGGTAAATACCCGCCCGTGGTGCACCCGGTGGTGCGCACCCACCCCGAAAGCGGCCAGAAGATTCTCTACGTCAACGAGACCTTCGTCACGCATTTCGCCAACTTCAGCTCGAACTTCGACAGCTTCCGCTCGGCCAACGAAATTCATGCCCAGCAACAGGATCTGATGAACTATCTGCTGCGCCAGCCTACGATTCTGGAATACCAGATGCGTCTGCACTGGGAGCCCAACACCATCGCCATGTGGGACAACCGCTCTACCCAGCATTACGCGATTCAGGACTACTTCCCGGCCGTGCGCCGCATGCATCGCGCCACGGTCGTGGGCGACAAACCGTTCTGAGCCGCCCGCCAATCAAACTGGGTCGTGCAGGTGGTTTAACGCTGCGTTAAACCACCTGCGGCAGTCTTGTCTTGTAGAGTTCAAAGCAGCAAGCATCTGCTTTGAGCCTCCCAAACAGCGAGACAGAACATGCAGCAACAAGACTTTGATTACGATTTTCTGGTCATAGGCGGTGGCTCGGGCGGCGTGCGCGCCAGCCGTGTGGCTGCCGGTCTGGGGGCCCGTGTGGCTGTGGTGGAAGCTGCCCAATTGGGCGGTACCTGCGTCAACGTGGGCTGCATCCCCAAGAAGCTGCTCAGCCATGCCGCGCACTTCAGCCAACTGGCCGAGGAGGCCCGGGGCTTTGGCTGGCAGCTGGAGCGGGCGCGCTTCGACTGGCCCACGCTGATTGCCAACAAGGACCGCGAAATCGAGCGCCTGAACGGTGTCTACGGCCGCATGCTGGCCGGGGCAGGCATTACCCTTATCCATGGCCGTGCGGCGCTCTCGGGGCCGCATAGCGTGCTGGTGAACGGCCAGACCATCCATGCCCGCCATATCCTGATTGCAACGGGCGGAACGCCCAGCCTGCCCGATATTCCTGGCGTGGAGCATGCCATCAGCTCTGACGAGGCCTTCCATCTGCCGCATCTGCCCAGGCGGGTGGTGGTCGTGGGCGGAGGCTATATCGCCGTGGAGTTCGCCTCCATCTTCAACGGCCTGGGGGCCGAGACCACGCTGCTGCACCGTCGCCAGCAGCTGCTGCGCGGCTTTGATGCCGACCTGGGTCTGCACCTGGGCCAGGAGATGGCCCAGCTGGGCGTGAACTTCCGTTGGGAGGATGAGATTCAGGCCATCGACAAGCAGGCGGACGGCCTGCACCTGCAGCTCAAGAGCGGCGAGCAGCTGGCGGTGGACTGCGTGATGTATGCCACGGGTCGTGTGCCCCTGATCGAAGGCCTGGGGCTGGAGGCCGCGGGTGTCAAGGTCAACGACAAGGGCGCCATCGAGGTGGATCAGTATTTCTGCAGCAACGTGCCCTCCATCCATGCCGTGGGCGATGTGGTCGATCGCATGGCCCTGACGCCCGTGGCGCTGGCCGAGGGGACGGTGCTCGCCCATCATCTGTTCGGCCAGGGCGGCAGGAGCGCTCCCGACTACGAGCTGGTGCCGACGGCGGTGTTTTCCCATCCGCAGGTGGGCACCGTGGGCCTGTCGGAGGAAGTGGCGCGCGAGCGCTTCGGCGCGGTGCAGGTTTTCCAGTCCGGCTTCAGGCCGCTGACCAACCGCATGGGGGCCGAGCCCGAGAACGTCTTCCTCAAGCTCATCGTCTCCAAGGCCGACCAGCGCGTGCGCGGCGTGCATATGGTGGGCGAGGGCGCGGGCGAACTGATGCAGGGCTTTGCCGTGGCGCTGCAATGCGGCGCGACCAAGCAGCAGTTCGATGCGACCATAGGCATACACCCGACCGTGGCCGAGGAGCTGGTGACCATGCGGGAGCCGGTGCGGGAATGAGACACGACACCCCGCGCGTTCGCACTGCAGGGCGCGCAGGGCGACACCGCAATGAAAAATGGGCCTTTTCAGGCCCATTTCCTTGTCCATCAAGCGCTATACGCTTGAAAGAGCGAGTCGACTTCAGCCGCGTGCGGCGTCCGGCAGCTCGATCTTGACTTCCAGAACCTCAAGGTTTTCCTGGCGCTCCAGTTGTACCTTGATGTCATTGGGGTTGATGTCCACATACTTGGAAATCACGGCCATCAGCTCTTTTTGCAGGGCCGGGAGATAGTCGGGCTTGCCGCTTTCGCCGCCCACGCGCTCGCGCGCGAGAATGATTTGCAGACGCTCCTTGGCGACCGAAGCGGACTTCTTCTTCTCCCCGAGCAGAAACGACAACATGGACATCAGGCTTACCTCCCGCCAAACATGCGCTTGAAGAAGCCGGGCTTGACGGCTTCGGTAAAGCGCATGGGTTTTTCTTCGCCCAGGAATCGGGCCACCACATCCTGATAGGCCTCGGCCACATCCGTGCCTTGCATGTGCACGGCGGGAATGCCCTGGTTGGAGGCCTGGAGCACGGTTTCGGATTCGGGGATCACGCCGATCAGCTCGATGCGCAGAATGTCCTGGATATCCTCCAGCGACAGCATCTGGCCGTCTTCCACACGATTGGGGTTGTAGCGCGTGATCAGCAGATGCTCCTTGATACGCTCGCCCTTGACCGCACGCTCCGTCTTGGAGCTGAGCATGCCCAAGATACGGTCCGAGTCTCGCACCGACGAGACTTCGGGGTTGGTCACCACCAGGGCCTCTTCGGCATAGTGCATGGCCATCAGTGCGCCGCTTTCAATGCCGGCGGGCGAGTCGCAGATGATGAACTCGAAGTCCATGGCGGACAGATCGTCCAGCACCTTCTTCACGCCTTCCTGCGTGAGGGCTTCCTTGTCTCGGGTCTGCGAAGCGGCCAGCACGAACAGGTTTTCGCACTGCTTGTCCTTGATCAGGGCCTGGTTCAGATTGGCTTCGCCCTGGATGACATTGATGAGGTCATAGACCACGCGGCGTTCGCAGCCCATGATCAGATCGAGATTGCGCAGACCCACATCGAAGTCAATCACTGCGGTCTTGTGGCCGCGCAGTGCGAGGCCGGATGCGAAGCTGGCGCTGGTGGTGGTCTTGCCGACACCGCCTTTGCCAGAGGTCACGACGACGATTTTGGCCATGTTTGCACGATTCCTTTAAGACAAATGGGGCAGGTTGATAGGGTGTCCGGTGTGTCTCTCATACCGGCTCGATAACGATTCTTTCTCCCTCCAGGCGCACCTTGGCAGCTTTGCCGGCGACGTCCTTGGGGAGATCGGTTTCAATTGTGCGGTAGATACCTGCGATGGAAAGCAGTTGCGCCTCCATGCAAGTGCTAAAAATTCTTGCGCTGGTGTTGCCGCTGGCCCCGGCCACGGCGCGGCCGCGCAGCGGCGCATAGACATGGACGTTGCCGTCGGCAATCACCTCGGCACCATAGCTGACCATGTCCAGAACCACAATGTCGGTGCCTTTGGCATAGACGCGCTGTCCCGAGCGCAGCGGCCGGTCCACGATGACGGCATCGGCCAGCGGAGCAGGCACCTCGACCTCCACTTCGCGAATGATTTCGTGGATTTCCGGCTGGGTGCGGCGCGTCGGCATGGCATCGGGGGCTGCGCTCAGACCAAGGGCCTTGGCTGCTTCCATCTGGGCCTCGCTGCCGCTGCGCACGGCAACGGGCACTGTGCGGTGGTTGCGCAGGGCCTCGATCAGGGCCGGGAAGTCGATTTCTTCCTCTGCTTCGCGCACCTGGCTGAGGTCGATCAGCACAGGGTCGTTGTCGAAGAAGTCCGGGTCGTCGGCAAGACGGCGGGCCAGATCCTGGGCCAGCGCCTGCATGTCGGTGCTGCGAAGTACCACGGAAAGCACCGGCAGTTGTGCGCTCTTGAGGTCAAAGCTGGGGCGCTCGGCGCCGGTCGATTCAACAGACATGGATGGGATCAGCGCACATCAGGTGCTCTATGAGGACGACAAAGTGTACCTGCCTACCGGTAAAAGATATGGTCACCGAGTGTTTGCACTGCAACACTTGATGCACCTCAGAGGCCTGTGTCTGTGCAGGTCTGGATGAAAATACAGTCATGTCTCCAGAGCTTTTGATCCAGGGCGCCTGTGCCAGCATCACCTTGCGCCGTCCCGAAGTTGCCAACAAACTGCTGCCCGAAGACCTGATCGTGCTGCGCCGTCAGATCGACGAGGTCAATGCCAGCCCCGCGGTGCTGGTGCTGACGCTGCAGGCGGTGGGCAAGCATTTCTGCAGCGGTTATGACATTGGCGAGATCGCCAACAGCCAGAACGAGGGCAGCTCCTTCGGCGAGATGGTGGATGCCATCGAGAACTGCCGTCCCGTCACCATTGCCGCGATTCAGGGCGGCGTGTTCGGCGGTGCCACCGATATGGCACTGGCCTGCGACTTCCGCGTGGGCGGGGCCAACAGCCAGATGTTCATGCCCGCCGCGCGGCTGGGCCTGCATTTCTACCTCTCGGGCCTGGAGCGCTATGTGACCCGCCTGGGCGTGGATACGGCCAAGCGCCTGTTCCTGAGCTGCGAGAAGCTGCAGGCCCAGGCCATGAAGGACTGCGGCTTTCTGACCGATCTGGTGGACGGCACCGATATCGGCGAGCGCGTGATGCAGCTGCAGACCACGTTGGCCGGCATGGCGCCGCTGGCCTTGCTGGGAATGAAGAAACATCTCAACGCCATTGCCCGTGGCGTGCATGACAAGGCGGGCGTCGATGCCGCCGTGCAGGCCACCATCGCCTCAGCCGATCTGAAGGAAGGCGGCGCGGCCTGGCGCGAAAAGAGAACTGCCCGCTTTCAGGGGCACTGATCCCCAAGAAGGGACGGTAATCCTTTGCAAGGCGGCGGAGGCCACTCAGGCCCTCGCACCGCGCCTGCTGTGTCAGGACACTGTGCCTGCTCCTGCCCGGGCCAGATATTCCCTGGCAAAGCCCTCGTACCAGTCCAGGCAGCCTGGGTTGGCCATGGCGTCCTTGTTGACCACCTTGGCCAGCGGCTGGCCCAGCAGCAGCTTCTTGATGGGCAGCTCCTGCTTTTTGCCGCTGAGCGTGCGCGGTATCTCGGCCACGGCAAAGATATCGTCGGGCACAAAGCGGGGCGACAGCGCCGAGCGGATGGCCTTGTTGATGCGCTCGCGCAGCGCCGCATCGAGCTCCACGCCCGGACGCAGGGCCACAAACAGCGGCATATAGCTGTCCTTGCCCAGATATTCGAGATCCACCACCATGCTGTCCAGCACCTCGGGCAGGGCCTCGACGGCGCTGTAGATCTCGCTGGTGCCCATGCGCAGGCCATGGCGGTTGATGGTGGCGTCGCTGCGGCCGTAGATGATGCAGCCGCCCTCGCCAAGCAGCTTGATCCAGTCGCCATGACGCCAGACCGGCCCCATTTCGGCGTCACCATCGCCGCCGCCCGGTTGGCGGCCATGGCCGGCCGGGTACATATCGAAGTAACTCGACAAATAGCGCTTGCCGTCCGCATCGCCCCAGAGAAACAGCGGCATGGAGGGAATGGGCTGGGTGCAGACCAGCTCGCCGACCTCGTCCATCACGGGCTGGCCTTGCTCGTTCCAGGCCTCGACGGCGGCGCCCAACTGGCGGCACTGCATGACGCCGGGCACCAGGGGCAGATCGCGGTTGCCGCCGATGAAGGCCCCCGCGAAGTCGGTGCCGCCCGAGAGGTTGTTCCACCAAATGTCAGGGCGCCCAAGCTTGGCAAACTGCTCCGTCCCCCACTGCTGTACCTCGGCGGACAGCGGCGAGCCCGTGCTGCCCAGCCCGCGTATGCGCGACAGGTCGCCGCAGCTGGACAGCTCAAGACCGGCTTTCATGCAGTTGGCATAGAAGGCCGCGCCCGAGCCAAAGCTGGTCACGCCGGTCTCGGCCGCAAAGCGCCACAGCGTGCCCCAGTCGGGCTTGTCCTTGCTGCCGCCGGGGCTGCCGTCAAAGATCACGCAGCTCGTGCCGCCCAGCAGGCCCGAGACCTGGGCATTCCACATCACCCAGCCCGTGGAGCTGTACCAGTGGTAGCGCTCGCCCCAGCTATTGGGCTCGTAGCTGCAGCCGATGTCGTTGTGCAAGGCCTTGAGCTGCAAGGCCACCAGCACCATGCCGCCATGGCCGTGGACTATGGGCTTGGGCAGGCCCGTGGTGCCGCTGGAGTAGACGATCCACAGTGGGTGATCGAAGGGCAGCCACTCTGGCGTGAAGGCTGCCGTCTCCGCATCATTTTGCGAGGTAACGCTGATGTAGTCTGCGGTGTCAGCTATCTTTATCGAAGTATCCAGATTGGGCACCAGCACCACGTGCTGCACGCTGGGCAGGCCCTGGCGCAGCTCCTGCAGGACCTCGCGGCGGTCTATGTCCTTGCCTGCGTAATGCACGCCGTCCACGGCGATCAGCGCCTTGGGCGCTATCTGCTTGAAGCGGTCGAGCACGGCATGGGTGCCCATGTCGGGCGCGCAGATGCTCCAGATGGCGCCCAGGCTGGCGCAGGCCAGAAAGGCGACCATGGCCTCGGGAATATTGGGCAGATAGGCCGCGACGCGGTCGCCCTTGGCAACGCCCTGGGCACGCAGATGCAGGGCCAGGGCCGCCACCTGGCCCTGCAGCTCGGGCCAGCTCAGCTCGCGCTGCAGACCCTGCTCGTTGCGGCTGATGACGGCCGGCATGCCGGCGGCATGGGCCGGCTGGACATGGCGCAGCACCTGCTGCACATAGTTCACCTGCGCGCCCGGGAACCACTGCGCGCCGGGCATGGTGTTCCTGGCCAGCACCGCGCTGTGCGGCGTGGGCGACTGCAGATCGAAGTAATCCCAGATGCTTTGCCAGAAGGTGTCGAGATCGCTGGTCGACCAGCGCCACAGCGCGTCATAGTCGGCAAAGCTCAGGCCGCGCGTTTCATGCAGCCAGTTCTGGTACAGCCGGATCTGAGGGATATAGGGAGCGGGGTGTTGCGGTGCGGAAGACATGGGTCCAGCCTAGCGCTGCAGCCCTTGCAAGTCATTGGTGGTGGCCCCGTCAGATGTCACCTGTGCAGCAGCGCGGTCGGCTGTATGGGCGCACACGAGCACAGCTGAGCGGTCAAACCGACACGACTTACGCAAATCAGGTTCGAGCAGGAACTGCGCCGTAGGGACGCAGCCTTGGTGCATCCATGTTTGCGTAGGTCCTCATCGATAATCGGGGCCTGTCTACACCGTCAACGGCGCATGCCGGCGACCCGCACCCCATGTCCGCTTTGCCCACCCGCGTGCTGGCCGTCATTCCGCCGATGACGCAGCTCAACACTCCCTACCCCTCCACGGCCTACCTGACCGGCTTTCTGCGCTCGCGCGGCATCACCGCCATGCAGGAAGACCTGGCACTGGCCCTGGTGCTGCAGCTGCTCTCGCCCGATGGCCTGCGCGCCGTGGCCGAGCGCATCCAGAGTCTGCCTGCCAGGCAGCACACGCCTGCCGTCCAGTCCTTTGTCGCGCAGCAGGAGCGCTATCTGGCCACGATCGCGCCCACGATTGCGTTTTTGCAGGGGCGAGACTCCACGCTGGCCCATCGCATCGTGGGGCGCCACTTTCTGCCCGAAGGCCCGCGCTTTGCCACGCTCGATGTGTATGAGGACGAGGAAGGCGGCGATCCGCTGGGCTGGGCCTTTGGCGCCCTGGGCCTGCAAGACAAGGCCAAGCATCTGGCCACGCTATACCTCAACGATCTGGCCGATGTGCTGCGCGATGCCGTGGACGAGCGCTTCGAGTTCGTGCGCTATGCCGAGTCGCTGGCCGGCAGCCAGCCCAGCTTCGATCCGCTGGCCAGCGCACTGGCGGCAGAGCCGAATCTGGTGGACGAGGTGCTGGAGCGCCTGACGCTGGAGGCCGTGGAGCGCCACCAGCCCACGGTGGTGCTGCTGTCCGTGCCCTTTCCGGGCTCGGCCTATGCGGCGTTTCGTATTGCCCAGACCATCAAGCGGCGCTTCCCGCAGATCGCCACCGTGCTGGGCGGCGGCTTTGTCAACACCGAGCTGCGCGAGCTGGCCGAGCCGCGCGTGTTCGACTACTTCGACTTCGTGACGCTGGATGCGGGCGAACGCCCGCTGCTGGCGCTGCTCGAGCATCTGCGCGGCGAGCGCGGCAGATCGCGTCTGGTGCGCAGCTTTGTGCGCGGCGACGACGGCAAGGTGCAGTACGTGAACATGATGGAGTCCGATATCGCGTTTGCCGAGGTCGGAACGCCCACCTGGGACGGCCTGCCGCTGGACCGATACCTGTCGCTGCTGGACATGCTCAACCCCATGCACCGGCTCTGGAGCGACGGGCGCTGGAACAAGCTCACCGTAGCCCATGGCTGCTACTGGAAGAAGTGCAGCTTCTGCGATGTGAGCCTGGACTATATCGGTCGCTACGAGGGCGCCAGCGCCGCCGTGCTGGCCGACCGCATCGAGGCCATCGTCGCCGAGACCGGCCAGACCGGTTTTCACTTTGTCGACGAGGCCGCGCCGCCCAAGGCGCTCAAGGCGCTGTCGCAGGAGCTGATTGCGCGCAACGCCGGCATCTCCTGGTGGGGCAATGTGCGCTTTGAGAAGACCTTCACGCCCGAGCTGGCCGAGCTGATGGCCGACAGCGGCTGTATCGCCATCTCCGGCGGTCTGGAAGTAGCGTCCGACCGGCTGCTGGCGCTGATGAAAAAAGGCGTGACCGTGGACCAGGTGGCACGCGTGACCAAGGCGTTCTCGGAGGCCGGTATCCTGGTCCATGCCTATCTGATGTACGGCTTTCCGACGCAGACCGTGCAGGACACGGTGGACGCGCTCGAGTATGTGCGCCAGCTGTTCCTCAACGGCTGTATCCAAAGCGGCTTCTTTCACCGCTTCAGCTGCACCGTGCACTCGCCCGTGGGCCTCAACCCCGAGGAATACGGCATCGAGCTGCCGCCGCTGCCCGAGGGCAACTTTGCCAAGAACGACCGTCCCTTCATCGACCCCACGGGCGTCGATCACGATGCACTGGGCGCGGCGCTCAAGAAGGCCATCTACAACTTCATGCACGGCATAGCGCTGGAGGAGGATGTGCGCATGTGGTTCCCGTTTAAGGTGCCCAAGCCTACGGTCAAGCGCGATCGCATTGCGCGTGCGCTGCAGCAGAAGCAATGAATTTGATAGCTTCTTGCGCTTTCTGATCAATCACTTCATATCTATTTATCAATGAAATCATCGATGGGTTGGCGCTGGAAGCTATGTATTTGATAGTCTGACGTTCTGCCGCCGTTTTCCCGCGTGTGCAAGAGACCACAGTCCCTGGTTTACCAGTGCTTGCACGACCCCAGCGGGCAAGCACTGCTTGCCATAATCTGCTCCGTTTTTGATATCTCCAAGGAGCGATGGGATGGGAATGTTTCAATGGACGGAGCGATCGTCCGATGTCTTGCAGGGCGGTGGCGTCATCGGCCCCGATGAGCGACTGCCCTGGACGCAGACCGGTTTGATGGGTATCCAGCACGTGATCGCCATGTTCGGCTCCACCGTGCTGGCCCCCATCCTCATGGGGTTCGATCCCAATCTGGCGGTGTTGATGAGCGGCATCGGCACGCTGATCTTCTTTCTCATCACCGGCGGCAAGGTGCCCAGCTATCTGGGCTCTTCCTTTGCCTTCATCGGCGTGGTCAACATCGCCACCGGCTACGTGGCCAGCCAGGGCCCAGCCAACGCCAATATCGGCGTGGCGCTGGGC
Source organism: Comamonas sp. A7-5 (assembly GCF_039581385.1). Classification (NCBI taxonomy): domain Bacteria; kingdom Pseudomonadati; phylum Pseudomonadota; class Betaproteobacteria; order Burkholderiales; family Comamonadaceae; genus Comamonas; species Comamonas sp. A7-5. The sequence continues at coordinate 373,861 of NZ_JBCPWO010000003.1, forward strand.
GGCATCATTGCCTGCGGCTTTGTCTACATGCTGGTCGGTCTGCTGGTGCAGATGGTGGGCACGGCCTGGATCGAACGCTTCATGCCGCCCGTGGTGACGGGCGCCGTGGTGGCCATCATCGGCCTGAACCTGGCCGCGATTCCCATCAAGAACATGGCGTCCAACAACTTCGAGTCCTGGATGCAGGCGCTGACCTTTGTCTCCGTGGCGCTGGTGGCCGTGTTCACACGCGGCATGCTGCAGCGCCTGCTGATTCTGATCGGCCTGATCATTGCCAGCGTGCTCTACGCCGTCTTCACCAACGGCCTGGGCTGGGGCAAGCCGGTGGACCTGAGCGGAGTGCTCAATGCCGCCTGGTTCGGCATTCCCAGCTTCCATGCGCCGGTGTTCACCAGCAATGCCATGCTGCTGATCGTGCCCGTGGTCATCATCCTGGTGGCCGAGAACCTGGGCCATATCAAGGCCGTGACCGCCATGACGGGCAAGAACCTGGACCAGTACATGGGTCGTGCCTTCATCGGTGACGGCGTAGCCACCATGGTCTCCGGCGCAGCCGGCGGCACGGGCGTGACCACCTATGCCGAAAACATCGGCGTGATGGCGGCGACCCGCATCTACTCCACGGCCGTGTTCTTTGTGGCGGCCTTGCTGGCCGTGCTGCTGGGCTTCTCGCCCAAGTTCGGTGCGCTGATCCAGGCCATTCCCCTGCCCGTGATGGGCGGTGTCTCCATCGTGGTGTTCGGCCTGATCGCCATTGCCGGCGCCAAGATCTGGGTGGACAACAAGGTGGACTTCTCCGACACCAAGAATCTGATCGTGGCTGCCATCACCCTGATCCTGGGCACCGGGGAATTCACGCTGAGGTTCGGCGAATTCGCGCTGGGCGGCATCGGCTGCGCCACTTTTGGCGCCATCATCCTGTATGCGCTGCTGACCATGGGCGAGCGCAAATCTGAAACCAAGGTACAGACCAAGTGAGTGCCAACATGTAATCGGGGGAACATTCCCCTGACAGCAGCGCGGGGCCTTTGCCGAGAATCCCGGTGTTAATGTTCCGCGCTGGTAACATTTCTCTCTGGAGATATGCCGCCCTACCCGGGCGGTTTTTTTTGGAGGTGCCAGCCTGAGCGCCGAGCATGAGCCGCAAGAATGCCAGCGCGTTGGCGCCGGTCAGGCTCGCGTGCCGGGCCGAGGCCTCTGAGTTTGGAGCATGCAATGTCCATCGCAGATCGCGTACGTTACCCAGAATTCCTCTCGCGCGTCATGACGGCCGAAGAGGCCGCCACCCTGATTCCCCACGGTGTCAATGTCGGCATGAGCGGCTTTACCGGAGCCGGTTATCCCAAGGCCTTGCCACAGGCCATAGCGGCCCGTGCCAAGGTCGAGCATGCCCAGGGCAAGCCCTACAAGATCAATGTCTGGACCGGCGCGTCCACCGCCGCCGAATGCGACGGCGTGATGGCCGAAGCCCATGCACTGGGTCAGCGCCTGCCCTTCAACACCGATCCCATCGCGCGCAAGGCCGTGAACTCGGGTGAGATCGACTTCATCGACATGCACCTGTCCCATGTGGCGCAGCATGCCTGGTTCGGCTTTCTGGGCCATATGAACATCGCCGTGATCGAGGTGCTGGGCGTGACCGCCGACGGCCTGCTGATACCGTCGACTGCCGTGGGCAACAACAAGACCTGGCTGGAGATCGCCGACAAGGTGATTCTGGAAGTCAACACCAAGCCGCCCGCCCGGATGGAGGGCATGCACGACATCTACTACGGCACGGCCATCCCGCCGCGCCGCATGCCCATCAACATGACGCATGCCGATGACCGCATCGGCGATGCCTACCTGAAGGTGGACCCCGCCAAGGTCGTGGCCGTGGTCGAGACCCACAAGGGCGACCGCGACAATGTGTTTGCCACACCGGACGAGAACTCCCAGAAAATAGCCGGCTACATCATCGACTTTCTGGCCCACGAGATGAAGATGGGCCGCCTGCCAAAGGAAATGCTGCCTATCCAGTCGGGTGTGGGCAATGTGGCCAATGCCGTGCTGGCAGGCTTGCTGACCGGCCCGTTCGAGAACCTGCTGGGCTTTACCGAAGTGCTGCAGGACGGCATGCTGGATCTGCTGCGCGCGGGCAAGATGAGCAAGGCCTCGGCCACCTCCATCTCGCTGTCTGCTGCGGCTTACAAGGACTTCGAGGACAACATCGACTTCTACCGCGAGCGCATCATCCTGCGCCCGCAGGAAATCTCGAACCACCCCGAGCTGGTGCGCCGCCTGGGCATCATCGCCATGAACTCGATGATCGAGGCCGACATCTACGGCAACATCAACTCCACCCACGTCATGGGCACAGGCATGATGAACGGCATCGGCGGCTCGGGCGACTTTGCTCGCAACGGCTATCTGTCCTTCTTTGTCACGCCTTCGGTGGCCAAGGACGGCAAGATCAGCTGCATCGTGCCCATGTGCTCGCATGTGGACCACACCGAGCATGACACCCAGATCATCGTCACCGAGCAAGGCCTGGCCGATCTGCGCGGCCTGTCGCCCAAGCAGCGTGCGCAAGTCATCATCGACAGGTGTGCCCATCCGGACTACCGCGCCCAGCTGCAGGATTATTTCGACCGCTCGCGCCAGCAGGGTGCACAGCACACGCCGCATATCCTGACCGAGGCACTGTCCTGGCATCAGCGCTTCATGGACAAGGGCGATATGCGGGGCTGAGTTACCCCCTGAGCCGCTTTGCGGCTTCCCCCCAGGGGGACGACACCCTCGCTGCGGGGCGGTGGGGCCGCCTAGGCCCTTGCTTGGTGTCTCTGACTCGGGGTGTGGGTGGGCTGACCGCTGCGAGCTAGTCCGCTTGGTGCTGGCGCCTGCTGCTCCAAGTCCTTAGCATCGAAGGACGCTCTGCAAGGAGCGTCCTTTTTTCATGCACCACAAGGACTGGTATGGCGATCTGGACCCGAGAGCTCGATCTGAAAGCGCTGAACGCAGGCAGCGCAAACACTGCAATTTCCCACCTGGGCATTGAGTTCACCGAATACGGCGACGACTATGTGCGCGCACGCATCCATGTGGATGAACGCACCTGCCAGCCCTATGGCATTTTGCACGGCGGTGTCAGCGTGGTGCTGGCCGAGACGCTGGGGTCGATGGCCGCGGCCTGCAGCATTCCCGAAGGCTACCGCTGCGTGGGCCTGGGCGTGACTGCCAATCATGTGCGAGCAGGCCGCAAGGGCAGCTGGATCACCGCCACGGCGCGGCCCACGCACCTGGGGCGCACCACGCATGTCTGGGCGGTGGAGCTGCGTGATGAAGAGGGCAAGCTGACCTGCAACTGCAGTCTGACGATGGCGATCCTGCCGCCAGAGGCGGCGAAGAATGTGCGACTGGATGCGGCTTCGTTGGGTGGGGTGCAGTAGGGCTGTGTGGTTTTTCGGGAGCTACTGGTTTGAGCGACATGTCTGATTTACAGACAGAGGGCGGGTCTCGGCCCGCCAGCCGAGGTGCTTTCTTTTGCTTCGCCAAAAGACAAGTACCCAAAGAAAAGGCGACCCGCTTGTCTGCGTCCCTGTGCTTCGCTCCGGGCAAACCTGTGTCACGCAATTCAGACTGCGGTGCGGCAAAACTCGCTGCGTGCTGGCGCACTCCGCTCAAACACGTTGCCGCAAGTCAGAGCACGAAGCATTGGCACTCTTCGGTGCCAATGCCCGCAGCCTGAACTGCGTGCCGCAGGCGCAGCCAGACGGGTGAAAGCGGGATCGGACGGCCCGAGAGAGTTATGACGGAATTGGCTTCTAGCGCTTATGCAGATTTCGGTAGCTGCTATCAGTTTGGTAAAGAATCTCTGGCATTGCCCCTTGTGCCAACGCCTGCGACAGCGGCCTCTTGTGGCGCGCAGTTGCACCGCAGAGTGCAACTGCATCGTCATCACTTTTACGGCAACGTGTTTGAACGGAGCGCGTTAGCGCGCAGTGAGTTTTGCCGTACAGCGACAAGAGGTTGACGGCGCAGGTTGCCCGCAGCGAAGCGGAGGGACGTGGGCAGTAGGGGCGGTGTTCTTTGCTTACTTTCTTGGGGGCGGCCCCCCGCCACCAGCAAGAAAGTAAGTCGGCAAGGCGGGCCGAGACCCGCCCTCTGTCTCATACCAAAGAGAAGAACTCTGCCATGGAAGAAAGGCGCAAAACCTTTCCCCGTTCAAACTCCCAGCAACGCTGACAACTTCTCCGGCTGCTGCAGCAGATCCACGGACTGAGCCTGCAAGGCCAGTCGGCCTTTTTCCATCACCACGGCTTTGTCGGTATGGGCCAGCACCTTCTTGTAGTCTCGGTCCACGATCAGCGTGGAGATGCCGGTTTCCCGAATCTGGGCAATCACGCGCCAGATTTCGGCCACCACCAGCGGAGCCAGTCCTTCGGTGGCCTCGTCGAGAATCATGAGGCGCGGATTGGTCATCAGTGCGCGGCCGATGGAGACCATCTGCTGCTCGCCGCCCGAGAGTTGATCGCCGCCGTTGGACAGTCGCTCCTTGAGGCGTGGAAAGGTTTCCAGAACGCGCTCGTAGGTCCAGCCCCGGCTGCCGTCCAGGCCGGCTCTGGCGCTCATCAAGAGGTTTTCCTTGACGGAGAGATTGGGGAATACGCCGCGCCCTTCGGGGACATAGCCAATGCCAAGATGCGCCATTTTCTCGGGGGCGGAATTCGTCACCTCCTTGCCGTCGGCAAACACCCGGCCCGAACGTGCCGCCACATAGCCCATCAGCGTGCGGATCAGCGTGGTCTTGCCCATGCCGTTGCGGCCCAGCAGGCCCACGGCTTGGCCTTGGGGCAGATCCAGCGAGATGCCGTGCAGGATATGGCTGTCGCCGTAAAAGCTGTGCACTTCCTGCAGGCTGAACATGGCATGGTTCGAAGCCCCGGAAAGTGGGCGCGTGCCTGTGCCAGAGGCAGCAAGCAAGGGCTGCCCCGCAGCGATGGTGCCGTCCCCCGAGGGGGAAGCGGCAGAGCCGCTCAGGGGGGGCTTTGTTTCAAGCATGCTCTTCTTCTCCCAGATAGGCGGTGCGCACGACCGGGTCGTTGCGAATCTGATCGGGCGTGCCCGTGGCCACCACGCTGCCGTTGACCATGACGGTGATGCGATCGGCAATGCGAAAAACGGCATCCATATCGTGCTCCACCAGCAGCACGGCATGCGCGGATTTGAGCTCCTGCAGCAGCTCCAGCATGCGTTCTGTCTCTTCGGCGCCCATGCCTGCCAGAGGTTCGTCAAGCAGCAGCACGCGGGGTGCTGTGGCCAGACACATGGCGACCTCCAGCTGGCGCTTGGCGCCGTGGCTGAGGCTGCCGGCGATGCGCTCGGCATGCTGGGCAAGACCTGCGCGCTGCAGCGCAGATTGCGCCCGCTGCATGCTGGCTGCGCAATGCTGGGCCGATTCCCAGATGCGCCAGGGCCTTGGTAGGGCCTGGGCCTGGGCCGTGAGGCGACAGTTCTCCAGCACCGTGAACTCGGGAAAGATGGTGGTGCGCTGATAGCTGCGCCCGATGCCGGCCTTGGCGCGCTGCGGCTGCGGCATCTGCGTGACGTCCCGGCCTTCAAGCGAAATGCTGCCGCTGCTGGCCGCTATCTCGCCCGAGAGCATGTTGATCAGCGTGGACTTGCCTGCGCCGTTGGTGCCGATGACGGCATGGACCTCGCCCTGGTGCAGATCCAGGTCCACATTGTTCACGGCCACCAGCCCGCCAAAGCGCCGCGTCAGGCCGCGCACCGACATCTGGGGAGCATTTTCCGCATCAGCCATGATCTGCTCCTTGCTGGCCAGCGCTTGCCGACTGAGACTTCTGCGCTGCAGCCTTCTTCTGCCATTTGTCGTTGATGCCCACCAGACCCTTGGGCAGCAGCGCGACCAGCGCGATGATGGCGATGCCCAGCGTCAGCTGCCAGTGATCTGCTGCATTGCCAACGATGGCATGCGTGCTCAGCAGCTCCTTGAGCAGCACAAAGGTGATGGTGCCCAGCACGGCACCGCGCAGCGAGCCCACGCCACCCAGAATCAGCATCAGCAGTACCTCGCCGGAGTGGTGCCAGGCCAGCAGCTCTGGGTTGACCACGGCATCGCGTGCAGCCAGCAGAAAGCCCGCCAGACCCGCCAGCGCACCGGCAATCACAAAGCCGGCGAGCTTGTAGCCGTAGGTGGCAAAGCCGGCAGCGCGCATGCGCTGCTCGTTGACGCGAATGCCGGCCAGCGCATGGCCGAAGCGGGAGTGGCGCAGCATGGCGATGAAGGCATAGACCAGCACCAGCGCGGCCAGTACCACGAAGTACTGCGTGCTGCTGCTTTCCATGTCCAGTGCGCCTATGGCCGGGCGCTGCATCAGATAGATGCCGTCGCTGCCGCCGAAATAGCCCACGTCGTGCACGACAAAGAAAGCCAGCTGCGCGAATGCCAGCGTGACCATGATGAAGTACACGCCCTTGGTGCGCAGACTCAGGGCGCCCACCACCAGCGCATACAGGCCCGAGACACCGACGGCGGCGCCGAGCATGACGAGAAAGTTGCTGCCGTCCTGGCCGGCGGCCTTCACCGCCGCATAGGCACCGAGCCCGAAGTAGGCCGCATGGCCCAGGCTGACCAGCCCTGCGCCGCCCACCAGGATATGCAGGCTCAGCGCAAAGATGGACAGGATCATGATCTTGACCACCAGATCGGAGAGATAGGCCGACCAGAAGGGCTGTGCGGCAGCCAGCAGCGCTGCAGCAGCCAGCGGCAGCACCACAGCTACCCACACGCTTTTGGCGCGAATGGGGCGGCTCTGGTTGGTGACGGCCGGTGCTTCTGCATAGGCCTGATTGGATTGCGGCAGCGGCGTATAGGAGGTATCGCTCATATCAGTGATCCTTGACACTGCTTGCAGAACTGGCGTGAGCCAAGCAGGGGACATGGGGCAAGGGCCTGGCCGGCCGCACCGAAGCGAAGGTGTTGTCCCCCTCCCGCGTCGCGAGAGAGGGGGAAGGCGCGAAGCGACTCAGGGGGAGCTTCATCATCTCTTGCCCATCAGGCCTTCAGGGCGCCATACAAGGATCACGGCCATGAGCAGATAGATGCTCATGCCGCTGAGTTCCTGGAAGAACACCTTGCCGAAGGTATCCACAAAGCCCACCAGCAGCGAGGCAATCAGCGCGCCGGTGATCGAGCCTATGCCGCCGATGACCACCACCACAAAGCAGATGATGAGCACGCTGGAGCCCATATTGGGATAGACCGAACTCATGGGCGCCGCGATCATTCCGGCCAGGGCCGCCAGGGCCACGCCCACGGCAAAGACGATGCGGTACAGGCGCTTGATGTTGATGCCCAGGCCGCGCACCATGTCGCGGTTGCTGGCACCGGCACGAATCATCATGCCCAGACGCGTGCGGTTGACGGTGTAGTACATCAGCAGCGCCACCAGCAGGCAGGCAGCGGCTGCAAACACGTTGTACCAGGGGTACTGCATCATGCCCATCAAAGGGAAGCTGCCGGCCAGCCAGGCAGGCTTTTCCACGCCATGCACATCGTTGCCCACGAGGATGGCGCGCAGGCCTTCAAACACCAGAATCAGGCCATAGGTCATCAGCACCTGCTGCAGGTGATCGCGTTCGTAGAGAAAACTGAAGAATGCCCATTCGAGAAAATAGCCCAGCACCACGGCCAGCACCACGCCGGCCAGCAGCATGATGATGAAATGCTGGCCCAGGTACGGTGCGAGCGAGAACGCCACATAGGCACCAATCATGTAGAAGCTGCCATGGGCGAGGTTGATCACCCCCATGATGCCGAAGATCAGCGTCAGGCCAGAGGCCAGCAGAAACAGAAGCAGTCCGTACTGAACAGAGTTCAGACACTGCACCAGAAAAGTGGCGAGATCCACGGCAATCCTTGTTGAAGCAGGAGGCTGCAAAGCGAGGCATACAGCCCGGCGAATCGTCGATTCGCGCTGGAGACGAGGCGCTCTGTCGCAGGCGGCACCGAAGGTGCGGCAGGACAGAGCAACCAGGTATCGAGGGCGGTATGGCTCGCGTCTATTACATGCGGCAGCCGCGGGCCGGGTCCGCCAGAGCCTTCACCGCCACGCTGATCTTCTTGTTCTCCTTGCCGTCAACCTTGCGCAGATAGATGTCCTGCACGGGATTGTGTGCCTTGCTCAAGGTGAAGTCGCCGCGCGGGCTGGCAATAGTGGCTTTCTCGATGGCTGTACGGAAGACGTCTTTCTTGCTGATGTCGCCACCGGCGGCCTTCAGGCCCACGGCCAGCATCTGTGCGGCGTCATAGCCTTGCACGGCATAGACATCGGGCTGCAGCTTGTAGTTCTTGGCGTAATTGGTGCGGAAGGCCTGATCGCGCGCCGTACCCAGTTCGTCGGCATAGTGCAGCGTGGTCAGCATGCCCTGGGCGGCCTCGCCCTGAGCGTCCAGCGTGCCGTCGGTCAGAAAGCCCGGTCCGTAGAGCGGAATGGTTTTGGACAGGCCAGAGGCGTGATAGTCCTTGACGAATTTCACGGCACCTGCGCCCGCGAAGAAGGAGAACACGGCATCGGGCTTGGCCGCTGCGATCTCGGTCAGCAGAGCCTGGAATTCGACGTTGGGAAACGGCAGCGTCAGCTGCTTGCTGACCTTGCCGCCGCTTTTCTCGAAGCCTTCCTTGAAGCCGTTGACGGCCTCTTCACCGGCAGCGTACTTCCAGGTCAGGGTCATGGCATTTTTCTTGCCTTCCTTGGCTGCGACCACGCCCATGGGGTAGGCCGTCTGCCAGTTGGAGAAGGAGCTGCGGAAGATATTGGGAGCGCACATGGGGCCGGTGACTGCATCGGCTCCCGCATTGGGCACGATGAGCACGGTGCCGCTTTCCTTGGCGGCCTTGGCCATGGCCATGGCCACGCCGGAGTGCACGGTGCCGACGATCACATCGACCTTGTCGCGCTTGATGAGGCGGTTGACGTTGTCCGTTGCCTTGGCGGGATCTGACTCATCGTCGACCTTGAAGTATTCGATCTCGCGCCCGCCCAGCTTGCCGCCTTGCTCGGCTACCTGCATGCGAAAGCCGTTCTCGATCGCCACGCCCAGGGCTGCATAAGTGCCGCTGAAAGGCAGCATGAAGCCGACCTTGATCTTCTCCTGCGCGATGGCGCTGCTGCCGCTTGCGGCGGCAGCCAGTGCGATTGCGCTCCATATTGCCCATTGCTTGCTCATGCTTGTCTCCTGCTGGTTGATGGACGAATGCCGGCTTACTCTCAGATCAACGGTTATGACTGGCTGTGGTGCTGGGGTTGGCACTGATGCACGAGCGCACTCTAACAACTTTAGGTTTAAAGCAATACCAGCGATTGCCCTAGTTTGTGACTACTGTTTTGATAGCTTCTTGCAACCTTGCGATAAGCAATTAGCGCGGCTTGGATTCCAGCTCACGCAAACGAAAGCGCTGGATCTTTCCTGTCGCGGTCTTTGGCAGCTCATCGACAAATTCAATGAAGCGCGGGTATTTGTAGGCGGCCAGCCGATTCTTCACAAAGGCCTTGAGTTCGGCCTCGCTGGCGCTCTGGCCGGGCTTGCACACCACATAGGATTTGGTCTTGGTCAGGCCCTGTTCGTCGGTCACGCCGATCACGGCCGCCTCCAGTACGGCAGGGTGCTGCTGCAGCGTGGACTCGACCTCGAAGGGCGAGACATAGATGCCGCTGACCTTGAGCATGTCGTCGCTGCGGCCTGCATAGGTGTAGTAGCCGTCTGCATCGCGCACATATTTGTCGCCGCTCTTGAGCCAGACGCCCTGGAAGGTGTCGCGTGTCTTGTCACGGTTGGCCCAGTACATCAGGGCGGCGCTCGGGCCCTTGATGTAGAGGTCGCCAATCTCGCCATCGGCCACGAGCTGACCGTCCTCGCCGCGCAACTCCACCACATAGCCTGGTACAGGCTTTCCCGTGCTGCCGTAGCGTATGTCGTCCGGGCGGTTGGAGATGAAGATGTGCAGCATTTCGGTGGAGCCGATGCCGTCCACGATATCGGCGCCGAAGCGGGCCTTGAAGCGCTGGGCAATCTCGGCCGGCAGGGCCTCGCCCGCCGAGGAGCACATGCGCAGGCTGACCTGCTCGCGTGCAGGCAGAGCGGGGTGAGCCAGCATGCCCGCAAAGCCCGTCGGCGCGCCGAAAAACACCGTGGGCTGGTGCTCGGTCCAGCGCCTGAAGGTGGCTTCCGGCGTGGGACGCTCGGCCATCAGCACCACGCTGGCTCCCACGCTCAAGGGGAATGTCAGGGCATTGCCAAGGCCGTAGGCGAAGTAGAGCTTGGCGGCGGAAAAGCAGACATCGTCTTCGCTCAGGCCCAGCACCGGCTTGCCATACAGCTCGGCCGTCCAGTAGGGGTTGGCGTGGGTATGCACCGCGCCCTTGGGTTTGCCGGTGGAGCCCGAGGAATACAGCCAGAAGCCGGGGTCGTCGCCCATGGTTCTGGCGGCATGAGCGAGCGGCGTTTGCTGCTGCAGCCAGGGCTGCAGCGGCTCGAAGGCCGGCGGCAGGCCTTGCGGTGCTTCATCGGGCCTGGCGACCCAGATATGGTTGACCTCATGCTGCGCCTGCTCCAGGGCCTGCTGCACCACGGCAACCAGCGCGCCATTGGTCACGATCGCCTGAGCACGGCAATGCTCGAGCATATAGGCATAGTCGGCGGCCGTGAGCAAGGTATTCACCGCCACCGGCACCACGCCTGCGTACATGGCGCCGAGAAACGAGACCACCCACTCGCGCATATCGTGCATGACCAGCAGCACGCGCTCCTCGCGATGGATGCCGGCAGCGAGCAGGCCATGGGCCAGGCGGCGCGCCTGCTCCTGCAGCTGGGCATAGCTGAGCGTGCCCTGGTCATCGGTGTAGGCGTTCTTGTCTCCCCGCAGCTGGTTGAGATCGAACAGATGCTGGGCGAAGTTGAAGGGCTGAGTGAAGTCGGTCATGGCTCATGCTCCCGTCGTTTCGGCCAGCGCCTTCAGAACCTGTGGTGCGGCTTGTATGGCGCTTTTGCGATGATAGAAGTCCAGTGCCCGCAAGCCGCCGAGTTCGGAGCCGCCGCCGGCGCGGCCTGGACCGCCATGCAGGGACTGGGGCATGACATTGCCGTGGCCGGTATGCAGCCTGGCGACAGCAGGGGTTACTACATGCACGCGGCCATGGCTGGCTGCGAGATCGGTGGCGGCTGCGGCCAGTGCCTTGTCGTCATCGCCATAGATCGAGCAGACCAGCGAGCCCTGTCCGCGATGTGCAAGTGCCAGGCCATGTGCCAGGTCACGGTAGGGCATGAGAGTGGCCACGGGGCCAAAGACTTCCATGTCATGCACGAGTGCACTGCCATCGGGGTCCTGTGTTCCCAGCAGCACGGGCTGGGCGCAGGCGGCAATCGCCGGGTCGGCATCGATCAGCGCATTGCGCCGGCCGTCATGCAGGGCCGTGGTGTGCTCCAGCAACCGGCCCAGGCCCTGCTGCACGCTGTCGTACTGCTCGCGGCTGACCAGAGATCCCATGCGCACAGCGTCGTTGCGCGGGTTGCCCACGGCGATCTTTGCCAGTTGTGCACCGATGGCCTGGGCCACACCGTCGTACAGAGCTTGCGGTACCAGCACGCGGCGTATGGCCGTGCATTTCTGGCCGGATTTGACCGTCATTTCGCGCACCACCTCACGCGCCAGCAAGGCGCTGGCTTCGCTGTCCGGGCCATGGCCGGGCAGCAGCAGCGCGCAGTTCACGCTGTCGGCCTCGATATTGCTGCGCACCGAATGGCGGCTGATGGCCGCGTGAGAGCGTATGGTCGCAGCCGTCTCCGCAGACCCTGTGAACGAGACCACATCCATGGGCTGCAGCTGATCGAGCAATCCGGCGGCACTGCCGCAGATGACGGACAGCGCTCCCGGCGGCAATATGCCGGCGTCGATCACATCCTTGACCATGCGCTGGGTCAGCCAGGCGGTGGCCGTGGCCGGCTTGACGATGACGGGGACGCCCGAGAGCAAGGCCGCAGCTGCTTTTTCCCACAGCCCCCAGGCAGGGAAGTTGAAGGCGTTGATGAACAGCGCCACGCCGCGTGTCGGGACCTGGATATGCCGGGACAGAAAAGCGCCGTCCTTGGCCAGCGCCACGGCTTCGCCGTCGCTCAGATGCTTCGCATCGCCGAGCGCCGCGCCCCATCTGGCGTATTGGTTCAGGGTGTAGATGCCGCCGTCCACATCGACAGCGGTGTCGTTTCTGACGGTGCCGCTGTTGGCGGTGGAAATCTCGTAATACGCGTCGCGCCGGCTTTGCAGCAGGGTCGCGATATCGGCCAGCAGTCTGGCGCGCTCCGCATAGCTCAGCGCGCGCAGCGCCTTGCCGCCAGTATCGCGTGCGAAGACAAAGGCGGCGCCCAGATCAAGCCCTGTGGCATCGACACGCACCAGCTCTGCTCCCAGTACCGGGTCGCGTAACAAACTGCCCGGGCCGCTGCCGGTTTGCCAGCGGCCAGCCACATGGTTGGCCAGTAACTCGGTCATGGGGGTCTCCTGAAGTGCTGTTCTGATCAGCATCAAATCCTTGATGAAACATGCAATATTGTGCGTGCAATCAAAAGATAAATACGTGACAATGCAGTGTCAAGCAATATATTGCATGATTCGCGTTAACCCCGACTGTTTATCATTCACGGCCTCTGAGGAGCTTTATGGATCAGTTAGACATGGCATCCGCGTCGGTTGCGGAAGGGGATGAAGCGGGCAAAAGCCCGCTGCTGCAGGCCTTGGGCGAGAGGGTGCGCAATCTGCGTGCGCGTCGCGGTCTCACGCGCCGCGGGCTGGCTTCGGCGGCCGTGGTGTCCGAGCGCCATCTGGCCAATCTCGAATACGGCACGGGCAATGTCTCCATCCTGGTGCTGCAGCAGATCGCGCATGCACTTCAGTGCAGCATGGCCGAGCTGCTGGGCGATGTGACGACGGCCAGTGCCGAATGGCTGTTGCTGCGCGAATTGCTGGAAGGCCGCAGCGAGGCCGATTTGCAGCGCGTGCGACTGGCGGCCGGAGAGATTCTGGGAACGGCGCCCATGGGCGATCCGCACCGGGCTTCGCGCATTGCCCTGATAGGCCTGCGTGGCGCGGGCAAGTCCACGCTGGGGCGTATGCTGGCAGAGCAGCTGAATGTGCCGTTTCTCGAGCTGAACCAGGAGATCGAGCGCGTGGCCGGTTGCAGCGTGCGCGAGATTTATGACCTCTATGGAGCTGGCGCCTATCGTCGTTACGAGCGCCGCGCACTGGAAGAGGCCGTGCAGATCTACAGCGACGTGGTGATTGCCACGCCGGGAGGCATTGTCTCGGACCCCGCGACCTTCAACGAGTTGCTCAGCCACTGCACCACGGTCTGGCTGCAGGCCCAGCCCGATGAGCATATGAGCCGTGTCGTGGCCCAGGGCGACACGCGGCCCATGGCGGCCAACCCCGAGGCCATGGATGATTTGCGCCGGATTCTGGACGGCCGATCGGCCTTTTATTCCAAGGCCGACCATGTGCTGGACACCAGCGGAAAGAGCGTGGCGCAAAGCCTCAAGCAGCTGAAAGTGCTGGTCGCAGCCTGATGGTATTCACAGGGGCAGGGCACGCTCCAGCACGGCGGCGATGTCCAGCCCAGCCGGGTCGAATGCTCCGACCACCATGGCCCCGTTCTGCGCGCCCAGGCGGGTGTGGATGAAGCCATTGGCCATGGGGGCGGGCGCGTGCTTGTGCAGGAGGCAGGCCTGGGCCAGCAGACACAAGTCCTGCACCAGTCGGCGGGCCTGCGGCTCCAGCGCCTCGGGGGAAGCGGACAGGCGTTTGGCCAGCGATTGCGCCGTGGACGTCAACAGGGGCTGGCCGGCAGCCATATCGCCCAGATCCTGCAACAGCAGGCGCGTGGCCTCGGGCTCTCGGCCCATGGCGCGCAGCACATCGAGACACATCACATTTCCAGAGCCTTCCCAGATGGAGTTGACCGGCGCTTCGCGGAACAGGCGCGCGACTATGCTGTCCTGTACATAACCGTTGCCGCCAAAGACCTCCATGGCTTCGCCCGTGATCTCCACCGAGCGCTTGCAGACCCAGAATTTGGCGGCCGGAGTCATGATGCGCTTCCAGGCGCGGGCCACCAGATCGCCTTCGGCCTCCAGCTCATAGGCCTGAGCCAGATGCATGGCGAGCTGCATGGAGGCTTCGCTTTCGAGGGCCAGGTCCGCGAGCACGGTGGCCATCAGCGGCTGATCCGCGAGATGTTTGCCGAAGGCCGAGCGCTGGCGCGCATAGGCAATCGACTGCACGGTTGCGCTGCGCAAAATGGCCGCGCTGCCCAGCACGCAGTTCAGCCGCGTGTAGCTGGCCATTTCGATGATGGTGGGAATGCCTCGGCCTTCCTCGCCCATGAGAATGCCCCAGGCGTCCTGCAGTTCTACTTCCGAGCTGGAGTTGCTGCGGTTGCCTACCTTGTCCTTGAGGCGCTGCACACGCACGGGATTCTTGCTTCCGTCGGGGCGCCAGCGCGGCACGAAAAAACAGGCATGACCGCCGAGCTCACCGCTTGCCGTGGCCATGCGAGCCACCACCAGATGGGCGTCGCACATGGGGGCCGAGAAAAACCATTTGTGGCCGCGCAGCAGATACTCGCCGCCGCGACCTCCCTCATGCACGGGGCGAGCCACCGTGGTGTTGGCGCGCACGTCCGAGCCGCCCTGTTTCTCCGTCATGCCCATGCCTATCCAGATGGATTTTTTCCGGGCCAACGGCAGATCGCGCGCGTCGTACGCGTGGCTGAACAATTGGGCCTGCAACTGGCTCCATAGCGCTGGCTCTTTTTGCAACACAGGGATGGCTGCAGTGGTCATGGTGGCCGGGCATAGCGTGCCTTGCTCCACCTGGCCGTGCAGGTAAAAGCCGGCGGCCCAGGCGCTCCAGCGACCGCGGCTCTGGCTTTCAAAGGGCAAGGAGACCAGACCCTGCTCGCGATACAGCTCCATGAGGCGATGCCAGCTGGGGTGGAATTCCACGGCATCGAGCACACGCCCGCGCGCGTCGAAGCGCTGCAGCTCGGGGGTATGGCGGTTGGCGAGCTCGGCATGCTCCCAGTTCTGCGCCTGGCCAAGCTGTTGCGCAAAGCGGTTCAGCGCCGGCATAAAGCCCTGTGCCTGCTGTCGCTGCAGTACTTCCTGCAAGGCAGCATCGGCCTGCAGCAGATTGATGTCGGTCAGCTCATCAAACTGGTTGAAGACGTCATGGGTGTCCAGGGCCTGCATGCGATCACTCCTGTGCTGTGCGCTTGTCACAGGTCAATATAGAGCGCCGCATGGCTGACGCAAAGCGGGTTTTCAGCCGCCTTGTCGCCGGTGTTCAGCGCTTGCGTGCCTGCTCGTACAAGCTCATGACGCGCGGCACGTTCCCCTCTAGCTGGCGTATGCGATCGGGGCCGGTCGGGTGCGTGGAGAGAAAGCCTATGCCGCCTTCGCCCGTGGCCTGGCCCATCTTGCGCCACAGGCTCACGGCGGCCTGCGGGTTGAAGCCGGCGCGGGCCGCGAGCTCCAGTCCGACCAGGTCGGCATCGCTTTCGTCGTTGCGGCTGAACTTGAGGCTGAGCAGCTGGCCGCCCAGCCGTGCCGCAGCATTGCCGATATCGCCCAGACCTAGCAGTTGCGCGCCCAGCGATATGCCTATGCTGGTGGCCTGGTTCTTGGCCAGCTGCTCGCGCGAATGCTCGCGCAGGGCGTGGGCCATCTCGTGGCCCATGATCATGGCGATCTCGTCATCCGTGAGCTTGAGCTGGTCGATGATGCCGGTGTAGAAGGCGATCTTGCCGCCGGGCATGCAGAATGCGTTGATCTGCTTGCTACCTATGAGGTTGACCTCCCAGCGCCATTGGCTGGCGCGCGGGTTCCACTGCGCGGCATAGGGAATGAGGCGCTGGGCAATGGTGCGCAGGCGTTGCAGCTGCGGGTTGCCGGCATCTGCCAGGGCCCCCTGGGCCTTGGCTTTTTGCAGCAGCTCCTGGTACTGCTGGGTCGCAGAGTTTTCCAGCGTCTCGGCCGGCACCAGCTGGCGCATCACCGAGGCTTTGCCTACCTCCACCTGGGCCTGGGCCGGCGCGTGCATCAGCGCAGCGCAGACCAGTGCGGGCAGCAGGCAGTTGCGGGTGGCGGGCAGGCGCAGGGATGAGATGAGGGCGTGCATAAGCGCCAAGTCTATGCGAGCTGCAGTTTGCCTCGGGTCAGACGGTTTCTGCAGTCTTGCGCTCTGCCTGCACCACCAGCCACAGACCGCCGATCACGCCGAGCAGACCGATCACGGACCACCAGGCGGGGCGCTCGCCGACCACCAGCAGCGACAGCGCAAAAGCGGTGATCGGCTCGGCCTTGCTCAGTGCCACGCCGGTCGCGGCAGACATGCCGCGCAGGCCCACGGAGAACAGCAGATAGGCAAAGCCCGTGGCGACCATGCCCAGATAGATCACCACGGCCCAGCCGCTGGCGCTGATCTGCAGCGGCCCGCCCAGCCAAGCCGAAACGGGCAGCGACAGCAGGGCCGCGCAGGCAAACACCCAGGCATTGACCGTGGCCACACGCGCTTGCAGCACCAGTGCCTGGTTGACCAGCGCGTAGGCCGCATAGGACAGACCTGCCAGCAGACACAGGGCCATGCCCGCCCATGGCAGATGCTGTCTGTCGGTGGCGGCCAGCGCCATGACAATGCCTCCGCCCACGCCGGTGCAGGTACCAAGCCACCATTGGGAGCTGGGCATGCGCTTTTGCACCACGGCCTGCATCAGGCCGGCCCAGATGGGACCGCTGCCTATGGCCAGCGCCGTACCCAGGGCTACGCCGCTGGCCTTGACGCCGGCAAAGAAGCTGAGGTTGTAGATGGCCATGCAGAGGCCGCAGAACACGATACGCGCCCAGCGCATGGGCTGGCGCGCATGGCCTCGGTCGAGCAGCAGCGCCAGCGCGCCAAAGAACAGCGCGGCCATGACCATGCGTAGGCCGCCCACCCAGTAGGGCGAGAGCTGTGCGGGCGCGAAATGCTGTGCCGTGCCCGTGGTACCCCAGAGCATGGCGGCGGCCAGTACCAGGCCGACAGGACCCAAGGCATTTCGGGACGATGAGGAAGAGATAGCGGAAGTGACAGACATGAGAGAGTCATCATGCGCGGCCCCGGGCCGCCCATCTGTCGAGAAACGCTTGAAGTGCGCCGGCTCAGCGCGGCTCACGCAGTTGACGCGATGTCACGCCGCGCTCGCGCCGCAAGGCATAGGCCAGGGCGCTTGCCGACGCGTAGCCGCAGCGCAAGGCGGTCGCTTCGAGTGCCGTCCCCTGTTTGAGCTGCAGCACGGCAGCATCCAGACGCAGGCCGCGCAGCCAGTCTTGCGGGGTACAGTCCGTCAGCTCTACAAAACGGGCATGGAATTGGGCCACGCTCAGATGCATCAAGCCCGCCAGTCTGGCCGTGGGCCAGCTTTCGTGCAAAGCGGCCTGGACCTGCTGCTGTAGCCGCAGCAGATCCAGTCCACGCCGCTGCAGCAAGGTCGGAGCCTGCAGCACCAGCGCCATCTGCGCGGCGGCTGACAGGCTTGATTGCGGAAAGCGCAGCACCGGGGGCACGGCAAACCGGCGCAGCTTGTCCAGCCCATGGGCCATGGGCGCATCGATCACCAGCACCTGGGTTTGGGGTGCTGCCAGATAGCCGTGGTCGGCACCTGCGGGTATGACCATGCCGCAGGCGCTGTCTACAAAGCTGGGTCTGCCGCCCACCTCCAGCTCCATGCGACCCTGCAGCGCAAACAGAATCTGGGCGTAGTCATGGGCATGGGCCTGATGTTCGCCGCTGTAGCTGCGCACCGAAGCCTGTGCCTGATCAAGCACAGGGCGCGGGGATGCGGTGTCACGGCTCATGGCTAATCTTGCTTACAGAAAGAGACGGCGATCCGGCCAATGGTAGCGCCCTGCGACTGGCGTGGGCAACCGATAATGCCCTCTGCCTCAGAGAACCAGACCATGACCGAGTCGTCCCAAACAAGCACCAGCCCCTCCTCCACAGATGTCGTCATCAAGCCCAAGCGCAGCTGGAGCCAGGCCTTCAAGGTCTATGCGCAGCCCACCAGCCTGCGCATGCTGGCTTTGGGTTTTTCGGCCGGCCTGCCGCTGCTGCTGGTGCTGGGTACCTTGAGCTTCTGGTTGCGCGAGGCCGATATCGATCGCACGACGATCGGCTTCCTGAGTTGGGTGGGTCTGGCCTATGCCTTCAAATGGGTGTGGTCTCCGCTGGTGGACCGCTTGCCCTTGCCGGCACTGACGCGCATGTTGGGCCGCCGCCGCAGCTGGCTGCTGTTTTCGCAGCTGCTGATCGTGGCGGGCTTGCTCGGCATGTCGTTCATGGATCCCAAGCAATCCCTGCAGCCGCTGGTGCTGTGCGCGGTGCTGGTGGCTTTCGGCTCGGCCACGCAGGATATCGCGCTGGATGCCTATCGCATCGAGTCCGCCAAGCTCGACGACCAGGCGGCCCTGGCGGCCACCTACCAGACTGGCTATCGCCTGGCCATGATCTGGGCTGGCGCCGGCGTGCTGTGGGTAGCGGCCCAGGTCCAAGGTGATGTGCAGGGCTATATGGTGCAGGCCTGGCATGTGGCCTACACGGCCATGGCGGCGAGCATGCTGGTGGGCATGATCACGGTGCTGCTATCGCCCGAGCCTGAAGCTCGTCCCATGGCACCGGCACGCAATGCGGCCGAGTGGATCAAGGGCGCGCTGATCGCTCCGTTTGCCGACTTCATAGGCCGCTACCGCTGGCAGGCGTTGCTGCTGCTGGCGCTGATTGGTCTGTATCGCGTGAGCGACGTGGTCATGGGCATCATGGCCAATCCGTTCTATGTGGACATGGGCTATACCAAGGAAGAGGTGGCTGCCGTGACCAAGGTGTTCGGCGTCATCATGACGCTGCTGGGTGGCTTTGTGGGCGGCACCATGGCGGTGCGCTGGGGCGTGATGCGCGTGCTGATGCTGGGCGCCGTGCTGTCGGCCTGTACCAATATGCTGTTTGCCTGGCTGGCTACGCGCGGCCACGATGTCTCGGCGCTGGTCTGGGTGGTCAGCGCCGACAATCTCGCCGGGGGAATCGCCTCGGCGGCCTTCATCGCCTATCTCTCGGGCCTGACCAATGTGCAGTACTCGGCCACGCAATATGCGCTGTTCAGTTCGATGATGCTGCTGGCCCCCAAGTGGCTGGCGGGTTTCTCGGGGGCGTTTGTCGATGCTTATGGTTACGAGGCGTTTTTCCACACCACGGCGTTGATGGGCTTCCCCGTGCTGCTGCTGATTTTCCTGGCATCCAGAGTAAAAATTGGCTCTGACGCTTGATGAGCAAGCACTGACAGCTATTGTTTTTGAGCGACTCGGCGTTTACCCAACTTTACGCACCAGACAAGAGCAGGTCACCTGCGTGCTGCAGCATGGCGTCTTGAAGAAATACCGAGGCGCGAGCATGACTACACTGCCCCCTATGAGCACGCACCAACTTCTGATGATTGAGGACGACGTTCGCCTAGCGCAAATGGTGAGCGATTACCTGGGCAATAACGGCCTGGAAGTGACCCATATGGCTGACGGCAAAAGCGGCCTGGAACAGCTGCAGCCCAGCGATGGTGGCTCGGTCGAGCTGCCCGATCTGGTGATCCTTGACCTGATGCTGCCCGACATGGACGGTCTCGAAGTCTGCCGTCGCATACGTTCCATGCCTGGTGCCCCCGCACAGGTCCCGGTGCTGATGCTGACCGCCAAGGGTGATCCCATGGACCGCATCATCGGTCTGGAGCTGGGCGCCGACGACTATCTGCCCAAGCCTTTCGAGCCGCGCGAGCTGCTGGCCCGCATTCGCGCCATCCTGCGCCGTAAAGGCAGCGAGAGCCAGGCGGCCCCCGCCAATGCCGTCATGCGCTTCGGCAGCCTGGAAATCGATCGTGATGCCCGCACCGTGTCGGTGGGCGAGCAGCAGGCCGATCTCACTTCCTACCAGTTCGACCTGCTCGTGGCACTGGCCGAGCGCGCCGGTCGCGTTCTGACGCGCGACCAGATCATGGAAGCCGTGCGCGGCCGCGAACTGGAGGCCTTCGACCGCTCCATCGACGTGCACATGGGCCGCATCCGCGCCGCCATCGAGGCCGACCCCAAGGCTCCCAAGCGCATTCTCACGGTGCGCGGCGTGGGCTATGTCTTTGCCAAGCAGCAAGACTGATGAAGCTGTTGCACATCTTCTCCCAGCGCCTCTATCTGCGCATCTGGCTGGCCGTGGTGGTCGGCGTGGCCGTGCTCACGCTGTGCGTGGCCTGGGCCTGGAATATTGCCGAAGAGCAGCGCGCCCAGAACAGCACCACGCCTCCCTCGCGCGAGATGGTACTCAAGGGCCCTGAGGGCGAGGTGCTGGTGGAGGGGCGCGGCAACCGCATCTCCGGCTCGCCCGTGGATGGCGTGCGTTTTGAAATTGCCGCCAGGGACGGGCAGGTCTATGAGCTATGGATGGCGCCACGCGAGTGGCGTGAGGGCCGCCCTCCCCCGCGTGACGGTGCCGTCGCCTTCTGGCTGCGGCCGCCGTTCGGCTTTCTGTGGATGCTGGGCCTGGTCGGCGTGGCAGTGGTTGTGGGTGTGTTCCCCATCATTCGCCGTCTGCTCAAGCGTCTGGAAAACCTGCAGCGCGGCGTCAAGCGCTTTGGCGAGGGCGATCTGTCGGTGCGTGTCCCCGAGCATGGTCACGATGAGGTGGCGGATCTGGCGCACCAGTTCAACGCTGCTGCAGCGCGCATAGAGACCTTGATGACGTCTCACAAATCTCTGTTGGCCAATGCCTCGCATGAACTGCGCTCGCCGTTGACGCGCATCCGCATGGGCCTGGAGTTCATGGGTGACGACCCGGCCAGTGCACGCGCCAAGGCCGAGATCCAGCGCAATATTGGCGAGCTTGACCAACTGGTCGACGAGATCCTGCTGGCCAGCCGCCTGGACTCCAGCGAGGTCGATGTGGGCACGGTGGAGTCGGTCGATCTGATCGGTCTGGCGGCCGAGGAATGCGCGCGCATCGATGCCGATCTGGAGATGCAGACCGATGGTCCGCTTGAGGTGCAGGGGATCGCGAAACTGCTGCGCCGTGCCGTGCGCAATCTGCTGGAGAATGCGCGCCGCTACAGCGAGGGCGAGATCACTCTGTCCCTGTCCAAACAGGATGGCATGGCCTTGATCCGTGTCGAGGATCACGGCCCCGGGGTTCCCAAGGCGCAGCGCGAGCGTATCTTCGAGAAGTTCTATCGCCTGCCTGGGGCCAGCGAGCGCTCCGGCGGCGTGGGCCTGGGCCTGTCGCTGGTGCGTTCGATCGCCGAGCGGCATGGCGGCACGGTGCACTGCGAGGCACGCAAAGATGGCGGTAGCGGTGCGAGCTTCGTGATCAGCTTGCCATTGGCCTGAGCAGCAGTCCAAGGAAAAGCCCCGCAGGTTTCTGCCTGCGGGGCTTTTTGTTTCAGCGCGGCTGCTGGGCGGGGCGGCCTATGGAGACATAGCCCAGGCCATGGCTGGCAGGCAGGGCAGGCTCGTAGAGGTTGCGGCCGTCAAAAATCATTCTGTCGTTCAGTGTTGTGGCCAGCAGGTCGAAGTCCGGCGCACGGAAGATCTGCCATTCGGTCACGATGGCCAGACTGTCTGCATCCTGCACGGCAGCCAGGGGGCTATCCACCAGCTCCAGGTCGGCACGCTCGCCGTAGATGCGACGGGCTTCCTTCATGGCAACGGGATCGTAGGCTTTCACCTTGGCACCGGCGGCCCAGAGCGACTCCAGAAGATTGCGGCTGGGCGCTTCGCGCATATCGTCGGTATTGGGCTTGAAAGCCAGGCCCCAGACGGCGATGGTCTTGCCCTCAAGCTGGCCGCTGTAGAAGGCGCTGATGCGCTCGAACAGCACATTGCGCTGGGCATGGTTGCGGTCCTCTACGGCATTGAGCAGCAGAGGCTCAAACTCGACCTCCCTGGCGGTGTGGATCAGCGCCTTCACGTCCTTGGGAAAGCAGCTGCCGCCATAGCCCACGCCTGGGTAGATGAAGTGGTAGCCGATGCGCGGGTCGCTGCCAATGCCGCGGCGCACGGCCTCCACATTGGCACCCAGCTTTTCCGCCAGGTTGGCAATCTCATTCATGAAGCTGATCTTGGTCGCCAGCATGGCATTGGCCGCATATTTGGTCAGCTCGGCGCTTCGGACATCCATCATCACGATCTTGTCGCGATTGCGGTTGAAGGGAGCGTAGAGCTCGCGCAGCTTGGCTTCGGAAGCCGGGTTGCCGGTGCCTATGATGATGCGGTCCGGACGCTGGCAATCGCCCACTGCCGCGCCTTCCTTGAGAAACTCGGGGTTCGACACCACATCGAAAGGGTGCTGCAGATTGCGCTGTGCAAGGCCTTCGGCAATCACGGTCGAGACCTTGTCCGCCGTGCCCACGGGCACGGTCGATTTGTTGATGACGATGCGCGGTCCGTCCATGTGCTGGGCGATGGTGCGGGCCACGGCCAGCACATATTGCAGGTCGGCGCTGCCGTCTTCGTCGGGCGGCGTGCCCACGGCCAGAAAGATCAGCTCGCTGTGCGCCACGCCTTCGGCGGCATTGGTGGTGAACCGCAAACGACCCAGTTGCTGGTTGTTGATGACGAGTGCATCGAGGCCTGGTTCATGGATGGGAATCTGGCCAGCCTTGAGTGCCGCGACTTTCTTCTCATCCACATCCACGCAAAGCACCTGGTGGCCGACATCGGCCAGCACGGCACCTTGCACAAGACCGACATAGCCGGTACCAAAGACAGTAACTTTCATACGCGATAAAAAGAGCGATACCAATCCACAAAATGCTGCACGCCCGTGGCCACGGGCATGGCTGGCGAGAAGCCGACCCAGGCTTGCAGGGCACGTGTGTCGGCCGAGGTGCTGTGCATGTCGCCGGGCTGTATGGGGAGCATTTGCTTGCGGGCGGTAATTTGCAGGGCGCCCTCCAGTGCTGCGATGTAGTCCATCAGCACGGTGGGCGAGTTGTTGCCGATATTGAAGATGCGATAGGGCGCGGTGCTGGTGCCGGGGTTGGGGTTCTGGCTGTCATAGCCGGCATCGGGCGTGGCGGGCTTGTCCAGCACGCGCATGATGCCTTCGACGATATCGTCGATATAGGTGAAGTCGCGCACCAGCTTGCCTTCGCCATAGACATCGATGCTCTCGCCCGCCAGCATGGCCTTGGTGAACTTGAACAAGGCCATGTCGGGGCGGCCCCAGGGGCCGTACACCGTGAAGAAGCGCAGGCCTGTGGTGGGAATGCCGTACAGGTGCGCATAGCTATGGGCCATCAGCTCATTGGCCTTCTTGGTGGCCGCGTAGTAGCTGATGGGGTGGTCTACCGCATCACTTTCGGCAAACGGCATCCTGGTGTTGCCGCCATAGACGCTGGAGCTGCTGGCATAGACCAGATGCTCGACCTGGTGCTTGCGGCAGCCTTGCAGGACATTGCCAAAGCCCAGCAGATTCGAGTCGGTGTAGTCGTCGGGCTGATCAATGGAGTAGCGTACACCGGCTTGTGCGGCCAGGTGCAGAACTTTGCTGGGGGCTACCTCGGCAAACAGGTCGGCCATGCCTTGCCGATCCGCCAGATCGAGTTCCACAAAGCGGAAGTGGGCGTGTGGGCGCAACTCGGTGAGGCGGGCATGCTTGAGCGCCACATCGTAGTAGTTGTTGAGGTTGTCGATGCCAACCACGGCCACACCTTGCTCAAGCAGTCGCTTGGCGCAATGCATGCCGATAAAGCCGGCACAGCCGGTGATCAGGACGGGATTCATGGGGCAATCCAGAGATATTGGTATTGCGCAGGTGTTGCGCTGGCAGGCATTTTCTCGAAAGGGATGCTCAGTGTTTGCAGCGCGGTTTTTGCCTGGGTGGTGAAGATGCCGTCCCACCAGCCCGCGACGGGCTTGTCGGCGCGTGTGATCAGCAGCAGGCCGCCTGTGGTATCGGCGCCGGCCTGAGACAGGCACTGCCTCAGCTGGGAGCCATCGGAGCAGCCCAGGGCGTAGGTTTGCGGGAACTGTGAATGCAGCATGGCCGCCAGCATATGGTCCGAGCCAACGATGACTCCCTTGCCGCTGTAGCCAGCCTGGCTCAGTTCCTGGGCCAGTGTCTTGACCGGATGGTTGAGTTCGTCGGGATCGTTCTTGCGACCGCCCTGCCAGGGGCGCAGCGTGGCCATGATCAGAAAGATCAGGGCAAAGACGATGACGAAGACGGTGAACAGGCGGCCCACGCCCTGCTCCAGCAGTGCCGGGCGCCAGACATACAGGGCCAAGGGTGCAATGGCCGTCAGAGGCAGCATCCAGCGCTGCTTGAAGTCCGTGACATCAGCTGCCAGCACCATGGCCAGCAGGCAGACGGCAATGATGAGCAGGTAGTTGCGCAGCAAAGGCCTGGCCCATTCCTGGCTGGGCAAAGACGCGTCGGTGCCGGGCTTCCAGAGTCTGGAGCGATAGCTGAGTACGGCGGCAATCAGCCACAGGCCCAGGGTGGAAAGCAGGGCCTTGAGCAGATTGCCCAGACCTTTCAGATGCGAGGCCTCGGTGGAGATGGACATCTTCTGTACGGTCTCGGTGGTTGCCATGCCCCAGTGCGAAGCCAGCCAGAAGGCATGGGGCGCAAACACCAGCAAGCCCACCAGCGGAGCCAGCCACCAGCCCCTGGCGAAGATGGCCGAGCGGACCTGTGCCACCGTCATGGAGGCCACGAACAAGGCGCCAATGAGCATGGCATAGCTGTATTTGGACAGCATGCCCAGACCGCAGAAGAGGCCGATCCAGACAAAATTGACGGCTTGCGGCTTTTGAACCTGGCGCAGTACCGCCCACCACAAGCCCATGGTCATGGCCGTCACCATCACCGTATGAGTCTGGTCGCGCAGCGAGTCCCAGCCGAAGGGCGGCATCAGCAGCAGACCTGCGGCAACCCACCAGGCACCTTTTTGATTGAGCAACTGCCGGCCAGCCAGCCATGCCAGGCAATAGGCCAGGGCAATCAGCAGATGTTTGAGCAATGCCAGAGCCAGCACCGAAGGGCCGAGAAGCTGACAGACCGCCCATTGCATCCAGGTATACAGAGGCGGCTGCGGGCCATAGCCTAGTTGCAATTGCTGGGCCCAGAGAATCTGTTCGGATTCATCCCATTTCATGCCTGCTGAAATGCTGATACGGGAAACGATATGGGCACAAACTAAAAGAGCCAGCCATATCCATGGCTTGGCATAAAGGGTCTGCTGCCAGTCTGGGCGAATAGAAGTCGAGGAGTTTGATGCCATAGGATTTGGCGGGTGCACATGTTTTGATAGTGCGCACTTACGATTGCGCTTGGCTTTGCAGGCCAAACAATGGGCCTGGCGCAAATGGCACCTAGGGTATTCAGTTAGTATAGGTGACTGTTATCCAAAATCATTGAGCATGACGTCCGTGCACGATTCCAATCCCGAAGTTTCCATCGTTGTTCCTGTTTATAACGAGTTCGATAATCTGCCCGATCTGGTGGCCCGCATTGATGAGGCCATGCGCACCCAGTCACTGAGCTACGAACTGATTGCGGTGGACGATGGGTCGACGGATGGCAGTGCCAGACGTCTGCGCGAGCTGGCCGAACAGCATCCCTGGGTGCGTGCCGTCTGTCTGGTGCGCAACTACGGTCAGTCCAGTGCCTTGCAGGCCGGTTTTGACCGGGTGCGCGGCCGGTATGTGGTCACGCTGGATGCCGACCTGCAAAACGAACCCGGCGATATTCCGCTGTTGCTGGAACGTCTGGAAAACGACCCCGATGTGGACATGATCTCGGGCTGGCGCAAGAACCGCCAGGACAAGGCCCTGTCGCGTCGCCTTCCCTCGGTGCTGGCCAACCGCCTGATTTCCAAATTCACCAATGTGCAGCTGCATGACTATGGCTGTGCATTGAAGGCCTATCGCCGCGAAATCATTGACCGCATTCGCCTCTATGGCGAGATGCACCGCTTCATTCCCTCACTGGCGCGTGATGCCGGTGCGCGTATCACGGAGATTCCGGTGCGTCACCATGCACGCACGCGCGGTGTTTCCAAATACGGCATAGATCGCACCTTCCGGGTGATTCTGGATCTGATCTTCATTGTCTTTTTCATGCGCTTTCGCCAGCGTCCGCTGCATGCCTTTGGCGGTATGGGACTGTGGATGGCAACGCCTGGCGTGCTGATCCTGCTGTGGCTGCTGGCACAGAAGATCATGGGCGAATCGATTGGCGGCCGACCCCTCTTGATGGCGGGAGTCATGCTGGTGCTGATGGGCATGCAGTTCATCGCAGCGGGCCTGATCGGCGAGCTGCTGACGCGTATCTATTACGAGTCGGGCAGTGGCCTTCAGTACCACGCCAAGGATTACAGCGCAGCCAGGCACAAGCCCGAAGAAAAAACAGCGAAAACCGAGACTACGGTCCTGTGAGCAAGGCGCGTAAGGCGGTTGTCCGAGCCCTGATGGGCATCGCTTTGCTGGCCGCCGTTGTCTATCTCGCCAACCCTGTGCAACTGTGGGGCCGGCTGCAGCAGGCCAGCCCCTGGTGGTTGCTGGGGGGCTTGGGGATTTCCATTGCCTCGAACGCGGTGTCGGCATGGCGCTGGCGTGCCATGGCGCGGTGGCTCGGGGCCGAGATGTCGCTGGCCTCTGGCATACGCTGGTACTTTCAGGCCATTGGCCTGAATGTGTTGCTGCCTGGCGCTGTTGTGGGCGGTGATGTCTATCGTGCGATTGCGCTGCAGAAGACCGGGCAGGCCAAGGCGGCAAGCAATCTTTCGGTGATTCTGGATCGCGTCAGCGGTCTGTGGATGTTGTGCGCGATCGGTGGCCTGGGGGCGGTGGCCTGTGCTTCCACACTGGCCCCCTGGATACACATGAACACCACGGTTTTCATCGCTCTGCTGCTTGTCGTCATCATGCTGTGGTTGCTGCTGCCTTGGGCTGCTCTGCAGGGCCTGCGCAGCAACTGGCTCAAGTTGCCTGGTGCATGGATGGAGCCTGTGCGCTTGGCGGCAAGCAGCCCGAACTTCCTGCTGCAACTGTGGGTGCAAGCAGCATCCTCGGCATTGGTGCAATTGCTGTCTGCTGGTGCGCTGGCCTGTGGGGCCATGGCTCTGGGCCTGCATTTGCCGCTGGCCGTTTGGGCCTTTGTCATCGCCCCCGTGTTTTTGATGGCTGCACTGCCTGTCAGTGTGGGCGGCTGGGGCACCCGTGAAGCTGCTGCTGTGGCAGCCCTGGCTCCCTTCGGAGTCCCTGCGGTACTAGCGGTTGGGGTTGGGCTCTTGTATGGTGTCTTTGCCCTGGGCCAGGGGGCTCTGGGAGCTCTGGCCCTGGGTCTGCCGGGCAGGTCTCAGGACTGAATTTTGGTGACTGCAGACTGGGTTTCCATTCTGCAAATACCGCCCCAGAGCACGGCGAGGCTGAAAATATAGAACATGTTTCCGCTGTTGTGCGCGAAGAACACCTGGGTCCAGCCAAAGCCGAAATAGGCCAGCGGCAGCAGCGTGGCGGCCGCGCGCAGAGCCAGCAGCTTGGAGCGCTGCGCCGCATCGGCATGCGCCAGACGGCGCTGCGTGGGCCAGAAAATGGCTGCAGGCACGGCATAGAACGCCAGCAGCAGGATCAGACCCGGCAGCCCGCGCTTGACCCACATATCCAGGATTTCATTGTGCGCATGCCCATATTCCATGACCGAAGGGTGGGCCAGGCCTTGATCGACCATTTGCTGCTTGGCTGCAGAATAGCCGGCCAGTCCCCAGCCGCTGAAGGGGCGCTGTTCGATCAGATGTATGGCAAGCCGCCATTGCTCCAGACGCTGGCCGACAGAGGTCACTGCATATTTCTGCGGGTCTTGCAGATACTGTGAGACTTCCCGAGCAGCTTCGCTGCTTCGTTGTTCCAGCTTCTGGTAGGCCGGCACTGCCACGACCAGCCCGAGCAGCAGCATGGCTGCCGCCGTCATGCTGGCCAGACGCTTGTAGCCATTGAGCCATGCCATCAGCCAGATGGCCGCGATCAGCAGCGGTATCACGACCCAGGAGCCGCGGGAGTCGGAAAGAAAGGACGCATAAATACCGCATGCAGCCATTAGCCCCAGAGCTGCTGTTTGAGACTTGCTCCAGCGGCCCAGCAAAGCCAGGGACAAGGTGGCAAAACCCATATACATGGCGATGCCACCATACTGGATGGCATTGGTAAAGCCGGAGACACGTAGCATCTTGAGCACGCCGGCCTGATACGCAGCAATCGCCAGGGCACCCATACTCCCCAGAGCCAGGCCCCAGACAATGGCAGTGAGCCGGATACCTGTTTTGCTCAGATACCAGAGGCAGAGAGCGGCCAGCGCGTATTTCGCGCCATAACCCCAGCCCGCCGCCGAGAACCAGTGGTCGAAGGACAGGCTCCAGAGCAGGCCCAGCACCAGCAGAAGCCCCGCCAGCACGAAAGTCTCGCGCCTGGCAAGGCCTTGGGGGCGGGCCGCGATACAACCGGCGAGAGTCAAAAGAGCCAGGGCCGTGGATCCGTAAGAGTAGCCAGAGGGGACGCAAAGACTCAACGCAAAGAATGCAAAGCAGGCGGCATCCAGGGCATGCGCAAGAGCAGTCGCCCGCTTGCCGGTTCGAGGTGTGACTTGTGTAGGCACATTCATAGTTGTCAATCAGGTTCTCCTGCGAGGCAGTTGGCTTCAACCTACACTGCAGGTCTTGTATTCGGTGCAGAAGTGTATGTCGTCATTACCCATTGTCTTTATCAATCTGTCCAAGGATGCAAAGCGCCGCGAGCGGATGACAGCCCAGTTCTCGCAAATGGGGTTGACAGCGTCGCGCTTGCCTGCAGTGTGGTGGGCGGATCTGTCCGAGGCCGAGCAAAAACGTTACTTCTGTGCGCCGCAAAGCCATGGCCGCTACTTCAAACCCCTGAGCAACGGAGAGAAGGGCTGTTACGCCAGCCATCTGAGGTCATGGCAGCAACTCATGGATAGCGACGCTCCTGCCATGGTTGTCTTCGAGGATGATGTGCGGCTTCTGCCGGATTTGCCCCAGGCGCTGGCCGCGATTGAAGCACTGCCCACCGATGGCAGCTGGGACATGATCAAGCTCTACGGGCGCGAGCCGGAAAAGATCGCGGATCAAGGTCCGTTGGTTCAGGGATCTTTGCAACTGATCTCCTATCAGCGGGTGCCCAGCTTTGCTGCCGGCTATGTCATCAGTCGATCCGGTGCCCGCAAGATGCTGGAGGCACGTGTTCCCTTCGATAGACCAGTCGATGTGGATATTCGCTTCTGGTTTGAGAACGACCTGCGTGTGTACGGGGTCTACCCCTCGGTCATTTCTCTGGATGACACCAGCGAGATCAGCAGCATCTGGGCCCAAAAAGAAGCACCGGCGAATCGTTTGCAAAAAATGCGCAAATTCAAGATGAAGCTGGCTTTGAGCTGGGGGAACTTTCGGGCTTCAAAGCCTCTTGTAACGGCAGTTCTCAAGCGCTGACCGGCAGCAGTCTTTGATAGTGGGACCACATCTGTTCTCGTCCGTAGTGGCTTAGTGCGTGGACGCGCGCCGCTGCGCCCAGGCTCTGGGCCAGCGCTGGATTCTGGAGCAGTCTTTGCAAAGCGTCTGCCATGGAGTCGGGGTCTGACTCCCGCACCCGCAGGCCGTTCACCTCGGGGGTGACGACTTCCCGGGCTCCGATGACATCGGACACCACACAGGCACAGCCTGCGGCCATGCCTTCCACCAGCGCCAGAGGCATGCCTTCCCAGTGCGTAGCCAGAACAAAGATCTGAGTTCTGGACAGTCGCTGGGGCAGGTCCGAGACATTGCCCAGGAAGCGAACCTGCTGCTCAAGTCCCAGCTCAGCCACCAGCCGCTCGGCTCTGGCCCTGAGCGAACTCTTGCCTGCGCCGGCCAGATAGAGTGTGGGCGTCAGGCCGCGTTGCCTGAGCGCGGCCAGAGCCCTGATCAGCGTGTCGTGATCTTTCTGGCGCGCAAAGCGCGACGCCATGTAAATGGCCGGCTCGCGTTCCTGCCAGCGCTGGGGCATGGCGTCTTGAGCAAAGCGTGTCAGGTCGATGCCGTTGCAGATGGCAATGCATTTTTCGGCCGGGAAACCTCGTTCGACCAGACTGGTTCTGACGCCTTCAGAGACGCCGATATGGGCCTGGGTGAACGGCTCCAGCGCCAGGGCCTGGCGCAGACGACGCGGCGTGTAGCGCTCACGCGAGTTGTGCTCCACATGAAAGATATGCGCCACACCCTCGGCTGCAGCAGCGCGCCTGCCCCAGATATGGTCGCTGAAACCATGGGCGAACATCGCATCGGGCTTGAAGTCTCGAATGACTTTGCGCAACTCCCAGACGGTGAGTGCATGCAGCCAGTTGGACACCACCTTGACCTGCAGGCCTTGCTGGCGCAGGGCATCGATCTTGCGCTCATCCGTGCTGGGCTTGCGGCGCAGCACCAGCAGAACTTCATAGCCTGGCGTGTGTAGTGCGGCCAGACTCAGGTCTACCGCGACCTGGGTGGCGCCGGAAAACCCTCCGGTCACGAAGTGCAGGATTCGGATCGGCGTTGTAGCGTCAGTTTTTGGCTCAGGGAAAGAGTGTGAGTTCATTGTTCTGATGGACAATCTGCACAGATCATTTGCGTCTATTGTTTCTTTTTGTTCTCCGCACCATGACCCGGATTCCTGCCCAATTATTCAAAAGCGCATTGAAGCTGGTTCAGCCCCGGACGCTGAAATCCTCAGCAAGCTATTGCGACGCAATACCGGTCATTGTCGAAGGCAAGGTAGCTGCTCCCGCACCGCAATTAGCGGCGTCGCCGGGCGCTGCGATTCCCAGGAAATTGTGGACCTACTGGAACCATGCTCAGCCCGACTCGTTTGTGCGCGAATGCATCCAGAGCTGGCGTTTGCAGTGTCCGGATTATGAAGTATGCCTTGTGCATCCTGGCAACCTGGCCCAGTACGTGGCACAAGAAGCTTTGCCTGCCCGGTTCCATGAGCTGCATCCCACCAAACAATCTGACTGGCTGCGCCTGTACCTCGTGGCCCTGCATGGAGGCTTCTGGCTGGATGCCAGCACCCTGCTGACGCGCTCGTTGGGCTGGATGCAGGCAGCCGTCGACTCCAGGACTGAGTTTGTGGGTTTCTATCTTGAGAAATTCACCACCCAGGTGCAGAGGCCTGTGATCGAAAGCTGGGCATTTGGCGCTTTGGCGGGCTCCGATTTCATCGTCGCCTGGCAGCGGGAATTTCACCAAGCCTTGATTGTCGAGGGAACCGAGGCCTATCTGCAGCGGCTCCAGGCACAGCCCGATTGGGTCGATATCCGGCAGAACATTGGCGATCCTCATTACCTGCTGATCCATGTCACGGCACAGCAGGTGCTGCGCCAAAGACAGTATTCACGCATGGCATTGTTCAAGGCCGAGGACTCGGCTTATTACTATCACCATGCCTTGCGCTGGAAATGGTATTTGCTGTATCCCCAGTTGTGTCGGGTTCAGGGGCCGAAGATCAGTGCTCCCATCGTCAAGCTCAGAGGCGGAGAGAGGCGGCATTTCACGGAAATGTTCAAAGCCCATGGCGGGGCAGTGCCAGGCAGCACCTGGCATCGGGCTCTCAATCCCGAGGCATAAAAAAGAGGCTCCTATCGGGAGCCTCTTTCATGAACGGTGGTTGCTTCAATGCCCGCCAGCAAACACCTCACCGGCCTTGAGGCGGTAGGTCGTGCCGCAATAAGGGCATTTGGCGTCGCCGGTCTTGGCCACGTCCAGATAGACCTTGGGGTGGCTGTCCCACAGTTTCATGTCGGCCTTGGGGCTGGGGCAGAACACGCCACCTTGTGCGTTGAGGTCTTTGGCGGCCAGTTCGACGACGGCATTCGTGGTCATTTCTCGTGTCTTTCGTGTTTTCAATAATGAAGCATGGCCGGAAATACTGGCGCAATTGAGGTCAGAAGCACCAAGCAAGGGCCGTCCCGCAGCGACGGTGCTGTCCCCCGGGGGGAAGCGGCAAAGCCGCCCAGGGGGTGATTTATACCAAGGTCAGCCAGTGTGCGTACTTGGGATTGCGGCCGTTGACGATGTCAAAGTAGGCCGCCTGGATTTTCTCGGTGATCGGGCCGCGGCGGCCTTCGCCGATCTGCACGCGGTCCACTTCGCGGATGGGCGTGACTTCTGCGGCAGTGCCGGTGAAGAACAGCTCGTCCGAAATGTAAAGCTCATCGCGGGTGATGCGCTTTTGCACCACTTCCAGGCCCAGGTCCTTGCAGATGTGCAGCACGGTGTTGCGCGTGATGCCGTTGAGTGCGCCAGCGGACAGGTCGGGGGTGTAGATCACGCCATCCTTGATCACAAAGATGTTCTCGCCCGATCCTTCGGAGACAAAGCCCGATGCGTCCAGCAGGATGGCCTCGTCGTAGCCGTCGTCCAGAGCCTCGGTATTGGCCAGGATGGAGTTGGTGTAGTTGCTCACCGCCTTCGCCTGGCTCATGGTGATGTTCACATGGTGGCGGGTGAAGCTGGAAATCTTGGTGCGGATGCCGCGCTGCATGCCTTCCTCGCCCAGATAGGCGCCCCAGGCCCAGGCCGCCACCATCAGGTGGATGGTGTTGCCCTTGGGCGAGACACCCAGCTTGCGGTCGCCGATCCAGGTCAGCGGGCGCAGATAGCAGGATTTGAGGCCGTTGGCCTTGACCACCTCGACCTGAGCCTGGTTGACCTGCTCCTGGCTGAATGGGATCTGCATGCGCAGGATCTTGGCGCTGTTGAACAGGCGCTTGGTGTGCTCTTCGAGGCGGAAGATGGCCGTGCCCTGTGCGGTTTCATAGGCGCGTACGCCTTCAAAGGCGCCGCAGCCATAGTGCAGCGTATGGGTCAGCACGTGGATCTTGGCATCGCGCCACTCCACCAGCTGACCATCCATCCAGATCTTGCCGTCGCGGTCGGACATCGAGGGAACAACAGGGCTCATAAAACCATCCTCTATGGGTTGTGTGTTCGGCGGGCGCTGCTGCCGGGTCGGCGGCAGCGCTTGTCTCCTGAAGCTGCCATTTTAGGGGGAGGTCGGGGCAGATGTCCGGTCTGTTGCTTGCGCATCAGCCGCCGCAGAGTCTTCCTTTTGCTCGGGACGCTGCAGCTCCCACTTCATGAGACGGCCAGCGACAAATTCGCAGGTCACATGGGACTGTGTACCGTCAGTCCAGCGGTAGATTTCCGGGCTCTGGCCCTCTTCGGACAGACGCTGACCCAGGGAGCGGGTCATGGCCACCACATGGACCAGCGGGACCTTGGGCTTGAGCTTGGCATTGAGCATCACGGCGCTGCCCACATAGCCGATAGGCCGGTCCGACGCCTTCTTCATGATGGACATCAGGCGCGTGAAGTGCAGCAGCACCCACATGATGATGCCGCCTGCAACGGCCGCCACGCCGGGCCAGCCCGCAGAGTTGTAGGCCGCGATCACCAGCACGATCAAGCCCAGGGGAACCAAAATATTGCGCAAATTCATGGGCTTATTGTCATACGAGGGTATGGGTTTGAGTGTGCGGACAGTGCGTATGCCCGTACAGGCTGCTGTGATCAAGGGGTTTTCAAAAACAGTAGCTGTATGCGTATTTAGAGAAACGATTTCAGATCACTTATTGCCTGATACCGATGATTCAAAAGCACAAGCAGCTATCAAAATACATCAGCCAATGCCGCGCACGATGTTAATGGCTTCATCAACGCGCTCCACGGCATGGATGGTCAGGCCGCTGATGGGTTTCTTTGGGGCATTGGCCTTGGGAACCACGGCGATAGTGAATCCCAACTTTGCTGCTTCCTTGAGACGCTCCTGACCCCGAGGGGCGGGGCGCACCTCGCCGGCCAGACCGACCTCGCCAAACGCGATAAAGCCCTTGGGCAGTGACTTGCCACGCAGGCTGGAAGTGATTGCTAACATCACAGCCAGGTCTGCTGCAGGCTCATTGATGCGCACGCCGCCCACTGCATTGACGAAGACATCCTGGTCGGCGCAGGCCACGCCCGCATGGCGGTTGAGCACGGCCAGCAGCATGGCCAGCCGGTCGCGGTCCAGGCCGACGGAGAGGCGGCGCGCGGCCGGGCCGCCCTGGTCCACCAGGGCCTGGATTTCCACCAGCATGGGGCGCGTGCCCTCCAGTGTCACCAGCACGCAGCTGCCGGGCACGGGCTCGCTGTGCTGGCTCAGGAAGATGGCGCTGGGGTTGGTCACGCCCTTGAGGCCTTTTTCTGTCATCGCGAAGACGCCGATCTCGTTGACGGCGCCAAAGCGGTTCTTGATGGCGCGCACCAGGCGGAAGTTGCTGTGCGTGTCGCCTTCGAAATAGAGCACCGTGTCCACCATGTGCTCGAGCACGCGCGGGCCGGCCAGCGCGCCGTCCTTGGTCACATGGCCCACCAAAATGATGGTGATGCCCGTGGTCTTGGCCGCGCGCGTCAGATGGGCCGCGCACTCGCGCACCTGGGCCACGGAGCCCGGTGCCGAGGAAAGCTGGTCCGAATACACGGTCTGAATCGAGTCGATGACCACCACGGCGGGCTGGGTGGCCTCCACGGTGGCCAGGATTTTCTCGAGCTGGATCTCGGCCAGCACATTGACCTGGCTGTTGTCCAGCCCCAGCCGGCGCGAGCGCAGCGCCACCTGGGCGCCGCTTTCCTCGCCCGTCACATAGAGCGTGGGCAGACCGATACGATGCAATGCATCCATGGCCTGCAAAAGAAGTGTGGACTTACCTATTCCAGGATCTCCGCCAATCAGCACCACGCCGCCTTCGACCACGCCGCCGCCCAGCACGCGGTCCAGCTCCTCGATACCGCTGGGCGTGCGCGCCACATCCTGGGCCTCGATGGCCGACAGCGGGGTGACGGGTTGGGCATTGGCCAGACCTGCATAGCCCTGGGGCTGGCTCAGGCGGTTCTTGCCGCCCGAGGCGGAGTCGGCCACGGTCTCGACCAGGGTGTTCCAGGCGCCGCAGCCAGGGCATTTGCCCAGCCAGCGCGGGCTGGTGCCGCCACAGGCGTTGCAGGTGAAAGTGGTTTTCTCTTTGGCCATGGGCGGCAACTATACCGACTGGCATGGGCGGCAATTGCTGCTGCCCATGGGGAGCTGGCGACAAATCTCAGAGCCAGTAACCATAAAAAGCGCGTGTTTATATAACTGCTCCGCATGACAGGCCGATTTAGGCTACAATTGCGCCTATCGACACAGCGACTGCTGTTGAGAAACAAATTACCGCGCGATGGAGCAGTCTGGTAGCTCGTTGGGCTCATAACCCAAAGGTCGGAGGTTCAAATCCTTCTCGCGCAACCAAACAAAAAGCCTTCTGGAAACAGAAGGCTTTTTTCGTTTGGGCCTCAAAGCCGCTTGCCCTCTCCAAGAGACGGCAAGCTAGGGCCGGACCGATGGCGAAGCCGGTATCCCCCTTCCGGTTGATACCGGAGAGGGGGAAGCGGCAAAGCCGCTTCAGAGGCAGATCATGGATACAGGCCGCGCGCCTCGCGGGCATGGAGAATGCGCTTGCAGGCTACGATGAAGGTGGCGGTGCGCAGTGTCACCTTGTGCTCCTGGGCCACGGCCCAGACGCCGGCAAAGGCTTCCTGCATGATGCGCACCAGACGGGCGTTGATTTCGTCTTCGGTCCAGAAGAAGCTGGAGAAGTCCTGCACCCACTCGAAGTAGCTCACGGTCACGCCGCCGGCATTCGCAATCACGTCGGGCAGAACCAGCACGCCTTTTTCGCTGAGGATGTCGTCGGCCTCAGGAGTGGTGGGGCCGTTGGCACCTTCGATCACGAGCTTGGCCTTGATCTGGCCGGCGTTTTCCTCGGTGATCTGGCCTTCCAGTGCCGCCGGGATCAGGATGTCGCAATCCACGCCCCAGAAGGCGGCTGCATCCATGGCCTCGCCACCGGCAAAGCCACCCACGCCGCCGGTATTGCCCACATGCTCCAGCAATGCCGTCACATCCAGACCATTGGCGTTCTGAATGGTGCCTGTATGGTCTTGCACGGCCACGACCTTGGCACCGGCATCGGCAAACAGCTTGCCCGCAGTGCCGCCCACATTGCCGAAGCCCTGCACGGCCACGCGTGCGCCCTGCACATTCAGGCCGGTGAGCTTGGCTGCTTCCACGCCCACGGTGAACACGCCGCGGCCCGTGGCCTCGACGCGACCCAGCGAACCGCCCAGATCCACGGGCTTGCCCGTGACCACGCCGGTGGCCGTGGCGCCCGTGTTCATGGAGTAGGTGTCCATCATCCAGGCCATGACCTGGCCGTTGGTGTTCACGTCAGGTGCCGGAATGTCCTTGGTGGGGCCGATCAGCAGACCGATTTCGCTGGTATAGCGGCGTGTCAGGCGCTCCAGCTCGGCCTTGGACAGCTTTCGCGGGTCGACACGGATGCCGCCCTTGGCGCCACCGTAGGGCACGTTCACGGCGGCATTCTTGATGCTCATCCAGGCCGACAGTGCCATCACTTCAGACAGCGTCACATCCTGGTGGAAGCGCACACCGCCCTTGCCGGGACCGCGGCTCAGGTTGTGCTGCACGCGGTAGCCCTCGAAGTGGGCGATACGGCCGTCGTCCATCTCGATGGGGACATCGACGATCAGGATGCGCTTGGGGCGCTTGAGCGTTTCCACCCAGCGGGCCAGCGAGCCCAGGTAGGGGGTGACACGGTCGACCTGTTGCAGATAAATGCCCCAGGGACCGAGATGATCGGAGTTGAGGTAGGAGGGCAGAGCATGCGCTGTGGACAGCGCTGAAGAGTCTTTGGCTTGCATGATGTAGGCCTGGTTGACTGAGTGGAGCAAGGTCGTTGTAAGCCCTTGCTGTCCGGGATTCACAGTGTGCGCGCGCCGAATTTTCCTGTCCAAGGCTTCTTGTTTGAGATGCTATGCATTTTGTGCATAACCATTCGAAAGCCGCTCTGGATGTGGGCCAAGCACTGAATTGCTGACATGGAGACTGGAAATTTGCCATCATTGCCGTCATGTCTGAAAACAATGATTGCAAAAGCGGCTGGTGCGGCCCGGCACCGTTTGCCAATACCCCGCCCATAGGTCTGGCTCCCGAGTTGCAGACGCAGGACGAGGTGCTGCCCGACTGGAAGACGCTGTGGCCCGATTTGCCCGAGGACAGCTATGCCACGGCCGATGCGCTGTGGTGGTCGCGCAAATTGGGCACGGCTCAGGCCCAGGGCGCCGACGTGGCAGCGCTGATGCGCGATGCCGCCGATGCCCGTGCCGTGCAAAGCGCGCTGGCGCGCAGCTGGAACTGGTGGCCTGCCGATCGCGCGCCGCGCTACTGGAAGTCCGGCGGCCCCGGCCGCGATGCCGCGCTGCTGCATGTGCCGCTGCCCGAGGACGGCATTCGCCAGGGATTGAACCCGGTGCCCGCGCCCGCCACCGTCTTCAATCTGCGCTGTGCCGAGGCCGAGATCGCCCTGCGCATAGGCCAGGATGTGAGCGCCGAGCAGGCCGCAGCCCTCGATTACGACAGCGCGCTGGCGCTGGTGGATGCCGTCTGCGTGGCCGTGGAATGGGTGGATGTGCGCTGGCGCGACGGCCTCAAGGCCCCGGCCCTGGCCTTGCTGGCCGACGGCCAATGCCATGGCGGACTGGCGCTGGGCGAGTGGCAGAGCGCTTCCGTCATTGCCGGCCGCGACTGGGCCCGGCAGCTGTGCACGGTGACCGTGAATGGCGATCAGCCGCAGCGCTTTACCGGAACGCACAGCCTGGGCGACCCGGCCTGGCTGCTCGTGGACTGGCTGCAGCATGTGGCGCGCGAATACGGCAGCGTGCCTGCCGGTACCGTGGTGACGACCGGGACCTGGTGCGGCTGCATGCCGCTGCAGGCTGGCGATCGCTTCGAGATGGAGTTCGAAGGTCTGGGCGGACTGGGCTGGCAGTTCTGATCCGTCTTGGGAGTCTTCAAAAACAAGAGCTTCTAGCGCTTTTTGATGAATGATTTCAGATATCTTTCAATCTGAAAATCATTAAACATAAATGCTAAAAAGCTCTTTTTATGAGAGCAACGCGCGGACACAGGTGGCTGTCCGCGTCACCGGACCTTGATGTGATCCAGCGCCGGTGCCCCGGGCGGATACTTGAGCTCCAGATTGCCCAGCACCTCGCGCAACACCGTGGCTACCATCAGATTGCGGTGGGTCTTGGAGTCGGCGGGCACGATGGTCCAGGGTGCCCAGGGTGTGTGCGTGGCGCCCAGCAGCTGGCCGTAGGCCTGCTGATAGTCGTCCCACTGGGCGCGTACCTTGAGGTCGTTCTCGTCGAACTTCCAGTGCTTGCAGGGGTCGTCCAGCCGCTGCTGCAGCCGCTCGCGCTGTTCGTCCTTGCTGATGTGCAGCATGAACTTGACGATCACCGTGCCGGTCTCGCTGAGCATGCGCTCGAAGTCGTTGATCTGCGCATAGCGCTGGGTCTGCTGCTCGGACGTGAGCCAGCCGTTGACCACAGGCACCAGCACATCCTCATACTGGCTGCGGTTGAAGAGCACGATCTCGCCCGCACCTGGCAACTGCTGGTGAATGCGCCACAGATAGTCATGCGCCTTCTCGGTTTCGGTGGGCGCCTTCCAGCCCACGGTGCGCACGCCCAGCGGCGACATGCGACCGAAGACCGCGCGCAGCGTGCCGTCCTTGCCTGCGGCATCCATGCCCTGCAGGATGACCAGCAGCTTGAAACGCCGGTCGGCATAGAAAATATTCTGCAGCCCGTCCAGAGCCTCGGCCAGCTGGTTCACGCTGTCCTTGTCATATTGCTTGCCCTTGTCGGAGGAGAAGGGCTTGGCGGACGGGTCGAACTTCTGCAACTCCACTGCGGGCCGAGGGTGTCCGGTGGTCGAACGACTGTCCCGTGGCTGGCCCGGTTGCCAGGGCTGCCATAGCTTGCGCAGCGCCTTGTCCTTGGTCTCGAAAGGATAGACCTGGGCCGCGGCGGGCGCTTTTGCCGTGGGCGCAGCGGTCCGGCTCACGGTTTTGGCGGCAGGCTTTTTGCGCGGCACAGGCCGGGAGGGCGATGGCCTGGCTGCCTTGGAGGCCTGTACCGATTCACTGGTCGGAAACGGCAGGCGCTTGCGTGCCGGCTGGCGCTCTGGTTCGGCGGTCGCAGCAGGCGATGTGGCGGGGGCGGCTTTGGCGGGCTGACGGGGCATGTATTGAAACTCCTGTGCAGTGCAAATTGATTCGCTATGGAATGACTAGCGGCTGGCGCTTTTACATTCTGCTCCTTACGCATTTTTGTCTTCAAGACCAGATGTTGAAGGCCAGTCCATGGAGCTCAGCGCTCGCGCAGCAGTTGCACAAAGCGCCTGGCCGCCAGACCCTGGGCCCGCTCCTTGGACCAGACCCAGTCCACGAACAAGGTCGTGCCGTTGCTGATGTTGAGCACGGGAATTTCCATCAGCGCACCGCTGCCGATATGCGACTCCACCAGGCCCTTGGGCAGCCAGCCCCAGGCCAGGCCTGCACTTATCAGCGAAAGCGCTGCCTGGTGGCTGTCCGTGCGCCAGAGCTGTCGCGCAAACACAAAGCGCGGATCTGTCTGCTGCGGGTCGCGGCTGGCCACCAGTACCTGACGCGTGGCAGCCAGTTGCTCCACCGTGAGCTGTGGCCGTGTGGTGCGGCCCTGCTCATGCTCGGCCAGCGCCTGCTGCCAGAGTTCGAACTGCGGCGACATCACGGCTACCAGCGTCTCGCGGCCCATTTCCTGGAAACCCTCGCGCCCGTCAATGGCGGGCCGCTCGAACACCAGGGCCAGATGGGCGCGGCCCGCATGCAAAAGCTCCAGCGCATCTGCCTGGGGAGCTGCCAGCACCTCAATGGGCAGCGCAGGAAACTCGCGCACCAGCCGGTTCAGCGGTTCGCTCCAGTGCGTGGCCAGCAGTTCGGGGGCGATGGCCAGCGTCAGCCTTTCCTCCAGCCCGGCATGCAGCGCCTGAGCCTGCCAGTTCAGCAACTGCAACTGCTCGGCCAGCAGGCGCGCCTGCGGCTCGAGCGCGCGGGCGGCGGCGCTGGGCACGGGCTCGCGTCCGCTGCGGTCAAACAGCTGCAGGTCCAGCTCTGCCTCCAGCTGGGCAATGGCCATGCTGACGGCCGAGGGCACACGCCCCAGCTTGCGTGCAGCCGCTGAGAAAGAGCCGGCATCGAGCACGGCAAGAAACAGCGGAACCTGGTCGGCGCTAAAGGGCATGGTGTCGATCTGTCAGAAAAATTGAAAGGAACTGACTTTTATCTTCAATTTATAGAACATACACTGCAGCCCATGTCTCAACAAGCCTCAGCGATGGCATCCGCTTCTTCCTCTGCCGTTTCTCTCAAAAATACCGCCGCTTTTGCCACCCCCGCCAAGGCCAAGGGCCTTCAAGGTCCCAAACGTCGCATCCTCTATGTGGGTCTGTACGAAATCATTGCCATCATCGTCTCCAGCCTGATCTTCATGGCCATCGGCCAGAAGGCCAGCGATTCCGGCGTCATGGCCGTGGCTGCCTCGGTGATCGCGATCTGCTGGAATCTGAGCTTCAACCACCTGTTCGAAAAATGGGAATCGCGCCAGAGCGTCAAGGGCCGCTCCCTGATGCGCCGCGTGGTGCACGCCATCGGTTTCGAAGGCGGTATCGCCGCCATGCTGATCCCGCTGATGGCCTGGTGGTTCGGCATCTCGCTGTGGGAAGCTGCAGTGATGGAAGCCGGCCTGCTGGTGTTCTTCATGGTCTACACCTTTGCCTTCAACTGGGCCTTTGACCGCATCTTCGGCTTGCCGGCTTCGGCCCAGGCCGTGGCTGCATGACCTGAGTCAGATATGTCTCTGGCGCTTTTCCATAAAGCGTGAATAGCTATGAAAAAAGGCGTGTTCCTGTTTGACAGGAACACGCCTTTTTTGTGGGCGCAAGCTGCGATCAGCGAACGATGCTGATCATGGCCTGCAGCACAAAGGCGTTGATGATGTCGATGAAGAAGGCTCCGACCAGAGGCACGATCAGAAAGGCCTTGTGCGACGGGCCGTACTGGTTGGTGATGGCCTGCATATTGGCAACGGCCGTGGGTGTGGCGCCCATGCCGAAACCGCAGTGGCCGGCAGCCAGCACGGCGGCGTCATAGTTCTTGCCCATGATGCGGAAGGTCACAAATGCCGCATACAGCGTCATGACGATGGCTTGTGCGGCCAAGATGACCATCAACGGGCCGGCCAGGTCGGTCAACTCCCACAGCTTGAGCGACAGCAGGGCAATAGCCAGATAGATGGATAGCGCGGCATTGCCGAAGACATCGATGGCGCGGTCAAACACCTTGAAGCCGAACATATAGTCCAGCACGTTGCGGATGACCACACCGCCCCCCAGCGCCCAGACAAAGGTAGGCAGCTGGATGGTCGTGCCCTTGGTCAGGCCGGTCATGAATTCGGCAAAGGCCAGGCAGCCAGCGAAGAGGGCCAGTGTTTCCACTGCAGCATCAGCCGTGATCAGGCGCGGGGCCTTGTTGGGTGACTCGAAGTTGGCGACCTCGCTGCCTTCGCTCACCGTGGGAGCATCGGCGCGCAGTTGCTCGGACTCGGTCAGCGGCTGGGCCAGCTGATGGCGCGTGATCAGCCGCTTGGCCAGCGGTCCACCCAGCAGGCCGCCGATGACCAAGCCGAAAGTGGCGCAGGCAATGCCCAGGGTGGTGGCTCCCGTGAGACCGTATTGGTTTTCCAGCACCGAGCCCCAGGCTCCGGCCGTTCCGTGGCCGCCTACCAGTGTGATGGAGCCTGCGACCAGGCCGATCAACGGGTCCAGTCCCAGCACGGTGGCCAGGCTTACGCCCACGATGTTCTGCATCATGATGAAGACGGCAATCACGCCCAGGAAGATGAACAGCGCAGAGCCGCCCTCACGCAGCTTGGCGAAGTTCGCACTCAGGCCGATGGACGAGAAGAACACCAGCATGAAAGCCGACTGCAGACTGCCCTCGAAGCTCAGCGCCAGTCCCGTGGTCTGATGCAGCATGAAGATGATGGCCGCCACGACCAGGCCGCCGGAGACAGGCTCGGGAATATTGAAGTCGCGCAGAAAGCGGATATGTCTTGTCATGAGCTTGCCAAGCATGAGCACAAGCACGGCCATGATGAGGGTGTAGTACGCGCCGAAGGTCACGTTCATAGGATCTCCTGGGTGTTCCATGCGAGGGCTGAATGGCCTGCCTGGTCATGGCTGGCAATCGGCTGTGCACGGCTGAGCACATGGACCAGACATTTGCTGTCGATGGTGCCAAAGACTCAAAGATAGGGGCTGTAGGTGCTTGTCCACTCATGGCAGGCGGCCCCGTCGGTGCCGGGCTGCCTGAGAGCAGGAAAGCGATGTGCGCCATTCCTTGCGGATGCGCACCATGCCGGGAATATGCTTGAAATGAGATGGTTGCATTCGTGTTTTGCGAAATTACCTTTTGCCCTGCTCCTGTTTTTGGGGTGTGGAAAGTCGAATCTGCTATAGCCGTTCGCAAAGAGCTATCCTGCACAGCCGCGGGGCAAAGCGCCTTGAAGCCCCGATTGCCCGCCCTCGCCGTAGAATGACGGGCTTCACCCCGAGGAGCGCTGCAGCCGGTCATCCCAGAGATGTTTGACCCGTCAGGCTCGGGGTCGCAGATCCGGTCGACGATCTGCTGGCACTCACAACGGCGCTCACCTGTTTTCGATTCTGTTTCTGGTTTTCACACAGGTGAGCTGATGTCCGCTGCTACCCCTTCCACTGCCATTCCTCCCATGCGCCTGTCGGGCCTGGAGCCCGTCTTCATCGGCGATGAGACGCTGTTCGTCAACGTGGGCGAGCGCACCAACGTCACCGGCTCCAAGGCCTTTGCGCGCCTGATCCTCAACGAGCAGTACGAAGAGGCTCTGGCCGTGGCGCGCCAGCAGGTGGAAAACGGCGCCCAGGTGATCGATGTGAACATGGACGAGGCCATGCTGGACAGCAAGGCCGCCATGGTGCGCTTTCTGAACCTGATTGCCTCCGAGCCCGATATCGCCAAGGTGCCGGTGATGGTGGACAGCTCCAAGTGGGACGTGATCGAGGCCGGTCTGCGCTGCCTGCAGGGCAAGGGCATCGTCAACTCGATCTCCATGAAGGAGGGCGTCGAGGAGTTCAAGAAGCACGCCAAGCTGGTCAAGCGCTATGGCGCTGCCGCCGTGGTGATGGCGTTTGACGAAAAAGGCCAGGCCGACACCTTTGCGCGCAAGATCGAGATCTGCGAACGAGCCTACCGCATTCTGGTTGACGAAGTGGGCTTCCCGCCCGAGGACATCATCTTCGACCCCAACATCTTTGCCGTGGCCACCGGCATCGAAGAGCACAACAACTACGGCGTCGATTTCATCGAGGCCGTACGCTGGATCAAGCAGAACCTGCCCGGTGCCAAGGTCTCGGGCGGCGTCTCCAATGTCTCGTTCTCGTTCCGTGGCAACGACCCCGTGCGCGAAGCCATCCACACGGTGTTCCTCTATCACGCGATCGGGGCAGGCATGGACATGGGCATCGTCAATGCCGGCATGGTCGGTGTGTATGACGACCTGGAACCCCAGCTGCGCGAACGCG
The DNA here is from genome assembly GCF_039581385.1 of Comamonas sp. A7-5. NCBI lineage: Bacteria > Pseudomonadati > Pseudomonadota > Betaproteobacteria > Burkholderiales > Comamonadaceae > Comamonas > Comamonas sp. A7-5. Next base: position 417,598 of record NZ_JBCPWO010000003.1, read on the forward strand.
TGGAGGATGTGGTGCTCAACCGCCGCCCCGATGCGGCCGAGCGCCTGCTGGAGATCGCCGACAGCGCCAAGGGCGCGGCCAAGGACGACAGCAAGAAGCTCGAGTGGCGCGGCACGCCCGAGGCACCGAAGACCGTGGGCGAGCGTCTGTCGCACGCCTTGGTGCACGGCATCACCGACTTCATCACTGAAGACACCGAAGAGGCCTACCAGCAGATCGTGGTGCAGGGCGGCGGTCGCCCGCTGCACGTGATCGAGGGCCCGCTGATGGATGGCATGAATATCGTCGGCGACCTGTTCGGCGCCGGCAAGATGTTCCTGCCCCAGGTGGTCAAGTCCGCGCGCGTGATGAAGCAGGCCGTGGCCCACCTGGTGCCCTATATCGAGGAAGAGAAGCGCCAGCAGGAAGCGGCGGGCCTGGACGTGACCAGCAAGGGCAAGATCGTCATCGCCACCGTCAAGGGCGATGTGCACGACATCGGCAAGAACATCGTCACCGTGGTCCTGCAGTGCAACAACTTCGAAGTCATCAACATGGGCGTGATGGTGCCCTGCCACGAGATCCTGGCGCGTGCCAAGGCCGAGGGCGCGGACATCATCGGTCTGTCGGGACTGATCACTCCCAGCCTCGAAGAGATGCAGTATGTGGCCGGCGAGATGGACAAGGACGACTACTTCCGCATCAAGAAGATTCCGCTGCTGATCGGCGGCGCGACCTGCTCGCGCGTGCATACGGCCGTGAAGATTGCCCCCAAGTACGACGGCCCTGTGGTCTATGTGCCCGATGCCTCGCGCTCGGTCAGCGTGGCGCAGAGCCTGCTGGGCGACGGCAAGCAGGCCTATCTGGACGAGCTGAGCGCCGACTACGACAAGGTACGCACCCAGCATGCCAACAAGAAGAAGACGCCGCTGTGGACGCTGGAGCAGGCCAGAGCCAATGCCGCCGTGGTGGGCCATGCGCCTGTGGTGCCGCGCACCCTGGGCCGCCGCGTGTTCAAGAACTTCGACCTGGCTGAAATTGCCCAGTACATCGACTGGGGCCCGTTCTTCCAGACCTGGGATCTGGCGGGTCCCTACCCGGCCATCCTCGACGATGAGGTCGTGGGCGTGGAGGCGCGCAAGGTGTTGGCCGATGCCAAGCTCATGCTGCAGAAGATCATTGACGGCCGCTGGCTGCAGGCCAATGGCGTGATGGGCCTGTTTCCCGCCAACCGCATGGGCGACGACATCGTGTTCTACACCGACGAGTCGCGCAGCCAGGTGCTGACCACCTGGTACGGCATGCGCCAGCAGACCGAAAAGCAGGCCGTGGACGGCCCGGATGGCCGGCCCGTGATGCGCCCCAGCCGCTGCCTGGCCGATTTTGTGGCCGCCAAGGAGTCGGGCATTGCCGACTATGCCGGCCTGTTTGCCGTGACCGCCGGCATCGGCGCCGAGAAGAAGGACAAGGAATTCGAAGCCGCGCTGGACGACTACAGCGGCATCATGTTCAAGGCCCTGGCCGACCGTCTGGCCGAAGCCTTTGCCGAGTGCCTGCACCAGCGCGTGCGCAAGGATCTGTGGGGCTATGCCGAAGACGAGAACCTGAGCAACGAGGAGCTCATCAAGGAAGCCTACAAGGGCATTCGCCCCGCGCCCGGCTACCCTGCCTGCCCCGATCACACGGCCAAGATCGACCTGTTCAAGGCGCTGCAGGCCGATGAGATCGGCATGACGCTGACCGAGAGCCTGGCCATGAACCCGGCATCCAGCGTGAGCGGCTTCTACATCGGCAACCCCGAGGCCAGCTACTTCAACGTGGGCCAGATCGGCGAAGACCAGCTCGCCGACATGGCCCAGCGACGTGGCATGGATGTCGAGGAACTGCGCCGCTATCTGGCGCCGAATCTGGGCTGAACCAGCTTCGAGATCGTACTTCGCAAATGAAAAAAGCCAGGGTCACCCCTGGCTTTTTGGTTTGGAGAGCGTTGCTCAGAGGCGTTGCTTGAGCACGGGGGCGAGCGTGGCACGCAATCGGCCGCCGGGCTCCTCGGTCTCGGTCGCACGGATTTCCAGCGAGCGTTCCACCATGCCTATATGTTCCAGCAGCAGCGCCTTGGCTCCCTCGGTGTCGCCGCGTTCCAGGGCGGCCACGATGCGTTCGTGCTCGGCGCAGGACTGGCTGGCGCTGTGCGTGGATTGGTAGAGCGTGGCAGCCAGGGTGGTGCGTGCCGTCAGATCGCGCAGCGTGTCGGCCAGCAGCCTGTGGCCCATCTGCTCGGCCAGGCAGACATGGAAATCCGCAAGCAGGAAGGCACGCGTGGCGCTGTCCGCTCCGGCGATGGCTTTCTGCTCCTGGGCGATATGGCGGCGCAGTCTGGTGATGACGCGCTGCAGCGGCTTGCCGGCTTCCTGCAATATGCCGGTCTCGATGATCCGACGTGCAGAGAATGCATCCATGGCCTCGGCAGCCGAGGGCTGGACCACGTACCAGCCCCTGCGGGCCTGGACCTGGACGAAGCCGCGAGCCTGCAGTTGCATCAGCGCTTCGCGCACCACGGTGCGGCTGACGTCGAAATTGTTGGCAAGCTCCTGCTCTCCCAGCCGCTCCCCGGGTGCCAGTTTCTGGGCCAGGATGGCTTCGACGACGCGTTCCGCGATGTGCTGTGGAGAGGCAGGAGTCATTGCTTGGTTCAGTGGCTGGAGTGAGGGATGGGGACTACGACAGGCGGCACGATAGCAGATGCATGGTCTTCTTCTTCGGTCAGTGGCTCGGCCTTGCCGTCAAGTACCGCATGGGCACGTTCGCGGTCGATGTCTCCCTCCCAGGCAGCAATCGCCACGGTGGCCACGCAGTTGCCGATCAGATTGCCCAGAGCGCGTGCAATGCCCATGAACCAGTCCACCGACAGCACCAGCACCAGGCCGATCGCAGGGATGGCGGGGATGGCATGCAGGGTGGCTGCCAGCACCACGATGGCCGAGCCCGGGACGCCGTGTGCGCCCTTGGAGGTCACCAGCGCGATGGCCAGAATGGTCAGCAGGTCGGACATGCTGATCGGGGTGTTGGTGGCCTGGGCGATGAAGACCGCAGCCAGTGTGATGTAGATGGAAAACGCGTCCAGGTTGAACGAGTAGCCGGTGGGAATCACCAGGCCCACGGTGGAGTCGCGCACACCCATATTGCGCAGCTTGGCCATGATCTGGGGCAGCACGCTGTCGGAGGAGGTGGTCGCGAAGACGATGGTCAGCTCCTCGCGCAGATAGCGCAGCAGCTTGATCAGGCTGAAGCCTGACAGGCGCATCACCAGACCCAGCACCACGAACACGAAGATCAGCACCGAGACGTAGAACAGCGCCACCAGCATGCCCAGCTGCTTGAGCGAGCCTATGCCGTACTGGCCCACGGTGAAGGCGATAGCGCCCAGCACGCCCAGAGGTGCCAGCTTGATGATGATGCCCATGACCTTGAACAGAGCCATGGACAAGGCGTCCACCAGCGCGGAGACGGGCTTGCCGCGCTCACCCAGCATGGTCAGCGCGCAGCCGAACAGCACGGCGAACAGCAGCACCTGCAGCACGTCGCCTTTGGCGAAGGCTTCCACCACGGTGCTGGGAATGAGCTTCATGAGAAAGTCCACCGTGCCGCCGCTGGTCAGCTTGTCGGCATTGCTGGCATAGGCCGCCATGGCCGAGGCGTCGAGCTTGCTGGTGTCCACGTTCATGCCCACGCCGGGCTCGAAGACAAAGGCAAGCACCAGGCCCATACCCAGGGCGATGGTGGTCAGAACCTCGAAATAGATCAGGGCCTTGACGCCCACGCGGCCTACGCGCTTGAGGTCGCCTGCACCGGCAATGCCGTGCACGACAACGCAGAACACCAGTATGGGGATGATCATCTTGATGAGCTTGATGAAGCCATCGCCCAGGGGTTTGAGTTTCACGGCCCATTCAGGGGCCAGTAGTCCGGCGAGCACACCCAGTATGAGTGCGATCACCACCTGTCCGAACAGTGATCTGACAAAGCGGCGCATAGTCGTCTTTCGCAAGTTGTGGAATCTTGTATGCAAGTTGTCTGCAACTTGCATACAAGAATGTAGGCAAGCGAAAGGCGTGCCAGCAGAGGGTATTCCTGCAGATTTGTGTAAATTAGGGGAGGATCAGCCCTGACTTTCACGTATGAAATAAAAGGGCGTTCCGCCTTGGTGCGAGAGGAGGCGCCAGTGTGCACGCGCGTGGTGCGCGGGCTTTGGACATGCCCAAAGCCAGGGCATGGCGCTTACAGCAGCGGGCTCAGGGCGCCCAGCAGGTTGTCCCAGATGCGCTTCCACCAGGGAGCCGAATGCACCTGTGCCAGCGTCACCACATCGGAATCGCGGAGATAGCTTTGCTGGCGCTGACGGATGGCCTCGGTAATGGCTTCGTCGTGCAGCAATACATTGTTTTCGAAGTTCAGGTCAAAGCTGCGCAGATCCAGATTTGTGGAGCCGATCAGGCTGACCGATCCGTCCAGGCACAGGGTCTTGGCATGCAGCAGGCCAGGGCGGAATTCGTGGATGTGGACGCCGGCGCTCAGCAGCCGCCAGTAATGGCTGCGGCTGACGGCACCGACTATCCATGAGTCATTGCGGGCGGGCAGGATCAGTGTGACCTGCACCTGGCGCAGCGCGGCGGCGCACAAGGCATCTAGCACCGTGCTGTCGGGCACGAAGTAGGGGGTGGAGATCACGACCTCGCGCTGCGCACAGGCCAGCAGGCTGGCAACCAGCTGGGGTGTAGAGCGTGCTCTTTCCGTCGGCCCTTCGGCAATCGCAACGGCATGGAAGCCGTCGTCAGCGGCAGCGCCGGCCTCGATTGTCGGTGGTGCAAGGCTCGCATCGGACTGCGCCCAGTCGCTGGCAAAAGCCTGCTGCATCTGCATGACCACCGGACCCTGCAGGCGCAGCATGATGTCCACCCAGGGGGCATAGCGAGCCTTGATGCGAAAGCCTTCGTCGGCGCAGTTCTGGCTGCCGCAATAGTTGATCCTGCCGTCTATGAGCGTGATCTTGCGGTGGTTGCGCAGGTCGATGCGGCTGGTCAGCATGACTTTGAGCAGATTGCTGATGGGAAGGGCAATCGCCAAATGCACGCCGGCCTGACGCATCTGCTGCCACAGTGGCGAGTGCGTCAGTGCGCGCGAGCCCAGCCCGTCGACCATGGCCCGGCAGGTCACGCCGCGTTGCGCGGCACGCATCAGGGCATGGGCCACATCGGTGCCGGTGCTGTCGTCCAGCCAGATGTAGTACAGCACATTGATCTCGTGGCGCGCGGCATCCATGTCGGCCAGCATCTGCGCACGGGCATGCGCGCCATCGCGCATGAGCTCGGCCCTGTGGCCGGGCAGCGGTACAAAGCCGTTGATGGACGAGGCATAGCGGAAGGCCGGCAGCCATTGATCGGGAATGGCGGGCCGTGCCTGCGGCATGGGGCCGGGAGCGGACGCAAGGGCGCTCTCCTGGGTCTGGCAGAACTCGCGCACATTGAGCCTTCTGCGGCCTGGTACACGGCCCAGGGCCACTTCCCCAAACAGGTAGTACAGCAGGCAGCTCACATAGGGCAGCAGCACGATGACCATGAGCCAGGCCAGCCGCACATCGGGCCGCATGTCTCTGCGCAGCAGAATGCGCAGGCCGAAGCCGGCAATCAGCAATACATGAAGAGTCAGCAGCAGCCAGGTCATGAATCAGTGCAGCAACGATGGACCTTGTCGAGCATAACGGGCTCAGGCCTGAGCACAAGCTGCCCGTCGTGGTTCTCATGAAACAGGCGCAAAGGCCTTGATGGGTCAACGCATGCTGCTATCCATCATGAAGCATCGACAGATCGACATGGCACTGGCATGGAACCTGCTTCCTTTTTTGTCAAAGCAAACAAGCAGGGGGGGAGTGCATGGAAATGGTGCCATTGACTGCCATCGACAAGGCAGATACCGGTTGGGTCATGGTCGCGTCGGCGCAGGTCTTGCTGATGACCTTGCCGGGCATTGCCCTGTTCTATGCGGGGCTGGTGCGGCGCAAGAATGTGGTCAACACCATGGTGGCCGTGTTTGCGGTGGCCTGCGTGGTGACCCTGACCTGGTTCGGCCTGGGCTACTCGCTCGCGTTCACCGCCGAGTCTGCCTGGCTTGGCAATCTGGGACGAGCCTGGTTTGCCTCGCTGCACTTCGATGGCCGGCGCAGCGTAATCTCGGTCAGCCATCTGGCACCGCATCTGCCCGAGGCGGCCTATGCCCTGTTCCAGGCCGCATTCGCCATCATCACCACCTCGCTGATCGTGGGGGCCGTGGTAGAGCGCATGCGCTTTGCGGCCCTGCTGGTGTTTGCCGCGCTGTGGAGCGTGGTGGTCTATGCGCCGGTGGCCCACTGGGTGTGGGAGAGCGGGGGCTGGCTGAACCAGCTCGGCGCACTGGACTTTGCCGGCGGTGCCGTGGTGCATGTGAATGCGGGCGTGGCGGCACTGGTCTGTGCCTTCATGATGGGGCGCAGGCGCGGCTACGGAACCGAGCCATTCGAGCCGCACAGCCTGGGCTGGACGGCCATGGGCACGGCGCTGCTGCTGTTCGGCTGGTTCGGCTTCAACGCGGGATCGGCCCTGTCTGCCGACGGGCGTGCAGCGCTGGCCTTTGTGGTCACTCTCGTGGCGGCTGCGGCCGCCGGGCTGGCATGGATGGTGGTGGAGTGGCTGGTTCGCGGTGCTCCGACCTTGCTGGGCCTGCTCTCAGGCATGGTGGGCGGACTGGTGGCCATCACACCGGCTGCGGGCTTTGTGCAGGTGGGCAGTGCGGTGTGGATAGGCCTGATTGCGGGCGCCGTCTGCTTCTGGGGCGCAACCTGGCTCAAGCGCCGTCTCGGGGCCGATGACTCGCTCGATGTCTTCGGCGTGCATGGCGTGGGCGGCATTGCGGGCTCCATCCTCACGGCGGTGTTTGCCGACCCCCTGATTGCGGGCACAGGCGCCACGGTGATGAACCAGTTGATTGCCGTGGCCGCGGTGGCTGCCTACAGCGGCGCAGCCACGGCCGGGGTGCTGGTGCTGATCCGTCTGCTGATGCCTTTGCGTGTGGATGCCGTGCAGGAAATGGAGGGCCTGGATATCAGTCTGCATCTGGAGCGTCAGCACTAGTGATCCATCAAAGACAGGAGCGGTGTATGGAGGACAGCGAGCGAGTGGCGGTGGCCGCACATCTGCATGTGGTGCTGCGGCGCAAGACGGGCCGGGTGACCGATACCGAATGGATGGCCTGTAACCAGGCCTATGCACAGGCCATGGTGGCTTTTGCGCTGGAGCATGCACGAGAGCAACAGGACGAGGAGCTGGCGCGCCTAGCCCGGCGTCTGCAGGACAGCTGGAGCGGCGACAAGCCCCGGCATGCAGCGCCTGCCGAGACTGCGCAGAGCGACAGCTCCGTCACCGCCAAGGCCGCCGAGATACTGCGCACCTCGGCACGCTATATCGGCGGGCTGCGCTGAGGCACAAGCAGGTCCTGAGGCTGGGACGGCCCCGGCGCTCAGGCCGATGCCGGCTACGAGCCTGGCCTATGGTTTTTTCAGCTCGGCGATATAGGCTTCGCGAGCCTTGACGCCAGCAGCAGTGAAATCGGTGAATACGCCATCAATGCCCAGGCGGTAGTAAGCGAGGTATTCCTGAGCAGGGTCACCCTTGAAGATGCCAGCCAGGCGGCTGGCCTCGCTGCGGAAGGTAAAGCTGTGCACCACCAGCCCTGCCTTGTGCGCGTTGGCGATCAGGCCGGTGTCCTTGAGCGTGTTGACGTCCTTGAGGCCTGCGCCGTCCTTGTAGGGAACGACGGAATGGGCCAGCACCTGGGGTTTCCAGGGGCCGATGCCGTCGGCATAGGTCTTGATCTCGGCCAGGCCTGCCGGCGTCTGCATGACCGCGAAGCTGCGCGCATCGCCGGCCAGAGTCCAGCTATAGGGGCGGCCGCTGATGAAGGTCCATTCGTCGGCGGTGATATAGCCTACGGAGCCGTCCCTGAAGTTGTAGTCGTTGCCATCGATCAGCTGCACCCCTTTGGCCCGCATGCCCGCCTTGCGCAGATACTTCAGGCTGTCAGGGTCGAAGCTCTGGATGTAGATGGGCGCATCCTTGGTGTTGAGCCGGTTTTTTTCCAGCAGCGCCATCACGGCATCTTCGAACGGATGCTCGCCCGTGCCGCAGCTGTTGGCGATGGCCTGCTGGTTGTTCCAGTAAGGGTTCTTGGTCTCGGCGTAGACGGCAATCGTGCGGCCTGCCGCCTTGCCCTTGGCCACGGCGATATCGATCACATCCTGTGCGCTGATCAGTGGCAGCTTGCCGTTCCATTCCGTGGGGCGATCGGCACGGTTGTCCAGTATGGTGCCGCCCAGCAGCGTGCGCAGCTCATGCAGGGTGAAGTCCGAGATGGACCAGTCGCCGGTGTGGTCCTCGCCATCGACGACCAGGGCCTGAAGCACGGATTTCTGGTTGTTGGGATCGATACGGTCGCTCAGATAGCGGGCCGGCCCGTTGTCGGGTGTCGCGGGGTATTTCACATCGACCCATACCCCAGGCGTGTTGCGCTTGCGGCCCGCCACATAGGCATTGATCTTGGCGACCTCGGCGATATTGGTGCTGTCGCTCAGCCAGGCGTTGTGGCGTGCAACCAGCTGGCAGTCGCGGCTCAGGTGCATGTCCAGCTCGATCATGTCGGCGCCCGCATCAATGGCTTTTTCATAGGCCATCTGGGTCTGCTCGGGGTACAGACCCGAGTAGCCGCGGTGGGCGATGACCTGGGGCTGCTTGCCGTCCAGCGTCAGAAACTGCGGCGCAGGCGCTGGTGTCGGGCCATCTCCGCCGCCACAGGCGCTCAGGGCAAGGGCGGCAAGCAAGGTCAGAGCAAAGACGGGGTGGCGGATATGGGACATGGTTTCAGGCATGGATGGAGATCGCCTCATGCTTGCGGTTGTTGATGACGGTTGTGTGACCGTTCCCTCAGAGCATTTCACGCTCCGAAGCACAGGGCTGCCGGGGCGGCAGCCTTGTGCGGGGTGCGGCAGTTACAGTCCCAGCTTCCTGGCGACGTAATCGGCATCCTTGTCGCCGCGACCCGAGAGGTTGACCAGAATATGCTGGTCCTTGCCGAGCCCCGGCGCTTCGCGCATGGCCCAGGCCACGGCGTGCGCACTTTCCAGCGCCGGGATGATGCCCTCGACACGCGACAGCGTCATGAAGGCATTCAGGCATTCCTTGTCGTCCACGGACTGGTAGTCCACGCGGCCTATATCCTTGAGATAGCTGTGCTGCGGGCCCACGCCGGGGTAGTCCAGGCCCGACGCAATGCTGTGCACGGCGGCCGGCGTGCCGTCGGCGTTCTCCAGCACATAGCACTTCATGCCGTGAATCTCGCCGGGCTTGCCAACCGACAGCGTGGCGGCATGGCGACCGGGCTTGTCCACGCCCTCACCGGCAGGTTCCACGCCCACCAGATGCACGGATTCGTCACCCAGGAAGGCCGTGAAGATGCCCATGGCATTGCTGCCTCCGCCCACGCAGGCGGCGACATGGTCGGGCAGCTTGCCGTGCCGGGTCTGGAACTGTTCGCGTGCCTCACGACCGACGATGGACTGGAAGTCCCGCACCATCATGGGAAAGGGGTGGGGGCCGACCACCGAGCCGATGGCGTAAATGGTGTTGAGGGGGTCCTGCAGATAGACCTCGAAGGCGCTGTCCACGGCTTCCTTCAGCGTGGCCGCGCCACGCGTGACTGGCACCAGATTGCAGCCCAGGATGCGCATCTTTGTGACGTTGGGGTGCTCCTTCTCGATATCCACCTGGCCCATGTGAATCTCGCAGGGAATGCCCACCAGCGCGCAGGCCGTGGCCAGGGCCACGCCATGCTGGCCGGCACCGGTCTCGGCAATGACTTTTTTCTTGCCCATGAACTTGGCCAGCAGTGCCTCGCCCAGGCAGTGGTTGATCTTGTGAGCCCCCGTGTGATTCAGATCCTCACGCTTGAGATGGATCTGCGCGCCGCCCAACTGATCGGACAGGCGCCTGGCGTGAAAGATGGGGCTGGGCCGGCCCACATAGTCGGCAAACAGCGCGGCCAGCTCGTCCTGGAAGTCCTGGCGTTTGACGATCTCCTCGTAGGCCGCGGCAATCTCGTCCATGCATCGCTTGAGCTCTGGCGGCACGAGCTGGCCGCCGTAGGGGCCGAAGAAGCCTTGCGCATCGGGCATGGCCTGGGGGTTCTGGGTCATGGCTTGTCTCCTTGGTGTGTGGTGCAGCAAAGCTGCATTCATAGCACACGGCGGGCTCAAGTCGCTTGCAGGCAAGTCCGGATGGAATCAGTACAGAAATGAACGCAGCCCTCAAGATGAAAGCGCTGACAGCTATTGTTTTGATATTGGCAGGCAACCTGCCCCTGCTCTGAAACACAATAGCGACATGAAAGCCAGCTCAGCCCGCGATATTGTCTTTGCCCATGCCCTGGAAACCGCAGCTCCGCACGAGGCGCTGCCCACGACCGAGCGTTGCACGGCCATCACGCAGGAGTGCCTGCACGCCCAGGGCAAGGCCAAGGGCGGCGGCCGTGCAGCGTTCGAGAGTTTTCTGCAGGAGCGGGCACAACGCGTGATTGCTGCAGCGCAGCTGCCTGCCGACATACGCGCCGTGGCCCGGCAGCACGCCGGTATTTCACGCTGGTTGGTGCTGGCCGTGATGACAGCGGCATTTGCGCTGGGCTTTGCGGGTCATGCGATCACGGACCCGCATCGTGTGGATCTGCTCTCCGCCTCCCTGATCGGCATCGTGCTGTGGAACTTGCTGGTCTATGTGCTGTTGCTGCTGTCCTGGCTGCGCAGTCTTGTTCGGCGCAGGCAAACAGTGATTGCACCGCTGGAGCCTGAGCCAGGTCAGGGCGCTGCGGCACAGCGGCCCGTGGCTGCGCCCGGTGGCTGGCTGCAAAAGCTGCAGACGAAAAGGTGGAGTGTTTCGCGCGGCACGGGGCTGCGCAAGATGGCGCTGAACTTCGAGCGCAACTGGTGGCAGGTCAACCAGAGACCGCGCCGTGCGCAATGGCTTGTGTGTCTGCATCTGGGTGCGGCAATGCTGGCACTGGGTGCGCTGGCATCGCTATGGCTCACCGGCCTTACCAAGGCTTATCAAGTGGGGTGGGAGAGCACTTTCCTCTCGCCGTCTGCCGTGCAGACCTGTCTGAACATGCTGTTTGCGCCGGTGCAGCATCTGCTGGGCCAAGCACCGTGGAGTCTGGCGCAGATCCAGGCACTGCAGGGCTGGTCGGCCGGTGATGCCGCAGAGGCGGGGCCGCGCTGGGTGCAGCTCTACAGCTGGTTGCTGGGATTGATGGTGGTGGCACCGCGTCTGCTGCTGGCGCTGTGGCAAGGTGCCAGGGTCTGGTGGTTGAGCCAGCATCTGGCATTGCCGCTGCAGCAGCCCTATTTCCAGAAGCTGCAGCGTGACTGGGCGGGGCGTGCAACGGCGCTGCTGGTGCAGCCCTACAGCCTGGACATCACGCCCGAGCGCGAAGCCGCCCTGCGCAGCCATGTGGCGCAGAGCTACGGCGCTGGTGCGCAGCTTGCGTTGCTGCCCGTGCTGGCCTATGGCTCGCCCTTGCCGGACGTTTCGGCTGTTGACGCACAGCAGGTGCTGCTGCTCAATCTGGCCGCTACGCCCGAGGCGGAAATCCATGGCGTGCTGCTGGCGCAGGTATTGAACCGCTGGGGTGCGCATACCGATGTGTGGCTATGGGCGGCGGACTTTCGTGCGCGCAACAGCGGTGCCCCGGCGCGAGTGCAGGAGCGCGAGCAGCTGTGGCGGGAATTTGTGCGCGGCGCGGGTCTGAACGCGACCCTGGTGCCCGGCGCAGGAGTGTGATGATGAGTGAGAGCAACGAGCTGGTTCCGATTGACAGCAGCATTCAGTGGTGTCTTTTGTCGCACACCAATATCGGCAAGACCACGCTGACCCGTACGCTGATGGCCGACGATGTCGGCGAGATTGACGATGCCGCACATGTGACCACTCAGTCACAGCGCTATCTGCTTCAGAAAACGCAGCAGGGCGATGAGCTGTGGCTTTGGGATACGCCGGGCTTTGGCGACTCGGTGCGGCTGTATGAACGCCTGCGGCAGCAGGGCAATCCGCTGGGCTGGTTTCTCAGCAATGTCTGGGATCGCTGGCGCGACAGGCCTTTCTATCTGAGTCAGCGTGCCTTGCTCGCTGCGCGCGATCATGCGGATGTGGTGCTCTACCTCGTCAACGCGGCCGAAGACCCTGCCGATGCTGGCTACTGGAGCGCCGAGATGAACATTCTGGCCTGGATGAACAAGCCGGTCATCGTGCTTCTCAACCAGATTGGCAGCGACACCACGGCAGAGCAGACACAGGAAGATTTGCGGCGCTGGCAGCAGGCGACGCAGAGCTTTCAAAGCGTGGTGCGCGATGTGCTGGTGCTGGATGCCTTCACGCGCAGCTGGTGGCATGAGCGCAAGATGATGCAAAGCATTGCGCCTTTGTTGCCTCAGTCCAAACAGTCTGCCTATCAGCGCCTGCTGGAGCAGCGAGCTTTGCTGCAGCAGCAGCGCGAGCAGGCGAGCCTGGGAGTCATGGCGGATCAGCTGATAGCTGCGGCAGGTCTGCATGAAAAGCTTGATCCCGAGCAAGGCAAACTGCTGGCGCGAGCCTGGCAAAGCCTGAGCCAGCTCACCGCCAAATTGGGTAAATCGGCAGAGGGTGAAGAGCGGCTCGGAGCTCAGGCCAAGGCAGCTGTGCAGCGGCTGATGCAGGCTTTGCGTCAGGCCGATGTGCAGGCCACCCAGCGCTTGCTCGAGATTCATGGACTCGACGGTCAGGCGGCCAGTCAGATACAGGAGCAGTTGCGCAGCCAGCTTCAGATCACCACGCCGGTCGATGCGCAGGCAGCCAGCTTGTGGGGGGCGTTGACTGCCGGCGCAGCCACAGGACTGGGGGCCGATCTGATGGCAGGAGGTTTGACGCTGGGTGCCGGTGCCCTGGTGGGGGCGCTGCTGGGGGCCATCACTTTTGGGGGCGCGGCCTGGGGAGCGAACAAGGTGTTCGACCAGGAGCAGCAGAGCTTTCAACTCTCGACAGACTATCTGAACGCAGCAGCTGGTCAGGTATTGCTCAAGTACCTGCTGATCTCGCATTTCGGCCGTGGTCGCGGTCGCTACACCAGCCCTGCGGCGCCCAGTCAATGGAGTGAGCTGGCCCAAGGCACGGTGCAGACGCATGCCGCGCAATGGGCCACACTCTGGGCGCAGCTGCGCGAAGCAAATGCGGCAGGGGCGGCTACCGATGCGCAGAGAGTCGCCATGATGGAGCTGCTCTCGCAAAGCCTGCAGCAGATCATGGCCGATCTCTATCCGGGGCTGAATGCAGAGTGCGGTGTCAGAGACGGGGAAAGCGCACGGTAAAAAGCGCGCCGCCACGCTCGGATATGCCCGTGCTGACGGTGCCGCCCTGCGAGGTCACCAGAGCCTTGACGATGGACAGGCCCAGGCCAGAGCCTTCCCGACGGCGCTTTCCTGGGGCCTGGACAAAGCGCTGGAACGGATGGGCCTGAACTTCGTCAGCAAGGCCGGGCCCCGCATCGCCCACTTCCAGGATCACCCATGACTGGTTCTGGTGGTCGGAGCTCGCATGCACCCGGATGCTCAGCCAGTGGCCGCTGCTGGCATGGCGCAGCACGTTGTTGATGAGGTTGGTGGTGATCTGGCGCAAGCGATCGGTGTCGGCCTTGATGTCGGTGCTGCCATCGCCGTCCTGCATGGGCAGATCCAGTGACAGGGCCATGTCCAGCTTCTGCAGCTGCGGGTGCAAGTCCTCGACGACATCACCGACCAGTGCGGCGAGGTCTATGCGTTCCTTGCGCAGAGACAGCTGTCCGGCGTCGGCCATGGAAAGGGTGTGCAGATCGCCGACCAGCCGTCCCAGATGCTCGACCTGAGCCAGCAGCGTCTTCATCTCGGCTTGGCTGGAGTCGATGACGCCGTCGCAGATCGCATGCAGTCTTGCCTGCAGCACCGTCAATGGGGTGCGCAGCTCGTGGGAGATGGAGGCGGCCGTGGCCAGACGCTCTGCTTCCAGCGTCTCCAGCGAATCAACCATGCCGTTGAAGGCATCGATCATTTCTGCCATCTCGCCATGGGCATTGCCCTTGACGGCTCTGGAGGCCAGATCGCCACGCTCCACGCGCGCAGCCACTTCCACCATGGAGGCCAGCGGACTGGTGATGCGTCGCGAAATCCAGAAGCCCACGGCCATGCCGAAAGGCAGGCTGACAGCCAGGCCGATGACCAGCGACCATTTCTCGCCAAACAGGCGGTCGCCTTCCCAGTACTCGGAGTAGATCTGCAGGGCTCTGGGGCTGTCTTCCAGATCCTGGGACTTCAGCGCCTCCAGCTCGGTTTTCACGGGGCTTGGCAGGTGGCGGTAGAACTCGCGGTACTGCAGCTCGGAAAACGCCAGCACGCCAATGGCCAGAGAGGCAATGGCCAGCAGCACGGCGGCCGTGATCCACAGACCAAAGCGGACCCAGATGCGGTTCAGTCCCAGGGCCATAGACGATAGCCAATACCGCGCACGGTCTCGATCAGCCCGTCCTGGCCGGCCAGTTGCAGCTTGCGGCGCAGTTTGGATAGGTGGGAGTCGATCACCCGCTCCAGCGCATCGCTTTCCGGCAGGCAGTTCTCAATCAGGTAGGCACGTGAAAAGCAGCGGCGTGGCTGGGCCGCCAGGCAGGCCAGCAGACGGAACTCCGTGAGCGTCAGCGCCAGAGGCACGGCCTGGCCCGCATCGTCATAGACGGCTGCACTATGGGCTTCCACGTCGATCTCTATGGGGCCGACGCGAATGGGAGCGGCCACCGGCGCAGGCTTGGCCTGGGTACGGCGCAGCACGGCACGCACCCGGGCCACCACCTCGGGAGGGTTGAAAGGCTTGACCACATAGTCGTCCGCCCCCAGGCGCAGTGCCAGCAGCTTGTCCACATCGTCTGCCAGGGCCGTCACCATGATGACGGGGACATCGCTGTCATTGCGAATCATGCGCAGCACATCCACTCCATCGACCTTGGGCAGATGAATGTCTAGCAGCACCAGGTCCGGGCGCAACTGGCGAAAGCTCTGCAGGGCTTCCTCGCCGTCTTGCGCCATGCGAATGCGCAGGCCGTCGCGCTCCAGATAGGCGCTGAGAACGCCGGCAATTCCGGGTTCATCTTCGACTACAAGCACCATGGGCGTGGAAGCAGGTTGAGCAAAAGTAGTCATGGTTTTGTGTGCAGCAAAGTCATGCATCTGCTGGACTCCCTGAAACTTGTTATCTGCACATTATGTGCGTTGCCGCTGCAATAGCCGAATGGCTACGGCTCTCCATAATTCCTACATAAACCCTGCAATCTGGCGAAAGCTTGCTGCCGTTCAATGGCGAGGATGGAAAGCTGTTTCTGCTTTCTGCAGCTTCCCGGGTGACACCTATAGCTTGAGCCAACTGCGCTGTGATATTTCCTTCCCACGTCTCGCGTCTTCGCATGGGCAGTCTGTGTCTGTGTGCCTTGTCGTTGCTGGCAGGCTGTGCTGCGCCCGAGGCAGTCAAGCTGGACCGGACCACGCCACCTCAGTGGCAGCAGCAGGAGTCGGCTCAAAAGTCGGACCCTGCGGCATTGGCCCACTGGTGGCGCGCCTGGAATGACCCTGCTCTCAATGTGCTGGTGGACGAGGCGCTGGCCCAGAACCTTGATGTGGCTCAGGCCGTGCTGCGTCTGCGTCAGCAGCGCTTGCTGGCGGGTACGGCCGATGCGGCTTTCCGCCCCATAGTCAGCACCGGAGCGCGGACCCTGCAGGATATCGCGGCAGTTGACACCTACTTTCATGCCAGCATTGATGTGAGCTGGGATCTTGGCCTGTTTGGTGACTCCGAAGCGGCGCGCCGTGCAGGCACGGCCGGCGTGCTGGATGCGCAAGCCCAGCTGCATGCAGCACGGGTAGCGCTGGTGGCCGATGTAGTGCACCGTTATCTCGATATCCGGCTGGCCCAGGTGCAGCGCAGCCTGGTCGAGAGGCAATTGCAGCAGGCGCAGCGACAGCTGCAGCTCTTGCAGATTCGGCATGAGCAGAGACTGACAGATGCCCAGTCTCTGGAGCAGCAACAGCTGCAGCTGCGCACCGCAGAGTCTCAGCTGATCACCCTGAACGAAGCCCAGGCGCGTGCTGCCCATGCGCTGGCTGCCCTGTTGGGACGTGAGCGTGCCGAGCCGCAGTGGCTGCAGCCCAGGACGGATGCCGCGTTGCCCGCAATGCAGGCGCTTGCCGTATTGCCGGCAGACCTGCTGCGCAACCGCCCCGATATTCAAAGTGCCGAGGCTGCGGTGGAGCAGGCTGCGGCCGAGGTCGGCGTGTCGCGCGCGGCGCTCTATCCGCGGTTGACCCTGACAGGGTCCCTGCTGTATGCATACAACCTGACGCGCAATCACCGCACGACCTCGGACTCCATTCCCATGGTCGGTCCGCAGATCGACATTCCGCTCTTTGACTGGGGTCGCCGCCGTGCCGTGGCAGACGGCAAGGAGCTGGCGCTGCAGGCCAGCATCAAGGCATACCGCCAGGCCGTGCTCAATGGCATTGCCGAGTCCGAAACTGCCCTGGCAGCGGTTGCCGCCCAGCAGCAAAGACAGCAGCAGCTGCAGTTCCAGCAGCAGATTCATGCCGGGCGCGAGAAGGCTCAGGCAGTGCGCCAGCAACTGGGCCTGTCCAGCGAGCTTGCGGGCATCGATAGCGCCCGCGCCAGCCTGCAAAACCAGAGCGAGCTGGCAACCGCCAGGGCTGCCGAGGCGCTGGCCTATGTGGCTCTCTACAAGGCAGTGGGTGCTGCGCCTGTCGATGCCGCGCTTGTTACCCGGACCACAGAGGCTCAGCCATGATTGCCCTGGCACGCAAGACGCTGATCCATGAGTGGAGACGCTTTGTCCCTTCGGTGTTCGCCGTGGGCTTTTCGGGCGTTCTGCTGGCCATGCAGGCCGCCCTGGTGCTGGGCATCTTCGGCTCTGCCGCGATCTACGTGACGGCTTCTTCGGCCGATCTCTGGGTGGGCTATCCGGGCACGCAAAGCGTGAACTTCGGGCGCAATATCGGCAGCGATGTGGAGATGCGCCTGCGCATGGACCCCGATGTGGCGGCCGTGGAATCCTATGTCTGGGTCGATGGCGACTGGCGCGCGCGCGCCGGTGCCCAGGGCGCGACCGGAGGCGGAGTCTCGGTCTATCTCTCGGGCGTCAGCACTGCGGACAACTCCATGATGTTCACCAAGGTGCTCACATCCTGGCAGCGACAGCTGCTGCGCGAGCCCGGCGCCGTGATTGTTGACAGGGCGGACCTGGGGACTCTGGGCGCGCAGGAAGGCAGCACGGCCTGGATCAACAACCATGCGGTCAAGATCGTGGCTGCCGTCGACGGCTTGCGCGGCCTGGGTGGCGTCAACGTGATCTCCTCGCTCAGCTCGGCCCGCGAAATTGCAGAAACCAGTGCCGAGCATGGCAGCACCTATTTCGTGGCACGCCTGAAGCAAGCTGCCAAGGCAGGCGAGGCCCAGGCGAGATTGAGCCAGTCCAGCAGCAGCTTCGGCCCGTACGAGGTCTGGACGGCCGATGCCTTTGCGCGCCGCTCTCAGCGTTACTGGATGCTCGATACCGGCGCCGGTGCCGGCGTGCTCTTCATGGCCGTCATCGTCTGCCTGGTGGGCGCCATCGTGACCAGCCAGTCGCTCAAGGCGGTGGTGGCAGGGTCCGCCCGCGAGTATGCGGTGCTCAATGCTTTGGGCGTGAGCCGAGCGGCACTGGGCCGCGTGGTGGTCGAGCAGGCCTGCTGGATTGGTGGCCTGGGCTTTGTGCTGGCGGCACTGACCAGCGCGGTGCTGCTCAGCATTGCATCCAGCTACCGCGTCCCTGTTGCCCTCAACCTTTCAGCGGTACTCGCGTGCGGCTTTCTGGTGGCCGTGTTGTCGCTGCTGTCGGGTCTGGGCGCCATGCGCAGCCTGCTGCGTGCCGATCCGGCAACCCTGTTGCGTTAAGGCCTGAAACATGCAAGCCGAGACCATGATGGAACGCATCAAAACGCCTGCTGCAGCCAAGGATGCAGCGCCCAGCCTCGAGGCCGTGCGTCTCGACAAATCCTTTGTCTCGGGCATCGTCCAGGTGCATGTGCTGCAAGGGCTGTCCGTCAGCCTCTATGCGGGGGAGCTGAGCCTGATCTCCGGCCCTTCGGGCTGCGGCAAAAGCACGCTGCTGTCGCTGATGTCGGGACTGCAAAAGCCCGATGCCGGTCATGCGATCGCACTGGGCGAGGACCTGGCCAAGCTCGGCACGGCGGCGTTGGAGAAATTTCGTCTGCGCCATACGGGCTTCGTCTTCCAGGGCTTCAATCTGTTTCCGGCCTTGACGGCACTGGAGCAGGTGCAGTTGCCGCTTGGCTATATGGGGCTCAGAAACGCCGAGACATTGCGCCGTGCCAGGGAGGCACTCGACGAAGTGGGGCTCTCGCACCGCAGTCATATGCGCCCGGCCCAGCTGTCGGGCGGCGAGAAGCAGCGTGTGGCCATCGCACGTGCCATGGCCAAGCAGCCCCGCCTGCTTTTCGCCGACGAGCCCACCAGTGCGCTGGACGCCGAGAGTGGCCAGCGCGTCATTGACTTGCTGCACCGTGCGGCGCGCACGCACGGCACCACGGTGCTCTGCGTCAGCCATGACCCGCGTCTGGTGCGCCACGCCGATCGTGTGCTGGGCATGGAAGACGGCGCCATTCGCAGCGACTGGCGCCAGAACAGCCCCATCAAGGAATAAACATGAACCCAAGCCCATTTCGTCTCAGCATTGTGTCGGGCGCGCCGCTGCTGGCGGCGGCCGTGCTGATGCTGGGCGGGTGCTCTCCGTCTCAGGATGCTGCCTCCGTGATCACGCCGGCTGCAGCCCAGATCAAGCCTCAGAGCCAGGTAGCCGTTGCGCGGGGCAAGATCGACGTAGAAGGTGGTCTGCTCGACCTCTCCTCGGCCGCATCGGGGGTGGTGCAGCAATTGCTGGTCAAGGAAGGCCAGAGCGTACAGAAAGGCCAGCCAGTGCTGCGTCTCGCCGACGATGCCGCGCGCGCCGATCTGGCGGTGGCGGAGTCCGAGCTGCAGCTGGCACAGACCAAACTCAAGACGCGCCAGGATCGCCTGCCCGCGCTCAAGGCCACGCTGACGCGCTGGCAGGCTGCTGCCAAACAGGGAGCAGCGGATCTGCAGAGCGTGGACGAAGCCGTGCAGGCCCTGCGTGATGCACAGTCCGAAGTGGATATTGCGGCTGCAGAAGTCACGGTCGCCAAGCGCAAGGCCGAGCAGTTGAGGGCTCTGCTGCAGCGCCACGAGCTGCGTGCGCCCGAGGCCGCAGTCGTGGTGCGTCTGCAGGCACAGGGCGGCAGCATGCTGCAAAGCGGCAGTCCGGTGGCGGTGCTGCTGCCCAAGCGCCCCTTTATCGTGCGTGCCGAAGTCAATGAAAGCTTTGTGACGGCGATTCGCGAAGGCATGAAAGCCCAGGTGACGGTGGACGCAGACGGCAGCGCTGCCCGCCAGGAGTTTCCCGCTGCGACCGTGCTGCGAATCAGCCCCGTCTACGGCACGGCCAGGCTGCAGGACGACGCGCAGCGCGGCCCGGTAAGAGTTGTGGAATGCGTGCTGGCATTTGACCAGCCGCCCGCCAATGTCAAGGTCGGTCAGAACGTGAGGGTCAGTTTCCATGAATAAGCGCATTCAGATTTGCCCGTCGCCGGCAGGGACAGCGTCGGCCGGCTGGATGGTGCAAAGCGATTTCGACGGCACCATCAGCCTGCTGGACGTGACCGATACCCTGCTCAACCGCTTTGGCAAGCCGGGCTGGCAGGAGCTGGAGGACGCCTGGGAGCGTGGCGAGATCGGCTCGCGCGAATGCATGAAGGGGCAGGTGGCCCTGCTGGACATGAGCGAGGTCGAGCTGCAGAACCATCTGGACAGTATCGAGATCGACGAGCACTTTGCCGGCTTCGTGGCCGAGGCCGGGCTGCATGGCATCAAGGTGCAGGTCGTCAGCGACGGCATTGACTATGCGATTCGCCATGTGCTCGCACGCCATGGCCTCGGGGATCTGGAAGTCATCGCCAACCATCTGGTTCAGACGGGCGAGCGCAGCTGGCGACTGGATTCGCCCTGGGCCAGCAATCGCTGCACACGGGCCAGCGGCAACTGCAAGTGCGAACGTCTGGCCGAGCAGCAGGCCGTGCACGGGCGGGTGCTCTATATCGGCGACAGCACGTCGGACTTCTGCGTTTCCGGCAAGGCGGATTTCGTGCTGGCCAAGTACAAGCTCATCGACTATTGCGAGAGCCAGGGGATTGCCCATGCGCGCTTCGAGCATTTTGCGCAGGCCACCCAGTTGCTGGAGCAAGTCATCTTCGGCATGGAGCAGACTGCATGAATGTCTCCGATGGATTTGGGTTGCTGCAGCAGCCGGATTTGCAGCAGCTATGTGTGACGCCGCATGAATTCGTCATGCCCGGCGAAGGCAGCAATGCCCGCACGGGCGTGCTGCTGATCCATGGCCTGACCGGCACGCCGGCCGAGATGCGCCTGCTCGCAAAAGGTCTGAACAAGCAGGGTTTCACGGTCTACGGGGTGCAGTTGGCAGGACATTGCGGCAGCATGGAGGACTTGGTGGCTGCCCGCTGGACGGACTGGCTGGCAAGTGTGGAGTCGGGTCTGCAGCGCTTCTTGCAGCATGTGGACCATATGGTGGTTGGCGGTCTGTCCATGGGGGCGCTGCTGTCGCTGGCCGTGGCCGAGCGCCATCCCGACAAGGTGGCGGGCGTCTGCGCGCTGTCCACCACCTTCCGCTATGACGGCTGGAGCATTCCGGCCTATACCAAGCTGGCGTTCCTGCTGCCGCTTTTTCGCCTGCTGGGCATTGGCCGCAACAGCGTCTTCATGGAGGCCCCACCCTACGGCATCAAGGACGAGGCCTTGCGCGCGCGCGTGGTCGAGCAGATGAACAGCGGCGACAGCTCTGCCGCAGGCCTGCCTGGCAATCCCTGGTGGAGCGTCATCGAGCTGCGCGCCCTGTCCGCGAATGTGCAGGCCGGACTGGCGCAGCTGCGCTCGCCCTGTCTGGTCATTCATGCCCGGGAAGACGATATTTCCTCGGTCAGCAATGCCCACGATATCCAACGTGGAGCGGTCAACGCCCATGTCGACCTGGTGCTGCTGGACAATTGCTATCACATGATCACCATCGACCGCGAGCGCCGCACAGTGATTGCCAAGCTCAACGAGTTCATCGCGCGCATCGCCAGCTCGGCGGCGCCTGCCAGGGGTGCGAATGGGTAGTGATCTCTCGCCCCTGGTGGTGACGCTGTGGATACTCAATGTGCTGGTGGACAGCGGGGGGCAGCTGGCCTTCAAGGCCGCGGCCAGCGAGCCGGGGCATCGCAATGGCACGGAGCGCTGGCGCTTCATGCTGGCCAGGCCTTGGCTGTGGGTGGGCATTGCCTGCTATGTGGCGGAGTTTCTGGTTTGGCTGGCGTTTCTGTCGCTGGTGCCGCTGTCGGACGGGGTGCTGCTGGGCTCGATCAACATCGTCGCCATCATGATTCTGGGGCGGGTGCTGTTTCGCGAAAAGCTCGCGCCCATGCGCGTGGCCGGCATCGTGCTGGTGTCCGTAGGCGTGGCCATCGTTGGATTGCACTGAGGGTCATCGGTTATGAAGCGTTTTTACATTGTCGGCTTTCTGGTACTCATGGCCTTTGACACACTGGCGCAGCTCAGCTTCAAGCAGGCCGGTGATTCCGCGCTGCCGCTGGAGTTCTCCACCGGCTGGCTGCTGCGCGTGTTCAGCCAGCCCTGGATCTACGGTGCATTCGTTGGCTACATCGGTGCCTTTTTCACCTGGATGAGCCTGCTCAAGCACGCTCCCATCGGCCCGGCATTCGCGGCCTCGCATCTGGAGATCATCTCGGTGCTGGCGATCTCGTACTGGCTGTTCAACGAGCCCATTGGCTGGCCGCAGATCATTGGCTGTCTGTTCATCGTGGCCGGCATCATGTGCCTGGCGGTGAGCGAGAAGCCAGAGGCAGAGCAGGCCGCCTGAGATGCGCCAGCCCACAGTGCCGCCAACGGCAGGACTGCCACTGCAGCTCGGCGATCTCTGGCCCTCGGGTGCGGGCAGCCTGGCAGGACAGCTGGCCGCATGGCTGGGCGTGGAGGCGGTGCAGCTCGAATGCTCGGGAACCTCGGCCCTGATGGTGGCATTGCGAAGCCTCAAGACCCTCAGTCCGGGGCGCAGCGAGGTCATTGCACCGGCCTATACCTGTCCGCTGGTGGCGCTGGCGATTGCGCAGTGCGGGCTGCAGCTGCGTCTGTGCGATCTGCGCGCCGACGCGTTGGACATGGACCCGGTCTGCCTGCAGCGCCTGTGCAGCGACCGCACGCTGGCCGTGCTGCCCACGCATCTGTGCGGGCGTGTGGCCGATGTGGACGCCGCCCTGCAATGCGCGCGTGCCGTGGGCGCCTATGTGATCGAGGATGCCGCCCAGGCGCTGGGGGCGCGCAGCGACGCAGCTTCGGTGGGCCTCAAAGGCGATATCGGCTTTTTCAGCCTGGCCGTCGGCAAGGGGTTGAGCACCTTTGAAGGTGGCGTGCTGATGGCGCGCGAGCCTTCCATGCGTGCTGCGCTGAGCGCAGCCGGCGCCGCCACCCGGTTCAGCCTGTGGTGGGAGCTGCGCCGCAGCATCGAGCTGCTGGGCTACGCCATGCTCTACCGGCCATCGGGTCTGCGCATGGCCTATGGCAAGCCGCTGGAGAAATCATTGTCGCGTGGTGACTGGGTAGAGGCCGCAGGCGATGACTTCGACGATCTCATTCCACAGCACAGTCTGGGACGCTGGCGCCAGAGCGTGGGGGCAAGGGCATTGCGGCGGCTGGAGGCGTTTCAGCGGCAAGCATCCGGGCAGGCCGGCCTGCGCATCGCTCAGTTGCAGGCTTGCGGGCTGGAAGTGGTGCAGGATGCCGCCCCCCGGGCGCAGGGCGTGTGGCCGGTGATCCTGCTGCGCATGCCGAGCCAGCAGGCCAGGGATGCCGTGCTGCGCGCGCATTGGGGCGGTGGCTGTGGTCTGTCTCTGCCCTTTGTCCATGTGCTGCCCGACTATGGCCGCTACGACCATGTGCTGGGTGCTGCACGCGACGACGCGGTCAGCCAGGCGCGAGACTGGGCACAGCGCTTGCTCGCCATCAGCAATAGCCCATGGCTGGATGACGAGCGCTTTGCGGATTTGCTGGACACGCTGGCAGCACGCTGATACGCCTACGCCTGCAATCTGTCTGCAATAACGATATAGAAATCCATTCGTTCTGTTTTAGCCGGCTCGTTTCTACACTGAACTTGAACGGACTGCATGGCCTGTTGCCCCGCAGATCAAGGCACAAGGAGTGGTGAAAATGGGAGTAGGAAAACGCTCGAGGCAAGCGCTGTCAAGCGCGGCGGGGGCTTGCCAGCACGACGTGGATGTTCTGGTTATCGGCGCTGGACCAGCAGGGGCATGGGCTGCCATCAGCGCAGCCAGCCAGGGGGCAAACGTGCTGCTGGTCGACAAGGGATATTGCGGAACATCGGGCGCAACTGCACCTTCGGGCTGCGGCGTTTGGCATGTCGACAATACCGGGGATTTGCGTGAGAAAGCCAAAGCCAGCCGTTACACCATGGGAGGCATGCTGGCCGAGCAGGCATGGATGGATCGGGTGCTGGAGCAGACCTGGAACAACATCGAGCTGTTGACTGAATGGGGCTACCCGTTCCCTGTCGATGTGGAAGGCAAGCTGCGGCGCAACTCCCTGCAAGGCCCTGAATATATGCGTTTGATGCGCAAGCAGGTCAAGGCTGCCGGTGTACGTATTCTTGACCATAGCCCGGCGCTGGAATTGCTCGTGGATGACGCTGGCACGGTATGCGGCGCAACAGGTGTGCGCAGGCAAGCCGAAGATACCTGGGTTGTGCGTGCAAGTGCAACCATCATTGCCACCGGGGGCTGCGCTTTCCTTAGCCGCGCGCTGGGCTGCAATGTGCTGACCGGTGATGGATACCTGATGGCCGCCGAGGTGGGGGCACAGCTCTCGGGCATGGAATTCTCCAATGCCTATGGGCTGGGGCCGGCGTTCTCTTCGGTCACCAAGTCACTGTTCTACAACTGGGCCAGTTTTTACTATGCAGACGGCTCGCTGATCGAGGGTGCAGGGTCTTCGCGCGGGCGCAGCATCATTGCGCAGACGTTGCAGACACAGCCTGTTTTTGCGCGCTTGGATAAAGCCGATGCGAGTATTCAGGCATGGATGCGCACGGCACAGCCCAACTTCTTTGTCTCGTTTGACCGCAAAGGCATCAACCCTTTTCATGAAATGTTCCCGGTCAGCTTGCGGCTGGAAGGAACGGTGCGTGGCACTGGCGGTCTGAATGTGGTGGATGCCGACTGTGCAACCTCCGTGGCCGGGCTGTACGCTGCAGGCGATGCAGCAACGCGCGAGCTGATCTGCGGTGGCTTTACCGGAGGCGGCAGTCATAACGCAGCCTGGGCGCTCTCTTCGGGATTCTGGGCTGGTGCCGGCGCTGCGCGCTTTGCCTTGCATAACCCGATGAAATCACGGCAGCTTTACCGCGCTGGCAGTCCAGGTCTTGAGGAGCAGGGTCAAGCTCGGCTGGACAGCAGTCAGCTGATTCAAGCGGTACAGGCCGAAGTCTTCCCGTACGAGCGCAACTGGAATCGCCAATCCGATGAGTTGCAGCAGTCTCTGCAGAACCTTGATGCCTTGTGGCTGCGCCTGCGTACTGGTGTGCAGTTCCAGTCCATCGAAGAGCGCCTGCGCCTGAGGGAGGCAGCAGCCATGCTGGCTACCTCGCGATGGATGTACCGAAGTGCCTTGCAGCGTACCGAAACCCGGGGCATGCATCGCCGTCGCGATCATCAAGAATTGGACCCTGGCCAGAGACATCGATTGATTTCTGGCGGCCTTGATGAAGTCTGGGTGCGTCATCAGCGGGTCAAAGAAGTGCCGTCTTCCGAAGGAGTGCTCGCATGATCGAAATCATCAGTTCAGAGCGTTGCACCGGCTGCAATATCTGCGTCCATGCCTGTCCTACCAATGTGTTCGACATGGTCAAAGGGCAGGCTCCGCGCATTGCCCGGCAAAGCGATTGCCAGACTTGCTTTATGTGCGAGCTGTATTGCCCTGAGGACGCCTTGTATGTTGCCCCGGTGGCAGATGCTGCAGCCCATGTTGATGAGCTCGCGCCTGCCACGCAAGCTTTGCTGGGCAGCTATCGCGCCTCCGTTGGTTGGGGCAAAGGTCGCCAATCTACCGCGGCACTGGATGCCAGCTACGAGCTGCTGGCGCGTGCGCATTAGAAATTTTGTCATCCATGTCAGAACATGAAATCCGTTTGTCGGAAGCAGGCTCTTGTGCCGCTTTCAATCGTCGTCAATGGCTGCTTGGCGCTTTGGCGGCAAGCATTCCCATGCTGGGTGAAGCGCAGTCTCAAAGCGCGGTGCAGACCTTGCGTATCGGCTATATCGGTCCTGGAAAGAAGCCTGCTTATGCCACGGGCTGGGCGCTGCAGCAGGGCATCTTGCAGCGGGAGCTGAGCACGTTGGGCTTCTCGCAGGTCGTGACCCGTGTGTTTCCCAATGGACCGGACTTGAACGAAGCATTCATTGCCGACCATCTGGACATCGGCATCTATGGCGACACACCCGCAGTGGTCGCTCATGCGCAAGGCTTTCAAGGTAAGTTGCTGGGTTTTGATTGCGTGGGCATGAACACCTGGCTGCTGACCCCCAAGGCTGGCATCAAGACGGTGGAGGAGCTCAAGGGCAAAGTCGTTGGCGTGGCTCTGGGCTCATACATGCACCGCTTTGTGCTGGGTCTGCTCAGGCAGCATGGTTTGAGCGGCAGGGTCAAGGTGGTGCATATGCTGCCGCGCGACGGTGCACCGGCGCTGGAGCGTGGGGATGTAGCTGCGTTTGCCGCACCTATCAATATGGGGCCGTTGCTGGCGCAGCAAGGCTTTCCGGTTCTGGCAGAGGCTGCGCAATATCCGACGCTGCTGGGCACATCGGTCATTGTGATTTCTCCCAAACTGCTTGCGAGGTTGCCGCAATTTCCTGCTACCTGGGGCCGTGCACGCAGCATTGCCCTGGGGGAGATTCGTAGCGACAGCGCAGCGTATCTGGCGTTTCATGCCGAGGCCAGCGGTTTCCCGGTGCCTGCGGTCAAAGCCTCTGTGGCATTGAGCAATCTGCCCGCTCAGGCCTATCCGGAGCAAGGCTTGCATTTGATCTCCGAGGCCAAACGCTTCCTGCTCAATGAAAAGCTGGTGCGCAAGGATTTTTCCGTTGAGAGCTGGAAGATTCCCGGGTTTTCATGAGCTTTTCTTCTGACAAGATCATTGGAGTCAAGCGATATTTGCCCTTGCTTCAGTGGGATCTGTCATCGCGGAGACTCTGCATTTCTGTCCGGATTCCCTGGCTTTCAGTGCTGTCTCACGCTCGGTGATATAGCTGCGTGTGAGCGGTACGGCATCCTGCCTGCGCGCCAGCTGAACCTGGAAGATGGCGATGTCCTGATAGCGGAACGCGGTCTCCGACATGGACAGATAGAACTCCCACATGCGGCAGAAGCGCTCGTCATACAGGGCGGCGGCTTCGGCACGGCGTGCCATGAAACGCTCGCGCCACAGGCGCAGGGTCTGGGCATAGTGCAGACGCAGCACCTCGATATCGCAGATCACCAGCCCCGCGCGCTCTATGGCCGGCGTGAACTCCGACATCGACGGAATATGGCCTCCGGGAAAGATGTAGCGCTCAATCCAGGGATTGTTGAAGTCGGGCACATCGCTGTTGCCGATGAAGTGCAGCAGCATCACGCCGTCCTCGCTGAGCAGCTCATGGCATTTGCGGAAGAAGGCGTCATGGAATCTCGTGCCCACATGCTCGAACATGCCGACGGAGACGATGCGGTCGAACGGCCCATGTGTTTCGCGATTCATGTCGCGGTAGTCTTCCAGTCGGTACTCGAGCCGCTCGCCATGGATGGATTGCGAGGCCCTGGACTGCGCGCCGGCCAGTTGCTCCGTGGACAGCGTGATGCCTGTGACATGGCCGGCACCGCCCACCTCGGCCAGATAGCGCGAGAGACCGCCCCAGCCGCAGCCGATATCGAGCACGCGCTGGCCTGGCTCGATCAGCAGCTTGGCGGCGATATGGCGCTTCTTGGCCAGCTGTGCCGTTTCCAGGTCTTCGTTGCCCTGCTCGAAATAGGCGCAGGAGTACTGGCGCTCGCTGTCGAGAAACAGCTGATAGAGCCGGTCGTCCAGATCGTAGTGATGCGCCACGTTGGCACGCGATCTGCCGCGCAGATTGTTCTGCAGCAAGGGCCTCAGCTTCATGCGCCAGGCATCGAGCAGGCGTACCGTGGCGCTGACGGGCACCTGCCTGGCGCCGCGCAGCACCAGCTCCAGTACGTCATAGACCGTGCCTTGCTCGACCAGCAGGCGCTGTTGCATGAACAGTTCGCCAAAGTTGAGGTCGGGGTCGCGCAGCAGCGCAAGGACGGCGCGTCTGTCGGCAAAGCGCAGGCGCGCCTGGGGCTGGCCGCCGTCGCCGAAGATCAGCGCCTTTCCTGAGGGAGTGATGACTTCGAGCCGTCCCGTGGTGACCAGAGGTGCAAATACCTGTTGCAGCAATTTTTCGGTCAACCGATCCAGCATGTCAGCTCCTTGAAGCGAAGTGTTGAAAAGTGGCCGGTGAAATCGCTCTAACTCGTGCTGCTGAGCGCTATGCGCTGTATCAGCCGCTGGTTCAATGCATGCTGCCCGGCCTGCCAGCCGGCCAGCGTAGCAGCGTCAATCTGTGTGTCCTGGCCGTCGCCCGCGCTCATCAGTCGCTTCCACCAGGTGCCATAGTGCCATGACGACACGTCGCCCGTGATGTCACTGCCCGCGATCTGTCCGCGCAGCGCATCGATCAGCTGCGCGGCCTGCTCTTCCAGCATCCGGCCCTGGTCCCAGTTGGTGCGCACGACTTCGGCGGCGAACACATCCTTGTCTATGCTCAGATACGTGTCCTGCGGCCAGTCATGCAGATGGCCGGACAGCGCCTGTACCAGCTCCGAGATATCGGCAAAGCTGCGAAACGCCTTGCCCGCGCCCAGGCGCCTGGCCCAGCCGGTGTCCACGCCGCAGCTCCAGTAGGTGAGCTTGCCGGCGCGCAGCGGCCGCAGATAGTTTTCCCAGGCGTGGCCCGAGCCTATGTCCTGCGAGGTGATGCCTGCCACATGGACCTGGGACACGGCCGGGTGCATGGCCACGCGCCGCACCCAGGAGCCGCAGTGCACGCCCCAGGGAAAGCGCATATTGTCCGGGTGGTTGTCCAGCACCACCACGCGCAATGGATGCTTGGCGCTGAAGCCCTTCTGGGCGATGCAGCGCTCGATCAGCGGCCAGCTCAGATGGTGAAAGTCGCCACTGCCCATGAGCACGGTGCCGTGCTGCGCGGGCAACTGCTCCTGCATGGCCTGGGTGAAGCGCCTGAAGCTGCGCAGGCCGCAGCCAAAGCGCACCAGCTCCTGCCACTGGGCGAGCGCAAGCCGCTTCTCCTGGAGCAGCGGGCCTACCGATTCATCGACATCCAGCACCACAGGTGTTTGTTGCATCATGCCTTGTCACTCCACTGGCGATCGCTTTCAAACAGACCGGAGAAGCGCCGGCCCAAGGCGCGCAGCACGGGATTGCGGATGAAGACCAGATGCTGCGTCATGGTGAAGCTGGCGCCGAGCTGGGCCTTGACTTCCGGGTCGGTCCAGCCCGCTACATAGTGGGACAGGCCCCGCTCCAGTGCGTATTCAAGATTGACCATCCAGCTCACGAAATAGAGATTCGCTTCGCGCGCTGCGGGGTAGGACAGGCCTATGTATTTGTCGATCAACCTGCCGTCATGCTCGAAGCACAGATTCCAGCCCAGCAGCGCATCGCTTTGCGCGTCGCGATACTCGAACACCATGCCGCCATTGTCCGCATCGCGCAGCAAGTCGGCAAAGAAGCTGCGCGTGAGTTTGTCGAAGTGAATGTCGCTTTGCGCGTACACCGCATCAAACAGCGCATAGTAGGCATCCACCTGGGCATCAGCGGCAAAGGCTGCGCCGGTAGGGATACGCTGTACGGAGAGCTGTGCGCGGCTTTTGAGCTTGCGCCTGAGGCTGCTGCGGCGGTTTTTGGACAGGCCGGCCAGATACTCGTCCGCACTGGCAAAGCTGATGGGCACATAGGCCAGGGCCTGGCCTTCGAGGGCAATGAACCCTTGCTCCGAAAGCGCGTCAGACAACTCCTGCGCAAAGCAGTTGTCTTCCTCGCTTAGCAAGGGCGATGCCTGGGGCAAATCCTTGACGATGGTGAGCATGGTCCGGCCCGCCACGGCGCGCAGCTGCCGCGCCAGCGTGGCCGCATCCACGCCCTGGGGCAGGGGCGCATACTCGCTGACCGTGCTGCCGATGAAGTCCGTCTTCAGCCTGAGCCTGGAGCTCAGACAGCGCCCGCCCGGCAACGACAGAAGACGCGCCTTGAGCGCGTCATCTGCGGTGGTCAGCAAATCGAAGGGGGCGGTGAATGCTGGCGCCGGCCATTCCTTCAGCAAGGCAAAGCCTTCTGGAGGATGGTTGGTGAACTGCTGCAGCAAGCCACTGGGTTCGAGCTGGTTGCGGAAATTTTCCGTCGCCATTTCGCCTTTTTGTAGTCGGTTGTGATGGCGCCTGAGTGTGTCTGCAGCGCAGAAAACTGGCACAACCCAAGCAAGAGACAGCGAGGCTGTCGTCCCCCTCCCGAAGACAGAGGGGGAAGCGGCGGGGCCGCCTAGGCAAAGCCGCTCAGGGGGTTACGCCTTTTTAGCCTTGCTCAGCAACTGATCCAGCAGCACCATGGCTTCGTCGATCTCGCTGCGCGAAATCATCAGCGAAGGCGCGAAGGTGATCACGTTCTTGTAGTAGCCGCCCACGTCCAGCACCAGGCCACGCTTCTGGCCCTGGTATTCCAGGCCGCCTTCGAGGCCGATGTCCACCATCTTGTCCAGCAGCGCCTTGTTGGGCGTGAAGCCGTCCTCGGTGCAGATTTCGGCGCGCAGCGCCAGGCCCAGGCCGTCCACATCGCCGATTTCCTTGTGGCGCTTTTGCAGCTCCTTGAGGCCTTCGAGGAAGTAGGCACCCGATTCGCGCACCTGACGGCCGAAGTCCATCTCGTGGGTCATCTTCATGACTTCCAGGCCCAGGGCCGTACCCAGCGGGTTGGAGGCAAAGGTGGAATGGGTGGATCCGGGCGGGAACACCGTGGGGTTGATCAGCTCTTCGCGTGCCCACAGGCCGGACAGCGCATTCAGACCATTGGTCAGTGCCTTGGCAAACACCAGTACATCGGGCTTGATGCCGAAGTTTTCCACCGACCACAGCGTGCCGGTACGCCAGAAGCCCATCTGGATTTCGTCGACCACCATCAGCACGCCGTGATCGTCCAGCACCTTCTTCAGACCCTTGAAGAAGTTGGGAGGAGGCACCACGTAGCCGCCCGTGCCCTGAATGGGTTCCACGTAGAAGGCCGCGTATTCGCACTGGTTGGTCTTGGGGTCCCAGACCGCGTGGTATTCGTTCTCGAACTTGCGCGCGAATTCGCGCACGATCTGGTCCGCATACTCCTCGGACGTCATGCCCTTGGGACGGCGGAAGGGGTAGGGGAAGGGGATGAACTGCGCGCGGTCGCTGAAGTGGCCGAAACGGCGGCGGTAGCGGTAGCTGGAGGTGATCGAGGACGCGCCCAGCGTACGGCCGTGGTAGCCGCCTTCGAACGCGAACATCAGGCTCTTGCCGCCGCTGGCGTTGCGCACGACCTTCAGCGAGTCCTCGATGGCTTGCGCGCCGCCCACGTTGAAGTGCACGCGGCCGTCGTGGCCCCATTTCCGCTTGGCGTCTTCGGCAATGAACTTGGCCAGTTCGATCTTGGTGGGGTGCAGATACTGGCTGGCCACCTGGGGCAGCTCCTGCAGCTGCTCGATCATCTTGGCCTCAAGACGCTTGTTCTTGTAGCCGAAGTTGACGGCCGAATACCACATCTGCAGATCGAGGTAGGACGTGCCTGCATCGTCGTACATATAGCTGCCTTCGCAGCCCGTGAAAATCTTCGGAGGATTGACGTAGTGGACGGTGTCGCCAAACGAGCAGTATTTGGCTTCGTCAGCCAGCAATTGGGCAGTATTGATCACAGCAGAAAGCGCTCCGCAAAAATGGATTCAGTCAACGGTATGCGGCAGCAGTGTGCGTTTGCAATATTTCCGGGCTGTCGAGCATTTGTGTGGGAATTGTGGAGAGCTCTGCGTCGGCCGATTTTCAGCGCCGCAAATGGCGGCGACGGATGTCCGTGCGCGCGCAGCTGCCTGCAGCAGCTTGCCCGGCCCTGTTCAAAGTACGGGGCGCGGCTCGCTGCCGCTCGTCGAGGCGGCATCCAGACCGCTGCCGAATCCGGGCCGATCAGCCCAGGGCCACCACGCGCAGCACCTCGGCGCCATAGGCATCGAGCTTCTTGGTGCCCATGCCGCTGACTCCCTGCAGTTCCTGCAGGCTCTGGGGGTTGAGTTCGGCAATCGATGCCAGCGTGGCATCGTGGAAGATCACATAGGCCGGCAGATTGTGCGACTTGGCCACTTCGGCGCGCCAGGCCTTGAGATTGATGAAGCGAACCTGTGCGTCCGGACCCAGATTGACCGCCGCCGCATTGGCTGCGGACTTCTTGCTCTGCTTCTTGCTGCGTGAAGCGGCCACGGCCTCGCGCAGCTGCACCTGCACCTCGCCCTTGAGCACGGCTCGCGAGCCGGCGGCCAGACACAAGGTATCAAACACATGGCCGCTGTTCTCGCTTACCACCTTGTGCAGGCCCAGGGATCCCGTGGCCAGCAACTGGCGCATCACGGCGCGCAATTGCGGCTCCGAGTAGTCCTTGCCGATGCCGAAGGTGGACACCTTGTCATGGCCGTACTGCGTGACCTTGTCCGTCTCCTTGCCGCGCAGCACGTCCATGATGTGGCCCGCACCATAGGTCAGGCCGCTGGCTTCGTGCACGCGGAAGATGGTGGACAGCAGCTTGCGCGCCGCATCCGTGCCGTCCCATAGCGCCGGCGGCTCCAGGCAGTTGTCGCAGTTGCCGCAATGGGTGCGGGCAACGGCCTGCAGTGGCTTGCCATCCAGGCTCGGCTCCTGTCCATACTGCTCGCCAAAATAGGCCAGCAGGCGCACACGGCGGCAGTCCGTGGCCTCGGCCAGACCGAGCAGGGCATCGAGCTTGCCCCGCATCACCTGCTTGAACTGTTCCTCGGCCGGGCTTTCGTCGATCATGCGGCGCTGGTTGACCACGTCGCTGAGACCGTAGGCCATCCAGGCATCGGCGGGCAGACCGTCGCGGCCCGCACGGCCGGTTTCCTGGTAGTAGCCCTCGATGTTCTTGGGCATGTCCACATGGGCCACAAAGCGCACATCGGGCTTGTTGATGCCCATGCCGAAGGCAATCGTGGCGCACATCACCACGCCTTCTTCGCGCAGGAATCGGTCCTGGTGGCTCTGGCGCATGTCCTGGGGCAGGCCAGCGTGGTAGGGCAGGGCATTGATGCCGTTCTGCACCAGGGTCTGGGCCAGCTCCTCGACACGCTTGCGCGACTGGCAATAGACCACGCCGGCCTCGCCCTCATGTTCGCGCTCGATAAAGCGCAGCAGCTGGTTGGTGACGTCCTTCTTCTCGGCGATTTTGTAGCGGATGTTAGGGCGGTCAAAACTGCTGATGAAATGCTGGGCTGCTTCCAGCTGCAGGCGCTCGATGATGTCGGCGCGCGTCAGCGCATCGGCAGTGGCCGTCAGCGCAATGCGCGGAACCTCGGCATAGCGCTGATGCAGCACGCTCAGTGCGCGGTACTCGGGGCGGAAGTCGTGTCCCCACTGGCTCACGCAATGCGCTTCGTCGATGGCGAACAGCGACAGCTTGCCCTGGGCATGCAGGTCGTCGAGCAGACCCAGAAAACGTGGCGTGTTCAGGCGCTCGGGCGCGGCGTAGAGCAGGGTGATGTCGCCGCTTTGCAGGCGCAGCTCCACCTCCTGCGTCTCGTCGTAGCTCAGGGTGGAGTTCAGATAGGCGGCGCTGATGCCGGCCTCATGCAGCGCACCGACCTGGTCGTGCATGAGCGCGATCAGCGGCGAGACCACGATCGTCACGCCGTGGCCGAGCTGCTGGCGCGCAATGGCCGGAACCTGGTAGCACAGCGATTTGCCGCCGCCCGTGGGCATGAGCACCAGCGCATCGCCGCCGTTGATGACATGCGAGACGATGGCCTGCTGGGGGCCACGGAATTGCTCGTAGCCAAAAACGGCTTGCAGAATGGATTGCGCGGAAGACACCGGGTACTCTTGAATCGATAGCTGGTAGCGCTTGCTGTATATTGGTTTGAGGTGGATTTAACCTCAGATGCAAGCATCAGGACTGGCCCTATTGTGCGCCGCGACCCGACGCGCTGCCCGGGCCGGGTTATGCGCAATCAGCCAGCCTGCCCTATGGTGGAGGGCGAAAAATGCGCATCCAGCTCGTAGAGATCGGCGGGATAGGTCAGGCGTACAAAGGTGATGGGCAGCTGCCCGGTCCAGGTGCGCCGGTCGATCACAAGGCAGGGAAAGCCGGGCTTGATCTCCAGCAAGCCGGCGGTTTCCTCGCTGGCCGCTTCGGCACGAATGCGGTGTTCGGCCGAGCTCCAGGGCACGTGGTTGACCATCCAGGAGCTGGGACTGTGCTCGGTGAACGGCTCGTGCTCGGCGTCCGGCACGGATTCGAGATTGATCAGGCGGTCTTCGATGCAGAACGGCCGGGATCCCGCCATGTGCAGGCACAGCACATGGACAATGGAGGCCGGCCGGATCATGCGCATGGCCTCCATGTCCTCGCGCGTGCTGCGCCGCTGCGTGCGTCCGAGCAGCCTGCTCGAATACTCCTGCCCCATGCCCAGCACCACCTGACGCAGATCGGGGATCTCCAGCACGGCAGAGCTGGTTTGCGGGCGTGTCACAAAGCTTCCCGCCTTGCGCTTGCGCACCAGCAGACCGGCTTCTGCCAGCTTGTTGAGCACCTTGCTCACGGTCATGCGCGAGCATTGGTAATGGACGGTCAACTCCATCTCCGACGGGATGCGATAGCCGGGCGGCCAGCGGCCACTGAGAATGTTCTGTTCAATCTCGGTGAGAATTTTCCCGTGCAGCGACATCGAAGAGTGTTTGTCCATGAAGTGGATTACACCAGCAAATCCGTGCGGCTGCCGCTGCGATCCCTAGGTGTTCAGTACGGCACGCGCAATGATGGTGCGCTGAATCTCGGAAGATCCTTCGTAGATACGCAGGATGCGGGCGTCGCGCACATAGCGCTCCAGAGGCATTTCGCGGGTATAGCCATAGCCGCCATGGATCTGCAGCGCCTCGTCGGTCACGAAGCCCACCATCTCCGAGGCGAACAGCTTGGCCATGGCCGACTGCTGGGTGAACGGTTGCCCCTGCTGGCGCAGTGCCAGGGCCTGCATGGTCAGCGCCCAGGCGGCTTCCAGGCGCAGCTTCATGTCGGCGAGCTTGAATTGGATGCCCTGCTTGCTGGCGATCGGCTCGCCGCCCACCAGACGCTGGTTGGCCCAGTCGGCTGCCGCCTTGAGAGCGGCCTCGGCGATGCCCAGAGAGGTCGCCGCCACATCCAGGCGGCTGTTGTCCAGCACTTTCATGGCGGTCTTGAAGCCGGTGCCTTCGGCGCCGAGGCGGTTGGCAGCCGGGACACGGACGCCGTCCAGCGAAACCTCAAAGGCATGGCCGCCGCGGATGCCCATGAGCTTTTCGGGCGACGATATCTGTATGCCGGGCAGGTCGCGCGGCACGATGAAGGCACTGACTCCGCGTGCCGCAGCCTCCGCATCGGTCTTGGCGAAGACCACCATGAAGCGGGCCTCTGCCGCATTCGAGATGAAGTGCTTGACGCCCGTGATCAGATAGTCGTCGCCGTCGCGCACGGCCCGGGTACGCATGTCTGCAGGGTGGGAGCCGCCTCGAGGCTCGGTCAGCGCGAAGGCCGCCAGCCATTCCCCGCTGGCGCAGCGCGGCAGCCATTGCTCGCGCTGCGCCTCGTCACCGCCGATGAGAACGGCATCCGTGCCCAGATAGTGAGCACCGATCATGGACGAGGTCGCGGCACAGGCACGCGAGATGGCGACCAGCGACATCAGCATGGCGGTGGGGGTGACGCCCGGCCCGCCGAAGCGCTCCGGCAGATTCATGCCCATCACGCCCAGCGCGGACAGGCCGGGCACATGACGCGTGGCGGAAAAGGCTTCCTCGTCCATGGCCTGGGCCACGGGCGCCAGGGTTTCTTCAGCAAAGCGTGCAACGGCATCGGCAACGGCCTGATCTTCTTCGGTCGCACCCAGACGAATCAATGACATGGCGGTCTCTCCTTGTTTTCTTGCTATCAAAATCAACCCAGAGCGCCTGCTTCGCGCAAGGCGGCAATGGCATCCGTGCTGCGGCCCAGCCAGCTTTGCAGCAGCAGCTCCGTGTGTTCGCCCAGGGCCGGCGCGCGTTGCGCACGATTGGGTAGAGCGCCGTTGAAATGCACGGGCTGTGTCGGCAGCTGCAGGCCAGGAAGGCGTTCGTCCTCGACCTCGCAGAGCAGGCCGCGCGAGCGGATCTGCTCGGAGTTCAGGGCCTGCTCGATATTCCAGATGGGGGCTGCGGGAACGCCTGCGGCTTCGAGCCGCGCCACCACATCGGCCACATCGTGCTGCGTGCTCCAGCCCTCCAGCGCGGCGCGCAATGCGGGCTCGTTGGCCGAGCGGGTTTCATCGCTGGCAAAACGCGGATCGCTGGCCAGCTCGGGAAGGTCCATCGCGGCAGCGGTGGCGTCGAACAGCTTCTTGTTGAGCACGGCCAGGGCGTAATGGCCGTCACGTGCCCTGTAGACGCCAAACGGCGCCGAGAGCGGATGCCGGTTGCCCACACGCCGGGCAGGCTGGCCGGTGAACAGATAGCGCGACATCGATGTCGCCAGAAAGCTCAGCGTGGTGTCGAACATGGCGACATCGACATGCTGGCCGACTCCGGTTCTCTGCGCCTGCAACAGGGCCGCCAGTGTCGCCCAGGAGGCAAACAGGCCGGCAACCACATCGCTGACCGCTTCTCCGACCAG
This sequence comes from Comamonas sp. A7-5, assembly GCF_039581385.1. Taxonomy (NCBI): domain Bacteria; kingdom Pseudomonadati; phylum Pseudomonadota; class Betaproteobacteria; order Burkholderiales; family Comamonadaceae; genus Comamonas; species Comamonas sp. A7-5. The sequence continues at coordinate 453,955 of NZ_JBCPWO010000003.1, forward strand.
GGTAGGCGCGCCTTGAGGCTCGCCCGTGGCCTCCATCAGGCCGCTCATGGCCTGAACAATGATGTCGTAGGCCGGGCGGTGGGCCAGCGGGCCGGTCTGGCCAAAGCCGGAGACGCTGACATACACCAGCCGGGGATTGAGGGCGCGCAGCGTTTCGGGGCCGATGCCCAGGCGCTCGGCCACGCCCGGCCTGAAGTTCTCGACCACCACATCGACCTGCCGGGCCAGCTCATGCACCACGGCGACCGCATCCGCATGTTTGAGGTCCAGCACCAGGCTTTGCTTGTTGCGATTCATGACCGTGAACAAGGCGCTTTGCCCATTCTTCATGGGGCCGATGGCGCGGTAGTCGTCGCCCTGGGGCGGCTCCACCTTCACGACTTCCGCGCCCAGATCGGCCAGCAAGGCCGTGGACATGGGGCCCGCCAGAACCCGGGTGAAGTCCAGGATGCGGATGCCGTCCAGCGGACGGGAGGCAGATTTTTCGGTGAATTCAGGCATGGGATTCCCGCTGTTGATCTGAAGCGATGTCTGCATGCTGCCCAAAACATGAATCAATGGAAAATATTCATTTCCCATTCACTGGATTCAAAAAATTGATTCAGATAAATCTGCGCCAGCTCGAATATTTTGTCGCCGCCGCACGCCACGGCAGCACGGCCAAGGCGGCGCTGGCCATCAATGTTTCACAGCCCTCCATCTCCAAGGCGATTGCCGACCTCGAAGCCCAGTGGGGTGAGCAGCTGTTCGTGCGCAAACATGCCGTCGGACTGGACCTGACTGCGGCAGGGCTGGCCAGAAGCCGGGAGGCCCTGAGCCTGCTCGAAGCAGCGCAACTGCTTCAGGAGCCACGCAAGCAGGCGGTTTCCGGCACGCTGAGGCTGGGCTTTCTGAGCACGCTGGGCGCGCTGTGGATTCCGCAGTTGCTCACCCAGATGCAAAAGCGCCACCCGTCCATAGACATCGAGCTGATCGAAGGGGACATCGCCTCCCTGACGCGGCAAGTGGAGCGCGGGGAGATCCATGCCGCATTGCAATATGACCTGGGCCTGGCCCGCCCTCTGCTGACCATGCACCCGGTTGCCGCATTGCCGCCCTATGCCTTGTTGCCTGCCAGGCATGCCCTGTCTGCGGCGCCCAGCGTGAGCCTGGCGGAGCTGGCCCAGTCGCCGTTGCTGCTGATCAACCTGCCGCAGAGCCGCGAATACTTTCTATCGCTGTTTCGGGAAGCGGGCGTGGTTCCCACGGTGAACTATGAACTGGCGTCGATAGAGCTTGTTCGCTCCATGGTCGCCAACGGGCATGGCGTCAGCGTTCTGACCACGCGGCCGGTGGTCGACCGAACCCACGACGGCAAGCGGCTGGTCTGCAAAAGAATCAAGGGCCGCGTCGCCAAGCAGGCCGTGGTGCTGTCGGTGCCCAGGAGCAATGCCTCGGCGCTGATTGCACCATTTCTGACCGTGGCAAAAAGCGTGATTGCACCCGACTAGCGCAACGCGGGTGCTGTTTTGGTGCGCGCCCACAAAGCCGGCGGAGGCGGTCTATGGGCGAGCGAGTTGGCACATAGCTTGCTCTTGTGGATTGTTGAATCATGTCTATACAGCTGGGAAATACGGCAACTATGACGCTCGGGTAAGCCTGTATATACATGTTCAATCAGCAATCGCAGACTTCGCTGTCTGCACTGTCGTGCAAGGCTTGAAGTCCGCATCAACAACCGAACTGCTCTGGCATCGACCGAGGAGAGTCCCATGAAATCGACACGTCGCGTTCCAATCTGGCAACTGGCATTAGCCGCAACCGTTCTAGTGTCTGCTGCACAACATGCAGCGGCTCAGGAGACCAAGATCGTCCTGGGTATGTCGGGATGGACAGGCTTCGCGCCGCTGACGCTCGCGGACAAGGCCGGGATCTTCAAGAAGAACGGCCTCAATGTCGAAATCAAGATGATTCCCCAGAAGGACCGGCATCTGGCGCTGGCCTCGGGGGCCGTGCAATGCGCCGCCACCACCGTGGAGACGCATGTGGCCTGGAACACCAATGGTGTGCCGATCGTGCAGATCTTCCAGATGGACAAGTCCTTTGGAGCGGACGGCATTGCCGTGCGCAACGACGTCAAGAACTTCGCCGATCTGAAAGGCAAGACCGTCGCCGTCAGCGCGCCGGGTACGGCTCCCTACTTCGGGCTGGCCTGGATGCTGAACAAGAACGGCATGACCATGAAGGACATCAAGACCGTGTCGCTGGAGCCCCAGCCTGCGGCACAGGCCTTTGTCTCCGGTCAGAACGATGCGGCCATGACCTATGAGCCCTACCTGTCCACGGTGCGCGCCAACCCCAGCGCAGGCAAGATTCTGGCCACCACCATCGACTACCCGATGGTGATGGATACCGTGGGCTGTGATCCCAAGTGGCTCAAGGCCAACACGGCAGCCGCCAAGGCGCTGACCCAGTCCTATTTCGATGCCATCGCCATGATCAATTCCGACAAGGAAAAGAGCTACGAAATCATGGGCGCGGCCGTCAAGCAAAGCGGCGAGCAGTTCGGCAAGTCGGCAGCCTTTCTGAAATGGTCGGACAAGGAGGCCAATCAGAAATTCTTTGCCAGCGACCTGCTGCCTTTCATGAAGGAGTCTGCTGCCATCCTCAAGGAGGCCGGCGTGATTCGCAGCATTCCTGAGAACTACGGCGTCATGTACGACGCCAGCTTCATCAAGTAAGCGCAAAGAGGTTGCACATGGAAGCGGTATCACCTTCTATCAAGTCTGCATCACCCGCATCGGTTCAGGTGGCATCGCCTTCCGTGAGGCCGGCTCGCCGGCGCTACATGGCCCCTCTGGAGCCTGTCAGTCCCAAGGCCAAATGGCTGCTCGGCACGGGCTTCTTCGTGCTGTTCCTGCTGATCTGGTCGGCCGTCACCTTTGGCGGACTGGTCTCGCCGACCTTTCTCGCCAGCCCGCTGACGATGCTGCGCGAAGGCATTTTGCTGTTCACGGAGTTCGACTTTCATCATGACATCGGCATGACCGTATGGCGCGTCATGGGGGGCTTCATATTGGCCAGCGTCGTGGCCGTGCCGCTGGGCATTGCCATGGGGGCCTGGAAGCCCGTGGAGGCGTTCTTCGAGCCCTTTGTCTCGTTCTGCCGCTACCTGCCCGCCTCGGCCTTCATCCCGCTGCTGATTCTCTGGGCCGGCGTGGGCGAAGCCCAGAAGCTGCTGGTCATCTTCATCGGCTCGGTGTTCCAGATCACCCTCATGGTGGCCGTGACCGTGGGCGGTGCGCGCAAGGACCTGGTGGAGGCAGCCTACACACTGGGCGCCAGCAATACCGGCATCGTCAAGCGGGTGCTGATTCCCGGTGCCGCCCCGGGCATCGCGGAAACCCTGCGCCTGGTGCTGGGCTGGGCCTGGACCTACGTGATCGTCGCCGAGCTGATCGGCTCGTCCTCGGGCATCGGGCACATGATCACCGACAGCCAGGCGCTGCTCAATACCGGACAGATCATCTTCGGCATCATCATCATCGGGCTCATCGGTCTGGTGTCGGATTTCATCTTCAAAACCGTCAACCGTCGCATGTTCGAATGGAGTTCCCTGTGATGAACCAGCTGTCCATTCAAGGCGTTTCGCGCACCTTCACCAGCCACAAAGGCGTCAGCACCCAGGCCTTGCTGCCGGTGGATTTCGAGGTCCGGGAGAACGATTTCGTGACCATTCTCGGCCCCTCGGGCTGCGGCAAATCGACGATGCTGCGCATTGTTGCGGGTCTGGATTTCCCGACGACGGGGCAGGTGCTGCTGGACGGGAAACTGGTGCAGGAGCCTGGCGCCGACCGCGGCATGGTGTTCCAAAGCTACACCTTGTTCCCCTGGCTGACCGTGGCGCAGAACATCCGCTTCGGGCTGCGCGAGAAAGGCGTGAGCGAAGCCATTCAGAAAGAGCGCAGCGACTACTTCATTGCCAAGGTGGGTTTGCGCGGGTTTGAGAACCACTATCCCAAGCAGCTGTCTGGAGGCATGCAGCAACGCACGGCGATCGCGCGTGCGCTGGCCAACGATCCCAAGATCCTGCTCATGGACGAGCCCTTCGGTGCGCTGGACAACCAGACCCGGGTGCTGATGCAGGAACTGCTGCTGGGCATCTGGGAGGCCGAGCGCAAGACGGTGATGTTCGTGACCCACGATATCGATGAAGCCATCTTCATGGCCAATCGCGTGGCCGTGTTCAGCGCGCGTCCGGGCCGCATCAAGGCAGACATCCCGGTCCACCTGCCGCACCCGCGCCACTACACCGTCAAGACCTCGCCGGAGTTCATGGAGCTCAAGGCCCGGTTGACGGAAGAGATTCGCGCAGAGTCACTGGCTGCGGCTGCTCACTGAGGCCTGCATCATGAATGTCCGAGATCCTGCCCAGCGCAAAACGGCTCCTGCAGCCCAGATGCCGCTCGCGTTGTACCAGCAGGTCAAGGACCATGTGCTGCGCAAGATCGGCGACGGTTCGCTGGCGGCCGGTGCGCGCGTGCCTTCCGAGCAGGAGCTGGTCAACGAGTTCGGCGTGGCGCGCATGACGGTGAATCGTGCGCTGCGCGAACTGGCCGAGCAGGGTGTGATCGTGCGGGTGGCGGGTGTCGGCTCCTTCGTGGCCGAGGAAAAGCCGCAATCGACCCTGCTGCGCATTGCCAATATCGGTGAAGAGATCACCCAGCGCGGCCACGATCATCGCTTCGAGCTGCTCGACATGCGCCGCGAGTCCGCCTCGCCCGAAGTCGCTGCGGCGCTGGATCTGGCGGTCGGCGCCTCGGTCTTTCACCTGCACGGCGTGCACTTCGAAAACGAGCTGCCGGTCCAGATCGAAGACCGCTATGTGAACCCCCGCCTGGTCCCTGACTTCATGGACCAGGATTTCTCTGCCGTGCAACCCTCGGTCTACCTGGTGCGCAATGTGCAGTACGACCAGATCGAACATGTGGTCGATGCAATCTTGCCGACGGCCGAGCAGGCCCGGCTGCTGCAGATGGCTCTCGACCAGCCTTGCCTGATGCTCACGCGCCGTACCTGGTTGCGCGGCGTTCCGATCACCTGGGTGCATTGCGTGCATCCAGGCATGCGCTACCGACTTGGTAGCCGTTTCCGAACCGATTCAGTGCACGGCGGCTGATCCCGGCCAGGCCCTTGAATCCCTCAGTACGTTTTTGTTTCTCTTGAATGTATAGACAGGTATAGCCATGAACACCACCACCATCCAGGAGCTCTCGAAATCCGAACTGGAACTGCATCCCGGCGCGCTCACGCTGGCTCAGCTGCGCCGTATTCAGGACGGCGGCGTGCAGCTCAGCATGGCGCAGGCCGCCTATGCGGCCATGCGCAAGGCCGAGGCGCATGTGCAGCACATCGTCGATGAAGACCAGGTGGTCTACGGCATCAACACCGGTTTCGGCAAGCTGGCTTCGACCAAGATCGCGCACGAGCGCCTGGCCGAGCTGCAGCGCAATCTGGTGCTTTCGCACAGCGTCGGCACGGGCGAGCCGCTGCCGGACCATGTGGTGCGTCTGGTTCTGGCTACCAAGGCCGTGAGTCTGGCCCGCGGACATTCGGGAGTCCGCACGGCACTGGTGGACGCGCTGCTGGCTCTGACCAATGCCGATGTTCTGCCTGTGATTCCCTCCAAGGGTTCGGTGGGCGCTTCGGGCGATCTGGCGCCGCTGTCGCACCTGGCCTGTGTGCTGATCGGCGAGGGGCAGGCCAAGGTGGGCGGCAAGCTCGTCTCCGGCCGTGAAGCCATGAAACATATCGGTCTGGAGCCCTTTGTGCTGGGTCCCAAGGAAGGGCTGGCGCTGCTCAATGGAACCCAGGTTTCCACCTCGCTGGCGCTGGCCGGGCTGTTCCAGGCCGAAAGCGTGCTGGCCGCAGGCCTGGTGGCCGGCTGCCTGACGCTGGAAGCCATACAGGGCTCCATCAAGCCCTTCGATGCGCGCATTCACGAGGCCAGAGGCCAGCAGGGACAGATTGCCGTGGCGGCCGCCGTGCGCTCCCTGCTGGACGGCAGCGCCATCGACCCCTCGCATCCCAATTGCGGGCGCGTGCAGGACCCCTACTCCATCCGCTGCGTGCCGCAGGTCATGGGCGCCTGCCTGGACAACCTCAGCCATGCTGCGCGCGTGCTGGTCATCGAAGCCAATGCAGCCTCGGACAATCCGCTGGTGTTCGACAACGGCGACGTGATTTCGGGCGGCAACTTCCATGCCGAACCCGTGGCGTTCGCTGCCGACATCATGGCCTTGGCGATCGCCGAAATCGGCGCCATCTCCGAACGTCGCATGGCCTTGCTGCTGGACACCGGACTGTCGCGCCTGCCGGCCTTTCTGATCGAGGACAGCGGCGTCAACTCGGGCTTCATGATTGCCCAGGTCACGGCGGCCGCCCTGGCGGCCGAAAACCAGTGCCTGGCGCACCCGAGCAGCGTGACCAGCCTGCCCACATCGGCCAACCAGGAAGACCATGTCTCCATGGCCACCTATGGTGCGCGTCGCCTGGCTGACATGGTCAGGAACACGGCGGTGATCGTGGGCGTGGAGGCCATGGCCGCAGTCCAGGGCATGGACTTCGACCGCCGGCTCAAGAGCTCGACGCTGATCGAGGAGCAGTACGCGCTGATCCGCAGCCAGGTGCCCTATCTGGACAAGGATCGCTACCTGGCGCCCGATATCGAAATCATGCGTCTGTGGGCGCTGGAAACCGTCTGGCCCGAGGTGTTGCAGAGCATTTTGCCGAGCACGGAGCGCTAAAACTGCTGCCTACAACCCACACCGCAAAAATCGCCGGCGCCCCAGGCCAGGGGTGCCGAGCAAGAGCCTCAGCCGGCCGCGCCGCCTCGCAGCGAGGGCGTCGTCCCCTTGGGGGAAAGCGGCGCAGCCGCTCAGGGGGATCAAAAACTTCCCGCGAACTGGTAGCGCGAAGCAGGGTGCCAGAGGGCCGACACCGAGGCCACCTGGCCTTGGGAGCGGGTTCTGCGGCGCAGCACCAGACAGGGTTCGGTGACCTCCATGCGCAAAAGCTCCGCTACCTCGGGCGTGGGCATGCTCGCCTCGATGGAGAAGCTCACGCCCTGCAGCGGTGCCACGCGCACCAGATAGGCATTCGGCGTCTGGCTCGCAAAGTCCTGGCTCAGATAGTCGGGAGCCACGGCCGGGTTCACATAACGGTCTTCGACCTGAATGGGGACATCGTTCTCGAAGTGCACGACCACGGAGTGAAACAGATGGGGGGCGGCGTTCAGCTCGAACTGGCGCAGCAGGGCGGCATCGACCTTGCTGCGTTCCAGCCGCTGCAGCTCTCCGCGGTGCCGGTGGCCGCGGGCCGCGATCTCGTCGGCGATATTGCGCAGCTCCACCAGGGTTGCCTGGTACTTCTGCTGGGCCACGAAAGTGCCCGAGCCCTGGACACGCGTCAGTGTCTTTTCGTCGCTGAGTTCGCGCAGCGCGCGGTTGACGGTCATGCGCGCCACATTGAACTGCTTGACCAGCGCGGCCTCGCTGGGAATGGCCTGGCCTTCCTGCCATACGCCACTGTGAATCTGCTGCAGCACATGGTCTTTGATGCGCTGGAACGCAGGTACGGCGGCGGTGGTATCAGTTCGCGACATAGGGTTTGTTTGGATCAGAAAAGCTGTCTAGATGATTGACGTTGGTGGGAGTAAATCACAAAATTAGTCTATACAACTTTACGAGAATATTCAAAAGTTGTTCGGACATATAAGAGATTTCCAGAGGGATTGACGGAGCAAATTCATGAGTATTGATACAGCAACGCTGGGTTCCTCTGGCGCCATCGAGACCAGAACCATCGACATGGTTCCAGAGAGTGAGCGCCACGGCACGCCCTCCAGCCAGTTCACCCTCTGGTTCGGTGCCAACATGCAGATCACGGCGGTTGTCGATGGTGCTCTGGCCGTGGTGTTCGGCGCCGAAGCCATGACCGCCATCCTCGGTCTCTTGATCGGCAATATCCTCGGCGGCATCGTCATGGCACTGCACTCGGCCCAGGGGCCGCGCCTGGGCCTGCCCCAGATGATCTCCAGCCGCGTTCAGTTCGGCGTCAAGGGGGCAGCCCTGCCACTGGTTCTGGTGATCCTGATGTATGTGGGCTTCGCCGCCACGGGCACCGTGCTCTCGGGCCAGGCCATCAATCTGATGTTCGGCTTTCACAGCCCAGCGGTCGGCATCATCATCTTCGGTGCACTCACGGCTCTGGTCGCCGTGGTGGGCTACCGGCTCATCCATGTGGTGGGGCGCATTTCCACCGTGGTCGGCATTCTGGGCTTTGGCTATCTGGCCTGGCAACTGTGCCACCAGTTCGATGTGGTCTCCGCATTTGGCCAGAAGCCTTTCACCTGGGCCAGCTTTCTCACGGCCATGGCCTTGTCGGCAGGCTGGCAGATGACGTTCGCCCCCTATGTGGCCGACTATTCGCGCTATCTGCCCACCAAGACATTGACGGCTGCCACCTTCTGGACCACTTTCAGCGGCAGTGTCATCAGCTCGCAGCTGGCCATGACCTTCGGTGTGCTGGTGGCAGCTCTGGGTGCCAACTTCATCAAGAACCAGGTCGGCTTCATGGGCCAGCTCGCCGGCCCGCTGGCGGTAGTGATCTACCTGGTCATCGTGACCGGCAAGCTCACCGTGAACTGTCTCAACGCCTATGGCGGCTTCATGACTGTGCTGACAACGGTCAGCGCCTTCAATCGTAAAAAGCAGTTCACCTCGACATCGCGCCTGCTCTACATCCTGGGCTTTGTGCTGGTGACGGTGCTGGTAGCCCTGCTGGCCAGCTCCAACTTCCTGGCCACTTTCAAGAACTTCGTGCTGTTGCTGCTCACCGTGTTCGTTCCCTGGAGCGCCGTCAATCTGGTGGACTACTACCTGATCTCCAAGGAAAAAGTGGACATCCCGGCTCTCTACGACAGTCAGGGCCGCTATGGCGCCTACAACTGGACGGCCCTGTCCTGCTATGTGATGGGCGTTCTGGTGCAGATCCCCTTCATCAACCAGGCCATGTATGTGGGCCCGCTGGCCAAGGCCATGAACGGCGCCGACATCTCCTGGATCGTGAGCCTGATCGTCACCTCGCTCGTCTACTACCCGCTGGCCAGGAAAAGCATGAACGTGCCCAGCCAGATGATTTATCCCAGCCCGGTTCAAGCAGCGCCCACGGACGCAGGCAAGAGCTTTGCCGGTACCACTTACGCCGTGCAAGCCGGCTGAATCCTCCCATCCATTCTTGAAGGATACGACCATGAACGCCAACGACGCCATCATCAGCGCAGCCAAGCAAGACCCCCGCTACGACGCCAGCCGCGAAATCCGTGCCCCTCGCGGCAGCGAGCTGCACTGCAAGAACTGGCTTGCCGAAGCGGCCTATCGCATGATCCAGAACAACCTGGATCCGGACGTAGCCGAGAATCCCAAGGCCCTGGTCGTCTATGGCGGCATTGGCCGGGCGGCCCGCAACTGGGAGTGCTATGACGAGATACTGGCCCAGCTCAAGAAGCTCGAAGCCGACGAGTCGCTGCTGATCCAGTCGGGCAAGCCCGTGGGCGTGTTCAAGACCCATCCCGATGCGCCGCGCGTGCTGCTGGCCAACTCCAATCTGGTGCCCAAGTGGGCCAACTGGGAGAAGTTCAACGAGCTCGATCAAAAGGGTCTGTTCATGTACGGCCAGATGACAGCCGGCAGCTGGATCTACATCGGTGCCCAGGGCATTGTGCAGGGCACGTTCGAGACCTTTGTCGAAGCCGGTCGCCAGCACTACAACAACGATCTGACCGGCAAGTGGATTCTCACGGCCGGCCTGGGCGGCATGGGCGGTGCACAGCCGCTGGCCGGCGTGCTGGCCGGCGCCTGCGTGCTGGCCATCGAGTGCAAGCAGAGCAGCATCGACTTCCGCCTGCGCACCCGCTACGTGGACAAGCAGGCCAAGGATATCGACGACGCGCTGGCCCTGATCAAGCATCACACCGAAAAGGGCGAGGCCGTCTCCATTGCCCTGCTGGGCAATGCGGCTGAAGTCCTGCCCGAGCTGGTCAAGCGCGCCAGGGCTGGCGGCATCCGTCCCGACATCGTGACCGACCAGACATCGGCCCACGACCTGATCAACGGCTATCTGCCTGTGGGCTGGACCGTGGAGCAATGGAATGCCGCTGCGGCCGACCCCGGCCAGCACCCCGTGCTCAAGAAGGCCGCCGCCCAGGGCTGCGCCCAGCACGTGCAGGCCATGCTGGACTTCCAGGCCATGGGCATCCCCACGGTGGACTATGGCAACAACATCCGCCAGGTGGCCCTGGACGAAGGCGTGAAGAACGCTTTCGACTTCCCCGGCTTTGTGCCAGCCTACATTCGTCCGCTGTTCTGCGAAGGCAAGGGCCCGTTCCGCTGGGTGGCGCTGTCCGGCGACCCCGAGGACATCTACAAGACCGACGCCAAGATCAAGGAGCTGTTCCCAGACAACAAGCACACCCACCGCTGGCTGGACATGGCCAAGGAACGCATCGCCTTCCAGGGCCTGCCATCGCGCATCTGCTGGCTGGGTCTGGGCGAGCGCCACAAGGCGGCCCTGGCCTTCAATGAAATGGTCAAGAACGGCGAACTCAAGGCGCCCATCGTGATCGGCCGCGATCACCTGGACTGCGGTTCGGTGGCCAGCCCCAACCGCGAGACCGAAGCCATGAAGGACGGCACCGACGCTGTCTCCGACTGGCCGTTGCTCAACGCCCTGCTCAACACTGCGGGCGGCGCCACCTGGGTCAGCCTGCACCACGGCGGCGGCGTGGGCATGGGCTACTCGCAACACGCCGGCGTGGTCATCGTGGCCGATGGTACGGACGAGGCTGCGGCCCGTCTGAACCGCGTGCTCTGGAACGATCCCGCCACCGGCGTGATGCGCCATGCCGATGCAGGCTACGAGATTGCCGTGGAAGCGTCCAAGCGCCATGGCCTGAATCTGCCGATGGTGAAGTAACTGTCACCCCCTGAGGCGCTTACGCGCCTTCCCCCTCTCTCGCTGCTCGGGAGGGGGACGACAGCCTCGGTGCGGGGCGGCCCTTCCTCGCTGTCTCTCGCCTGGGGCGCGCCAGTTTTAAGCTGCGTTTTGTTGTAGTTTTTGTGCTTTTGATCGATGCAACGCTTTGACCTGAACCAGATTGCGCCCAGCCCGTGGAAGAACGGGGGCGGCAGCACGCGCGAGATTGCCTGCTGGCCGCAGGGCGCAGGCATGGACAGCTTTGGCTGGCGCGTGAGCGTGGCCACGATTGCCCAGGCCGGCCCGTTCTCGGCATTTCCGGGCATAGACCGCCAGATCATGCTGCTCGATGGCGACGGGGTGCGACTGCACAGCGCCCAGGCCGGGCTCGAGCATGCATTGACCGAGCGCTGGCAGCCCTTCGCCTTTTCGGGCGATATGGCGCTGGATTGCGATCTGCTGGGCGGCCCGTCCAGCGACTTCAATGTCATGACCCGGCGCGGACAGTGGTCGGCCAGTCTGGAGCAGCTCGGTGGCCAGGCAGAGGCGGGGCTGAGCGCCGCGGGGCTTTGCATGGTGTTGCAGGGTGGCTGGAAATGCACCGACGGGCGGATACTGCAAGCCGGTCAGGGCCTGTGGTGGAGCAGCGTCCGGCCCGAGCCGCTGCTGGCGCAGGACGAAAAGGCCAGGCTGATCCTGGTCAGCCTAGCGCCGCATAGCTGAAACAGGAGCAGCTTGCGCGCTTTGGTTGGTCATTTCAATGTGTATTGATATGAAAAATCAGGAGTGGCAAGCGCATGAAGCTATGAAATTAGTAGTTTCATGGTTTGAATTGCCGTAATCGAACACTAGGAGCATCGCCATGACGCAAGTTATTTCCCATCCCGCAGTCTCTGCCGACGGCTGCTGGTACAACCTGCGTCTGGCGCCGGAGCTGTATGTCTCCGAAGTGGCGGATATTCCCGAAGGCACGCTGGCCTGCATCGTGGTGCAGCAAGGCCGCATGGTCTGGGTGGGCCCGCAGGATGCCATGCCCGCCGAATACCAGGCGCTGCCCCGGCATGATGGCGCAGGGCGCCTGGCCACGCCGGGCCTGATCGACTGCCACACCCACCTGGTCTATGGCGGCGAGCGTGCCAACGAGTTTGCCATGCGCCTGGCCGGGGCCAGCTACGAAGAAGTGGCCCGTGCCGGCGGAGGCATCGTCTCCAGCGTCAGGGCCACGCGCGAAGCGTCGGAGGACGAGCTGGTGGCGCTGGCGTTGCCGCGTCTCGAGCAGTTGCTGGCTGAAGGCGTGACGGCCATAGAGATCAAGTCAGGCTATGGCCTGGCCCTGGAACACGAGCGCAAGCAACTGCGTGCCGCAAGGCGCCTGGGCGAGCTGTGTGCCGTGACCGTGCGCACCACCTTTTTAGGGGCCCATGCGCTGCCGCCCGAATATGCAGGCCGCAGTCAGGAATACACGGATCTGGTCTGCCAGGTCATGCTGCCGGCACTGGCCGCCGAAGGCCTGATCGATGCCGTCGACGTGTTCTGCGAACGCATCGCCTTCTCGCTGGCCGAGACCGAGCAGGTCTTTCAGGCGGCCAAGGCATTGGGCCTGCCCGTCAAGCTGCATGCCGAGCAGCTGTCGAATATGGAGGGAGCAGCCCTCGCGGCCCGCTATGGCGCGCTGTCCTGCGACCATATCGAGCACCTGTCCGAACACGGCATCGCCGAGATGAAGAAGGCCGGTACCGTGGCCGTGCTGCTGCCCGGGGCCTTCTACACGCTGCGCGACACCAAAGTGCCGCCGATTGAGGAATTAAGGGCCGCCAAGGTCCCGATGGCCGTTTCTACCGATCACAATCCGGGTACCTCCCCGTGCTTGAGCTTGCTGCTCATGGCCAATATGGCCTGCACGCTGTTTCGTCTGACCGTTCCCGAGGCTCTGGCCGGCATCACCCGGCATGCCGCGCAGGCTCTGGGTCTGCAGGACGAGCAAGGCCTGATTGCCGTGGGCCGTCCCGCCAACTTCGTGCTCTGGCCCGTGAAGCAGGCTGCCGAGCTGGCCTACTGGTTCGGCAGCAAGCCTGACTGTACGGTGGTGCGCCAGGGCCTGATTGCGCAGCAAGCCAAAGCCTGAATGCGGGGAGCGCGAAAGGTTGCTGATGTCTCACGAACAATTTCTCAATGAACTGATTTCCACCCTGGGTGCCGATGTCGCGCTGCGCGGCACGGACACGCCGGAGCGCTGCCGCACCGACTGGAGCGGCACGCCGCCCCAGCAGCCGCTGGCGCTGGTGCGCCCGCGCAGCACGGAGGAAGTCAGCGCCGTCATGCGTCTGTGCAGCGCCCACCGGATTGCGGTGGTTCCGCAGGGTGGGCTGACCGGGCTGGCCGGTGCCGCGGTTCCGATGGAGGGGGCAGTGGCCCTGTCGCTGGATCGCATGAACCGCATCGAGGACATCGATGCCCAGACTGGGTTGATGCAGGTGCAGGCCGGCGTCACCCTGCAAGCCGTGCAGGAAGCGGCCGTCGATGTCGGCATGGTGTTCGGCGTGGATCTCGGTGCTCGCGGCAGCTGTCAGATCGGCGGCAATGTCTCGACCAACGCGGGCGGCAACGGCGTGCTGCAGCACGGCATGATGCGCGAGCAGGTGCTGGGCCTGGAGGTGGTGCTGGCCGACGGCACGGTGCTGCCCATGCTGCGTCCCATGATCAAGAACAACACGGGCTACGACCTCAAGCAGTTCTTCATCGGTGCCGAAGGCACGCTGGGCATCATCACGCGCGTGCTGCTGCGCCTGCGTCCTGCGCCCCAGGCCACGGCCACGACGCTGGTGGCCATGCCCGATTTCGACTCCGCGCTGGCCGTGCTCAAACGCATGCAATCGCGCTTCGGCAACAGCGTCGCGGCCTATGAGCTGATGTGGGACAGCTTTGTGCAGGCCTCCATGTCCTGGCTCAAGCTCGCTGCGCCTTTTGAGCAGCGCTACCCCTTGCTGGCCCTGATCAATGTGGACGGCAAGGACGAGGCGCAGCTGCAAGGCGATGTGCAGCAGGTGCTCGAAGAAGCCATGGAGGCCGGCGAGGTGCTCGATGCCATCGTGGCACAGTCGGTCGCCCAGGTGCAGCAGCTGTGGAAGCTGCGCGAGGCACCGGCCGAGCTCAACAACAATATGCATCCCGCGATCAACTTCGACGTGAGCCTGCCTCAGGCCGACATCGGCCGTTTTGCCGAAGCCTGCATGCAGGCCTTTGCCGCTCGCTGGCCTGGTCACCAGGCGCTGTACTTCGGCCATGTGGGTGACGGCAACCTCCATGTCTCGGTGGATGGCAAGACCGTCAACGGCGAATGCGAGCAGGTGGAGGAGCTTCTCTACCGCATCGTGGGCGAGATGCAGGGCAGCGTCTCCGCGGAGCACGGCATCGGCCTGCACAAGAAACCGTATCTGGGCAACAGCCGCACGCCTGCGGAGCTGGCGGCGATGCGGGCCATCAAGCTGGCCCTCGATCCCCTGGGCCTGATGAATCCCGGAAAGGTGTTTGATCTATGACGAATTCCCTGGTGGCCTCGCTGGCCCGTGCCCAGGTGCGCCCGCTGCCCGCGTACAACGCCGGCCTGTCCAATGAAGCGGTGCGGGCGCGCTATGGCGTGAGCGATATTGCGCGACTGGCCAGCAATGAAAATCCCTTCGGTGCCAGCGCCTCGGTGCGCCGGGCGATTGCCGAGGTGGCCAACGATGTGGGTAACTATCCCGATGCCAACTGCACGGCCTTGCGCGAAGCCATTGCCGAGCGCACGGGGCTGCCCGCCGGGCGCCTGGTGTTCGGCGATGGCTCGGAAGACCTGATCAAGATTCTCTGCGAGGTCTTTCTCGCCCCCGGCGATCTGGTGGTGACCCAGCGCCCCGTGTTCGGCCTACACGAAATCTATCCAAAGATGATGGGCGCGGAGGTCGAGCTCCTCGATCTGAACGAGGAACTTGGCTTCGATGTAGCCCGCTGGTGCGCTGCCGTGGCCAAGGCCCCCAAGATCGCCTTCCTGCCCAACCCGTCCAACCCCGTGGGCTGCATGCTGGATGCGGCGCAGTTTGCGCAGGTGCTGGAGGCCACGCCCGCCAACACCGTGCTGGTGGTGGATGAGGCCTATTACGAATACGCGCTGCATGACGATGACTACCCCGATGTGCTGGCCATGCTGGATGCGCGGGTCGGACCCTGGATCGTGCTGCGCACCTTCTCCAAGGCCTGGGGCCTGGCCGGTCTGCGCGTGGGCTACGGCATGGCCGACAGTGCCGAGCTGGTGAGCCTGATGGACAAGGTACGCTCGCCCTTCAACGTGAACATGGCGGCCCAGCGCGCGGCGCTGGCCGCCTGGAACGATCCTGCGCACATGCGCAGCGGCGTGGCAACCACGGTGGCGCTGCGCGAGGATCTGCGCAGACAGCTGCTGGCGCTGGCAGGGCCGGGCCAGCCGCTGCAAGGCCTGCGCATTGCGCCTTCGGTCGCCAACTTCCTGTTTCTCGACCTCGGCCGTCCCAATGGTCCGGTGACCGAAGCGTTGCTCAGGCAGGGCGTGATCGTCAAGCCCTGGAAGGAGCCCGGTTTCGAAAATTTTCTGCGCGTATCCATAGGTACCGAAAAGGACAACGCGCGTTTTGTGCAGGCCTTGCTGGCCGCGCTCGAGGCCTGAGCCATGAAGCTGTTCCGGGGCTGGACGATTGTGGCAGCGGCCCATGGCCTGCTCGCCCTGGCCTTCGGTGCAGCTTATTCCTTTGGCGCTTTTTTCAAGAGCATCCAGACGCAGTTCGATGCGGGCCGTTTCTCCGTGGGCTCGCTGTTTGCCGTGACGGCTTTGCTGTATTACTGCGTGGGCGCTGTTGCCGGCCCCCTGGCCGACCGCATGGGCCTGCGCCGCGTGACCGGCGCGGGGGTCTTGCTGCTGGCCACAGGCTTTGCGCTGGCCAGCCAGACCCGCTCGCTGGCGCAGCTCTTCGCTGTTTTTGGCCTGTTCGTGGGCTGTGGCGTGGGCCTGATCTACGTGCCGGCCCTGGTGGCCGTGCAGCGCTGGTTCATACGGCTACGCAGCCGTGCCTCCGGCCTTGCCTCGGCTGGCACTGGAGTCGGCACATTCGTCGCACCGCTGTTTGCGGGCTGGTTGCTGGAGCAGCAGAACTGGCAGATCGCCATGCAATGGTTTGCGCTGGCCATCTTGCTGCTGGGACTGCCGGCCGCGCTGTCCATGGTCGGCCAGCCCTCGCAGCTGGGCCTGAACTGTGACGGCGATCCGCACCCCGCCCAAGCCGCTGCTCAGGCACAGGGCATGGAGCTGCCCCAGGCTTTGCGCAGCAGCAGCTTCTGGTGGCTTTTCCTGGCCATTCTCCTGGCCTCGGTGAGTTTGTTCGCGGCCCTGGTGCATATCACTCCCATGGCCCAGGGCCTGGAAATCGATGCCAGTTCAAGCCAGTTGCTGATCGCCCTGATAGGCGCCGGTAATGTGCTGGGCCGTCCGCTGCTGGGCGGTCTCGGCGACAGGCTGGGTGCTTTGCGTCTGCTCATGGGCCTGAGCATTTTCCTGGCCCTGCTGCACCTGCTGTGGTGGCAGTCCCATGGCTGGGCTGCGCTGGCCGTTTTTTCCCTGCTGTTCGGCGCTGCGCATGGCGGCTGCATCGCCCTGTTTCCCGTCCTGGCTGCCCATTGGTTCGGCACCTTGCGGCTGGGGGCCATTTTGGGCATTCTTTACATCAGCGTGGGATTGGCGGCAGTCGTCGGCGCCAGCGCGTCCGGCTGGGTGTTCGATCAGACCGGCGACTACACCCTGGCCATCCAGGTCAGCGCCGCGCTGGCCTTGCTGGCTGTGGCTGCGCTGGCGCTTGCGGCCCGTGGCCAGCGTTTGGTTTCATCTCCTTCAGGCATTTCGAAATGATCATGCACTCTTCCTCCTCCAGCGGCACACTTTTTGCCGAAGACGCCTTACTGCCCACGGGATGGGCGCGCAATGTCCTGCTCAGCTGGGATGAGAGCGGGCGTCTGGCCGAGGTGCTCACCGATGTGGATCCGCAAAGCGGAGAGGCCGGCGAGGTCGATACCGCCATCCGCGCCGCCGGCCCGCTGATCCCCGGCATGCCCAATCTGCACTCGCATGCCTTCCAGCGTGCGTTCGGCGGGCTGACCGAGTTCCGTGGCCAGGCGCAGGACAGTTTCTGGAGCTGGCGCAAGCTGATGTACGGCTTTGCCAACCGCATGACGCCCGAGGCGCTGGAAGCGATTGCGACCTGGCTGTACCTGGAGATGCTGGAGGCAGGTTACACCTCGGTCTGCGAGTTCCACTATGTGCACCATGATGTGGGCGGCAAGCCCTATGCCAACGATGCCAGCCTGTCCCTGGCGCTGCTGCGTGCGGCGCAGAAGACGGGCATAGGCATGACCTTGCTGCCCGTGCTCTATCAGACCAGCGGCTTCGGGGGGCTTCCGCCTCGTGAGGATCAGGCTCGCTTCATTCGCAGCACGGACAACATGCTCTCCCTGCTGCAGCAGCTGGAGCCCGTGACCAGGGCGCAGCAGGCAGCCCTGGGCCTGGCTCCGCATTCGCTGCGCGCCGTGCCGCCGGACAGCCTGAAAGCCGCGCTCGCAGGCCTGCACGCCATGCTGCCCAAGGCGCCGGTGCACATCCATATCGCCGAGCAGACCCAGGAGGTGGATGACTGCCTGGCCTGGAGCGGTCAGCGCCCCGTGCAATGGCTGCTTGAGCATGCGCCCGTCGATGCGCGCTGGTGCCTGGTTCATGCCACGCATATGACGCCCGAGGAATATGCGGGCGCGGCTCGCAGCGCTGCCGTGGCCGGCATCTGCCCCACCACCGAAGCCAACCTCGGTGATGGGATTTTCGACATGCCGGCGTGGCTCAGGCATGGCGGCCGCTGGGGCATTGGCTCGGACAGCCACGCCACGGTCAACGCGGCCGAAGAGCTGCTGATGCTCGAATACAGCCAGCGCCTGAACCTGCGCCAGCGCAATGTGCTCGGCGGCGGTGCCCAGCCCCAGGTGGCGACCTCCATGACCTTGCAGGCGGTGGCCGGCGGTGCCCAGGCATCCGGCCGCGCCATTGCCGGTCTGGCCGTGGGCCAGCAGGCCGACTTCGTGGTGCTCGATGCAAGGCATGTGGCCCTCAACGGCCTGCCAGCCGACAGCGGTCATGCGGCCCATGTGTTTGCAAGCCATCGCACTTCGGCCATTGCCGATGTCTGGGTTCGCGGCCAGCAGCGCGTGCAGGCAGGCCGCCATGCGCTGCACGAGGTTGCGCAACAGGGCTTTGTCCTGGCCCGCAAGGCATTGCTGCAAGGCGCCTGAGGGTGGCTGCATTCAGATTTTTGACAGAAGAGAGACGCTCCATGAGCCAAGCCATAGCCCCCTTTGTCTTCCACCAGGGTACGGCACCGCTGCTGATTTCCATGCCGCATACCGGCACTCATGTGCCGGCCGACATTGCGGCCAAGCTCACGCCAGAAGGGCGCGAAGTCCACGACACCGACTGGCACATGCCGCAGCTCTACGACTTCGCCAAGGCACTGGGCGCATCCATTCTGGTCGCCACGCATTCGCGCTATGTCATCGACCTGAACCGCCCGCCCGATGGCGCCAGCCTCTATCCGGGCCAGAGCGTGACCGGGCTGTGCCCGGTTGACGGCTTCGACAGCAAGCCCCTGTATGCCCGCAAGGAGTTCGAACCCGACGAGGCGGAAGTCGCGCGCCGCCGCGAACTCTACTGGCAGCCCTATCATGCGCAGCTGCGCACCGAGCTCGATCGCATCAAGAGCCAGCATGGCGTGGCCATGCTGTGGGATGCGCACAGCATCCGCTCGGTGCTGCCGCGCTTTTTCGAGGGCAAGCTGCCCGACCTGAACCTGGGCACCGCCGACGGCAAGAGCTGCGCGCCGGCACTGGCCCAGCAACTGCTGGATATTGCACGGCAGGCACCGGATCACACCAGCGTGCTCAACGGCCGCTTCAAGGGCGGTTTCATCACGCGCAACTATGGTCAGCCGGAGCAGGGCTTCCACGCCGTGCAGCTGGAGATGACGCAGTCCAGCTATATGCAGGAGCAGATGCCGTTCGACTACCTGCCCGAGGTCGCGGCACGCATCCAGCCCACCATGCAGCGTCTGCTGCAGGCCGTGCTGGCCTTCGCCCAAGCCAGCGGCCGCTGAGCCGAGGCTAGTGGCCCTCGGCCCCCGTCGGCAGCGCATCGCCCATCCAGCGGCGCGGCCCCGGGCCGCAGCGCTGGCACTGGTCCTCGGGGTTGTACATGGTGCACACCTTGAGCGACAGGCAGCCGCAGCCTATGCACTGGTTGAGGCTGTCGCGCAGGCGCTGCAGCTCGTCGATGCGCTCGTCCAGCCGCTGCTGCCAGATGAGCGACATCTTCTGCCAGTCGCCGCCCGTGGGTACATGCCGCGTCGGCAGCCGCGCCAGCTGTGCGGCGATCTCCTCCAGCGTGAAGCCCACACGCTGCGCAAACACGATGTAGGCGATGCGCCGCAGGCCAGAGCGGTGGTAGCGCCGCCTGCCGCCGCTGCTGCGCACCGATTCGATCAGACCCAGCGATTCGTAAAAGCGCAGTGCTGAAGCGTTGACGCCGCTGCGCTGCGCGAAGTCGCTGATGCTCATCAGCGGATCATCCTCAATTTTCATGGTGTCTTTCCTTGGTGCTTGACTTCAAGTTAACTTGAACTTGAAGAATGTGGGCCATTGTGATCGATAGGGCGGGAGCTGGGCAAGGCCGCCGAGGCAGTCCATGAAGGCCAGTTGGCCGGACTGCGAAATTCTTTGGCTGAAAGCTGCAATGACGCCGTTGCTGCTTACTTATAAAGTAATGAGTCTCATTTTTATTGATTGACATAGACAGGAGGTTCCCATGTACATCGACAGCAGCAGCTATCCCCTGGTCCGCATGGGCTACGAGCGTGACAAGGCTCAGCCTATGGACCGCTTGCTGGCGGATTTCTCGGCTCTGCTCGACCGCGGCCAGGCCTTTGTCTTCTACAGCGACGGCGACATGTCCCAGGAGGAGCACTCGCCCGAGGAGCGCAAGCAGGTGGTGCTCTGGATGAAAGCGCGCCGCAGCGAGCTCAAAAGCCTGGTTCGCGCTCTGGTTCATGCCGAGCCCGATGCACACAAGCGAGAGCAGGCCCAGGCCTTGGCGCTGATGTTCGGCAAGGCCTGGGGTTATCCGATGCTGCTGGTGGCTTCCACACAAGAGGCGCGCGAGCGAGCGCTGGAGCTTCTTCAGAGCGATTGAAATGGAATGAGGGAAAAGCGATGAATGCCGTGGATGAAGCCTTGCTGCAGGACAGGCTCGGAATGTGGGACCCCGACCAGGTGGACCGCCCGGTGATCGTGCTGCCCATGCAGTCGGGCCCGGGGGATTGGGGCATGGACTTCCATGCCCATCGCAAGAGTCAGCTCATGGTCACGAATGTGGGACTGATCACGCTGGAGACCGATGCTGGCGTCTGTGTGGTTCCGCCGCGCAGCGCCGCCTGGATCGAAGGTGGCATGCCGCATCGCGTCAGCTTCAGCGGCGCGGCCAGCGGCTACATCGTCTTTGTGGCAGCGGGGGTTGCGCGTCTCATGACCAGCCCCTTTCATGCGCTGACGGTATCGCCATTTCTGAGCGCGCTGCTGGAGCGCGTGCAGGCCTTGCCGCAGCACTACCGTCTTGATGACGGTGACGGCCGGTTGATGCAGGTGCTGATCGACGAGATCCAGGCGGCACAGTCCGAGGGCCTGCACCTGCCGATGCCGCGTGACCTGCGTCTGCGCCGCATGGCCAGCACCTTGTGCGCCGAGCCGCAGCTGCAGGCTCGGCTGGCCGATTGGGCGCAGCGCATAGGCATGAGCGAGCGCAGCATGACCCGGCTGTTTCTGGCCGAGACAGGCCTTACGGTCAACCAGTGGCGTCGTCAGCTCCATGTGCTTACCGCGCTGCAGCAGCTCTCGGAAGGGCAGCGCATACAGACCGTGGCAGACGCCCTCGGCTACGAAAGTGCGCCTGCCTTCGTGACCATGTTCCGCAAGGCGGTGGGGAGCTCGCCGCGGCGCTTTCTGGCGCAGCGCAGAGCACCGCTGCCGCCTGCGTGGCCCGGGCCGCCGCCTGTGTCCAGGTCCGCGGCCTGAGGCCGGCAGGCCCCGCTTCCAACCTGTTTTCCACGATGTCTCTTGCGCGCCATGCGCTGCGCAGGGACGGGTGTGCCCGCAAAGCGCCGCAGCACGTCGTGCACGGCCGTTTCCTGAAGGAGAGAGTCTCATGTTTGTCTTCCATCCACCGCAGCTGCGGCTTACCATGTTTGCCAGCGCCGTTGCGGCGCTGGTCCTGCTTTCCGGCTGCGGCCGTCCCGGCGCGGGCGATGCACATGCCAGCAACGGCCCGCCGCCCGCGCCCGAGGTGCAGGTGGCCGAGGTCGCCTTGCAGGCCATACGCCCCTGGGACGAATTCAACGGCCGCATCGAGGCCGTGGAGTCGGTGCAGCTGCGCTCGCGCGTGTCGGGCTATATCGAGCGCATCGCCTTCGCCGAGGGCCAGGAGGTGAAGAAGGGCCAGCTGCTGTTCGTGATCGACCAGCGGCCCTATCGCGCGGCCCTGGCCAGCGCTCAGGCCCAGCTCGAACGCGCGCGTGCCGCTGCCGGGCTGGCGCAGACGCAGGACCAACGCGCGCGTCAGCTGGTGGCCGAGAATGCGGTCTCGCGCGAAGAGGCCGATACAAGGGCCGCAACACTGGCCCAGGCCACGGCCCAGGTGCGCGCGGCAGAGGCCGAGCTGGCCACCGCACGGCTGCAGCTCGATTTCACCGAGGTGCGCGCGCCCATCACGGGCCGTGCCAGCCGCGCCCTGCTCACCGTGGGCAATATGGCCCAGGCCGACCAGAGCGTGCTGACCACCCTGGTCTCGCAGGACCCGGTGTATGCCTATTTCGATGCCGACGAGCACAGCTTTCTGCGCTACCAGAAGGCAGGTCTGGCCGACCAGAGCGGCCGGGGCCGCGCGGTGCGCGTGGCCCTTGTCGGCGACAGCGGCTTTGCCCATGCGGGCACGCTGGATTTCAGCGACAACCAGCTCCAGCCGGGCACGGGCACCATGCGCCTGCGCGCGCGCCTGGCCAACCCCGATCGGGTGCTGACGCCAGGCCTGTTCGCACGCGTGCAGATGCAAAGCGGCCCGGATCCGCAGGGGGGCGAGTCCCAGGCGCTGCTGATCGACGACAAGGCCGTGCTCACCGACCAGGACCGCAAGTACGTCTATGTGGTGGGCGAAGGCAATCTGGCCGAGCGTCGCGACCTCACGCTGGGTCGCATGGTCGATGGCCGGCGCCTGGTGGAAAAAGGCCTAGCGGCGGGTGACCGGCTGGTGGTGGGCGGCGTGCAGCGCATCTACTACCCCGGCATGCCCGTCAATCCCAGGCCGGTGGCATCAGCGGCCGCGCAGCCTGCGCCCACCGCTGCGCAGTAAGGGAGCAGTGCCATGGACTTCTCCAAATTCTTCATAGACCGGCCCATCTTCGCGGTCGTGCTCTCCATCATCATGTTCGCCGTCGGCCTGGTGGCCATTCCGCAGCTGCCGGTGGGCGAGTACCCCGAGGTCGTGCCGCCCAGCGTGGTCGTGCGCGCCACCTATCCGGGAGCCAATCCCAAGGAGGTCGCCGAGTCGGTGGCCGTGCCCCTGGAGGAAGCCATCAACGGGGTCGAAGGCCTGATGTACATGAAGTCGGTCGCGGCTTCGGACGGCAGTCTGCAGGTGGTTGCCACCTTTCGTCCCGAAATCGACCCCGACACGGCAGCTGTTCGCGTGCAGAACCGTGTCAGCCAGGCCCAGAGCCGGTTGCCCGAGGAGGTGCGACAGTTCGGCGTGACCACGCAGAAGCAGGCGTCCACGCCGCTGATGTACGTGGGCTTGGTATCGCGCGACGGCGCGCATGATGCGCTGTATCTGCGCAACCATGTCACGCTCAAGATCAAGGATGTGCTGGCGCGCATTCCCGGCGTGGGCGACGTGGGCATCTACGGCGCGGGCGACTATGCGATGCGCGTCTGGCTGGACCCGCACAAGGTGGCGGCACGCCAGCTCACGGCCGGCGAGGTGATCGCCGCCATCCGCGAGCAGAACATCCAGGTCTCGGCCGGCCAGCTGGGCGCGGAGCCCAGTGCGCAGAAGTCCGACAAGCTGCTGTCCATCAATGTGCGCGGGAGGCTGAAGACGGCCGAGGAGTTCGGGGACATCGTGCTCAAGAGCGGCGAAGGCGGCCAGGTCGTGCGTCTGGCCGACGTGGCGCGCATCGAGCTGGGCGCCAGCGACTACACGCTGCGCTCGTGGAGCGACACCAAGAACATGGCTGCCGTGGGCATCTTCCTGTCGCCGGGCGCGAATGCGCTGGGCGTGGCCGAGCAGGTCTACGCGGCCATGGACCGGCTCTCCAAGGACCTGCCCGAAGGCGTGGCCTTCGAGTCCGTCTGGGACCCCACGGTCTTTGTGCGCGACTCGATCAAGGCCGTGCAGAGCACGCTGATCGAGGCCGTGATCCTGGTGGTGCTGGTGGTCATCGTCTTTCTGCAGACCTGGCGCGCCTCCATCATTCCGTTGCTGGCCGTGCCTGTGTCCATCATCGGCACTTTCGCGGGCCTGTACCTGCTGGGCTATTCCATCAACACGCTGACGCTGTTCGGCCTGGTGCTGGCGATCGGCATCGTGGTGGACGACGCCATCGTCGTGGTCGAGAACGTGGAGCGCTACATCGAGCAGGGGCACAGCCCGCAGGAGGCTGCCCATCTGGCCATGAAGGAGGTCTCCGGGCCCATCATCGCCATCGCCCTGGTGCTGTGCGCGGTCTTCGTGCCCATGGCCTTTCTCAGCGGCGTCACGGGCCAGTTCTACCAGCAGTTCGCGGTGACCATCGCCATCTCCACGGTGATCTCGGCCATCAACTCGCTGACCCTGTCGCCGGCACTGGCAGCCAAGCTGCTGCAGCCGCACGGCGCACCGCGCGATGCGCTGGCGCGCGTCATCGACAAGGGCCTGGGATGGCTCTTCCGGCCCTTCAACCGCTTCTTCGATCGCAGCGCCCACGGCTACCAGAATTCGGTGGGCCGCTCGCTGCGCCGACGCGGCCTGGTGTTCGCGGTCTATGCGGCGCTGCTGGCCGGCACCGCCGTGCTGTTCCATGCCGTGCCCGGCGGCTTCATCCCCATGCAGGACAAGCTCTACCTGTTCGCCGGTGCCAAGCTGCCAGAGGGCGCGTCGCTGAACCGCACCGACGCGGTCACGCGCCAGATGGTGGAGACGGCCAAGAGCGTGGATGGCGTGGACATGGTTGCTGCCTTCGCGGGTTTCAACGCGCTGCAGTCCACGACCACGCCCAATCTGACCAGCTCCTACATCATGCTCAAGCCCTTCGGCGAGCGCACACGCAGTGCCGAGGCCATCAATGCCGAGCTGGGCGCCAAGTTCGCGCAGATCGAGGGCGGTTTCGCCTATGCGCTGATGCCGCCGCCCATCCAGGGCCTGGGCAACGGATCGGGCTATTCGCTGTTCCTGCAGGACCGCGCAGGCCTGGGCTATGCTGCACTGCAACAGGCGCTTGCGGCCTTTCAGGCCGAGATCGCCAAGACGCCGGGCATGACCTACCCGGTCAGCAGCTACCAGTCCAACATCCCGCAGCTGGAGGTGAAGGTGGACCGCATCAAGGCCAAGGCCCAGGGCGTGGCGCTGACCGATCTGTTCCAGACCCTGCAGGCCTATCTGGGCTCGGTCTACGTCAACGACTTCAACGCCTTCGGCCGCGTCTGGCGCGTGATGCTGCAGGCCGATGCCGACCACCGCCAGGCCGTGGAGGACATCGCCCAGCTGCGCACGCGCAACGCGCGTGGCGAGATGGTGCCCATAGGCTCCATGGTCACGGTGGTGCCCAGCTACGGGCCCGATCCGGTGCTGCGCTACAACGGCTTTCCGGCCGCCGACCTGATCGGCGACTCCGACCCGCGCCTGCTGTCCTCGGCCGAGGTGCTGACCAAGCTGCAGGAGATCGCGCAGCGCACGCTGCCGCGGGGCATCGAGCTGGCCTGGACGGACCTGAGCTACCAGCAGGTCGAGCAGAGCCATGCCGCGGCCGTGGTCTTCGTGATCGCCGTGATGCTGGTCTTTCTGGTGCTGGCCGCGCTCTACGAAAGCTGGACCCTGCCGCTGGCCGTGATCCTGATCGTGCCCGTGTGCATCTGCGCGGCGCTGTTCGGCGTCTGGCTGGCCGGGGGCGACAACAACGTCTTCGTGCAGGTGGGCCTGGTGGTGCTCATGGGCCTGGCCTGCAAGAACGCGATCCTGATCGTGGAGTTCGCACGCGAGCTGGAGATGCGCGGCTCGCCCATCGTCGATGCTGCGCTGCAGGCCTGCCGTCTGCGGCTGCGTCCCATCGTCATGACCTCCATCGCCTTCATCGCGGGCGCCGTGCCATTGCTGATCGGCGGCGGCGCGGGCAGCGAGGTGCGCGCGGCCACGGGCGTGACGGTGTTCTCGGGAATGCTGGGCGTGACGCTGTTCGGCCTCTTCCTCACGCCGGTGTTCTACGTCACGCTGCGCCGCCTGTCGGGCCGGTCGCTGGCGACCCGCACGCCTGCCCATCCTGCTTCACCTGTTTCACCCACATCCCTGGAGGGCAGCCATGTCTGAGATCCGCAAACCCTTGCGCCGGCATGCTCTGGCATATGCCGTGGCGGGCCTTTCGGCCTTGCTGGCAGGCTGCGCCGTCGGCCCCGATTTCCGCACGCCCGAGCTGCCCCAGGCCGGCGCGCAGTTCGCGCGGGCCGAGCCCTCCGCAGTCCCGCAACAGGCATCGCCCGAGACCGGCTCCGACGCCGCGTTCTGGCGCCAGTTCCAGGATGCGCAACTCACGCAACTGGTCGAGCAGGCCCTGCGGGCCAACCAGGATCTGCGCGCTGCGCTGGCGCGGCTCGATGCGGCCCAGGCCCTGCTGCGCGAGAGCCGTCTTGATCAGCTCCCGACGCTTACCCTGTCGGGCCAGGCGCTGCAGCAAAGACGCAGTGAAAGCCAGGCACCAAGCGGGGCACAAAGCGGGCCACTCAGCCAGCGTAGCTACAGCGCCGGCATCAACGCGAGCTGGGAGCTGGACCTGTTCGGTCGCGTGCGTCGCAGCATCGAGGCCGGCAGCGCCGATCTGCGCGCAAGTGCCGCCGATCTGGCTGCGCTGCAGGTCGCCATTGCTGCCCAGGTCGCGGCCAGCTACGCCGATCTGCGCGGCTGGCAGCAGCGTCTGCATCTGGCCGAGGCCAATGCCGCCAATCAGCAAGATACGCTGCGCCTAGTGCAGCTGCGGCTGGCGCATGGCAGCGGCACAGACTTCGACCTGGCGCGCGCCCAGGCGCAACTGGAGACCACGCGCTCGCGCATTCCGGCGCTGCAGGCCCGGATCGCCATGGCACAGCACCGGCTGGCCGTGCTTACCGGCCAGGTGCCCGAGGCACTGATCGCAGCGCTGGACGCGCCGGCCGCGTTGCCGCAACTGCCGCAGACCATCGCTCCCGGCACGCCCGCCGAGCTGTTGCGCCGTCGCCCCGATGTGGCCGCCGCCGAGGCGCGTCTGCATGCCGCCACGGCGCGGGTGGGCGTGGCCACGGCAGAGCTGTTCCCGCGCCTGTCGCTGGGCGGTCTGCTGGGCAGCTCCGCACTCAGCACGGGAGCGCTGTTCGAGGCCGGCAGCGCCAGCCGCAGCGTTTTCCTGGGCGTGGACTGGTCTTTTCTCGACGTGGGGCGCGTGCGCGCGCGCATCGCTGCCAGCGAAGCGGGCGCCCAGGTCGCGCTGGCCCAGTACCAGCAAAGCGTGCTGCTGGCGCTGGAGGACACCGAGAACGCCCTGGTGCTTCTCACGCGCACCCGCAGCGAGGACGCCCATCTGGCCCAGGCTGCCGAGCAGCGTGCACGGGCCGAGCAGCTCGCGCAGCGCCGCTACCGCCTGGGCAGCGTGGGCCTGTACGAGGTGCTGGACGCGCAGCGCGATCTCTATGCGGCCCAGGACGCGGCGGCCGACAGCCGCGCGCGCGGCCTGCGTGCCGCCGTGGCGCTGTACCAGGCGCTGGCTGGCGGCTGGGAGGGCCAGTCGCCGGCCAGGCCTATGATTGCGTTGCAATGACGCTTTCGCTGTTTCCTGCCGACTCCCTGCCCGCCGAAATCATTGATGACGGTGCCGTGCTGCTGCGCGGGTTTGCGGCAGCCGAGGAGCAGCGCTGGGTGGCCGAGGTGACGGCTTTGCAGACGCGGGCCGCATTTCGCACCATGCAGGTGCCCGGCGGCAAGTTCATGTCGGTGGCGATCACCAACGCCGGCGGCTGGGGCTGGATTTCGGATCTGCAGGGCTATCGTTACAGTGCCGTCGATCCGCAGACCGGCAAGCCCTGGCCTGCCATCCCGGCTTTTCTGGGCGAGCAGGCCGCCAGGGCGGCGGCGCTGGCCGGCTATCCGGGCTTTGCACCCGATGCCTGCCTGATCAACCGCTATCAGCCGGGCGCGCGCATGGGCTTGCACCGCGACCAGGACGAGCATGACTTTGCTGCGCCCATAGTCTCGGTCTCGCTGGGCTTGCCCTGCCGTTTCCTCTGGGGCGGGCTGACGCGCCAGAGTCCCACCCGGCGCCTTGCGCTCACCCATGGCGATGTGCTGGTCTGGGGCGGGCCCTCGCGCCTGGTGTTTCATGGCGTCGCTCCGCTCATGGAGGGCCAGCACCCGCTGCTTGGCAATGAGCGCTGGAATCTGACGTTCCGCATGGCCAAGGCTCGCTACCCGGCAGGCCAGCCATCGGAATAGGCGCTGGCGACAGGGCAATGCCCGGCTGCCCGGCAAAGCCGGCCAGCTTTCCTACAATGGCGGTCTATGAGCCAGTCGCACCCCACCCCCGCCTACACCCGAGCCCAGGAGCTGCCCGCAACGCTTGCCAAGCGCCTCGTCATTCTTGACGGCGCCATGGGCACCATGATTCAGCGTTTCAAGCTGGGCGAGGCTCAGTATCGCGGCGAGGGCTATGCCGGTGCCGACGGTGCGGGCGAGCGCTTCAAGGACTTCGCACATGACGTCAAGGGCAACAACGAACTGCTGTCGCTGACCCGTCCCGACGTGATTCGCGACATCCATGAGAAATACCTGGCCGCCGGCGCCGATCTGATCGAGACCAATACCTTTGGCGCGACCACGATTGCGCAGGAGGACTATCACATGGCCGATCTGGCCTATGAGATGAACCTCAAGAGCGCCCAGCTGGCGCGTGCGGCCTGTGACAAGTACAGCACGCCCGATCACAAGCGTTATGTGGCCGGCGCCCTGGGCCCCACGCCCAAGACGGCCTCCATCAGTCCTGATGTGAACGACCCTGCCGCGCGCAACATCACTTTCGAGCAGCTGCGCCAGGCCTATCTGGAGCAGACGCTGGCGCTGATTGAAGGCGGTGCCGACGTGATCCTGGTCGAGACCATCTTCGACACCCTCAACGCCAAGGCCGCGCTGTTTGCCGTGGACGAGGCCTTCGAGCAGACCGGCGAGCGCCTGCCCATCATGATCAGCGGCACGGTGACCGATGCCTCGGGCCGCATTCTGAGCGGACAGACCGTGACGGCCTTTTGGCACAGCGTGCGCCACAGCAACCCGCTGTCCGTGGGTCTGAACTGCGCCCTGGGTGCCACGCTGATGCGTCCCTATGTGCAGGAGCTGGCCAAGGCGGCTCCCGACACCTTCATCAGCTGCTACCCCAATGCCGGCCTGCCCAACCCCATGAGCGACACCGGTTTTGACGAAACGCCCGAGATCACCAGCCGTCTGGTGCACGAGTTCGCGGCCGAAGGTCTGGTCAATATCGTGGGCGGCTGCTGCGGCACCACGCCCGACCATATCGGTGCCATTGCCAAGGCCGTGCAGGCCACGGCCACGCGCAAGCTGTTCTACCCGGCCGAGGCCTGATTCCGCCTGGAATGGTTCGCCCCTGACCCGCGCTTCGGATCGCCGGTGTGAACCATGCGGCCCCGGCACGATCCGGGCAGCCCTGGTGCTTGAGCCACAAGCATTGGCAGCTCTTTTTCCGATGCTTATCCGCAGGGGCGGGCACAATGCCCTGATTCCGGCTTTGATGCCCCGCCACCGACGACCGCATGACTGCACCACTGCGACCTGCTGCCCCCGTACTGCCCGTGTCCGTGCCCACGGGCCAGGCGGCTGCGCAGGCCGGCAATGTGGCTGCAGCCGCTGTCTCGGACCTTCCCGCAGCGCAGCAGCTGCCCGCCGCTCAAGCTACGCCCCCGGCGACCAGCATGGTGCAGTGGTCGCCGCAAACCTTGCAGAACCTCAAGCTCCAGGCCTTTGAGCATCTGATTGCGCAGCTGGCACTGCAGGTGCAAGCCCAACCCGGTGCACCTGCGGCAAGCTGGCCTAGCCAGGGCCTGCCAGTGGCCGTGCAGCAGTTTGTGCAAAGCCTGCTCGCGCAGGTTCAGGTCAGCCTGCAGGGACAGGCCCAGCCCCAGCCCCAGCCCCAGCCCTTGCAGCTGCTGGCCGGCCAGCAAGGATCGGTTGCGCTGATGCAGGCCTTGGCGCAGGCTGCGGTGTCTGGCGCGCAGCCGCCCAGCTCGGCCTTGCAGACGGCTGCGGCCCTGTCGCCCACGGCGGCCGTGGCGCTGGAGCAGGCACAGCAGGGCATGGCAGCAACCGCTGGCGGCGCTGCCGCACCGCGTCTGCCCCAGCTGCAGAACTGGCTGGTGCAGCAAGGCACGCTGGTCACGCCGCAAGGCGAGCGCAGCTTTTCCCTGACATTGCAGGTGCCCGCCGCCTGGGCGAAGGCTGTGGGTGCGGCAAGCATCCCGGCAGCCCAGGGGCCGGGGACGGCCCTGCGCCTGCCCATGGCGGATCCGGGTGTCTTGAGCAGCGGTCCTCTGGCTCTGGTGGTGCAACCGCAGTCGTCGGTGGCGACCAGCACACTTGCTACCAGCGCATTGCTGTGGCTGGAGCTGCAGCCCGTCACGGCGAGCTCCGCTCAGGCGACGCCGGTACAGATGGCCGGTCTGCCTCTGGCCATGCCCGCACCGGCGCTGGCGCAGGAAGTGCAGCAACTGCTGCAGAACAAGTCCGATCCCTGGCTGATGATGGCCGCGGCCCAGGCTGCCAATGCCCTGCCTGTGCCGCGCCGCAGCGGCGAGCACCGTTCGCATCTGTGCATGACCGAAGGCTGCCAGTACCAGGGCCTGGCACCCTGCGCCCAGCCGTTCTGCAGCGAGATGAATCGCATCTGGGCCGCCTCCGGCGTGGCGCGCAGCGGCTGAACCAAGCTGACGCAGGGCTGGACTCTGCGCGTGCCGCACTTTCATAATGCTTCCCGTTGCCTGCTTTTTGAGCAGGCTTCTCGGGTCGGAATTGGCAGCTAGGCTGCCAGCCATGTTCCGGCTGTCTTCAGTGCATCAGGCAGGGCCTGACTGCCTGTCATCACCTCATCTCACAGGTCTTCGACCTTCTCTGTCTTCTGCTGTGCCAAGAGCTGGCTGCGGGGCAGTGACTTCACAATTCAAGGAGAACCACCGGCATGCGCTTGCGTACTGGCATTGCTTGTTCCACATGTTTCACTCTTTTGTCTGCCGTGCTGCCTGCGGCGGCCCAGTCGTCCAGCGTCAGCATTGGCGGTCTGATCGACGGCGGCATCTATCGCGGCTTTGATGGCACGGCGCAGGCCGGCACGATTCAGCGCAGCAATCTTGCGATTGCCGGCTGGGAGGACCTGGGCGGTGGCCTCAAGGCCACCTTCCGCCTGAGCGCACGTTTCGATATCGATACCGGGCGTCTGGAGGATCAGGGCCGCAAGCCGTTCTGGCACGACGAGTCCACGGTGGGCTTGCAGGGCGGCTTTGGCCACTTGCGCCTGGGCCGCGCCCTGTCGGCCATGTGGTCGCAGGACTGGAAGTTCGACCCCTGGGCCAATTTCAACCGCATTTCCTCGCCCGCCTGGTATCAGTGGCACTACCTCACGCCTACCGACCGCTATAGCAACAACGGCACGGCCGAGTATGGGCGCATGGCCAATGGCATCTTCTACGACTCGCCCACGGTGGCCGGCTTCACCCTGCATCTGAGTGCCTCGCCGGAGCGCACCGAGGTGCCGCTGACCTTGCGCCGCGAAGGGCGCGGTTATTCGGCCTCTCTCAACTACGACTCGGACAGCCTGAGCGGCATGCTGGCCTTCGAGCGCAACGGCAGCGGTGACAAAGACACTTTCGTGGCTGGCAAATACCGCTTTGGCGCAGCCGCCGTGATGGCCGCCTGGGACTATTCGCGCGTGGCCCAGACGGCACTCTCGGCCAAGGCCGTGACGCTGGGCGCCACTTATCAGATGGGACAGACCACGCTGAAGGCCGGCTATGGACGCCAGCGCATGCAGGAGCAGACCAATCATTTCTACTCTCTGGGCGCCGACTACGCGCTGTCCAAGCGCACCACGCTCTATGCCAGCCTGGGGCGCAAGAGCTACGAGTACGGCGCGGACTCGGGAACTTCGTTCGGCGTGGGCATGGCTCACGCCTTCTGAGCCCAGGCCTCCAGCCCTGCAGCCGCAGCCTTGCTGCGGCTTTTTTGCGCCCGGTGCGAATGTCCAACAAGAGTTGAGGGAATTAAATCCGCCAGTTTGGGGTGTTTGTCCGCCTTTGCACGGGTGGTACAGCACCGTTTCTGGCCCTGATCCAGGCCTTGTCCGGGTAAAAATCGCCAAAAACCGTGTTTTTTGCCGATATCTACGCTCTTCCTCGTTGAAATCCAAGGTCTGAATCTGGTGTATTCCACTTAATTGAGTGCACAAGAGCTCAATTTGGCAGAAGTTATGGCTGGCTGTTTCTAATGAGTGCTGAAAATCTGTCAAATGCATTGAAATAGCGCTCAAAAATAGCGCTTCTTGTTGCAACTCTTTGGTAGGCAACTATTTGCATGCGGGCTCTGTAAATCCTTGATTTTTTTGCCCAAAATGCGCGGCATTCCCCCGATTGAGGAGAGACCGCGATGTCCTATTCCGTGCCCGAGCAAGACAACCCAGTGCGCGCCGCCGACGCGCAGCAAGCCGCCGCCTGCGGCAGCCAGACCATGCACTGGCATGCGCCGGCCAAGCCCGCCGCGGCCTCCGAAGCGCAGCGCTGGCCCGTGGAGGCAGTGCAGTCCTTGCTGGACCTGCCTTTTCTGGACTTGTTGCACCGTGCTCAGAGCGTGCACCGTGAGAACTGGCCTGCAGGCGAGATCGAGCTGGCAACCCTGCTGTCCGTCAAGACCGGCGGCTGCCCCGAGAACTGCGGCTACTGCCCGCAGTCGGCGGAGTTCGATACGGGCGTGAAGGCCGAGAAGCTGATGAGCGTGGAGGAGGTCACCCGCGCCGCCAAGGCTGCCCAGGATGCCGGAGCCACCCGCTTTTGCATGGGCGCTGCCTGGCGCGCGCCCAAGGACCGCGACATCGAGAAGATGAACGAGCTGATCGGTGCCGTGAAGGGACTCGGCATGCAGACCTGCGCCACGCTGGGCATGCTGCAGCCCCACCAGGCAGCATCGCTGCGCGATGCGGGTCTCGACTACTACAACCACAACCTCGACACCGCGCCCGAGTACTACAAGGATGTGGTCAGCACGCGCCAGTACCAGGACCGGCTTGACACGCTGGCTGCCGTGCGCGATGCGGGCATCAGCGTCTGCTGCGGCGGCATCATCGGCATGGGCGAGACCGAGGTCCACCGTGCCGGCCTGATTGCCCAGCTCGCGAACATGGAGCCCTACCCCGAGTCCGTGCCCATCAACAGCCTGGTGCCCGTGCCCGGCACGCCGCTGGCCGACAGCGAGCCGGTGGATCCGCTGGACTTTGTCCGTGTGATCGCCGTGGCGCGCATCACCATGCCCAAGGCTCGCGTGCGCCTGTCGGCGGGCCGCCAGCAACTGGGCGAGGCCGTGCAGACCCTGTGCTTCATGGCGGGAGCCAATTCCATCTTCTACGGCGACAAGCTGCTGGTGACCGGCAATCCAGATGTGGAGGCCGATACCACCTTGATGCGCAAGCTGGGCCTCAAGGGGCTGGGGGCATCGGCTGCAAGCTGATCCCTGAATCTTCCCCGGCCATCGCGCCGGGGCTTTCTCATTGCAAATTGCATGGCCCTGCCTCTGGTGCGGGCCAGGCCGCGCTGCGCCTGCGTTTTGACAAGGCGGGTGATTCGCCTCAGGAGTTTTTGATGGAACACAGTCTTGCCAGCCGCAGCGTGCGCCATGTCTGGCATCCCTGCACCCAGATGAAGCGGCACGAAGCCGCGCCGCCGATTGCCATTGACCACGCCACCGGGCCCTGGCTGGTGGACACCGAGGGCCGCCGTTATCTGGACGGCATCAGTTCCTGGTGGGTCAATCTGTTCGGTCACTCGCATCCGCATATCCGGGCGGCGCTGACCGAGCAGATGTGCAAGCTCGATCATGTGATGCTGGCTGGCTTCACCCATGCCCCCGTGGTCGAACTGTCCGAGCGCCTGGCCGGCCTGACCGGCCTGGGCCATGCGTTCTATGGCAGTGACGGCGCTTCGGCCACAGAGATCGCGCTGAAGATGAGCGCTCATTACTGGCGCAACCAGGGGCATCCTGCCAAGCACCGCTTCGTGGGCCTGGCTGGCGGCTACCACGGCGAGACGGTAGGCGCGCTGTCGGTCACCGATATTGCGCTGTTTCGCGATGCCTATGGCCCCCTGGTGCGTCTGTCGGCCACCGTGCCCAGCCCTGATGCACGCCAGGCCCGGCCTGGCGAAACCGCTGCCGATGTGGCACGCCGCGCAGCAGAGGGTCTGGAGTCCTGGTTGCAGGCGCATCACCAGGAGACTGCTGCCCTGATTCTGGAGCCGCTGGTGCAGTGCGCCGCCGGCATGGCCATGCACGATGTCGAATATCTGCGTCTGGCCCGTGCGCTGTGCGACCGCTATTCAGTGCATCTGGTGGTGGACGAGATCGCCGTGGGATTTGGCCGCACCGGCAGCCTGTTTGCCCACCAGCAGGCCGGCATCAGGCCGGACTTCATCTGCCTGTCCAAAGGTCTGACGGGCGGCACGCTGCCCTTGTCTGCCGTGCTGACGACCGATGAGGTCTATGCGGCTTTTTATGACGACGATGCCGCGCGCGGCTTTCTGCATTCGCATTCCTATACCGGCAACCCCCTGGCCTGCCGCGCTGCCGTGGCCACGTTGGAGCTGTTCGAGCAACTGGACCAGCTGGCTGCCAATCGGCAGCTGGCTCGGAAAATCAGTGCTGCATTCGCCGGGCTGAATGCTCACCCCCGCGTCAGCAACGCGCGCCAGCAGGGAATGATCTGGGCCTGGGACATCGATACTGCCTTGCCGGACTTTGCACAGCGCTACCACGAGGCGGCTCTGGACCTCGGCCTGCTGCTGCGCCCTATTGGACGCACGCTGTACTGCATGCCGCCCTATGTGCTGGACGATGCCGATATCGATCATCTGGGCCAGGCCGCGCTGGCCGCGCTGAACACCACCTTGCAGCAGGAAGCAGAGCTTGCCGCGAAGAAGGGAAACGCATGATCGGCTGTTTCGTCACGGGAACCGATACCGGTGTGGGCAAGACCCTGGCCAGTTGTGCGCTGTTGCACGCACTGGCCCGTCATCATCCTCGCGTGGTGGGCATGAAGGCCGTGGCCGCAGGCGCCGAGCCCGACGGGCAGGGCGGCTGGGTCAACGAAGACACGGTGGCCCTGCGCGCGGCCTCCACGCTGGCCGTGCCGGCAGCGCTGGACAACCCCGTGCTGCTGCCAGACCCCATGTCGCCGCATATCGCGGCCCGGCGTGCGGGCGTGGAGGTGACGCTGGCGCCGATTCTCGACGCCTACCGGCAGCTGGCCGCGCAGGCAGATGCCGTGGTGGTCGAGGGCGCGGGCGGCTGGCGCGTGCCGCTGTCCGAGACTCTGTGCATTGCCGATCTGGCCGTGGCACTGCAGCTGCCGGTGGTGCTGGTGGTGGGGCTGAAGCTCGGTTGTCTGAACCATGCGGTGCTGACCGCAGAGGCGATTCGCGCCGCCGGCTTGCCGCTGGCAGGCTGGGTGGCAAGCCGTGTGGAGCCGCAGATGCTGGTGCCCGAGGAAAACATGGACTGGCTGCGCAACCAGCTGGGACGGCTTGGCGCTCCGCTGCTGGCCGATATTCCGTGGCAGGCCACTCCCGATCCTCGCCTGACCAATTTCTCCTTGCCCAAGGAATGGCAATGACCGCATCTTCCAATTTCTGGCTGCAGGATATTCCACAGCAGCTGGCAGCCTTGGACGCCGCCGCGCTGCGCCGTACCCGCCGTACCGTGGCGCCCCTGCAAGGCGCGCGCATTCTGGTCGACGGGCAGCCCATGCTGCAGTTCTGCAGCAACGACTATCTGGGGCTGGCACAGCACCCGGCCATGATTGAGGCGGCCTGCGCCGGTGCGCAGGATTTCGGTGTGGGCTCGGGCGGCTCTCCAATGGTCAACGGCCATAGCACGGCCAATGCCGCGCTGGAGGAGGAACTGGCCCGCTTTGTGGAACTGCCCCGTGCGCTTTACTTCTATGCCGGGTTTGCCACCAACGCCAGCATCATCCCGGCGCTGGTGGGGGCGGGCGACGCCATTTTCTCTGACGCTCTGAACCACGCCAGCCTGATCGACGGCTGTCGCCTGTCGCGTGCCCAGATCCACCGTTTCGAGCATGGCGATCTGGCTGCATTGGAGCAGCTGCTGGCTGCTTGCCCGGTGCAGCGCAAGCTGGTGGTGAGCGATGCCGTCTTCAGCATGGATGGCAATGTGGCAGATATCGAGGGGCTGCTGGCACTGTGCGAGCGCTACGACGCGCTGCTGCTGCTGGACGATGCCCACGGCTTCGGCGTACTCGGCCCGCAAGGCCGTGGCAGCCTGGCGGCTGCGGGGCTGACAGGGGTCAAGGCCTCGCCGCGTGTGCTTTACATGGCCACGCTGAGCAAGGCGGCTGGCGTGTCGGGGGCCTTTGTTGCAGGACATGCGCTGCTGATCGAATGGCTGCTGCAAAAAACGCGTAGCTACACCTTTGCGACCGCCGCCCCTGCGATGTTGGCGCGCGCATTGCAAACCAGTCTGCAGCTGATTGAGGAGCAGAGCGCTTTGCGCGAGCAGCTGCAGGCTCGTATTGCCCAGCTGCGTGCGGGGCTGCAACCCTTGTTGCAGGGCAAGGGCTGGCGGCTTTTGCCATCGGACACGGCCGTGCAGGCACTGGTGGTGGGCGGAAATGACGCTGCGCTCGGCCTTATGGAGGGGTTGCGCCGCCATGGCCTCTGGGTGCCGGCGATTCGCCCTCCCACCGTGCCCGTGGGCACGGCGCGGCTGCGTATTGCCTTGTCGGCGCTGCATACCGAGGCCGATGTGAAGCAATTGCTGGCGGCGCTGCAGGAGCTTGCCGGCTGAGGCCTGGCCGTTTTGCGCTGGCGCGCCGGTCGCTGTCAGTGGCGTAGCGCCTGCAGTACCTGCGCCAACTTCCTCGCGGCGACTTCCAGCTCATGCGGTGTGTGAGCGGCAAATCCCATGAGAAAACCCGCCTGTTGCGGGCTTGATGCATGCAGCTGCGTCAAGCCGAGCAGGTCTATGCCCGCCCTGCGCGCGCTATCCACGGCGGCGCGTTCAGCAATGCCGTGCAACAGGGTGCAAGGCATCTGCATGCCTCCCGCCGGCACCCGTGGCTCTAGGAAGTCGCCCAGATGCTCGCGCACCAGCCGCGCCAGCACATCGCGTCGCTCGGCATAGACGGCGCGCATGGTACGCACATGCGCACCCAGGTGCCCGCCTTCGATGAACCGCGCCAGCGTCAATTGCGCAATCGCTGCGCTGTGTCCATCCAGCAAGGTTCGCGCCACCGTCATGGGGGCGACCAGCGAAGCCGGCAACACCATATAGCCTATGCGTAGCCCAGGGAACATCGACTTGGTGAAGGTCCCGACATAGATCGTGCGCTCGTGCTGATCCAGCCCCTGTACGCAGGCCATGGGCTTGCCGGCGTAGTGAAATTCGCTGTCGTAGTCATCTTCGATGATCCAGGCCTGCTCCTGCTGCGCCCAGGCTATGGCGGCCAGCCGGCGATCTAGGGCCAGAGTGGTGCCCGTAGGGAACTGGTGGGAGGGTGTCAGAAACACCGCCCTGGCAGCGGGTAGGGTCTGCAGTAAGTCCACCCGCATGCCGTCGCCGTCCAGCGGCACGGGCACACATTCCAGCCCGGCCGCATCGAAGGCTTTGCGTGCGCCGTGATACACAGGGTCTTCGATGAAGATGCGATCACCGGCATCGAGCAGTACATTGGCGCACAGGGTCAGAGCCTGTTGCGAACTGGTCAGCACCAGCACGCGTTCAGGTGTGGCGCGCGCGCCGCGCTCCAAGTTCACATAGGCGGCAATGGCCTGGCGCAAAGCCTTGGTGCCCTGTGGCGGACTGTGCAGCAGAGCCCGGGTGCCGTGCTCCTTGAGCACCTGCCGCTGCAAGCGCTCCCAGGTCTGAAGCGGAAAGTTGCGTGTCTCGGGCACACCGGGCGCAAAAGCGCGTGGCGCGAGGAAATCACACAGGCCACCGCCCGCGAACATGGCTGCGCCGCGTTGGCTCAAACGCAGGGCGGGAACGCGCGCCAAAGGACTTTGCATCAGACCGCGTCCCGGAAGGCGTTGCACCTGCTCGGACACAAAGCTGCCGCTGCCCGTGCGTCGTTCGATAAAGCCTTCGGCATGCAGCTGGCCATAGGCGGCCTCCACCGTATCGCGCGAGACACCCAAGGACTGGGCCAGGGCTCGCGATGCCGGCAGGCGCCGGCCCACGTCCAGCGCGCCATCGAGGATCAGGTGCCGTATGGCCCGTTGGATGCGGGCATGCAGCGGCAAGGCGCCATGAGCGGGGTCGCCGATCCAGGCTTTGACGGATTCGAGTTGGGCGTGCTTGAACAAATGGTCTGTATTCCTGCAAAAAAGTGGCCGGGAGTATCAGGCCATTTCGATTCTATAAATCTGCTACCCCATGGGGTCAATCACTTTTCCGGGAGCCCTTGCAAGACCATGTCAACCACCCACTCGCCTTCGTCTCTTCGCTGGAACGATCTCACACATCCCGTCGTGGCAGGCCTGATCTCGGTCATCGTCAACTACGGTGGTACCTTCATCCTTGTGTTCCAGGCGGCCAAGGTGGCGGGCCTCGGCCCCGAGCTGACGGCCTCCTGGGTATGGTCGATCTCGATTGGCGTAGGGCTGACAGGTCTGCTGCTGAGCTGGGTGACGCGCGAGCCCATCATCACGGCCTGGTCCACACCTGCTGCGGCATTCCTGGTGACTGCCCTGGCGAGCACGCCCTATGCCGAAGCAGTGGGGGCCTACATGGTCTCCGCGCTGGCTTTCGTGGTGCTGGGGCTGTCGGGATATTTCGAGCGCGTCATCCGGCTTATTCCTGCCGGCATTGCGGCCGGACTGCTCGCGGGCATCCTGCTGCAATTCGGTATCAAGGCGTTTGGTGGCATGAGCGTCGATCCCATGCTGGCGGGCCTGCTGATCGCGACCTATGTGGTGCTCAAACGGATTTCGGCACGCTATGCCGTCGTCGGCATCCTGGTGCTGGGGCTGGTCTTTTTGCTGTCGCAGAATCGGGTCGATCTGTCTAGGCTGGAGTTGCAGCTTGCTGCCCCAGTGTTCACCAGGCCGGAGTTCTCGCTCAATGCCTTGCTCAGCGTCGCGCTGCCGCTGTTTCTCATCACGCTGACCGGCCAGTACATGCCCGGCATGCTGGTGCTGCGCAACGATGGCTTCAAGACCAGCGCCAATCCCATCGTCACGATCACGGGTCTGGGCTCGCTGCTCATGGCTCCGTTTGGTTCGCATGCGTTCAACATCGCCGCGATCACGGCTGCAATCGCTACCGGCCCGCAGGCGCATGAAGATCCCTCCAGGCGCTGGATTGCCGGCGTTGCTGCAGGCATGTGCTACATCCTGGTCGGCGTGTTCGGGGTCACGCTGGCGGCGGTCTTCATGGCCTTTCCCGCCACCTTCATCACCACGCTGGCAGGTCTCGCCCTGCTGGGCACCATTGGCGCCAGCCTGGCCACGGCCCTGGCGGATGCCAAGGTGCGCGAGGCCGCGCTGATCACCTTCCTGGCCGCCGCCGCCAACATCACGTTGCTGGGTATTGGCGGCGCCTTCTGGGGCCTGGTCATAGGGCTGCTCGCCTATGCCGTCCTCAACGGCCGGCTGCCGTTGAGC
This sequence comes from Comamonas sp. A7-5, assembly GCF_039581385.1. Taxonomy (NCBI): domain Bacteria; kingdom Pseudomonadati; phylum Pseudomonadota; class Betaproteobacteria; order Burkholderiales; family Comamonadaceae; genus Comamonas; species Comamonas sp. A7-5. Next base: position 493,261 of record NZ_JBCPWO010000003.1, read on the forward strand.
GCACAGCCGGGCGCGATAGCCGCCATGGAAAAAGGATGAGGTGATGCCCATGACTTCAGAAACCCCGACCCGTCACGATCAACATGGCCTGTACCCCGAGGCCGGCACGGTAGAGGACTTTCGTCGCAACCTCGCCACCGTGCAGGAACGCATTGCAGCGGCCTGCCAGCGCGCGGGGCGTGATCCAGCCAGCGTGCGCTTGCTGCCCGTCAGCAAGACCAAGCCGCAAGCCAGCCTGCGTCTGGCCTATGCAGCGGGCTGCCGCCTGTTGGGCGAGAACAAGGTACAGGAAGCGTTTGGAAAATGGGAGTCCATGCAGGACCTGGCCGATCTGCGCTGGTCGGTCATCGGTCACCTGCAGACCAACAAGGCCAGACTGGTGGCACGTTTTGCCAGCGAGTTCCAGGCATTGGACAGCCTGCGCGTGGCAGAGGCGCTGGACAGGCATCTGCAGGCTCAAGGGCGGTCGCTGGACGTGTTCGTGCAGATCAATACCTCGGGCGAGGCCAGCAAGTATGGCTTGAATCCCGAGGATGTGCCGGGTTTCATCCAGCAACTGCCCGTGTTTTCCGCGTTGCGCGTGCGTGGTCTGATGACGCTGGCGCTGTTTTCCGCCGAAGCCGAACGGGTGCGTCGGTGTTTCATTCTCTTGCGCGAGCTGCGCGCTCAGCTGCAGCAAAGCGCGCCTGCGGGCATGGAGCTGGATGCGCTGTCGATGGGGATGTCCGGCGATTTCGAGATCGCCATCGAGGAGGGCGCTACCGTGGTGCGCGTGGGGCAGGCCATCTTCGGCGCGCGTCCGTTACCCGATAGCTATTACTGGCCAACGCGCTCTGATCCGCAGACGCCGGAATCCGTTACCGATTGATATGGCATCTGCGCAATCGCAGGTGGCTTGTGCCCGCGCTGTGCGTTGCGGCCGTAGCAAGCCGGCCAATCTGCCGCCAAGTCCTGCAGGCGCAATGCGCGATTTTTGCCGCTGAGACAGGGGATTGGCCAGCTGCAGAGTTCTCCTGAACTGGTTGATATCCGCCAGTTTTCTTTTACATCCCACCGGAGCAATGCATGCCACAAACCGATTCCCATCTGATGAGGGCATACGCCCGCCAACCTGTTTCTTTTGTGCGCGGTCGCGGTGCCCGCCTCTGGGACGAGCAGGGGGTGGAATACCTGGACGCCATCGCCGGCGTGGCTGTCACCAGCCTGGGCCATGCCCATCCGGAGATCGCCGCCGTCATGGCCGAGCAAGCCGCGACGCTGCTGCATACCTCCAACGTGTTCCGTATCGACTGGCAGGAGCAGCTTGGCGAGCGCTTATGCGCGCTCGCCGACATGGAAAAGGTGTTCTTCTGCAATTCGGGTGCCGAGGCCAATGAGACGGCTATCAAGCTCGCCCGCTTGCACGGGCATCACAAGCAGGTGGCCGAGCCGCAAATTCTCGTGATGGGGAACGCTTTTCATGGCCGCACGCTGGCGACACTCGCCGCCACGGGCAACGCGGCCAAGCAACAGGGCTTCGAGCCGCAGATGCCGGGTTTTGTGCGCGTGCCCTATGACGACATCGATGCAGTGCGCCGTGCGGCCCAGGAAGTACCAGGTATCGTCGCCGTGCTGGTCGAGCCCGTACAGGGTGAGGGCGGCATCCGTGTCGCCAGTCGCGGCTACCTGCGCGCTCTGCGCGAGCTCTGCGACAGCCAGGGCTGGCTGCTGATGCTCGACGAGATCCAGACCGGCCTGGGCCGCACGGGGGCCTGGTTCGCGCACCGGCACGCCGGTATCACGCCCGATGTGATGACCCTCGCCAAAGCACTGGGCAATGGTGTTCCCATTGGCGCCTGTCTGGCGCGTGGCTCCGCCGCGAACCTGTTCTGTCCCGGCCAGCACGGCTCCACCTTCGGTGGCAATCCGCTGGCATGCCGCGTGGCCTGTGCCGTGCTCGACATCATGGAAAGAGACGGCATTGCGCAGCGGGCAGCACAGCTGGGCGAGCGCCTGCTGGCCGGGCTGCGGCGGGCTCTGGGAGGACACCCGGGTGTGCAGGCCATCCGAGGCCTGGGGCTGATGGCAGGGATCGAGTTGAACCGGAACTGCCAGGAGCTGGTCGGCCGCGCGCTGGCCGAACAGCGATTGCTGATTACCGTGACCCGTGAGCGCACGATCCGGCTGTTGCCGCCGCTGATCTGCGACGAGGCACAGATTGACGACATCGTTGCCAGAGTCGCCAGCCTGTGCCAGGACAGTGCACCAAGCCGCCACGCTGTTTAGCTGCCGGTGCGTGAGCGCGGTGGCCGAAGTCGTCGCAGGTCCGATGAGGTCGTTCCTGGCGCCGCATTCCGGGCTCTGATGCGCGGTCCTGCATGCCTGCATCGCGTCGGGTGCAGGCATGTCTACGCTTTCTGAATCGATAAAAGCCGCTGTGCTTGCAGCGGCTTTTTGACGGGAGCAGGCCGGTCTACTTGCCTGCTCCCTCCACCTGCTTGGGGACGCGGGGAGCCACGGCGCACATCAGCTCGTAGCCCAGTGTGCCGGCAGCAGCGGCTACCTCGTCGATGGGCAGCACGGCGCCATTGCTGGCGCGACCCCAGAGCGTGACCTCGCTGCCCAGCCTGGCCTTGGGAACGGGGCTCAGGTCCACGGCCATCATGTCCATGCTGACGCGGCCCAGCGTGCGGGTGCGCACACCGTCCACCAGCACGGGCGTACCCGTGGGGCAGACGCGCGGATAGCCGTCCGCATAGCCGCAGGCCACCACGCCCAGGCGCAGCGGTCCGTCGCATTGAAAACGCGAGCCGTAGCCCACGGTGTCGCCGGCATGCAGCTCCTGCGTGCCGATGATTTTTGACGACAGCGTCATGGTCGGCTCAAGACCCCAGTGAGCCGCATCATGAGTGGGGAAGTCGGGCGAGCTGCCGTAGAGCACGATGCCGGGGCGCACCCAGTCGCAGCGCACATTGTTTTCGTCACCATGCAGCAAGGTTGCAGCGCTGTTGCTGACGCTGCGCTCACCGGGCAGGTCCAGCGTGGTTTCGTGAAAGATCCTGAGCTGGTGGTCCATGCCATGCTCCACATCGGCATCGCTGAAGTGGGTCATGAACGAGATCTCGTCGACCTGGGGCAGAGCGTTCAGCCGCGCATAAGCCGCACGAAAACGCTCGGGTGTAAAGCCCAGCCGGTTCATGCCGCTGTTCATCTTGAGAAAGACACGGTGGCCGACCTGTGTCTTGTGGGCGGCCAGCCAGTCGATCTGCTCGTCGCAGTGCACGGCATGCCAGATGCCCAGACGCGAGCAGATTTCCAGGTCGCGCAACTCAAACACGCCTTCAAGCAGCAGGATGGGGCCGCGCCACCCCAGATTGCGCACGCGCTGGGCCTCATCGAGGTCCAGCATGGCAAAACCGTCCGTCGCTCGCAGACCCTCAAACACGTTTTCGATACCGTGGCCATAAGCGTTGGCTTTGATCACGGACCACAATTTGGCATCAGGGACGGCTTGCCGTACCCGCTCCAGGTTGTGGCGAACGGCTTCAGGATGGATGGTGGCAGTAATGGGACGAGGCATGGTTTTTCTCAATCAGACCAGTGGGATTCTGGCACTGTCAGCTGGAGCCTGCGTGATATAACCGCCAGTCACTTGCCACGGGGTCTATTATTTCCTTGGCATCGGTCCGTCCGGTGCCAGTTACAGCTAATTCATGAAGCGCGGTTTCTACACCATCATGTCAGCGCAGTTTTTCAGCTCGCTGGCAGACAACGCCTTGTTTGTGACCGCTGTAGAGCTGTTGCGTGCCAATGGTGCCCCCGAGTGGCAACGTGCTGCCCTGGTGCCCATGTTCGCCCTGTTCTATGTGGTCCTGGCCCCCTTTGTCGGAGCCTTTGCGGACGCCTTGCCCAAGGGCAAGGTCATGTTCATCAGCAATGCCATCAAGGTGATGGGTTGTCTGATGATGCTCTTCGGCCATCATCCCTTGATCGCCTACGCCGTCATCGGGCTGGGCGCGGCCGCCTATTCGCCGGCCAAGTACGGCATCCTGACCGAGCTGCTGCCGGCCTCTCAACTGGTCAAGGCCAATGGCTGGATCGAGGGGCTGACCATCACTTCCATCATTTTGGGCGTGCTGGTAGGCGGCCAGCTGGTGGGGCCGACCATTTCCCAGCATCTGCTGGGCTTTGACTTCCCGTATTTCAATACCGGCGTGGACACCCCAGCCGAGGCCGCAATTGCCCTGCTGATCCTGATCTACGTCGTGGCGGCCTGGTTCAATCTGCATATTCCGCTGACGGGCGTGGCCATGCGCCCGCTGCGCGAAGACCCGAACAAGAGCCTGGTTGCCAATCTGCTGGGTCTGCTGCCCGACTTCTGGCAGTGCAGCAAGCGCCTGTGGGCCGACAAGCTGGGCCAGATTTCGCTGTCCACCACCACGCTGTTCTGGGGGGCGTCGGGCAATTTGCGCTATATCGTGCTGGCCTGGGGGGCCGCTGCCCTGGGTTACAGCACCACACAGGCCTCGGCCTTGGTGGGGGTGGTGGCAATCGGTACGGCCGTCGGTGCAGTGCTGGCATCCATGCGCATGCGCCTGGACAACGCCACGCGTGTGATTCCCCTGGGCGTACTCATGGGCCTGCTCGTGGTCTGCATGATCTTTATCGACAATCTCTGGGTGGCCGTGCCCTTCCTCATCCTGCTTGGCGGTCTGGGCGGCTTTCTGGTCGTGCCCATGAATGCCCTGCTGCAGCATCGCGGCCACAATCTCATGGGGGCGGGTCGCTCGATTGCGGTGCAGAACTTCAACGAGCAACTGGCCATTCTGGCCATGGGCGGCTTCTACAGCCTGTCCACCAAAATGGGATTGACTGCTTTTGGTGCGATCACGGTATTCGGTCTGCTGGTTGCCGCTAGCATGGTGCTGATCGGCATCTGGCACTGGAATAATTGCAGAAGGCACCCGGCAGAGGTTGAAAAGCTGCTGGAAGTCGCCCGCCGCGACTGCCATTGAAGCTCTGCAGCTGGCGCCGGCAAGCTGCATTCACTACACGATCAATAGCTTCTAACGCTTGCAGAGCAAACGTTAGAAGCCTTTTTTATGCATAGTCCACTGCCTGTATTTGCGCTGCTGCTCAATGCCCTTATCTGGGGCTTGTCATGGTGGCCGTTTCGTCTCATGCATGAGGCCGGACTGCATCCGCTGTGGGCCACGGCATCGATGTATGCGCTGGTGCTGGCCGGTCTGCTGGCGCTGCGTCCCGCCAGCCTCAGGCAGGCCTGGCAATACCCGGTGCTCCTGCTGCTGGCTGCCAGCTCGGGCCTGAACAACGTGGCTTTCAACTGGGCCGTGACCGTGGGCGACGTGGTGCGCGTCATCCTCTTGTTCTATCTCATGCCGGCCTGGGCGGTGTTGCTGGCCTGGAAGCTGCTGGGCGAAAAGCCCACGCCCATGGCGCTGCTGCGCCTGTTGCTGGCCTTTGGCGGTGTGGTGCTGGTGTTGCTGCCCGCCGATGCCTCGCTCTCCGGGTTGTTTGCCGGTCTCACCCTGGCCGATGCGCTGGCCGTGTTCGGCGGCTTCATGTTTGCGCTGACCAATGTGTTGCTGCGCCGCTTTCAAGGCATTCCGGCCCAGGCCCGCATGCTGGCCATGTTTGCCGGCTGCATGAGCATGGGCCTGCTGACCGCCTTGAGCGCCAGCAGCGCTGGAATGGTGCCGGGCTTTCCTGCTTTTGATAGCAGTTGGGGCTTTCTCGCACTTGGCTTGGCCGTGGTTTTGATGTTTGGCAACTGGGCTCTGCAATTTGGCGCAGCGCGTCTGCCCTCGGGCGTGACCTCGGTGGTCATGCTGTCGGAAGTGGTGTTTGCCAGCATCTCCTCGGTGCTCATCGCCCACGAGCAGCTCAGCGCACGCACGCTGGCCGGCGGTGCGCTCATCATGGGAGCAGCCTTGCTGGCCACCTTGGGCAGAGCCCCGAGAAAATAGCCCAAACCACATCAAGGACACCGAGGAGGGGCCTGGGCCGGCCGCGCCGCCCCGCACCGAAGGTGTCGTCCCCCTCCCGAAGAGAGAGGGGGAAGGCGGGGCCGCCCAGGCGCACAGCGCCTCAGGGGGTCACATCAGCTTCCCCGCCAGGATCAGGTATCCGGGCACCCAGCCCGTGAGCACGCCCTGGGCAATGCACAGCCAGCCCGTGGGGCGCTCAATGCTTTTCCTCAGGGCCAGCAGCGCGAAGAACAAGGCCCAGAGTACGGCCCAGGCGGCCCAGTTGACGCCCATCCACCAGTCCAGCCCCGAGCTGGCGCTGGTCAGCGTATCGAGGGCGACGGGAACAGCGGTGATCGCCACGAACAGGCTGAACCAGCCCAGACCCCGGCCGTCGGCACCGCTGAAGCGATTGAAAGCCACCCAGAGATAGGTGAAGGCGAACAGCAGGGTCAGAGCGCCGCTCTTGACCGATGCCGCGTCGGCCGCCGGGCCGAAGATGCTGGCAAGTCCTATGCATAGCGACACCACCCCGGTGAAGATATTGATGACCCAGATTTCCTTGTCGGCAATCTTGCCCAGCATCCATAGGCCGTTGAGAAACAGCACCGCACCCACATAAAACAGCGACAAACCCAACCACATACACGCTCCTTGGCTGCAGGCCGGTGCAGCGCGGCCAGGATTGTGGGGCCGAGCGGGGCGGGGCGGAACCCTGGGCGAACGCAAAAGAGTCTTGCGCCATGGGTCGGGAATGGGCTCAGAAACCCTAGTCCCGACCGCCGCGCAGGCGGCGGTACAGCGTACCGCGCGAGATGCCCAGGGCGCGCGCGGCCTGGGAGACATTGCCGCCATGCTGGTCCAGCGTCTCCCTGATCAGCTGCGCGCTGTGCTCGCGCAGCGTTGCCAGGGGCTGTGCCTCGGCGACGGGCGTTGCTTCGGTGGTTGCAGGGCAGGCCAAGTCTTCCGCGCTGCTGGTGTCCAGGTGCGAGCCAAGGCCGTGCGAGGTTTGCAGCTGCGCCTGCATCCAGACGCCCAGGCCGCTGGCCAGGCGCAGCGGCGCGGGGCCGGGCTGGCCGCTCAGTTGCAGCAGGCGCGATAGATCATGGCCCAGCAGTTCCTGCGCGCTGCACGCTGTGTCCAAGGGCTGGCCGATGAGCTGGGCTGCGGTGCCGTTCATCCAGGCGACGCGGCCATCGGCGGCCACGCCCATCAGCGCCTGCAGCGGTGTGTGCAGCAGGGCTGGCGTCACCTGAAAGCGCAGCACCAGATGCTCGTGCGACTGAGCCTGCAGCAAGGTGTTTTCGATGGTCGTGGCGTACATGCCGACCACGGGACCGGCATCGAAGCTGAAATGCTGCTGCTCCACCATCAGATTGAGCACCCCGGCCAGGCGGCCGTGCACGTCGCGTATGGGTGCTGCTGCGCAGCGGAAGGCGTGCAGCTCGTCGAAATAGTGCTCGCCGTTGGTGACGGTGCAGGCCTGGCCGGTGGCGGCGACGATGCCCGGTGCGGTCGTGCCCATGGCCTGCTCGGACATGTTCAGGCCGATCCGCTCGTCACGGGGCCGCATGGATGCCGGGGAGACATGGAGCACGATGCCCTTGTCGTCCGTCAGCATCACGCGCGTGCCGGTGCCCGCCAGTGCCTGCTCCAGGGTCGGCAGCTCGTGCTGCAACGCCTGCAGCAGGCCGCGGCAGCGCTCCTGCGTGGCATGCAGCCGGCTGGGGCTGACCGGAGCCAGAGCCAGCCGCCGTCCATTGCAGTGCTGGCGCTGGCTGCGCAGCCAGGACTGGATGACCGCCTCGCTGACCAGGCCCGAGGGGCGTATGCCGGCCTCGAAGAACTGGCGGCGAGCCTGCAAGGCCCGCTCTGCCCCGGTGCTCGAGAAGCACTGCTGTAGCGCGTCCATCGCGCGTGGCTCATCAACGTTCATGTCATGTCCAGGCTGTCCGCAGGAGCGGTCAATGTGTTCCGCAATGGAACAGTTCTAGCCTGGGGAAATCCCGATCATGAAGAAAAACAGGCGATACACCATGCTTTGCGGCATAGCAATCACAACAGGAGACCTCGATGAAACGGCTGATCGACAACTCTCATGGACGGCCCGGTCGCATGGCCTGGATGCTGGCCGCCTGCCTGGGCAGCGCAGCGGCCCTCGCGCAAGCCGACCCTGCGGCGCAGGCCGCGGCCGCCGTGCAGCGCGTCGATGGCGCTTTCATCCGCGCCAATGCCGCCAAGACGCCCGACTGGCCCACCACCGGCGTGGACTATGCCGAGACCCGCTACAGCCGCCTCGATCAGATCAATGCCGCAAACGTCAAGGACCTGGGCCTGGCCTGGTCGTACAACCTCGAATCCACGCGCGGCGTGGAGGCCACGCCTGTGGTCGTGGACGGCATCATGTACGTCAGTGCTTCATGGAGCGTGGTGCACGCCATCGACACCCGTACCGGCAACAGGATCTGGACCTATGACCCGCAGGTCGACCGCAGCACCGGCTTCAAGGGGTGCTGCGACGTCGTCAACCGTGGCGTGGCGCTGTGGAAGGGCAAGGTCTTTGTGGGTGCCTGGGATGGCCGCCTGATCGCGCTCGATGCCGCCACCGGCAAGGAGGTCTGGCAGAAAAATACCTTCGAGGGGCAAAAGGGGTCGCTGACCATCACGGGCGCGCCGCGCGTGTTCAAGGGCAAGGTCATCATCGGCAACGGCGGCGCCGAATATGGGGTGCGCGGCTACATCACGGCCTATGACGCCGAGACCGGCGAGCAGAAATGGCGCTGGTTCAGCGTGCCCGGCGATCCGTCCAAACCCTTTGAGGACGAATCCATGAAACGCGCCGCCAGGACCTGGGATCCCAGCGGCAAATGGTGGGAGGCCGGCGGCGGCGGCACCATGTGGGACAGCATGACCTTCGATGCCGAGCTCAACACCATGTACGTGGGCACGGGCAACGGCTCGCCCTGGTCGCACAAGGTGCGCAGCCCCAAGGGCGGCGACAACCTGTATCTGGCTTCCATCGTGGCTCTGGATCCCGACACCGGCAAATACAAGTGGCACTACCAGGAAACGCCGGGCGACAACTGGGACTACACCTCCACCCAGCCCATGATCCTGGCCGACATCAAGATCGCCGGCAAGCCGCGCAAGGTCATATTGCATGCGCCCAAGAACGGTTTCTTCTTCGTGCTCGACCGCACCAATGGAAAGTTCATCTCGGCCAAGAACTTCGTGCCCGTGAACTGGGCCAGCGGCTACGACAAGAACGGCAAGCCCATCGGCATTGCTGCGGCACGCGACGGCAGCAAGCCCCAGGATGCAGTGCCGGGCCCCTATGGCGCGCACAACTGGCACCCCATGTCCTTCAACCCCCAGACTGGCCTGGTGTATCTGCCTGCGCAGAACGTGCCCGTCAACCTGATGGACGACAAGAAATGGGAGTTCAACCAGGCCGGACCGGGCAAGCCCCAGTCGGGCACGGGCTGGAACACGGCCAAGTTCTTCAATGCCGAGCCGCCCAAGAGCAAGCCTTTTGGCCGCCTGCTGGCCTGGGACCCGGTTGCGCAAAAGGCTGCCTGGAGCGTGGAGCATGTCTCGCCCTGGAACGGCGGCACGCTGACCACGGCGGGCAATGTGGTGTTCCAGGGCACGGCCGATGGCCGCTTTGTGGCCTATAACGCGACCAGCGGCGAAAAGCTGTGGGAAACGCCCACGGGCACCGGCGTGGTGGCCGCGCCCAGCACCTATATGGTGGACGGCAAGCAGTATGTCTCGGTGGCCGTGGGCTGGGGCGGTGTCTACGGCCTGGCTGCGCGCGCCACCGAGCGCCAGGGGCCGGGCACGGTCTATACCTTCGTCGTGGGCGGCAAGGCCAGGATGCCGGAATTCGTGGCCCAGCGCACAGGCCAGTTGCTGCAGGGCGTGAAATACGACCCCGCCAAGGTCGAGGCCGGCACCATGCTGTACGTGGCCAACTGCGTGTTCTGTCATGGCGTGCCTGGCGTGGACCGCGGCGGCAATATTCCCAACCTGGGCTACATGGACGCGAGCTATATCGAGAACTTGCCCAGCTTCGTCTTCAAGGGCCCGGCCATGGCGCGCGGCATGCCGGACTTCACGGGCAAGCTGTCGGGCGATGACGTGGAGTCCATCAAGGCCTTCATCCAGGGTACGGCGGACGCCATCCGGCCCAAGCCCTGAAGCCTGCACTTCACCACGCCGGTGCGCCGGTGCGCCCGAGTCACGCACCGGCGGGCCCAGATCGCAAACCTCTTCTTTTGACTCGATACCAAGGAAATAGCCTCATGCAAGACCATCTGCAGTTCTATATCGACGGCCAATGGGTGAATCCGGTCAGCCCGCGCAGCCTGGAGGTCATCAATCCCTCCAGCGAGCAAGCCATTGCCCGCATCAGCATGGGCTCGGCCGCCGACGTGGACAAGGCCGTGGCCGCCGCGCGTCGCGCCTTCGAGAGCTACTCGCGCACCAGCCGCGAAGAGCGCCTGGCCTTGCTGGTCAAGGTGCTGGAGGTCTACCAGAGCCGCTACGGCGACTTTGTGCAGACCATCTCGCAGGAGATGGGGGCGCCGCTGTGGCTGTCCAAGGCGGCACAGGCCGCCATGGGCGTGGCCCATCTGGGCTCCACCATCGAGGTCCTCAAGAACTTCGCCTTCGAACATGTGCAGGGCAGCACGGCCGTCGTGCATGAGCCCGTGGGCGTGGTCGGCATGATCACGCCCTGGAACTGGCCCATCAACCAGATCATGTGCAAGGTCGCCCCGGCCCTGGCCGCGGGCTGCACCATGGTGCTTAAGCCCTCGGAGGTCGCTCCGCTCAATGCCCTGCTCGTGGCCGAGGTGTTGCACGAGGCCGGCGTGCCGGCAGGCGTCTTCAACCTCGTCAACGGCGACGGCCCCGGTGTGGGCGAGGCCATGTCCTCCCACCCCGGCATAGACATGATGACCTTCACGGGCTCCACGCGCGCAGGCATTGCCGTGGCCAAGGCCGCGGCCGACAGCGTCAAGCGCGTGGCCCAGGAACTGGGCGGCAAGTCTGCCAACATCGTGCTGGATGACGCCAACCTGCAGAAGGCCGTGACTCAGGGCGTGCAGGCGGTGCTGATGAATTCGGGCCAGAGCTGCAACGCACCCACGCGCATGTTCGTGCCGCGCGCCCTGCATGGGCAGGCCGTGGAGATTGCCCGTAGCGTCGCCGCCGCAGCGACCGTGGCCGATGCGCTGGCCGAGGGCATGCACATGGGCCCCGTGGTCAGCGAGGCGCAATGGGGCAAGATCCAGACCCTGATCCGCAGGGGCATTGAAGAGGGCGCGACCCTGGTGGCGGGCGGCACAGGCCGCCCCGAAGGGCTGGCCCGGGGCTACTTTGTCAAACCCACGGTGTTTGCCGACGTGAGCAACGACATGACCATTGCGCGCGAAGAGATCTTCGGTCCCGTGCTGGTGATGATTCCCTACGACGACGAGGAAGACGCCATCCGCATGGCCAACGACACGGTGTACGGCCTCTCGGGTTATGTGCAATCGGGCAGCCTGGAGCGTGCGCGCCGCGTGGCCGCGCGCCTGCGCACAGGCATGGTCCACCTCAACGGCGCGGGGCCTGACTTCAATGCGCCGTTCGGCGGCTACAAGCAGTCAGGCAATGGCCGTGAATGGGGCGAGCACGGTTTCCGCGATTTCCTCGAAACCAAGGCTGTCATGGGCTACGGCGCGGCCTGATCTATTCAAAATCAATAGCTGCTGGTGCCCATCTGATGGGCGTCAGCAGCTATTTTTACTGAATATTCTGCTGACGGCGACGCGCGCGTTCCAGCTGCTGTACGACCTGACGCGGATTCATGCCGTACATCTCGGCGAACTCCTGCTCCGAAGTCTGGCCGCTGAGCTGGAAGGAGCGCAACAGCGCCTCGTCCTTGGCGGCGCGGGCATCGGCCTCGGCCAGGGCATCTACCACCAGGGCGTTGGTCTTTTCGTCACGGCCCTGCACGCGCTCGGCGTATTCCTCGCGCGTGAGACCGGAGGCTTCGTAGGCGACGACGATGCGGTTGCGCAGCTTGGGCGTCAGGTCTTCCTGCGTGCGCTGCTGGCGGCGGCGGAAGACTTCGATCAGCGCGTGGTGAACATGCTCGGGCAGCGTGGCTTCCACGGGCTGACCGCTCAGGTCATGGCGCTGCTGACCGCTGGCCATGGCCGCCAGATAGCGACCGGAGCGGGTGTGCTGCTGCAGCGCGCTCTTGAGTGCGTCCTTGTCCAGCTCCGGGTGGGCGGCCAGCAGGTCTTCAAAAATGCCGCGCTTGAAGGGCAGCAGCTGTTCGCCGAACAGGGCCGGGTGCCACTGTGCCAGCTGCTCCAGCAAGGGGTGTTGCGGACGTGCGGCCTGCGGGGCGGCTTTGGCTGCGGGAGCCGGGTTCTGGCGGCCACGGCCGCCTCGGCGCGAGCGTGAGCCGGGCTGCGAGTCCTGCACGCTGTGCTGCGATGCCGCTTGCGAGGCTTTCTGCTCTTGTGATTCAGACACGATTTCAGTCATGGCAAAGCCCGTGGGCCTGGGAAAACAAAACCCCCAATCATGCCAGCATTGCAAACTGCAGTGGCATGCGGGGGTGTCAGCCGGCAGCCAGGGCCTGATCCAGCAGCTCCACCCAGTGCATGACCGGGACCTCGGTGCCGTTTTGCAGATGGACGATGCAGCCCATGTTGGCCGAGAGAATCGCTGCGGGCTTTTCTGGGGCGAACGGCTCGTCCAGTGCAGCGATCTTGCGGTCGCGCAACTGGTGCGAGATCTCGGGCTGCAGCACCGAGTAGGTGCCGGCAGAGCCGCAGCACAGATGGGACTCGGTGCGCGCCACGCGCAGATCGAACCCCAGCTCGCGCAGGCCCGCTTCCACGCCGCCGCGCAGTTGCTGCCCATGCTGCAGTGTGCAGGGCGGGTGATAGGCCACGGGAGCCCGGGGCGCCGTGATGCGGTCCTTGAGCTTGTCCACGAGCTCGGGCAGCATGGAGGGCAGCAGTTCGCTGAGGTCGCGGGTCAAGGCGCTGATGCGCGCGGCCTTGTCGGCGTATTGCGGCTCCAGCCGCAGCAGATGCCCGTACTCCTTGACGGTGACGCCACAGCCCGAGGCGTTCATCACGATCGCCTCGACCTCGCCGCGTTCCACCAGCGGCCACCAGGCGTCGATATTGGCGCGCATCTGGGCCTTGCCGCCGTCCTGGTCGTTGAGGTGGAACTTCACCGCACCGCAGCAGCCGGCTTTGTCGGCAATCACGGTCTGCACTCCCACGGCATCCAGCACGCGGGCCGTGGCGTAGTTGATGCGCGGCATCATGGCCGGCTGCACGCAGCCTGCCAGGAGCAGCACCTTGCGTGCATGCTCGCGCACGGGCCAGGCACCGGCATCCTGGACGGTCGGTATTTTTTCGCCCAAAGACTCCGGCAGCAGGCCTTTCACGGCGCGGCCCAGCTTCAGCGCGGGGGCGAACAGCGGGGAATTCATGCCCTCCTTGAGCAGCCAGCGCTGCAGCTTCTCGCCCGTGGGGCGCTCGACCTGTTCATCGACGATCTTGCGGCCGATATCGACCAGATGGCCGTACTGCACGCCGCTGGGGCAGGTGGATTCGCAGTTGCGGCAGGTCAGGCAGCGGTCCAGGTGCAGCTGCGTGGCCCGCGTGGGTGTTTGCCCTTCCAGCACCTGCTTGATCAGATAGATGCGGCCGCGCGGGCCGTCCAGCTCATCGCCCAGGGTCTGGTAGGTGGGGCAGGTGGCGGTGCAGAAGCCGCAATGCACGCATTTGCGCAAAATGGCTTCGGCTTCCTGGCCTTCGGGCGTGGCACGGTATTCGGGCGCGAGATTGGTTTGCATGGGGTGCTGTCCTTGTTCTTACCAATGCGCCGAGAGACGGCCCACATTGAGAATGCCGGCGGGGTCGAAGGCCTGCTTGAGGCGGGCATGCAGCTGTGCCGATGTGCGGCCGGCCGGGCTGGCCTGTGCATGCGCATCGAGATCGCTGCTGGCGCTTGTCTGGCTGGCGTCCTCGGCTCTGAAAAGAGAAGCGGACCCGCCAGCTGCCTGCGCGAGTTGCTGCAAGGCGGCCGCCGCCGAACGCGGGGCCTGCACCCAGCGCTGTGCGCCATGCCAGTCGATGAACGGGCCTGCTGCGCCTTGCGGCAATGGCAGCGGCGCTGCGGTCGCAGGAGTGGACAGACGCCACAGGCAATGATCGGCAGCGCGCTGCTGGAACCAGGGCAGGTTCAGATCGCGGCTGGCGCTCCAGCCGGCGGCAACGGCATCGCTGTCCAGCCGCTCGCCACCCAGGCGCAGTGTGGCGGCCTGAACGGCGGCGCGGGCGCCGCGCAGGCGCAGATACAGCGTGCCCTTGCCGTCTTCTTCCAGCCAGTTGCTGGCATTGAGCGGCAGAGGCTGGCCGCCCCAGTGATTGAGCCAGTCCAGCGCCTGCGCCTGGCTGCAGGCGTCAAAGCGCAGCGTGGCCTCGGCCGGAGCCACGGGCAGGACCTTGAGGCTGACCTCGGTGATCAGGCCCAGCGTGCCCCAGCTGCCCGTCATCAGGCGCGAGACGTCATAGCCGGCCACATTCTTCATGACCTGGCCGCCGTAGCGCAGCAGCTCGCCCTGGCCGTTGATCATCTCCAGGCCCAGCACGAAGTCGCGCACTGCGCCCACGCTGGCACGCGACGGGCCGGACAGGCCTGCGGCGACCATGCCTCCCACGGTGCTGGCGGCGCCGAAGTGCGGCGGCTCGAAAGCCAGGCACTGGCCCTGGCTGGCCAATGTTGCCTCCAGCTCGGCCAGCGGCGTGCCGGCGCGAACGGTCACCACCAGCTCGCTGGGCTCGTAGCTGACGATACCGCTGAGCGCGCGCGTGGACAGCGGCTCGCCCTGCAGACGCAGGCCATAGAAGTCCTTGCTGCCGCCGCCGCAGATGCGCAGCGGGGTCTTGTCACTGGCAGCGGCGCGAATGCGCTCGCCGAGCTGATTGATTTGGCTGGTGGCTGAATCCATGGCCTGCATGGTAGCCGGGGCGCCCCCGGGGCAGGAAGGCCTGATCTTTGATTTTTTTGAAAAGCAGGCGTGAATAAAAAAGCCCCGCAGCTTGCACTGCGGGGCAACGTAATGAAACTGAACTTGCGAAGAGCCTGCCGCTTAGCGGGTGTAGGCCACCTCACCATGGGAAGTGATGTCCAGGCCCTGGCGTTCGGACTCTTCCGAGACACGCAGACCCACGGTCAGATCGGCAACCTTGTAGGCCACATAGGAGACCACGCCGGACCAGACGATGGTCACCAGCACGCTCTCGACCTGCACCCACAGTTGGTGGGCCATGTTGTAGCCTTCGGGCTCGATACCACCCAGGCCCTTGGCGCAGAACACGCCGGTCAGGATGGCACCCAGGATACCGCCGACACCGTGGACGCCGAACACGTCGCAGACGTCGTCAACCTTGAGCAGGCGCTTGAGACCGGACACGCCCCAGAAGCACAGAGGGCCGGCGATGATGCCCATGACAATGGAGCCCATGGGGCCGACGAAACCGGCGGCGGGCGTGATGGTCACCAGACCGGCCACGGCACCCGAGGCAGCGCCCAGCATGGAGGCCTTGCCGCGCAGCAGGGCTTCGGCCACGATCCAGGAGATGGCGGCAGCGCCGGTCGCGAGGATGGTGTTGATGAAGGCCAGGCCGGCAACGCCGTTGGCGGCACCGGCAGAGCCGGCATTGAAGCCGAACCAGCCCACCCACAGCAGGGAGGCGCCCACCATGGTCAGCGTCAGGCTGTGCGGAGGGAGGGCTTCCTTGCCGAAGCCGATGCGCTTGCCCAGCATGTAGGCACCCACCAGACCGGCCACGGCGGCGTTGATGTGCACCACGGTGCCGCCCGCGAAGTCCAGCGCGCCATCGGCACCCAGCAGACCGCCGCCCCACACCATGTGGGCCATGGGGATGTAGCTGAAGGTGAACCACAGCACGGAGAACACGATCACGGCCGCGAACTTGATGCGCTCGGCAAACGCTCCCACGATCAGCGCCACGGTGATGGCGGCGAAGGTGGACTGGAAGGCCACGAACACATATTCGGGGATGGTCTTGAGCATGGACGACAGCGTGTCAGGCGTGATGCCCATGAGGAACAGCTTGTCGAAGCCTGCGAAGAACTTGCCCTCGCCGCCAAAGGCCAGCGAGTAGCCGTAGATGGCCCACAGCACGGTGATCAGCGAAAAGATCACAAAGACCTGGGCCAGCACGGACAGCATGTTCTTGCTGCGCACCAGGCCGCCGTAGAACAGCGCCAGGCCGGGGATGACCATCAGGATCACCAGCATGGTCGAGGTCAGCATCCAGGCGGTGTCGCCGGCGCTCAGGGTGGGAACGGCCTCGGCCGCTGCTTCGGCCACAGGCGCTGCGGCGGCGGCAGCCGTTGCAGCTTCCTGGGCAAAGCCGGTGGCGCCGGCAGCCAGCAGGCCCAGTCCCAGGCCTGCGCTCAATAATTTCTTGATCATGGCAATCTTTCTCAAAACGGTTCCAGAGAGACTGGGCCTTTACAGGGCCGCGTCGCCGGTTTCTCCTGTACGGATACGGATCGACTGCTCCAGCGCCTGCACAAAAATCTTGCCGTCGCCGATCTTGCCGGTACGGGCTGCGCCCTCGATGGCGTCGATGGCGGCATCGACCAGATCGTCGGCAATCGCGGCCTCGATCTTCAGCTTGGGCAGAAAGTCCACCACATACTCGGCACCGCGGTACAGCTCGGTGTGGCCCTTCTGACGGCCAAAGCCCTTGACTTCGGTCACGGTGATGCCTTGAACACCGATTTGGGAAAGAGCTTCACGCACTTCGTCGAGCTTGAAGGGTTTGATGATGGCGATCACCATTTTCATGACGGGCTCCTGAAAAATTAAAAAGTCTTGGAGAGCGTCAGAATCAGACGCGCCTTGTTCACATCGCCGAAGTAGGCCTTCTTGTTGGCGCCGGTCACTGCCGCAGCGGCAGAGAAGCCGTCGCCCAGGTCATAGGCACCACCGACGCTGTAGTCCACATAGTTGGGAACGCCCAGGTCCTTGATGTCGCTGGAGAAATGGGTGTAACCAACTGATGCTTTCAGTGTCACCTTGGGCATCACTTCCTGGCTGTAGGAGAACTGCAGATAACCGGTATTGCGGCCCTTGAGACCCGAGCCTGCCTTGGCGCCGGCCCAGCCGAAGTAGTCCTTGGACACCGTGTGCGAGTACTTGGCCGTGAACGGGCCGTAGGTGCCGGAGCCGTAGATCTCGGTGGTGTTGCCGTTGGCGTTGCCCGAGTACACATAGGTCAGCATGCCCACGTCCCAGTCCACATCGGCAGCCTTGAACTTGTAGCCGCCGTAGAAGTCGGTTTCCAGCGAGTTGCCGGGCAGCCAGTCCACGGAGGAGTTCCAGTTGCCGACGTAGAAGCCGCTGTCGCCGAACGTGTAGTCAAAACCGCCTTGCAGCGCGGGCTTGACGGCCCTGGTGCGGCTGGCGTCCTGATCCTGACCACGGAACTTGTAGTTGGTGGTCAGGGCAACGTTGGCGGAGAGCTGGGCATGGGCCCACATGGGGGCGACAACGGCGCAGGCCAGGGCGGCAGTCTTGGCGAAAGTCTTGAAACGGCTTGCAGCGGGACTAGGCATTCAGGGTTCCTCCGGTTTGAAAATTTCGTGGCAAAAATCTCGGATGAACTCTCAAAGCACAGACCGTGCCAGTCTCTGCGGCGGCTGCGGCACGGTTCGCTGCCCAAGGCCCTAGAACAGGCAGCGGGCCATAGCTGCCCGGTACAAAAAGCTACGAGTTTTCACAATCACTGAGCGCAACTTTCGCCACCCGGTTTGCGGCCTGAACCGAATGCACCAGGATGGTGCGTTTTTGCAATGCACCGCCATGGCCCGGTTTTTATCCGGTTTTTGCACCAAACAGGTGATTTGAAAGTGAGTGCGTGCTCTCTGTTTGGGCGTGGACGCAAAAAAGCCCATCGCCTGGGCGATGGGCTTGCAGGCAGCGCTCAGCTCAGAAGCTGGCCTGGGGCAGGTCTGCCTTGGTGAACACCAGCGAAACCTTGGCTTCCTGCGGAATCGGCGGCAGCTCCTGATTCCAGTGCTGCCATGCGCTGCGCAGCTCGGCCAGTTTCCGGGGCTCGCGATCACGCAGATTGGCGCGCTCGCGCGGGTCGCTGGCGATGTTGAACAGGTATTCGATGCCCTCGATCTGCAGATATTTCCAGTCGCCCCGGATCAAGGCCTTTTGCTCGCGGTGCTTCATACGCCAGGCCAGGTCGCGCTCGGGCATCCAGCTTTGATCCTGCATCAGGGGCAGCAGGCTGATGCCGTCCAGCGGATAGTCGGCATGCGCGTCCACGCCGGCGGCGGCCAGGAAGGTGGCCGACCAGTCCATGGTCAGGCTGGGCGTGTCGCAGACGGCGCCGGCCGTCATGCGCGCCGGCCAGCGTGCCAGCAAGGGCACGCGGATGCCACCTTCAAGCAGGTCCATCTTCTGGCCCACGAAAGGCCAGGTATTGGAGAAGCGCTCGCCGCCGTTGTCGCTGGTGAAGACGATGAGCGTGTTCTCGCTCAGGCCTTTTTCCTCCAGCGCATCCAGCAGCCAGCCGATGCCTTCGTCCATGTGATGGATCATGCGCTGATAGGTGTCGATGCTGCCGCCGTCGGTGTGCTTGCCCATGCCTTGCAGGCGCTCGGATTCGGCGCGGTCCTCGCGCGTCAGCCAGGGCCAGTGCGGGGCGCTGTAGTGCAGCGAGAGGTAGAAGGGCTGCTCGGCGCTCTGGCGCTTGACGAAGTCCACCGCGCGGCGGCTCAGCAGGTCGGTCAGGTAGCCGTCTTCGGTGTGCGGCTCCTCGTTGATCCAGAAGTCGGGGCGCCCGCGCGGATCGCAGTGGGCGAAGTAGTCGGCGCCGCCGGCATGAAAGCCGTAGAACTCCTCGTAGCCCGAAAGGCGCGGGCCGAAATGCGGGGGGTAGCCCAGATGCCATTTGCCGACCAGGGCCGTGGCATAGCCGGCATCGCGCAGCAGCGAGGCCACCGTGGGGTGATCGGGCGGCAGGCCCAGCACCTTGTCGCCATGCACGCTGGCGATGGGTTCCTCGGCCGCACCGCGCAGGCGGTACTGCCAGCGACCCGTGGCCAGCGCAAAGCGCGTGGGCGAGCACACCGAGGAGTTGGAGTAGCCGCGCGTGAAGCGCAGGCCCTGGGCCGCCATGGCGTCCAGGCGCGGCGAGACGTCGGTGGCGTTGTTGTGCGCATCGCGCGCACCGGTGCAGCCCAGGTCGGCATAGCCGAGGTCATCGGCCAGGATGAAGATCAGATTGGGGCGGGAGTCAGTCATGAGATAGCGGAGAACGTTCAAAAACAGGAGCTTCTATCGCTTGTTATGCAAGGATTTTGAATAGGTTTGATGCTGAAAATGTTTGGTAACAAGCGATATCTGCTCCTCAAAAATCAGGGCTTGAAGCCCGAGCGCTGAACCGCCGGCGCCCATTGCGCGCGGTAGGCCTTGAGCATTTTTTCCGTGTCCTGCGCGCTGCTGACCACGGGCACCAGGTTGGAGGCGGCGAACTTCTGCTGCGTGTCTGCTTCCTTCATCACCTCCTGCACCAGCTGCGACAGGCGCTGCACCGTGGCCGGCGCCATGCTCTGCGGGGCGAACAAGGTGTTCCAGCCCGTGCCGACCAGGTTCACGCCCAGCTCCTTGAGCGTGGGGATACCGGGTGCCATGGTGCTGCGGCGCTCGCCCGAGGTGGCCAGCACGCGCAGCTTGCCCGCTTCATGCTGGGCGATCTGGGTGTCTAGAGTGTCCACGGCGATGGGGACCTGCCCGCCCATCAGGTCGGTGAGCAGCGGGCCCGAGCCCTTGTAGCCCACGACCTCGACGGGCACCTTGGCGGTCTCGCCCAGCATCAGCGCAAAAAAGTGCGGCAGGCTGCCCGTGGCCGGCACGCCGAAATTGGCCTGCTGCGGATTGGCCTTGAGCCAGGCCAGCAGATGCGGCAGCTCCTTCACGGGCACGGCGCTGGCGACGGCCAGGCCGAACTCGTAGCGGTTGACCTCGCTGATGGGGCGGAAGTCCTTTTCCGGCTCGTAGCCCGAGTCCGGAAACACCAGCGGCGCCACCACCATCACGGCGGGATTGGCCAGCAGCACGGCGGGCTGGGCCGCCGGGGCGTTCTTCACATACTGGGCCGACAGGCGGCCGCCCGCGCCGGGCTTGTTTTCCACGATGACCGGGCTGCCCAGCCGGGCCTGCAGCCGGTCGGCCACGATGCGCGCCACGCGGTCGGTGGCGCCGCCGGGCGGATAGCCGACCACCATGCGCAGCGGTGTCTTGTTGGGAAACAGGGCATGGGTCTCCTGGGCCTGCAGCGCGCCGCTGCCCAGCAATCCTGCGCTCAGGCCGAGCCCCGCCGCGAGCTTGCCGAAGATTCTTCTTTGCATCGTCATGTCTCTCCTGGTCTGTGATCCGAGCTGCGGGCTCACGCCATTGCTGATGGGAAAGCGGGCAGTGTAAGTGCGTGTCGGCACCGGCCTGAGCCGCTCAGATGGCCGGCGCCCGGGCCTGCGGCCTCAATCGGGTTTCAGATTGATCTTGCGGGCCAGCGCTTCCCATTTGCCCGAGATCTCGCGCACCCTGGCCTGGGCCTGCTCGGGGCTGCTGCCCACCATCTCGATATCCACGGCCTTCACCCGCTCCTGCTGCTGCGGCGAGCGGATGGCGGCATCCATGGCGGCGAGAAAGCGCTTCTGGATCTCGGCAGGAACACCCTTGGGGGCGGCCAGCAGCAGCCAGTAGGTGCCGTCGAAATCGGGGTAGCCCGACTCGGCAATCGTGGGCAACGCCGGCAGCAGCGGCGAGCGCGTGCGCCCCGTGGTGGCCAGGGCGGTGACGCGACCGCTCTGGATCTGGGGCAGCACCGTGGGGGCGGCCAGGAAGCCGCAGTCCACCTGGCCGCCCATGAGATCCTGCATGGCGGGTGCCGGTCCCTTGTAGGGCACATGCACCATCTTCACGCCGGTGCCCGACAGCAGCGACTCCATGACCAGATGACCGGGGGAGCCCGCGCCGCCGGTGGCATAGGTCAGCTCGCGTGCCTTGGCTGCCTCCAGCATGTCCTTGACGGACTTGAAGCCGAGGCCGGGGTTGCAGATCAGGGTCTGCGAGAACCTGGCAGCGGCATTGAGCACCACGATGGCATCGCTGGAGTAGCCGATGTTCTTGTAGATATGCTTGTTGACGGTGAGCACCGGGTCCATGGCCCACAGCCAGGTGTAGCCGTCGGCTGCGGCTCGGGCGACCTCGGCCGCACCGATATTGCCATTGGCACCGGCCCGGTTTTCCACGATCACGGCTTGACCTAGCGCCTTTTGCACGGCCGCCGCCAGCGGGCGCACGGCGATGTCGGAAGGGCCGGCGGGCGGGGTGGGAACGATGATGCGTATGGGCTTGGCGGGCCAGTTGTCGGCAGCATGAGATGCCGTCAGAAGCGCGGCGGCCGCCAGCCCGGCCAGAGTGCGGCGGGCGATACGGGTGCAAGGCATGGTGTCTCCTGTCGTTTTCTTTGGAGCCACTGTAAGCAGTGACTCGATAATGGATCTAATCCATCATTCCTAGAGAAAACCCACAAAGACCCATGACCAAGGCGCAGCGCCACCCCTGGCGGCAGCCGTCCGAGCTGGACGATCTGTTCCTCTACCATCTGGCCCGCCTGATGAGCTCGACCGGGACCATGGTGGTGCGCCTGTGCGAGGGCGGCTTCGGCATCACCCGGCGCGAGTGGCGCATGATCGGGCTGCTGGCCACCAAGGGCGCCATGCAGCCGTCCCAGCTCGCGGAGCTGGCGCAGCTCGATCGCACGCGCACCTCGCGCACCATCTCCACGCTGATTGTCAAGGGGCTGCTGCACAAGCAGGGCATAGCCGGCGACGGGCGCCAGGCCATGGTGCAGCTGACGGACGCCGGGCTGGCGCTGCACACCCAGCTGTTTCCGCAGATACAGGCGATCAACCAGGAGCTGCTCGGCGACGTCAGCGATACCGAGCTTGAGGTGCTGTCCCAGGTGTTCGAGCGCGTGCGCAATCGGGCGGCGCTCATGCAGGAGCAGGGCAGCTTTCCCAAGGCCGAGCGCCGCCGTGGCCGGGCTGCCGGCAGGCAGCCTGCCCGTGGCGACGACGCCGCCGGCTGACGGCCTGTGCACACCCCTATTGCCTGTTTGAGCCGCTGGCGCATACGCTAGGCCCTACAGTTGGGCTTGAAGGGGAGGGGCGTGATGGGTCTGGCACTGGTTCAAAGTCGTGCCCTGCTGGGCTTGCAGGCACCGGCTGTCACGGTGGAGGTCCATCTGGCCAACGGACTGCCTTCGTTCACGCTGGTGGGCCTGGCGGATGTGGAGGTCAAGGAGGCCCGCGAGCGCGTGCGTGCGGCCATCGTCAATGCGGGGCTGGAGTTCCCGAACAATCAGCGCATCACGGTCAATCTGGCTCCGGCAGATCTGCCCAAGGACTCAGGCCGCTTTGACCTGCCGATAGCGCTGGGAATTCTGGCGGCCAGCGGGCAGATCGATGCACAGCGGCTCGCCGATTATGAGTTTGCCGGAGAGCTGTCCCTGACCGGTGCCCTGCGTCCGGTGCGCGGGGCCCTGGCAACGGCGCTGGCCCTGCAGCGTCAGCAACAACGCGTGCGGCTGGTGCTGCCGCCAGAAAGTGCGCTGGAGGCAGCCTTTGTGCCGGCTGTCGAAGTCTTCGGCGCCGCGCATCTGCTGGATGTGGTCAGGCAGTTCATCGCGCATGAAGCCACCCTGGCGGAGCAGGGCGATGGCGTGGAAGGCTGGCAGCGGGTGCACTCCAGACCTGCTGAAGCCTCTTTGCCGTCGCTGGATCTGCGCGAGGTGCGCGGCCAGATGCAGGCCAAGCGTGCGCTTGAAATTGCAGCTGCCGGGGCTCACGGTGTGCTGATGATCGGCCCTCCGGGTTCGGGGAAATCCATGCTGGCCCAGCGCTTTGCGGGTTTGCTGCCCGGCATGACCGATGAGGAAGCGCTCGAAGCCGCAGCCATTGCCAGCCTCAGCGGTCGTTTCACGCCGCAGCTGTGGCGCCAGCGGCCATTTGCCGCTCCTCATCACACGGCCAGCTCCATCGCGCTGGTCGGTGGCGGCTCTCCGCCCCGGCCCGGCGAGATTTCATATGCCCATTGCGGGGCGCTTTTCCTGGATGAGCTGCCCGAGTTCGCGCGCAGCGCTCTGGAGGCCCTGCGAGAGCCGCTGGAGACCGGACGCATCACCATCGTGCGGGCCGTGCAGAGGGCGGAGTTCCCGGCCCGTTTCCAGCTGGTGGCAGCCATGAACCCCTGTCCCTGCGGCTTCTGGGGGTCGCGCATCAGGGCCTGCCGCTGCTCGCCCGATCAGGTGGCACGTTATCAGGCACGCATCAGCGGTCCCTTGCTGGACCGTATCGATCTGCATGTGGAGGTGGCGGCACTGTCACCCGAGGAGTTGCTGGCAGCGCCCGAAGGGGAGAGCAGCGCTGCCGTGCAGCAACGCGTGAGCGCGGCCAGGGACAAGGCCTTGCAGCGCCAGGGCCTGCCCAATCATCAGTTGCAGGGGGCACAGCTCGACACGCATCTGCAGCTGGAGCCCGAGGCGCTGACCTTTGCGCACAAGGCTGCAGCGCGCCTTGGCTGGTCGGCGCGCGGCACGCACCGGGCGTTGAAGGTGGCGCGAACCATTGCCGATCTGGCGGGCTCGGATGCCATCATGCAAACCCATCTGGCCGAGGCATTGCAATACCGCCGTGCGCTGATGCAGCCGTGATGTTTTGCCGCTCTCAGGCGGCAAGAGCCAGCGCCACGGGCTGCGCCCGTGTGGCCTGCGGATTGACACCCAGTACCTGCGCAAATGCATGCAGTGCCGGCGACCAGCCTTGTACGGCTGCGGTCACAAAACAGGTGTCGACAAAGGCCAGCTCCTGTCCGCTTCTGCCGGGCAGAGTCATCCAGTGCACGCCAAAGCGCTGCTGCTGGGCTTCGACCAGCGAGCGCGACAGCAGCGCATAGCCCATGCCGGCGGCCACGCAGCCGAGGATGGTGTCCAGCATGCCCAGCTCCATGATGCGTACCGCTGTCACCCCCATGGAGGCCATCAGCAGCTCGATCCGCTGGCGGTAGCTGCAGCCCTGACGGAAAGCCAGGAACACGGCGTTGCCGAACTCCGCCGCGGTGGGGAAGCGCGTCAGCGGCTGTCCGCTGACCAGCACCAGCTCTTCGCGGAACAGCGGCCAGGAATGCAGCTCGCTCTGCGGTGCGGCTCCGTTGATGAAGGCGCAGTCGATGTGGCCGGCCGCCAGCTCCATCAGCAATGCGGCCGTGGGCTGGGCATCCAGTTCCAGGTCGATGCCCGGATGCAGCCTGCGCAACTCGGCCAGCAGGGGCGGCAGGCGCAGGGCGGCCGTGGTTTCCATGGACCCTATGCGCAAGGCACCCTTGACCTGGCCGGCAGCAAACTGCCGGGTTTGCAGCATGGCCAGCACCTGGTCATGCGACTGCAGCATCTGCCGCGCAGATTCCAGCAGCGTACGTCCGGCCGGAGTGGGAAAGACCGGGTTGGCCCGCATCAGCAGCTGCACGCCCGCTTCGTCCTCGAGCTTTTTGATATGGGCCGTGACATTGGACTGCACGGTGTGCAGCCGCTGGGCAGCGGCACCAAAGCTGCCGCTTTCGCAGACGGCTTCGAACATGCGCAGGGATTTGAGTTGCATATGCGGCTCCAATATCTTGAAATGAGATACAAGTCATCATTTTGAATCATTGGACATGATCGGGCCGCAGCGTTTAGGCTTGATACCAATTTCCCTCCGGAACCCGAGCTGTGATCGAGCGCAAAGAACTTCCCCTGCTGTTGACCGGTTTCATGGCCACCTTGAGCGGCGTCGGCCTGGCCCGTTTCGCCTATACGGCGCTGATGCCGCAGATGGTGCATGCGGGCTGGTTCAGCGGCGA
The DNA here is from genome assembly GCF_039581385.1 of Comamonas sp. A7-5. Taxonomy (NCBI): domain Bacteria; kingdom Pseudomonadati; phylum Pseudomonadota; class Betaproteobacteria; order Burkholderiales; family Comamonadaceae; genus Comamonas; species Comamonas sp. A7-5. Next base: position 518,260 of record NZ_JBCPWO010000003.1, read on the forward strand.
GCAGGTGGCTTATCTGGGGGCCGCCAATCTGCTCGGCTATCTGATCGGGGCTCTGGTCGCCGCGCCGCTGGCCGAGCGCATGGGCGCGCTGCGCGTGCTGGTGATCTGCTGGGTGGCCGTGACGCTGAGCTTTGCCGGCTGCAGCCTGCCCCAGCCTATGGCCCTGTTCTTTGTCTGGCGGCTGATCTCCGGCATTGCCGGTGCCGCGCTGATGGTGCTGGGCCCGTCGGTGGCCATGGCTGCAGCAGCGCCGCAGCGCCGTGCCACGCTGGGCCCGCTGATGTTCTGCGGCATTGGCGTGGGCGCCTTGCTGGCCGCCACGCTGGTGCCCATGTTTGCGCGCAGCAGCCTGAGCGCCGTCTGGTGGGCGTTGACGGCGCTGTCTGCGCTGTCGCTTTACAGCGGCTGGCATGCTGCGCGCCAGATCCAGCCGCATGCCCCTGTGGCTATCCAGCCCACGGCGACGGCCGCCACTTCCGGTGCAACGCCATGGAGCCTGGCGGTGATCCTGGTGTTGACCGCCTATGCCTGCGACGCCTTCGGCTTTGTGCCGCACACCGTGTTCTGGGTGGACTACCTGGATCGCGAGCTGCAACTGGGCGGCGCCTATGCCTCGACGCAATGGGCATTTTTCGGGCTTGGCGCGATGGTCGGGCCGCTGTGTGCGGCCTACTGCGCGACGCGCTGGGGCTGGTGGGGTACGACCACGGGCGCCTATGCCCTCAAGGCGGTGGCCATCGGTCTGCCGCTGGCCTGGTCAGGTTTCGGTGGCCATGCACTGTCGGGCTTTGTGGTGGGGGCGCTGTCACCGGGCATGGCGGCCATTACCTCGGGCTATCTGATGCAGCTCATCGGTCCCGGCCAGCACAAGAAAATGTGGGGCTACGCCACGGCGGCATTTGCGCTGCTGCAGGCCAGCTCCGGCTATCTGATGGCATTTGTCTACGCCAGCAGCGGCAGCTATCGCCAGCTGTTCGTGCTGGGCTGCGCGGCGCTGGGCCTGGGCGCGCTGCTGGTGGCCTCTAGCCGCCTGGCCCGCACTGCGCAATGATTCATATCGAGAAGTGAAACCGGGAGACGCGCGATGAGCAAACTACCTTTGTGGATGACAGGCCTGGGCCTGCAGCATCCCATCATTCAGGCCCCGATGGCCGGGACCTCGACCCCGCAGCTGGCGGCTGCCGTGAGCAATGCATACGCCCTGGGTTCGGTCGGCATAGGCGCCTACGGCCTTGAGCAGGCGCGCCAGCACATCGAACAGACGCGTGCGCTGACCGATCGCCCCTTCAACGTCAACCTCTTCTGTCACCGTGCGCCGGCAGCAGATGCCGAGCGCGAAGCGCAGTGGCTGCGCTATCTTGCGCCGGAGTTCGAGCGCTATGGCGCGTCCGCGCCGCCCAGCCTGCGCTGCATCTACGAGTCAGCGCTGGGCAATGAGCGGTTGCAGGCCATGCTGCTGGAGCTGCGCCCCGCCGTGGTGAGCTTTCATTTCGGCCTGCCGGAGCAGAGTTTTGTCGATGCCTTGCGCGCCGCCGGCATCACCACGCTGGCCTGCGCCACCAGCCTCGACGAGGCGCGCCAGATCGAGCAGGCCGGGGTGGATGTGATCGTGGCCCAGGGCATGGAGGCGGGCGGCCATCGCGGCGCTTTCGTGCCCGAGCAGGACAGACTGATGGGGACTTTGGCGCTGGTGCGGCTGCTGGCGCGCGAGTCCCGTCTGCCCGTGGTCGCCGCAGGCGGCATCATGGACGGTGCCGGCATCGCTGCCGCTTTGCAGCTCGGAGCCTGCGCCGTGCAGATGGGCACGGCCTTCATCCTCTGCCCCGAATCCGCCGCCAGCCAGGCCTACCGCACCGAGCTGCAAAGCGACAGCGCGCAGCACACGGCCATCACCGCCGCCATTTCCGGGCGTCCTGCGCGCGGCATGTTCAACCGTCTGCACCAGCTGGGGCGGGACTATGCGGGAGCGCTGCCCGCCTATCCCATGGTGTATGACGCGGGCAAGGCGCTGCACCAGGCAGCCAGCGCGCAAGGCAGCAGCGACTATGCCGCGCACTGGGCCGGCCAGGGCGCACCGCTGGCTCGCGCCATGCCCGCCGCCGAGCTCGTGCGCACGCTGGCGCAGGAGCTGGAGCAGGCGGAGCACGCCTGAGCGGGCTTGAGCGGGCTTGAGCGGATATTCGGTGCGCCTGGAGTAACCATCTGATTTGATAGCTGTCATCGCTTGTAATGCATCAGATCTGGACTGTTTACGCCAAGATTTGAATACTGAATTGCGATGACTGCTATGGTTTTAGCTGTTGCAGCGAATGACCGATGCATCCTTTGAAGCGAACAGACGTCGCACCGCATCGGCGCGCCGCGTCAGCACCGCGCGCTGGTTGACGTAGCCCTTGTCGGTGATCTCTCCGGCCTCCGCGTCCGGCGGATCGGCCAGCACCAGCGCGCAGCCGGGGCTTTGCGAGCTGCCCGCGCCTGCGTCGCGCTGCTCGTGCATCACGCGGCGCAGTGCCTGTGCCAGGGTTTCGGGGGCGGCAGCGCCTGCGGGCGTGGCAAATACCAGCAGGCCCAGCTCGTCACGGTCGTGGCCTGCGATGACGATGTCCTGCACCCATGGCGCCAGGCGCGACACCAGTTCCACGCGCAGCGTTCCCACCGAGACCCAGGTGCCGCTGGAGAGCTTGAAGTCCTCGGCCACGCGGCCGTTGAAGATCACGCCACGCTCGGGTCGCTGCTCGTCCACGACGAAGCCTGCGTCGCCGATGCGGTAATAACCTTCCTCGTCGAAGGCCGCAGCCGTTTCGCGCGGTGCGTCGCGGTAACCGGGGAAAACCGACACGCCCTTCACGCGCATTTCCTGCTTGTTGCCGTTGGGCACGAACTTGAGCTCCAGCCCGGGCAGCGGCGCACCTATGCAGCCGGCGCCGTCGAGCTGCCAGTGGGCCGAGGTGATCGCGGGCGAGGTCTCGGTGCAGCCCCAGGACGTGGTCAGCCACAGGGGGCGGCCCGGGCGCACGCGCTGGGCCACTGCCTCCAGCCGCTTCCAGGTCGAGGGGGCCAGCGCCGCAGCTGCGTAGAAGGCCAGGCGAAGGCGCGAGAGCATGTCCGCCGCCAGCGCGTCGTCGGCCTCCATCAGCGGCAGCACCATGTCGAAGCCGCGCGGCACGTTGAACCACAGCGTGGGGCGGACTTCGCGCAGATTGCGCACCGTCTTCTCGATCAGACCCGGTGCGGGCCTGCCCTCGTCGATGTAGAGCGTGCCGCCATGTGCCAGTACCAGATGCAGGTTGTGGTTGCCGCCGAAGGTGTGGCTCCAGGGCAGCCAGTCCACGAGCACGGGCTTTTCATGCTCCAGGAAGCGCCAGGTCTGCGCCATTTGCTGCTGGTTGGCGCACAGCATGCGGTGCGTGTTGATGACGACCTTGGGCGTGCCTGTGGAGCCCGATGTCAGCAGGTATTTGGCATGCGTGTCGGGCGCGATGGCCTCATAGGCGGTGCGCACGGCGACTGTCTCGGGTCTGGCCATGAGCGCCTCGAAATCCAGACCGCCAGGCCAGTGCTGTGCATGTGCGCTGAAGACGCAGGGCGCGCGGGTTTCGCAGGCCGCCAGCGCCGGTCTGTACAGGCGCGCGTCCGATGCGTAGATCAGCGCGGGCTGCAGCACCTGGAGCATCTGGCGCAGCCGCCCGAAGTCGCGCGCCGTGCGCGAGTAGGCACTGGACAGCGAGCAGGCTGCCCGGCCCACGTGCATGGCGGCCAGCATCAGCACCGCGTGATCGATGGCGTTGTCCGACAGTATGACCACAGGGCCGGGGGGTAGATCCAGGTCCAGCAGTCCCTGGGCCGTGCGCCCAACGGCCTCGCGCAGCTCGCCCCAGCACAGCTGGCGCCAGCCGCTTCCGTCGGGTGTGCGCTCGGCCAGGGCCGGCGCCTCGGGTGTTTCGCGCGCCCAGCGCTCCAGCCACTCGCCCACGCAACGTGCATAGGGCTTGAGCGCCACGGGCGATCGCAGCACGAAGCTGCCGTCGTCGAGATCGATGCGCAGGCTGCGCGGCGGGGCGACCTGCTGTGGGTCGGACAGGAAGTCTATGGCTTGCATGCGTGCTCCTCCATGTGGGCTCAGAACAGCGAGCCCTGGGCCTTGGCCCGTATCAGGTCGGTCAGCAGTTCGTCGCGCGTGCGCTCCAGCTCCTCTTCGCGGCGTATGCCGCGCGCCTCGGCCACGCCCTGCACCACACTGTCCTTGAGCGCCGCTGTCATGGCCGGATTGCCAAGATCGCGCCACCAGCTTTCGATGGGGCCGCCCAGGTGCTCCAGCAGATGCTGCATGCCGCCCTGTCCGCCAGACAGATGCAGGTTCATGAATGGCCCCATCAGTGCCCAGCGCAGGCCGGGACCGTGGGCGATGGCCGTGTCGATGTCGCTGACGCTGGCCACCCCCTGGTCAACAAGGTGAAAAGCCTCGCGCCACAGCGCGGCCTGCAGGCGGTTGGCGATGTGGCCAGCGATCTCGCGCCGCACATGAATGGGGCGCTTGCCCAGCGCTGCGTAGAAGTCCATGGCGCGCTGGATGCTGTCTGGCGAGGTGGCATCGCCACCACCCACTTCCACCAGCGGAATCAGGTGCGGCGGATTGAAGGGATGGCCCAGAACCACGCGCTGCGGCGTCTTGCAGCGTGCCTGCATGCCGCTGACCGGCAGACCCGAGCTGCTGCTGGCCAGCAGTACCCGGGGTGGTGTGGCCGCGTCCATGCGCGCATAGAGGTCAGCCTTGAAGTCGGCGCGTTCGGGGCCGCTTTCCTGCACGAAGTCGCAGCCGTCCAGCGCACGCTCAAGTTCGGCGTCGAAGCGCAGGCGTTCGAGCGAAGCTCCATCCACCAGCCCCATGCGTTGCATGGTCGGCCAGTGGCGCTGCACCGCTTCGCGCAGGCGCTGCTCGGCGCCGGGTGCTGGATCGGTGGCCGTCACATCCAGGCCGCGCGCCAGGAAGAACGCTGCCCAGCTGGCACCGATCACGCCGGTGCCGACCACGGCCACGCGCCGTATCACGGGTGCGGCTGCGCTCATGATGTCTTCCATTGCGCGCAGCGCGTCTCGGCGCGTGTGGTCCAGGCGGCCTCGCCCCGGATGGTCTCGACCACCTTGTAGTAGTCCCAGGGCTCTCTGGATTCGGCCGGCGTCTTCACCTGCATCAGATGCATGTCATGCACCATCAGGCCGTCGGCGCGCAGCCAGCCATCCTTGACGAACATGTCGTTGAAACGGGTCTTCCTGAGCTGTTCCATCACCTTGGTGCCATCGTCCGTGCCCGCGGCCTGCACGGCCTTGAGGTACTGCAGCGTGGCGGAGTAGTCGCCCGCATGGAAGGAGGTGGGCATGCGCTTGTGCTTGTCGAAGAAGCGCCGCGCCCATGCGCTGGCCTCGGGGCTCTGGTTCCAGTACCAGCTGTCGGTCAGATACATGCCCTGTGCTGTCTTCAGGCCCAGGGCGTGCACGTCCTGAATGGTGATGATCATGCCCGCGAGCTTCATCTTCTGCGCCAGCCCGAATTCCGCCGCCGACTTGATGGCGTTGACCGTGTCGCCGCCTGCGTTGGCCAGGGCCAGTACATCGGGCTTGGCCGCCAGAGCCTGCAGCATGAAGGACGAGAAGTCGCTGGCGCCCAGCGGGTGCTTGACCGCACCGGCCACGTTGCCGCTGCCGGCTTCAAGCACCTTGGCGGCATCGGCCTGAAGCGCATTGCCGAAGGCATAGTCGGCCGTCACGAAGAACCAGCGTTTGCCGCCGCTCTTGAGCACGGCGCTGGCCGTTCCGCGCGCCATGGCCACCGTGTCGTAGGCATACATGACCGTGTAGGGCGAACACTGCTCGTTGGTGAGGCTGGAAGCACCCGAGCCGACCACGAAATAGGGCTTGCGCTTATCGCGCGCCACGCCCGCCATGGCAATGGCCGCGCCCGAGTTCACGCCGCCGATCAGCATGTCGAAGCGCTCCACGTCGAACCATTGGCGCGCCTTGGCTGCGGCGATATCAGCCTTGTTCTGGTGGTCGGCCGCCACAAGCTCGATCTTCTTGCCGTTGATGGCTCCGCCCATGTCGGCGATGGCCATGCGTATGGCCTCTGCGCCTGCCGGTCCGTCGTAGTCGCGGTATACGCCCGACATGTCGCTGATGAAGCCTATGCGTATCACATCGTCCGAAATCTGAGCTGCTGCCGTGGCCGCACCGGCCAGCGTCACGGCGCCGGCCAGGGCCTTGCATGTGAGTTTCATGATGCTGTCTCCTCGTTGTTGTGCGAACTGTGCTGCGTCGTGTGCTGCTCAGGCAGCCTGTGCCATGGCGGCGGGCGCGAACGCGGGCAGCGGCATGCCGCCGCGTTGCAGCCCCATGATCTGACGCGCTTCCTCGGGTGTGGCGGGCTCCATGTCGAGCTCGCGGATCAGGCGCACGATGCGCTCCGTCAGCTGCACATTGGTGGCCAGCTCGCCCTGGCGGTAGTAGAGGTTGTCCTCCAGACCCACACGCGCATGGCCGCCCAGCAGAAGCGCAGCCACATTGGCCTCCAGCTGCGAGGGGCCGATGCCGCTGACGCAGAAGATGCTGTTGGCGGGCAGAACGTCCACCATCTGCTGCAGGTAGCGCGGCGAGAACGGCATGGCGTTCTGGAAGTTGCGGTGGACGTTCATCACCAGGTTGATGAAGTGCGGTGCGGCATCGTGGTCTTCCTCGATCAGCGTGGTCACGTCCTGCAGGATATGGGTGTGTGCGAAGACCTCCCACTCTGGCTTGATGCCGCGTGCCTTCATGCCTACGGCCAGCTCGCGGCCCCGGGACAGCGGCGTGTCCATGAGGATCTCGCGCCCGCCGAAGCTCAGGTTCAGCGTGGTCGCATCCAGCGTGCACATCTCGGCGCCTGCGTCCATGCCCTTGATGCGCTCCTCCCAGGCGATTTCCCAGCGCCCGCCCTGCAGCTCGCGCACCATGTCGCCGTGCACGCCACCACCCGTGGAGTTGTTGATCACGATGTCGCAGCCCGCAGCGCGGATGCGGGTGTTGATGTCGCGGTAGATGTCGGCATTGCAGGTGGCGCCGTCATCGGGGCGGCGCGCATGGATGGCAGCCACGCTGGCGCCCGCATTGCAGCAGCGCACCACGTCCTCGGCGATCTCGTCCGGCTGGGTAGGGAGATAGGGGTTCTGCGATTTGTGGGCCATGCCGCCCGTGGGGGCAATGGTCACGATCACTTTGCGCTTGCTCATGGCGTCTCCTGATGCGTGGGGTTGGGTCGTCAGCTATTATTTTTTTCACCCCTGCACGAATCAGTCGTTGCGATGACATTTGACCTCGGGGTAAGTACGCAAGGAGCTTCACCATCGCCCGCCATCACCGCTCAACGGCCGCGGCCCGTCCCACCCTCGATGAATTGCTGTCTGGCTCGGCCTGGTTTCCCGCGCTCGACGTTGCCGTGCGCGAACGCGTGCGTGCCGAGATGCGCGAGGTGGACCTGCCCGCGGGCACTGCGCTGTGCCGTATGGGAGATGCGCCTCGGCACTGGTATGGCGCCATCGAAGGGCTGCTCAAATGGTCGGTGAGCAGCGCCGACGGTCGCTCGGTCACGCTGGGAGGTCTGTCGGTGGGCAGCTGGTTCGGCGAGGGAACGGTGCTGCGCGGAGTGGCGCGCACGGCGGACGTGATCGCTCTGCGAGACAGCCGCGTGGCCTTGATGCCTGCCGAGGTCTTTGAATGGCTGCGCGGCAGCGAGCGCAGCTTCGAAGCCTTTTTGCTGCGTCAGATCAACGAGCGCATGCACTGGTTCCTGGGCAACTTTGCGGCCCACCATCTGCTCGATACCGACAGTCAGGTGGCGCGTGCACTGGTAGGCCTGTTCCACCCCTGGCTGCATCCGGGAAGCGACCCGCGCCTGCGGGTGTCCCAGGAGGAGATCGCCAACCTCTCTGGCCTGTCGCGCCAGCGCTGCAACGCAGCGCTGCGGCGCCTGGCGGCGGCCGGCCAGATAGAGATCGAATACGGCGGCATCACCGTCATCGACCTGCCGCGGCTGCGATCACGCGTGCTCGCAGCTGCGTCGTTCTAGCGGCCAGATTCGCTCTGCGTCACGTTGCTCTCGCCGTGCTCATGGTAGGCAGCGATGGCGTCCATCAGTTCCTGCAGCTGGGCCGATACCTGCTGCTCCTCGCGCACCAACATATAGCGGGGGCGCACTGCCCAGGCGTCGGTCAGCGGCACGCGGCAGACGCGCGGCAGGCCGCGGTAGCGCTGGGCCACGGTCTCGGGCACCACGGCCACGCCCACGCCTGCCGCGACCATGCGACACATCGAGTCGAAGCTGGACAGCTGTATGCGCAGCTTCAGCGTGGTGCCCAGTTGCTGGCTCAGCCGTTCCAGAAAAGTCTGCAGAGTGCTGCCACGGTGCATGCCCACAAAGCGCTCGTGCAGCACATCGGCAAAGGCCACGCTGCTCATGTCTGCCCAGCGCGCGAGTCCCGACTGCCCGTGGTCGCCGCAGGCAGCATCATGGACGGTGCAGGCATTGCCGCAGCCCTGCAGCTGGGAGCCTGTGCCGTGCAGATGGGCACGGCCTTCATCCTCTGTCCCGAATCCGCAGCCAGCCAGGCCTACCGCACCGAGCTGCAAAGCGACAGCGCGCAGCACACCGCCATCACCGCCGCCATTTCCGGACGCCCTGCGCGCGGCATGTTCAACCGTCTGCACCAGCTGGGGCGGGACTATGCGGGAGCACTGCCCGCCTATCCCATGGTGTATGACGCGGGCAAGGCGCTGCACCAGGCCGCCAGCGCGCAAGGCAGCAGCGACTATGCCGCGCACTGGGCCGGCCAGGGCGCACCGCTGGCTCGCGCCATGCCTGTCGCCGAACTCGTGCGTACGCTGGCGCAGGAGCTGGGCGCGGCGACTTCGGCCTAGCCTGGATCAGGCGAGGGCCTCCCAACAAGGCATGGAGCGGTCTTTCGAAGCTAGACTACTTGTTTGTCGCGCAGCGCCTGCAGTTGCGCAGCGTCGAGCTGCAGTCTTTCACGCAACACCTCCTCGGTGTGCTGGCCCAGGGCTGGAGGCGCATAACGCAGCGTGGCCGGAGTGTCGGACAGGCGCAGAGGGCTGGCCGTGGTGGCTACCTGGTTGATGCATTCGCCCTGCGGAAGCTGTCCATCCGGGTAGCGCTGCTGCGTGATGAGCAGGCCACGTGCCTGCACATGGGGGTCTTCAAAGGCCTCACGGATGTTGTTGATGGGGCCGCAGGGCACGGCGCGGGCTTCCAGCAGTGCGATCCAGTCGGCCGTGCTGCGGCTGAGGGTCAGCTCGGACATCATGTCCACCATCTCCACGCGGTGAATGACCCGGCCCGCGTTCGTGGTGAAACGTGCGTCCTGGTGCCAGGCCACGCCGGCCGCTTCGCAAAAGCGTGCGAACTGGCCGTCGTTGCCTATCGCCAGCAGCATATTGCCGTCGGCCGTGGGAAAGTCCTGGTAGGGAACCACGCTGGGGTGGGTGTTGCCCTGGCGGCCCGGAATGCTGCCGGTGTTCAGGAAACCTGTGCCTTGGTTGGCCAGCACTGCCATGGCCACGTCCAGCAGCGCCATATCGATATGCTGGCCTCGGCCCGTATGGTGTCGTGCTTCCAGCGCGCTCAGAATGGCGCTGGTGGCATACATGCCGGTGAACAGATCGATCACGGCCACACCCACGCGCAAGGGGCCGCTGCCGGGCTCGCTGTCCGCGCGGCCGGTGATGCTCATCAGGCCGCTCATGGCCTGGATCAGCAGGTCATATCCTGCGCGCGGCGCATAGGGCCCGGTATGGCCGAAGCCGGTGACCGAGCAGTAGATCAAACGAGGATTGAGGGCCGCGAGGCTGGCGTAGTCCAGGCCGTAGCGCTGCAGGCCGCCGGTCTTGAAGTTCTCGACAACGATGTCGCTGTCCTTGGCCAGCTCGCGGATGATGGCTTGGCCTTCCGGGGTTGCCATGTCGACCGTGACCGAGCGCTTGTTGCGGTTGCAGGCCGCAAAGTAGCAGGCGTGGGCAGAGGCGTCGCCCTGTGCATCTGCAAAAAAGGGCGGGCCCCAGTGGCGGGTGTCATCGCCCTCGCCGGGCTTTTCGATCTTGATCACGTCGGCGCCCATATCGGCCAGATTCTGTGTGCACCAGGGGCCGGCGAGCACGCGTGAGAGATCGAGCACGCGCAGATGGCTCAGGGCACCTGTGCGGGCAGTGGCGGAGGAAACAGCTGCAGCAGTCATGAAGAGATCGGGTCCGAATAGAGGGCTGGCAGCCATCGTAGGCAGACTGGTCTGCTGCGTGCTTCGCATTTCTGAAAGCCGGGTTTATCCGGGCCGGTCACGCCAATACGCGACAGCCAGCCAGCTGGCGGCGTTCTTACAATGGGCCATGTCCATGCACTTTGACCTCGTAGACCTGCGCTTGATGACCCATATCGCGGAGGCCAACAGCATGACTCGTGGCGCCGAGCTCTCGTGCATTTCGCTGCCGGCTGCCAGCACGCGCATCAAGAACCTGGAAGACAGCATCGGCACCAAGCTGCTCTACCGCACCAGCCAGGGCGTGACCCTGACGCCGCCCGGCCAGGCGTTTGTGACCCATGCGCGCATGGTGCTCAGCCAGATCGAGCATCTGCGTGGTGACATGCAGGAGTACGTGCGTGGCATCAAGGGCCATTTGCGCGTGTATGCCAACACCACCTCGCTGAGCGAATTCCTGCCGCCGGTATTGCGCGAGTTTCTGGGCCGCAATCCGGATGTGAATGTGGATCTGCGCGAGCGCCTGTCCCACGACATCGTGCGCGCGGTGACCGAAGGGCAGACCGACATCGGCATCGTGGCCGGTCTGGTGCGTACAGAGAACCTGGAAACCCTGCCCTATCGCAAGGACAGGCTGGTGTTGGTGGTGCCCAAGGGGCATGCGCTAGATGGGGAGATGCAGCTGGCGTTTTCCGACACGTTGGATCTGGACTATGTGGGCCTGCACGAGTCCAGCGCCATCCATGCTTTTCTGCGTCAGGCCTCGGACCATCTGCACAAGCCCATCAAGCAGCGCATCCAGGTCGGCAACTTCGAGACGGCTTGCCGAATGATCGAGTCCGGCGTGGGCGTGGGCGTGCTGCCGGAGTCGGCGGCCAGCCGCCATGCGGCGGTCATGAACATCGCCATCGTGCCGCTGTCGGATGCCTGGTCGCTACGCGATATGCAGATCTGCATGCGCAGCCTGGATGCGTTGCCCAGTTTTGCCAAGGAACTGGTGCAGCTGCTGGTGATCGATGCCGCAGGAACGTCCGATACCGGCAAGCTGCTCTAGGAGCGCAAGCACTTTCTAGAACGAGAGCGCATTGCGTACGTGGAGTATCGATTTCAAGGTGATTCAAGCCTAAAAACGTGACCCCATGAGCGGAAGCTGCTCACTTTTCCAGTCTGGTGGGGGCCTTCCAGTACTTGAACGTGCCCTGGGCGGTAGCCACCAGTGTGCCTTGTGCGTCGGTGATCCTGGCGGCGCAGCTGCACAGGCTGCGGCTGGCTTGCACCACCCAGCCCTCGGCCAGCAAACCGCCGCGACCGGGACGGTGAAAGCGGCTGCTCATCTCCACCGTCACGGCGGTCTGCGACGGCGCCTGGGGCAGCGCGCTGGCGGCGCGCGACATCACCGAATCCAGCAGGCTCATCAGCACGCCGCCATGAGCGGCAGGCAGCTGGTTGAGCAGCTCCTCTCGCAACTCGGGCAGTCGTATCTGCACCATGCCGGGGGGCGCATCTGCCACCTGGCAGGCGCCCAGCAGGCGCATGAAAGCGCTGCGCTCATGGCCGAATTCCACAGGCCTTGTTGTCGGCGGGGTGATGACGCTCATGCGTTGGCGCGGGCTTCGCGCACCATGTTGCGGGCAATGATGATCTGCTGAATCTGCGTCGTGCCTTCGTACAGCCGGAACAGGCGCACATCGCGGTAGAAGCGCTCGATGCCGTATTCGGACATATAGCCCGATCCGCCCAGGATCTGCACCGCGCGGTCGGCCACGCGGCCGCACATCTCGGTGGCGAACATCTTGGCGCAGGAGGCCTCGGTCGACACATTGCTGCCGTCGTCACGGCGGCGGGCTGCATCGATCGTCATGCATTCGGCCGCGTACAGCTCGGCCTGGCTGTCGGCCAGCATGGCCTGCACCAGCTGAAAGTCACAGATCGCCTGGCCGAACTGCTTGCGCTCCAGCGCGTACTGCAGGGCATCGCGCAGAATGCGCTTGGCGCAGCCCACGGCCACGGCGGCAATGTGGATGCGGCCTTTTTCAAGCACCTTCATGGCAGTCTTGAAACCCTTGCCTTCCTGCAGGCCGATCAGATTGGCGGCCGGCACCTTGACGTTGTCAAAGATCACGTCGCAGGTGTGGGCGCCGCGTTGGCCCATTTTCTTGTCGTATTTTCCGAAGCTGATACCCGCAGACCTGGCGTCGACGATGAAGGAGGACACACCACCCGCGCTCTTGTCCTCGGGGTTGGTGCGGGCCATCAGCGTGAACATGCCCGCGTGCGGCGCATTGGTGATGAAGCGCTTGGTGCCGTTGACGATGTAGTGGTCGCCGTTCTTGACCGCCGTGGTGCGCAGCGATGCCGCGTCCGAGCCGGCTTCGGGCTCGGTCAGCGCGAACGAAGCAATCACCTCGCCGGTGGCAAGCCTGGGCAGCCACTGCGCCTGCTGCTCGGGCGTGCCGTCCATCAGAATGCCTTGTGAGCCAATGCCGACGGTGGTGCCGATGACGGAGCGAAATGCCGGTGCAGTCTGGCACAGCTCCAGCAGCACGCGGACTTCTTCTTCCATGGTCAGCTCCAGACCCCCGAAGCGCTCGGGAATGGTCAGACCGAAGAGGCCCAGATCGCGCATCTCCTGCACGATGGTGGCGGGGATCTCGTCGGTGTCGGCCACTTCGTTCTCGGCAGGAACCAGACGCTCGCGCACAAAGCGGCGCACGCTGTCGAGCAGGGCTTCAAGGGTTTCGGGATCGCGAATCATGTGATTTATTCCTTGTCTCGTGGCTATGTCTTGCCTGATGGGTAGCTTCTTCAAGAACCACTCAGCAGCTACCGTTCGTGAGGTAGAGGCCGGTGCGGCTTCACGCGGAGGCTGGCCTGCACCGAAAAGCGGGCGCCTTGCCAGGGATGACGCGTAGCGGCCTGGGCTTAGAGTGCCTGCGCGGTTCCCAGAACCGCCGTGGCCTGGCTGGACAGCGTGCCGCCATTGCCATGGACCACGGCCGTGCGGTGGCGTTCCAGCTGCCGCAGGCCGGCCTGACCGCGCAGCTGGCGCACAGCCTCGATCAGCAGGAACACGCCATACATGCCCGGGTGGACGCAGGACAGACCGCCTCCATTGGTGTTCACGGCGAGACGACCGCCGGGGGCGATGGCGCCGCCTTGCACAAAGGAACCGCCCTCGCCCTTGCGGCAAAAGCCCAGGTCTTCGAGAAACAGGATGGTGTTGATGGTGAAAGCGTCATACAGCTGGGCCATGTCCATGTCGGCTGGCGTCAGCCCCGCCATGGCAAAGGCCTGCCGGCCGGATTGGGTGGCCGAGGTCACGGTCAGATCGGGCATGCAGGAGATCTGGCGGTTCCAGCAGACCGTGGCATTGCCCAGGATGTAGACGGGGGGCTGTGCCAGATCTTTGGCACGGTCTGCGCGGGTGAGCACGATGGCGCCGGCACCGTCGGTAACCAGACAGCAGTCGCGCACGCCCAGGGGACTGGAGACCATGCGCGCCTTAAGCACATCGTCGATGGTGAGCGGGTCGCGCATAAAGGCTTCGGGGTTGAGCTGGGCCCAGGCACGGGCTGCTACCGCCACCTCGGCCAGCTGCTCGCGCGTGGTGCCGTACTGGTGCATATGGCGCTGGGCGGCCAGCGCATAGGCCGAGGCCGGCAGCAGCGGCTCGTAAGGGTGTTCATAAGGCTGAGGGTCCATGGTGCGGCGCGCGGCAACGATGTCCTTGCGGCCTGCGGAACCGGAGCGCTGGGCGCTGCCGTAGCAGATCAGCACGGCTTTGCACTGGCCGGCTTCCAGCGCGCGCATGGCGGGCAGCAAATGGGCCACGAAGCTGCTGCCGCCCAGCATGGTGCCGTCGATGTAGCTGGGATTGATGCCCAGATGTTCGATCACCGGCATGGCCCACATGCTGGCGGTGACGCTGCAGGTGGCAAGGCCGTCGATGTCCTGCATGGTCAGGCCGGCATCGGCCACGGCCGCGTGGGCAGCACGTACCAGTAGCGTCATATCGTCCATGCCGGGGGCTTCGCCGCAGCCATAGGTGGCAGCGCCGGCAATGGCCACTTTGCCGCGCAGGGCACGATTCACGGTTGCGGCATCCAGGCTGGATGAAGGCAGAGAAACGCTCATGCGACCTCTCCTGGTGCATTGACGGCGGGGTGGAATACAACCAGTCCCTTGCCGTTGTGCTGGATCGTCTGGGCAGTGACCCGCATGCCGATCTGCACGCGTTCGGGTGCAATGCCTTCGATGCGGCTCATCATGCGCACGTCTTCATCCAGATCGATCAGTGCCACGTTGTAGTCGCCACCGGCTTCGGCTTTGCGGGTGATGGTGGTGGTGGAGTAGACCGTGCCCTGGCCGCTGGGGCGTACCCAGCGCAGCGGGCTGGCGCCGCAGTGCGGGCACAGCTCACGGGGGGGGAACACATGTTGCTGGCAGGACGTGCATTGCTGGATGGCAAATCGGCCGGCATCCAGTTCGGCTTGGTAATGGGTCTGCGCGCTTAAGTGCATGGGTGAGGCTCCGGGTTTCCTTGTTTTGAGGTCAGCATGCCTGCATCGCGCCCCGGTCTCAATTCGTGAATCTGAAACACCGTCTTCACGGAATATGGCGCCGCATCCGGGAGTGCCGCGGAACTGCGACCGGGCATGGCGCGCAAGCGACAGACGCACCTCGGGCATGCTGGTTTCCCCCGGAACCATGGCTGCGCGGTGAAACAGAAGATCAGCCGGCCTTGATGCCTGCGGTCTGTATCACCTTCTGCCATTTCCGGAGCTCGCCTTTCAGACGCTGGCGCATCTCTTCGGGCGTGCCAGGATCGCTTTCGGCGCCGGCCTCCAGCAGACGGGTCCTGACGGCAGGGTCGCTCAGGGCCAGGTTGAAGTCGGCGTTCAGCTTGGCCAGCACTGCTTCCGGCGTCTTGGTTGGTGCAAACAGCGCTGCCCATGAATAGGCTTCATAGTTCGGCAGACCGCCGGATTCGGCAATCGTCGGCACCTGAGGCAGCATGTCCGAGCGCCTCTTGCTGGCCACGCCCAGCACCTTGATACGGCCTGTCCTGATGTGTTGCAGGGCCGAGGGGGCATCGGCAAACATCAACTGGATCTGCCCGCCCAGCAAGTCGGTCATGGCCGGTGCACTGCCCTTGTAGGGAATGTGCTGCAGCTGGGTGCCGGCTTCCATGTTGAAGAGTTCGCCGGCCAGGTGGGTGCCGCCGCCATTGCCGGAGGAGCCATAGCTGAGCACCGTGCCTTTTTGGGACAGGGCTATCAGCTCTTTGACATTGTTCGCCGGCACGGAGGGATGGGCCACCAGAAAGACCGGGAACAGCGCGGCAAAGCTGACGGGGACAAAGTCCTTTTCGATGTCATAGGACAGCTTGCCCATCAGCCAGGGATTCACTGCATGGTGGATGGAGCCGACAAAGAAGTTGTAGCCATCGGCGGGATCCTTGGCTGCTGCTGCGGCACCGACCACGCCGCCCGCGCCGGCGCGGTTGTCGATGATGGCGGCCTGGTTCCACATCGTGGTCAGCTTTTGCGTGAAGATGCGCGCCGTGGTGTCCACCGGGCCGCCGGGAGGAAAAGGCACGGTGAATTTCACGGCCTTGACTGGCCAGTGGCTGGGCTGGGACCAGGAGGCATTGCCCAGGGAGCTGAGCACGGCCGCTGCGAGCAGATGGCGGCGGTTCAGGGAAACGGCGTGGGATGGCATGGAGGATGTCTCACTGGATCTTGGCGGAGGCCGGGCCTCACATGGGAAGGGATTCGGCCTGGGCATGCAGCAGGCGCTTGACGATTTTTCCGTTGGGGTTGGTGGGCAGCGCTGCCACCGTCTCGATGCGGGATGGGCGTTTGTAGGGCGCCAGGCGTTCGCGCAAATGGGCTTGCAGGGCCGGGATATCCAGCTGGCAACCAGGGCGCAGTTCCACGAAGGCAATCACCTGTTCATTGCCATCGGCCTCCTTGCGCCCCACCACGGCCGAGCGCTCGATGCTGGGATGTGCATTGAGTGCGGTCTCGACCTCTGCGGGATAGACGTTGAAGCCGGAGCGAATGATCATTTCCTTCAGGCGGCCCACCACCCACAGAGCGCCGTCTGAACTCAGCTCGCCCAGGTCGCCGCTGGCGTACCAGCCTCCGGGGCGCATGGCTGCCGCAGTGGCTTGCGGGTCGCGGAAATAGCCGGGCATCAGACCGCGGCCGCGCACCCACAGCTCTCCGCGCTCTCCGCATGGCAAGGCCTGGCCGGTGGCTGGGTCGGTCACCTGTACTTCGGCTTCGGCCACGGCATAGCCAGCGCTGGTGTCCTTGCGCCACTCGCGCATGCGGGTGATGTGGACCGAGCCCGCGTATTCCGACAGGCCGTAGCCATGGTGCAGGGCCTGACCGAAGAGGTTTTCCACACGTTCCTTGAGCGCCATATCGAGAGGGCCGGCACCGGTATAGACAAAGCGCAGCGCCGGAGCCTTGATCTGATCTAGGCCTTGTTCCTGCAGGTAGGCCAACAGACGAGAGAACAGTGCGGGCGGACCTTGCAGTTGCGAAACTCCATGGTGTTCGAGTGCATCCAGCAGATCGGCCGGGTCGAACTGGGGGCGCATTACCAGCTGGGCCCGCGCATGCAAGGCCGTGAGCATGACGGTGGCCAGGCCAAAGATGTGCGTCATGGGTACGAAGGCATAGCAGCGGTCAGCCGAGGACAGCGCACGCGAGGCCGCAGACTGCTGCGCAAAATGGCACAGCGCATCATGGCCCAGCATCACTCCCTTGGGCTGGCCGGTGGTACCCGAAGTGAAGATCAGGCCAGCTACCTCGGATTGCAGCGGCCCGGTTTCACTGAGGCTGTCCGCCCTGATCGGGCTGTAGGCCATGCCTGGCAGACAGCTGGGCACGGCCTGGTAGCGCCGGGCATGTGCTTGTGCGCTGGCAGAAGCGCTGGCCGTGAAGTACACGGTGCGCGCATCGGCACGTTCGGCGAAGGCATCGATTTCGGCCGGCGCCATGCGCGCGTTGACGCCGCAAGACCAGGCGCCTATGCGGCTGCAGGCAAAGATTAGCGCTGCGTGTTCGGGGCAGTTCTCGGCCACGACCATCACGCGGTCGCCGGGGCGTACCTGCAGGCTGCGCAACTCCTTTTCGGCTTGATCGGCCAGGCGGGAGATGTCTCCAAAACTGAGGCTGCGATCGGGCAGCAGGATGAAAGGGGCATCGGCTCCCTGCTCCAGGCTGCGTTCCAGCAAATGGTGGATGCGTGCAGTCATGGTCAGTTGATCTCGATGCCATGGGTCACGGCGGCCCACATGGCGCGCTCCTTGGCGGCGCGGTCGGCCAGCGTCTGGGCAGAGCCGGTCCATTCGTCATAGCCCAGCTCTGCGTAGCGCTTTTTCAGCTCGGGCTGGCCCAGTGCGGCATTGATGGCTTTGTTCATCTGCTGCACCAGCTCCGGCGACATGCCCTTGGGTCCGTAGACTCCATACCAGCCGCCCACGTCAAAGCCCTTGAGGCCCTCGATGCCGGATTCGGCAAAGGTCGGCACATCGGGCAGAGAGGGGTTGCGCCTGGGCGAGGTCACCGCCACGGCCCGTACCTTGTGGCTGTGGATATAGGTGCTGGCGGTGCTGATGATGTCCATCATCATGCTGATCTGGCCGCCGATCACATCGTTCATGGCCGGAGCATTGCCTTTGTAGGGCACATGATTCATCTCGATGCCGCTGCGCGTGGCGAACAGCAGGGCGCCGAGATGGTTGGAGCCGCCGATGCCTGCCGAGCCATAGCTGAGCTTCTGGGGATGGGCCTTGGCGTAGCTGACCAGCTCGGCTGCGTTCTTGTAGGGCTCGTTGTTGTTGATCACCAGCACGTTGTAGTAGCTCAGCACGGGGGCCAGTGCGCTCAGATCCTTGGCCGGATCGAACTGCATCTGCTTCATCACATTGGGGCTGATGGTGATGGTGGGGCTGGCCGCAAACCAGAGGGTCTTGCCGTCGGGTTTGGCGCGCATCACCTCGCTGCCGGCCAGCGTGGCATTGGCGCCGGTCTTGTTCTCCACGGTGACCGGGCTGCCCAGCTCCTTGGAAAGCGCTTGTGCAAACAGGCGGGCGCCCTGGTCCACAGGGCCGCCGGCCGAGTAGCCGACCAGCAGGCGAACAGGGGCGCTGCTGGCACTGATCTGGGCCATGGCCGTGGTGGCCGCGCTCAGCGCCAACGCGGACAGTAGAACGTTGCGACGTGTGCAGGTGTGCATGTCTTGTCTCCTGGTGATGGGGCCCTTGTGGGTATGCATGAAGGTCATGCATATCGGGCCTGGTTTACCGACAAGATGTCATGGTGGGCGAGCCTGTTGCCTATGGGAATCTGCATTTTGCAAACCCGGGCTTTGCGCGTTTTTATGGGGTAGTAACCCTGAGCTATCCCTGCACAGCCACGCAAAAAAGCCACCGGCCAAGACTGCCGGTGGCAAGCACAACCGAGGAGACGGTGTTCAGTAACGCTCGAAAACGGCGGCAATGCCCTGGCCGCCACCGATGCACATGGTCTCCAGGCCATAGCGGCCTTTGCGCCGTTCAAGTTCGTGCAGCAGCGTGGCCAGAATGCGCACGCCGGTGGCCCCAATGGGGTGGCCCAGCGAGATGCCGGAGCCATTCACGTTCAGCTTGTGCTCGATGGCCGCCTGGTCATGCCATTCCCAGCCTTTGAGCACGGCCAGAACCTGGCAGGCAAACGCCTCATTGAGCTCCACCAGATCCATATCGTCCAGTGTGAGGTGCAGGCGTGCCAGCAGCTTCTTAACGGCCGCAACGGGGCCTATGCCCATGTGCGAAGGCTCGCAGCCCGCTGCCGCCCACCCCACCAGGGCGGCCATGGGCGTCAGGCCCAGTTCGGCCAGCTTGTCCTCGGCCACGATCAGGCAGGCCGCCGAAGCATCGTTTTGCTGGCTGGCGTTGCCCGCCGTCACCGTGCCGCCCGGCATCAGCACGCGCAAGCTGGCCAGACTGTCCATGGTGGTGGCGGCGCGAAAGCCCTCGTCCTGGCTGAACAGCAGAGGCGCGCCCTTGCGCTGGGGCACGCTCACGGGAACGACTTCGTGGTGAAAGCGACCAGCGGCCCAGGCATCGGCGGCACGCTGGTGGCTGCGCATGGCAAAGGCGTCGGCCGCATCGCGGCTGATGCCGTAGTCGCGGGCCAGGTTCTCGGCCGTCTCGATCATTCCCGAGATCTTGCCAAAGCGCTCCACGGGCTGCGAGCGCTCACGGCCGCGATCCAGGCGGTCGTACATGCGCACATTGCCCGAGCGCGCGCCCCAGCGCATGTCGGGGCTGTAGTACTCGATGTTGCTCATGCTCTCCACGCCGCCGGCAATCACCACGTCGGCCGCGCCGCTTTGCACCATCATGGCGGCCGTGGCAACGGCCTGCAGGCCACCGCCGCAGCGGCGGTCCAGCTGCATGCCCGGCACCTCCACCGGCAGGCCGGCCTGCAAGGCGGCCCAGCGGCCCACGCAAGGGGTCTCGCTGCTGGCATACGACTGGGCGAACACCACATCATCGATGCGGGCGGGGTCTATGCCGCTGCGCTCTACCACGGCGCGCACCGTGGTGGCAGCCAGCTCCTCCACGGGGACGGGGCGCAGGCTGCCTCCGAAAGTACCGACGGGGGTGCGAAGCGGGGAAACAATGGCGGCGCGGCGCATGGTGGGGCTCCTTGTGGTGGTGATGGGAAAGCGGCTCAGCAAGGGAAAGCTGCTCCGCACTGGCGCAGCAGACCATGGGCCTGCTGTTCCAGATGTTCTCGGTGTTGCGGTGCGGCAATGTCGATCAGGCGGCGCACGCGCCGGGACAGCGGTTGGCCGCGCAGGTCGGCCACGCCGTGCTCGGTGACGATCAGTCCGGCATCGGCGCGCGGCGTGCTTACCGGTCCGCAAAGCCGGGGCACGATGCGGCTGTGTGTCTTGGCGGTGGAGGGCAGGGCCAGAATCGGCAGGCCGCCTTTGCTGCGGGCAGCACCGCGCAGAAAATCCACGGCGCCGCCGACGGCGCCCATATAGATGCCGCCGGCCACCTCGGCATTGATCTGACCGGTCAGATCCACTTCAATGGCGGAATTGATGGCCACCAGCTTGTCCATGGCTGCCAGGACTTCGGGGTGGTGGGTGTAAGCGGTGTCGCGCATTTGCAGCCGTGGGTTGCAATGGGCCCATTGGCGCAGACCTGCCCCGCCCAGCAGCACGCCTGCGGTGCCGACGCCGGGATCTACGCTCTTGCGCGCATGGGTCAGCACGCCGGCCTCTGCCAGGGCGACCACCCCGTCGCCGATGGCGCCGCTATGCAGGCCCAGGTCCTTGTGCCGGTGCAGTGCGGTCAGCACGGCCTCGGGCAGATTGCCCACGCCCAGCTGCAGGCAGCTGCCATCCTCAACCAGACCGGCAATATGGGCAGCAATCGCCTGCTCTACGGTGCCCGGCTCCGTGCGGGCCATGTCGAGCAAGTCGGCGTCGGAATCGATGAGCAGATCGAAGTCGCCAGCTTGCAGATAGGGGCCACCTGCGGTCCACGGTACATCGCGGTGGACTTCGCCCACGATGACACGGGCGCGCTCCATGGCGGCGGGCAGGTATTCGCGCACCTGACCCAGGCTGTGACGGCCCTGTGCATCGGGCGGCGAGACCTGAAGCAACACCACATCGGCCGGGATATGGCCCTGTGCCATTAGTGTCGGTAGCTGCGAGTAGTGCGAGGGAATGATGTCCAGCACGCCGGCCTGGGCCAGCGCGCGGTGGGGGCCGCTGGCGGCATAGCCCAGAAAATCCAGCACATCTGCATGTGCGGGTTGCAGGGTGTCCGACAGGCCCAGGCCCACAAACACCTGCAACCGACCACCTTGCGCCAGCGAATGACGGTGCTGCACCAAGGTGCGGGTCAAGGTCAGCGGCTCGGCCGTGGCCTGACCCCACCACAAGGTGTCGCCGGGACGCAGCAAGGCTTGCAGTCGCGCAGCAATCGTGCTCATTCCTTGCGATCCCAGTCAAAGCGCAGTGCTTGCTTGTCCTTGAAGCGGTGCACTGCGTCCAGGTGGTAGTCGGAGCCGCGGCAAATGGCTTGTGCACTGGCTTCCAGCTCTGCCATGGCATGGGCGTTCAGCTCGAAGGACTGGTTCATGATGTTCTTGGCCATACCGATGGCCGTCGTCGATGCGTCCGCAAAACGGGCGGCCATTTGCTTGGCGGCCAGCTGCAATGCCGCAGCGTCTTCGACGAGGTCGTAGACCATGCCCAGAGCCTTGGCCTCATCCGCAGCCACGGTGCGTGCGGTGAACACCAGCTCCTTGGCTTTTTGCAGACCCACGATGCGTGGCAGCAGCTGCATGGCGCCCAGGTCTGGCACCAGGCCGATGCGACCGAAGACGGCGCAGAACTTGGAGCAGCGTGTGGCAAGCACAAAGTCGGCAGCCAGGGCCAGGCTCAGTCCGGCACCAAAGGCCGCGCCATCGACGGCGGCAATCACCGGCTTTTCCATGTTCACCAACTCGGCAAACCATTGGTGCAAGGCGCGCATACGCTCCCGGTGAGCCACGCCGTCTTGCCGGCTGTTCATCATCAGACCGATGTCGCCGCCCGAACAGAAGGCGCCGCCAGCGCCGGTGAGAATCACGGTGTGCACATTCGCGTCGTCGCGCATCTGGACCACGGCTCGGGCCAGACCGTCGCGCACTTCCAGGCTCAGGGCGTTGCGTGCTTCGGGGCGGTTGAGGCTAATGGTTCCCACACCGTTTTCCACGGCGGTCAATACGGCAGGAGTGTTCATGGTTGGTACCAGTCAAGGAGAGGAAAGAACGGAATGTGCAGGCTGGGCAGTTCCTCACACCTCTTCTCGGCAGAGGGAGACAAACCGTTGGTGCAAAGCCCAGAGTCGGCGTGACCCGGGTCAGAGCTTCGTACAAGGGGCCCGCATCCCCTGCCTGCGAGCGCCGCGATGCGGGGAAGGCTCAACGCGCCTAAGGGGGTATCACACCAGCTCCGCAAAACCATGGCTTAGCACCAGCTTGTCGCGTTCCTGCACCTTGGCACGCAACTGGTAATGCGTCTGGCTGCCAGGCACGCGCCAGATTTCGGTGACCAGGGTTTCGCCGGGAAAAATCGGCGAGGCAAAACGGATATCCAGTGCCCGAAAGCGTGAGGCATCGCCGCCCGCACACTGGCGCAACAGGGCACGGGTGACCAGTCCATAGCTGGCCAGGCCATGAAGAATGGGACGCTCAAAGCCCGCGGCCGTGGCGACTGCGGGGTCTGCATGCAGAGGGTTGTAGTCGCCGCAGAGGCGGTAGAGCAGCGCGGCCTCGGGGCGGGTTGCCTGGATGTCAGTGAAGTGCGGTGCATTGTCTTCCGGTGTGGATTGCAGCGCGGGCAGCGGGGTGTCCGTGGGCTGCCCGGTCTGGCTGAAGCCCCCATCACCGCGCAGAAAAGATACCTGCTGTACGGTGGCCAGCAGCGTGCCGTCGGTGGTTTCCAGGCGGCGCTCCGTCACCATGATGCAGCCCTTGCCTTCGCCCTTGTCTGTCAGATGGGTGACCCGGTTGTGGCCCACGACCTGAGCGGCAGCTGGCAGCGGTCGGTGCAGCCGCATGCGCTGTTCACCATGCAGCAGCCTGACCCAGTCGATGCCGGTGTCTGGCTCGCGCGCCCAGAAGCCGGGGTAACCCAGGACCACGGCCTGAGAAGGCAAGGTGAGCAGGCCCTGGCCGTCCTTGCCCTCATACACATAGTTCAGGGCGCTGTGATCCAGCGGGTCGTTGCCCAGACCCAGGCTGAGCGCATACAACATGCTGTCGCGTGCGCTGTACTGCTGGCGCACAGGCTTGAAGTGGCGCGCCTTGAGGTGGTGGTAGTCAATGGCCATGTACAGGCTCCTCGGTGTGATTCGCTGTGGGGGCAGTGGTTGTGACTCGGCGCATTTGGCGAACGCCTCGCTTTGCAGGGGCTCCTCACCCCACTCTCTCTCCTAAGGGGGCGGCCTTAAAAAACTGGCGCGGCGCATGTCAGCAGACAGCGAGCAAGGGCCGCGCCGCAGCGAGGCTGTCGTCCCTCTGGGGGGAGGGCGCGCAGCGCCTCAGGGGGAAGCCGTCAAACCGGATCCCAGCTGAACACGTCGGCCGAGCGATCCATGGGTACAAATGAGGCCTTGAGCGCGGGCATGCCGTGCTCGGCAATGAACTCGGGTGTCCAGCCTTCGCTGCGATGCACGGAGCGCAGCGGACGTGGCTGACTCATCAGAAACAGCTCGTTGTTACGCACGGCAAAGACCTGGGCGTTCACATCCCTGGCCTGGTCGGACAGCAGATAGACCGCCAGCGGCGCGATCTTGTTGGGCGTCATCTGCTGAATCTTGGCCACGCGCGCCTGTTGCTCGGGGGTATCGGTGGGGATGGAGCCGATCATGCGGCTCCAGGCAAAGGGCGCGATGCAGTTGGAGCGCACATTGAACTTGGCCATGTCCAACGCAATGGATTTGGACAGGGCGGTCAGGCCCAGCTTGGCAGCGCTGTAGTTCGCCTGGCCGAGGTTGCCGATCAGGCCGGAGGTGGAAGTCATGTGGACCAGGGCGCCGCTTTCCTGTTCCTTGAAGTGGTTGGCCGCGGCGCGGCTCATGAAGTAGCTGCCGTAGAGATGAACCTTGATGACGGCGTCCCACTCTTCCAGGCTCATCTTGTGGAAGAAGCGGTCGCGCAGAATGCCGGCGTTGTTGACGACGCCATCGATGCGACCAAAGCTGTCCACCGCGCATTGCACAATGCGGCTGGCACTGGCCGCTTCAGAAACGCTGTCGGTACTGGCAACGGCCTGGCCGCCTGCGGCCTTGATCTCGTCGACCACTTTCTGAGCCGGACCGGCGTCGGTGCCTTCGCCGGTGGTGGATGTGCCGATGTCGTTGACCACCACTCTGGCTCCCGACGCCGCCATGGCCAAGGCAATGTCTCGACCGATGCCGCCTCCGGCGCCGGTCACCACTACGACCTTGTCTTGCATCATCTTCTGGGCCATGGCTTGTCGTCCTTTGCTGTTGTCGTGAGAGATGAGCCCAGCATGCCGGCAAACCGGCGCGGACGCCATTTGCCAATCCCGAGGACGGACTTCGTCAGCGTGAAAGCCGCTGTTGCGCACCACGGGTTGTCACGCCCTTAGGCTGCGCTGAAGACATGCTTTCAAAAACGCGGCTTGCCTGACGGCGTCGCTGCCTCGACCATGGCAGCTATGACAGAACCGCAACCTGCAATCATCGACGACGCCAAGCTGGCGCAGCTTCAGTCTTGGCAGAGCAAAAGCGAAACCGCGCTCGACCTTATCACCGCCGCTCCCTTGCGGGCGCTGTCGGCCACGCTGGACCGTGACGACCCCGCGCCTGAGGATGGCCCAGCCGTGCCTGCGCTATGGCACTGGCTGTATTTCCTGCCGCATGCGCGCCAGAGCGAGATCGGCCCCGACGGGCATCCCCGGCGCGGCGGCTTCCTGCCGCCCGTGCCGCTGCCGCGCCGCATGTGGGCCGGTGGACGGCTGCGCTGGGAGACAGACAATCCGCTACGCGTCGGGCAGGAGATGCAGCGCGTCTCCACCATCCGCAGCGTGCAGCACAAGACCGGACGCTCGGGCGAGCTGCTGTTTGTGCTGGTGGAGCACCGTTTCTCGAACCAGGACGGTCTGGCGCTGGTCGAAGAGCACGACATCGTCTACCGGGCCGCTGCAAGGCCCGGCGACCCGGTGCCGCCACCGCAGCAGCCGCCGCTCGCCGGCCGGGCGGCCTGGTCGCGCACCATCGTGCCCGATGACGTTCTGCTGTTCCGCTACTCGGCGCTGACCTTCAACGGCCACCGCATCCACTACGACCGTCAGTACGTGACCCAGGTCGAGGGCTACCCGGGCCTGATCGTGCATGGTCCGTTGATTGCCACGCTGCTGCTCGATCTGCTGCGCCGCAAGCTGCAGGGCGCCAAGGTGGTCACGTTCGACTTCAAGGCCTTGCGGCCGACCTTCGACCTTCACCCTTTCAGCGTGCATGGCAAGCCGCGCGAGGACGGCAGGACCATCGACCTGTGGGCTCAGGACCACGAAGGCTTTCTCACCATGCAGGCTACGGCCACGGTGTCCTGAAGAATTAAAAACCATAGCTTATGGCGCTTGATAGATAAGCGTTATAGGCCAAAAGGCTTGAAATGATCGAACATACCAGCTCGAATAACCACCACGAGATCCGCGATGCCATCCGTGCGCTGTGTGCGGAGTTTCCCGACGAGTATTTCCGCAAGATCGACGAGCAGCGCGTCTACCCCGAAGCCTTCGTCAACGCGCTCACGCAGGCAGGCTGGCTGGCCGCGCTGATTCCGCAGGAGTACGGCGGCAGCGGCCTGGGCCTGACCGAGGCCAGCGTCATCATGGAGGAAATCAACCGCTGCGGCGGCAACTCGGGCGCCTGCCACGGCCAGATGTACAACATGGGCACACTGCTGCGCCATGGCTCGCCTGCGCAGAAGGAGAAATACCTGCCGCGCATCGCCTCGGGCGAATGGCGGCTGCAGTCCATGGGTGTCACAGAGCCCACCACGGGCACGGACACCACCAAGATCAAGACTAGCGCCGTGAAAAAGGACGGGCGCTATGTGATCAACGGCCAGAAGGTCTGGATCAGCCGCATCCAGCACAGCGACTTCATGATCTTGCTGGCGCGCACCACGCCGCTGGCAGAAGTGAAGAAGAAAAGCGAGGGCATGTCCATCTTCATGGTCGATCTGCGCGAGGCCGAGAAGAAGGGAATGACCGTGCGCCCCATCCTCAATATGGTCAACCACGAGACCAACGAGCTGTTCTTCGAGGATCTGGAAATTCCCGAGGAGAACCTGATTGGCGAGGAAGGAAAGGGCTTCAAGTACATCCTCGACGGCCTGAACGCCGAGCGCACGCTGATCGCGGCCGAGTGCATAGGCGACGGCTACTGGTTCCTGGACCGTGTGACGAATTACGTGAAGGACCGCCAGGTGTTCGGCCGTCCCATCGGCCAGAACCAGGGCGTGCAGTTCCCGATCGCCGATGCCTTCATCGAGGTCGAGGCCGCCAATCTCATGCGCTGGAAGGCCTGCGAGCTGTTCGATGCGAACCAGGCCATGGGTGCTCAGGCCAATATGGCCAAGTATCTCGCGGCCAAAGCCAGCTGGGAGGCCGCCAATGCCTGCATCCAGTTCCACGGTGGCTTCGGCTTTGCCTGCGAGTACGACGTGGAGCGCAAGTTCCGCGAAACCCGCCTCTATCAGGTGGCGCCGATCTCCACCAACCTGATCTATTCCTATGTGGCCGAGCACATCCTCGGGCTGCCCCGCTCGTTTTGATGTGCGACACCCCCCTGAGGCGCTGCGCGCCTTCCCCCCGCTCTCGCGCTGTGCGCGGGCAGGGGGACGACAGCCTCGCTGCGGGGCGGCGCGGCCGGCCCAGGCCCTTGCTTGCTGTCTCTGAGGTGGGCCATGCCCGGCGTGCCTTGGACTGCGCTATGGAAGACCGACATGACTGAAAAAAAACGACCCCTCGACGGCATCACCGTCGTTTCGCTGGAACATGCGGTGGCTGCGCCTTTCTGCACCCGCCAGCTCGCCGATCTGGGGGCGCGCGTGATCAAGGTGGAACGTCCGGGAAGCGGCGATTTCGCGCGTGGCTACGACCAGCGCGTCAACGGCCAGTCCTCGCACTTCACCTGGATCAACCGCAGCAAGCAAAGCCTGGCGCTTGATCTCAAGCGGCCCGACGCACTGGAGGCACTGATGCAGCTGCTCGAAGGCGCCGACGTGCTGGTGCAGAACCTGGCGCCCGGCGCGGCTGCGCGCATGGGTCTGTCCTACGAGGTGCTGAAGGCCCACAATCCCAAGCTCATCGTCTGCGACATCAGCGGCTATGGCGCCGACGGTCCCTACCGCGACAAGAAGGCCTACGACCTGCTGATCCAGAGCGAGGCGGGGTTTCTATCGGTCACGGGCACGGAGCAGGTTCCGTCCAAGGCCGGCATCTCGGTGGCCGACATCGCGGCCGGGATGTACGCCTACACCAATATTCTTTCGGCCCTGCTGCTGCGAGGCCGTACGGGCGAGGGCAGCCATATCGACGTTTCCATGCTGGAGGCGCTGGGCGAGTGGATGGGTTACCCCATGTACTACGCCTGGGACGGCGCGCCGCCGCCGCCGCGCACGGGCGCATCGCATGCCAGCATCTACCCCTATGGCCCCTTCGAGGCGGGCGACGGCGGCACGGTGATGCTGGGCCTGCAGAACGAGCGCGAATGGAAGCTTTTCTGCGAGCAGGTGTTGCTGCAGCCTGCGCAGGCCAGTGATGCTCGTTTCGACAGCAATGCGCAGCGCAACGCCAACCGCGAGGAGCTGCGAGCGCTGATCCTGGATGTGTTCAACGCGCTGGATGCGGCCCAGGTCGTGCAGCGGCTGGACGCGGCCGGCATTGCCAATGCGCGAGTCAACGACATGGCGGGTCTGTGGGCCCATCCGCAGCTGGCCGCACGCCAGCGCTGGTGCAGTGTGGGAACGCCGGCCGGGCCGGTGCAGGCACTGCTGCCGCCCGGTGCCAACAGCGCCTTTGACTACCGCATGGAGGCTGTGCCCTCCGTAGGCGAGCACAGTGCGGCCATCCTGGCCGAGCTGGGCTGGTCGGCCGAGCGCATCCGTGCTCTGTACGCCGAAGAAGCAACTCTGTGAAAGCTGTGCGCAGCGTATGCGCGGGAGTGATTCCATGAAGAACGAGACCCAAGTGAGCATTCATCCGCTGGCCCGGTTCGCGGCCACGCTGTGCTGGGAGGATGTCCCACTGCAAGTGCAGCGCCGCGCCGAGGATCTGTGGGTGGACTGGTTCGGCTCGGTGATGGCGGGCCAGGGCGCGCGCGCCGTGCAGAGCATCACGTGCTTCGCGCTGTCCCAAGGCCCGGCCGCGGGCCCCTGCGAGATACTGGGCAGTGCCGCAACCAGCTCACCGCTGATGGCGACCCAGGCCAACGCCGCTGCTTCGCATGTGGCCGAGCAGGACGATGTGCACAACGGCTCGGTGTTCCATCCTGCCGCCGTGGTCTTCCCGCCTGCGCTGGCCGTGGCGCAGAGCCTTGGTGCCAGCGGCGTCGAGCTCATGCAGGCTTGTGTGGCCGGCTATGAGGTCGGCATCCGGGTGGGCGAGTTTCTGGGCCGCAGCCACTACCGCATCTTCCACACCACGGCCACGGCCGGCACGCTGGCAGCGGCTGCCGCCGTGGGCCGCCTGCTCAAGCTGACGCCCGAGCAGATGCAGCATGCCTTCGGCTCGGCCGGCACGCAGTCGGCCGGGCTGTGGGAGTTTCTGCGCACAGGCGCCGACAGCAAGCAGCTGCACACTGCCCATGCCGCCGCCGCGGGCCTGATGTCGGCCTATCTGGCGCAGGACGGATTCACGGGCGCGCAGGACATCTTCACGGGGCCGCAGGGACTGGCTGCAGGCATGTCCACGGATGCCGATCCTGCGCGCCTGATCGATGGCCTGGAGAGCGCGATCGTCACGCGCTGGGCCACGGCTGAGACCTCGTTCAAGTGGCATGCCTCATGCCGCCACACCCACCCGGCCGCCGATGCGCTGCTGCAGGTCATGCAGGACCATGACCTGACCCCCGCCGACCTGGCCCAGGTCACCTGTCATGTGCATCAGGGCGCCATCGATGTGCTGGGCCCCGTGGTCAGGCCGAGCACCGTGCACCAGAGCAAGTTCTCCATGGGCACCGTGCTGGCGCTGGCGGCGCGTCATGGCCATGCGGGGCTGACGGAGTTCGACCGCGACTATCTGGCACAGGAAACCGTGGAGCTGCGCGACAAGGTGAGCATGGAGCTTGATGCCGAGGTCGACGCGGCCTATCCCCGGCGCTGGATAGGCAAGGTCAGCGTGCAGACCACGGATGGCCGTTTGCTCAAGGGCCGTGTCGACGAACCCAAGGGTGACCCCGGCAACACGCTGTCGCGCGAGGAAATCACGGCCAAGGCGCTGCGGCTGATCGCCTATGGCGGGGTGCTGCAGGACGCGCCTGCCAAGGCGGCCGTGCAGCGGCTGTGGCAGGTCGCGCAATGGCCGCGCGTGCAGCGCCTGCTGGACTGAGTTTTCCCGCCGGTGCAGGCAATGCCGGCACCCCTCGGGCAAAGGCGCCGTCCCAGAGCGCCTCCCGCTTCCACCAAAGTGCACAGGAGACAAACCATGCAAAGCACAAACCCTTTCCGTCGCCGCCTTGTTCACGCAGCGGCCGCCGCCTGCGCGCTGGTGGCATGCGCCGGCGCCCAAGCCAGTTCCTGGCCGGAGAAGCCGGTTGTCCTTGTCGTTCCCTACAGTGCGGGCGGACCTACCGACGTGGTGGCGCGCCTGCTGGCCATTCCCATGGGGCAGGTTCTGGGCCAGAGCGTGCTGGTGGAAAACACCGTGGGCGCGGGTGGCACCATCGCCCCGGCCCGCGTGGCCAAGGCCAAGGCGGACGGCTACACCATTCTCATCCACCACATGGGCATGGCCACGGCACCCGCGCTGTACAAAAAGCTGCCCTATGACCCGCTCAAGGATTTCGAGTACATCGGCCAGGTGCTGGACGTCCCCATGACCCTGCTGTCGCGCAAGGACTTCCCGGCCAACAACTTTGCCGAGCTGCTGGACTATGTGAAAAAGCAGCAGGACAAGGTGTCGCTGGCCAATGCTGGCGTGGGCGCCGTGTCGCAGCTGTGCGGCATGCTGTTCATGCACCAGGCGGGTGTGAAGCTGACCGTCGTGCCCTACAAGGGGGCCGGTCCCGCCATGAACGATCTGATGGGCGGGCAGGTCGACCTGCTGTGCGACCAGACCACGCAGACCGTGCCCGTGATCCAGGACGGCAAGCGCGCGAAGGTCTTCGGCGTGACCACACCTCAGCGCCTGTCGTCGCTGCCCAATATCCCGACGCTGGACGAGCAGGGCCTCAAAGGCTTTGACGTCAAGGTCTGGCACGGCATGTATGCGCCCAAGGGCACGCCCAAGGAGGTGGTCATGGCCATCAACAAGGCGCTGAACGTGGCCATCAAGGACGAGAACGTCAGAAAGCGCATCGCCGAACTCAGCTCCGACCTTGTAACCCCCGAAAAGGCCACACCAGAAGGACTGCGCAAGCACCTGGAGGCCGAAGTCGCGCGCTGGCGCACCGTCATCAAGGCCGCCGGCGTATCGGCCGAGTGAGACCGTGCACGGCATGAGGCCCGCGCCCCGGCGCGGGCCGCCACCACCCGATTGACATCCTGCATTCTCAAGAGACGCCATGAGCACCTTGCTGCATAACGCCTGCACTTTTCTGTTTGTTCCTGCCAACCGGCCGCAGCGGCTTGCCAAGGCTCTTGCCAGCGGTGCCGATATGGTGATCGCCGACTGCGAGGATGCCGTGGCGCCCGGCGACAAGCCGGCCGCCAGATTGGCCCTGGAGCAGGCCGTGCAGCAGCTTTCCATGTCCGAGCGAGAACGGCTGCTGGTACGTATCAATGCCTGGGGAACGCCATGGTTCGATGAAGATCTGCCGGCGCTGGCGCGGCTGGTGGCCGTCGGCGTGGCCGGAGCCGTGGTGCCCAAGGCGGAAAGCGCGGCGGTGCTGCAGCAGATTGCCGGTGTAGCCGGCCCGCGCTGTGCGTTGCTGCCCCTGGTGGAAAGCGTGGCCGGCCTGGATGCCTGCGATGCGCTTGCCGGCACCGCGCAGGTGGTGCGGCTGGCTTTCGGACATCTGGACTTTCAGGTCGATGCCGGCATGCAGTGCGAGCCGGACGAAGCCGAGCTGCTGCCGGTGCGTCTGGCGCTGATCCTGGCATCGCGCCGGCGGGGCCTGGCCCGTGTCGTGGATGGCGTCACCATCGACACCAAGGATGTGGCACGCCTGGAGAGCGACACCCGGCGCGCGCTGCGCATGGGCTTTGGCGCCAAGCTGTGCATACACCCGGACCAGGTCGGCACGGTCAACCGCGTGTTTGCTCCTTGCGATCCGGCCGTGGTTCAGGCCAGTGCGGTGGTGCAGGCCATGCAGGCCTCTGGCGGCGGCGTCTGCACCGTCAACGGCAAGATGGTGGATGCGCCCGTGCTCCAACTGGCGCAGCAGACACTGGCCCGACATGTCTGGGCACAGCAGCGCATGCAGCGCAACACCTAGTCTTATCGGACGTTGCCGGGTTCCCTCGTCTGGTTCAGATTCATGCTGCTTCAAGACACAAAGGAAAGAGCATGAGCCAGGCTTTGGTATGTGTGGTGACGGGGGCAAGTCGTGGCGTGGGCCGGGGTGTGGCGCTGGCGCTGGGTGCGTCGAGGGCCACCGTCTATGTGACGGGGCGCAGTGTGAAGGAGGGCGACTCGCCCTTGCCCGGCACGGTAGGCAGAACAGCTGCTGATGTGACGGCAGCCGGCGGCCGCGGCATTGCCGTGGCCTGTGACCATGGCGATGATGTCCAGGTAGCGGCGCTGTTCGAGCGCGTGCGCCGCGAGCATGGCCGGCTCGATATTTTGGTCAATTGTGCGATTGCGATTCCCGATCCGCTGACCGTACCCGGCCCCTTCTGGCAGAAGCCGCTGGAGATGACCGGACTGCTCGATGTGGGCCTGCGCTCCACCTACGTGGCCTGCCATTGCGCGGCGGGGCTGCTGATCGCGGCGCGCGGCCTGGTGGTCAATATCTCGTCGGCCGGCAGCCGCTGCTATATGCATGGGCCGGCTTATGGCGCGGGCAAGGCAGGCACGGACAAGATGAGCTTCGACATGGCCCACGATTTCAGGCCTGCCGGCGTGAGCGTGGTTTCGCTCTGGCCCGGACTGGTCAGGACCGAACGTTCCGAACGTGTCTGCGCGGCCGAACCCGACAAATACGGCGACAGCTTCGACAGTGCCGAAACGCCGCAATTCATAGGTCGGGTGGTACTGGCCTTGCATGGCGATGCCGACTGCCTGGAAAAGCGCTCTGGCGGCGTGTTCTATACGGCCGAGCTGGCCAGCGAGTACGGCGTGCAGGATATCGATGGCGCGCAGCCGCCGTCGCCGCGCGCCTACTTCGGCGCGCCACCGGAGTTCAGTCCAGTGGTGGTCGATTAGGTCGGTGCACTGACTGCACGCAAGAGCAGGGCCGTTGTGGCGACTACACTGCGGCCTTCTTTGCTTTTGCTGTACCCGGTCCGTGTCTGCTTCTGTCTCCCTTTCCCGCCGCTGCCGTCTGCTTCTTCCCTTCTCTCTGGCTCTGGGTCTGTCGGCCTGTGCCACGACCACCCCTGAACAAAGTCAGGATGAGCTGGTTCAGCGCTTTTACGCGCTGGTTGCGGCCGGTGATTTCGACGCCTGCATTGCCCTGGTCTCGGCACGCAATATTTCCAGGGAGCAACTGGCGAGTTTTGAGTACAAGCTGCGCCGCATGCTGGCAGGCGCCAAGGGAATGATCGACTCCAAGGGCGGCCTGGCCAAGGTGGAAGTGGTGGAAAGAGCGCACTCCGAAGACCAGCAGGTTGTCAAGCTGCGGGTGCTGGTCAGCTATCGCGATGGCAGCACCCGCCGCGAGCGCATCAATCTGTTTCAGGAACAGGGCGTCTGGAAAGTGCAGCTGTGATTTCTCGGCGGCTGGCAACGGCCGCTGTGATGGCGCTGTCGGCCTGCTGTGCCGGCCTGGCTTTTGCAACGCCGCAACTGCCGCCGCAGGCTGCGCCGGGCGATCTGATCTTTCGCCAAGGTACGGAGAACGTCAGCCAACTGGTGCAGGCCGTGGACGGTGGTGACTTCAGCCATGTGGGCATGCTGGTGGGCCGGCCCGGTCACTGGCAGGTGCTGCATGCCACGCCGTCCGAACGCGAGGGCCAGCCCGATGCCGTGGTGCTGGATTCGCTGGACTTTTTCCTGGGCGTTCAGCGCGCTCAGGCCTTTCGCCTGTATCAGGTCGCGGCAGACCCCGGTGCGCGCGAGCGGGCCGTGACCTGGGCCATGGCGCAGCAGGGTAAGCCGTTTCAGCTGCAGGGTTCGGGTCAGGGCGTCTATTGCACCACGCTGGTCTGGCAGGCTTGGCTGCAAAGCGGCGTGGACCTAGGGGTGGTTTTTACCGAGGTGGAACTGCCGATTTTCGGGGGGAGCTACCTGCTGCCCGGAAAGCTGCTGCGCTCATCCCGTTTGCGCCCGCTGACGCCCTTGCTGTCGTTACGCTAGACCAGGGTTTCAGACGCCCAGATATTGCTGGCGCACTCCCTTGTCGCCTGCCAGTTCGGCCATGCTGGCTGCGTGCACGATCTGGCCCTTTTCCAGTACATAGGCCCGGTCGGCCACGACCTCGGCAAACGGCAGGTTCTGCTCGCTAAGCAAGATTCCTATGCCCTGCGCCTTCAGCTCCAGAATCGTGCGCGCCATCTGCTCGACGATCAGCGGAGCAACCCCCTCGGAGGGCTCGTCCAGCAGCACCAGACAGGGCTGGCCCATCAGCGTGCGGGCCACGCTCAGCATCTGCTGCTCGCCACCGCTCATGCGCCCGCCCAGGCGGTCAGGCATCTCGCCCAGGTTGGGGAAAAGCGCAAACAGTTTTTCGGGCGTCCAGTGCGGAACGGCCTGGCCATCGGGCCAGCGGCGAGGCTTTTGCTTGCCGACCTCGAGGTTTTCCAGCACCGTCAGTTCGGTGAAGATGCGGCGATCCTCGGGCACATAGCCCAGGCCGCGCTGCGCGATCTGGTGCGAGGCCTTTTTTTCCATCGCCTCACCCATGAAGCGGATACTGCCCTCGCGGCGCGGCACCAGCGCAGCAATGCTTTTGAGCGTGGTGGACTTGCCTGCTCCATTGCGTCCCATCAGTGCCACGACCTCGCCGCGCCCCACGTTCAGCGATACCTCATGCAGGATATGGGCCGCGCCATACCAGGCATTGAGGTTCTGGACTTCAAGCAATTTGGAACTCTTGCCCTTATCCATCAAGCGCTG
This sequence comes from Comamonas sp. A7-5, assembly GCF_039581385.1. Classification (NCBI taxonomy): domain Bacteria; kingdom Pseudomonadati; phylum Pseudomonadota; class Betaproteobacteria; order Burkholderiales; family Comamonadaceae; genus Comamonas; species Comamonas sp. A7-5. The sequence continues at coordinate 552,531 of NZ_JBCPWO010000003.1, forward strand.
GTTGCTATGCATTTGATTCATTGCTGTTTTTCAAGAACGAGGCCGGTACCGAGGTAGGCCTGCTGCACGCGCGCATCGTCGCGAATGGCTTGCGGCCTACCTTCGGCCAGCAACTGGCCGCGCACCAGCACGGCCACGCGATCGGCCTGACCGAAAACCACGTCCATGCTGTGCTCGGTAAACAGCACGCCCATGCGGCGCTGCTGCGCAATCTGGCGCGTCAGCTGCATCAGCGCGACACGCTCGCCCGGGGCCATGCCAGCCGTGGGTTCGTCCATGAGCAGCAGCAGAGGATCATGGGCCAGCGCCATGGCCAGCTCCACTCGCTTCACATCGCCATAGGCCAGAGCGCTGCAAGGGCGATCGGCCTGAGCCGCCATACCCACCTGCTCCAGCAGGGCCAGTGCGTCGGAACGCCGGTGGCTGGCGGCACGCTGCCACCAGCTGAAGATCCTGCGATCGGCCGACAGCAGAGCCATCTGCACGTTTTCCACCACGCTGAGCGAGGCAAAAGTCTGTGCAATCTGGAAGGTGCGTCCCACGCCCTTGCGCCAGATGGCGCGCGGCGGCAGGCCGGTGATGCTCTGGCCGTTGAGCAGCACCTGGCCGCTGTCGGGCGGCAACTGGCCGCCGACCATATTGAAGGTGGTGCTCTTACCAGCGCCGTTGGGGCCGATCAGTGCCAGCAGCTCGCCCGCCTGCAGGCTGAATGAGACCTGCTGCACGGCCTTCACGCCGCCAAAGGCCTTGCTGACGTTCTGTACCTGCAGCAGCTTCATGTCCTTGCTCCTGCTTTGTCCTTGACGCATACCTTGCCACATGTGCGCGACCACAGCAGCTGCGCATAGCCTGCAATGCCCTGCGGTGCCAGCAGCACCAGAATCAGCATGGTCGCCCCCATCAGCGCGCGCCAGTATTCGGTGTTGCGTGCCACGGTGTCGTGCAGCCAGGTAAAGGCGGCCGCGCCCACCACGGGGCCGGCCAGTGTCTGCACGCCGCCCAGCAGCACCATGACCAGTGCATCCACCGATTTGGTGACCGACATGGCGTCGGGCGCAACGCCGCCCTTGCTGAAGGCAAACAGCGCTCCGGCCAGACCGGCAAACAGCCCGGCGATCACGAATGCCGTCCACTGAATGCGTCGCACGTCGATGCCGATCGCATCGGCCCGCAGCGCCGAGTCGCGCGATGCGCGCAGCGCATAGCCCAGAGGAGAAAACAGCAGGCGACGAAGCAAATAGATGCCAAGCGCGCAGATGCCCAGAGCCAGCCAGTAAAACGCCGGGCCCTGCGATGCCCATTCGGGGGGCCAGACGCCGGTCAGGCCGTTGCTGCCGCCCGTGAAGTCATCCCACTGAAAGACGATGGCCCAGCTGATCTGCGCAAACGCCAGCGTCAGCATGGTCAGATAGACGCCCGACAGCCGCACGCAGAACCAGCCATAGAGCAGGGCGCCCGCAGCGGCGGCCAGGGGGCCGAGCAGCAGCGCCGCTTCCATGGGCAGATCCAGCGTACGCACCAGCAGTGCCGCACCGTAGGCACCCAGGCCAAAGTAGGCCGCGTGACCGAAGGAGTGCAGGCCGCCGGGCCCGAGTATGAAGTGCAGACTGCTCGCGAACAGCGCGGCGACAAAGATGTCGGCCAGCAGCACGGTGGCGTAGCTGCCGCCTTCGGAGCCGCTGGCCATCATGGGCAGCAGCACCAGCAGGGTCAGCAGGCCCAGCCATGCGGCTGCTGCTCCACGGCCAGCAGGATGTAGCGGTTGTTCGGGCTCGCCAGCGCTGCGTGCCAGCGCCTGTGGCTTGCCCAGCAGGCCCCAGGGCCGCCAGATCAGCACCACGGCCATGACCAGGAACTCCACCACCAGCGTGAGCTTGGAGAACGACAGCTCAAGACCCGCGATCTCCTGCACGCCCAGCCAGATGCAGACGGCTTTGAGCTCCGCCACCAGCAACGCGGCAATGAAGGCGCCCGGTATGCTGCCCATGCCGCCGACCACGACCACCACAAACGCCGCGCCTATGGTGAGCATGTCCATTTCCAGACTGGCGGGCTCGCGCGGCAGCTGCAGCGCGCCGCCCAGGCCTGCCAGCAGCGTACCCAGTGCGAAGACGGCGGTGAACAGCCAGGCCTGGTTGACGCCCAGGGCGCCCACCATTTCGCGGTCCTGCGTGGCGGCACGCACCAGGGTGCCAAAGCGGGTCCTGGTCAACAAAAGCGTCAGGCCCAGGAGGACGCAAGGGCCTACAGCTATCAAGAACAGATCGTAGGTGGGGAACTGGCGGCCCAGAATCTCCACCGAGCCTTCAAGCCCTGCGGCACGCGGGCCGAACAGTTCCTCGGGGCCCCACAGCCACAGCGCCGCATCCTTGATGACCAGTACCAGCGCAAACGTGGCCAGCAGCTGAAACAGCTCTGGCGCCTTGTAGATGCGACGCAGAAGCAGTGTCTCGGTCAGCGCCCCCAGTGCGCCACAGGCCAGCGGAGCCAGCAGCAGCGCGGGCCAGAATCCGATATGGGGCGAGAGCAGGTCCACGCTGCTGTAGGCGATGAAGGCGCCCAGCATATAGAACGAGCCATGGGCGAAGTTGATGGTGCGGGTGACACCGAAAATCAGCGACAGCCCGACCGAAACCAGAAACAGCGAAGATGCGCTGGCCAGTCCGTTGAGCAGCTGGGCCAGCAGGCCGGATGCACTCATGCTGCGTAGCTCCTGAAGCTCGACATAGTGTGTTCAGAGATGAAAAAGCCACCTGCTGCAGTGCAGGTGGCCTGGTATTTTCGCCGATGCGAAATCAGTTCGCCGTCGCGGGGCGCAACTTCTTCACTTCCTCGTCCGTGGGCTGGTAGTTCTTGCCGTCGGCATAGTGGTAGTTGACCAGCACGCCGCGCCCCAGCTTCTCGTCATAGGCGGTTTTGCCGATATAGGCGCCCATGGTGGACTGATTGTCCTGTGCCCGGTAGGTGATGGGGCCGAAAGGCGTGGCGACTTCCAGGCCCTTGAAGGCCGCAATCAGTTTCTCGGTGTCGGGGTCGCCCTTGGTCTTGCGCAGGCCCGCAGCAATCGACTGGATGGCGTTGTAGCCCACGATGGTGCCCAGACGCGGGTAGTCCTTGAACCTGGCTTGATAGGCCTTGAGGAAGGCTGCGTGCTCGGGGGTGTTGATGGAATACCAGGGGTAGCCGGTCACGGTCCAGCCGATAGGCGCTTCCTTCTTGAGCGGATCCAGGTATTCGGGTTCTGCCGTCAGCAGGCCCACGACTTCACGACCCTTGAACAGGCCGCGTGTATTGCCTTCGCGCACGAACTTGCCCAGGTCGGTGGCGAACAGCACGTTGAAGATGGCATCGGGCTTGGCGTCAGCAAGCGCCTGCACGACGGAGCCGGCGTCGATCTTGCCCAGCGCAGGTGCCTGCTCGGCCACAAACTCGATATCGGGCTGCTTGGCCTTCATCAGTGTCTTGAAGGTGGCAACAGCGGACTGGCCGTATTCGTAGTTGGGGTAGACGATGGCCCAGCGCTGCTTCTTGAGCTTGAGCGCTTCCTCCACCAGCATGGCGGTCTGCATATAGGTGGAGCCGCGCAGACGGTAGGTGTAGTGATTGCCGTCGGCCCAGACGATCTTGTCGGTCAGCGGCTCGGAGGCGAGGAAGAAGCGCTTTTTCTGCTTGGCGTAATCGGTCAGTGCCAGGCCCACATGCGAGAGAAAACTGCCCGTGAGCACATCGATCTTTTCGCGCGTGTAGAGCTCTTCGGCGGCACGCACGGCATCGCCCGGCGTGGCGTTGTCGTCGCGCACGATGAGCTGCAGCTTCTTGCCGGCAATGCCGCCTGCGGCATTGACCTGCTCCACCGCCAGTTCCATGCCCTTCTTGTAGGGCTCCAGAAACGCGGGTTGAGCCTTGTAGCTGTTGATTTCGCCAATCTTGATCACGCCCTGTGCCCAGGCGGGCAGGGCGGCCAGTGTCAGCAGGGGCAGGGACCAGCGCAGCTGCATTGTCATTCTCCTTGGTGCTAGGTGGGCGACCATGGTCTGAGACACAGGGTCGTTGCCATCATTAATGCTCAATCTGAGCATTTATATAGACAAATAAAGCGCTTGTTCAAAGCGCGTGGGAAATGATCCTAGAGCAGCGTTTTCCCTGAGTCAAGATGGGCGAGGCAGTTTTCCGGCGATCGGGCGGTATCGGAGCGCTTCATTCTGCTTATCACTATTCGATCTCAAGACATTCATGTGTGATTCACCCGTTTCTGTGCAATTGCCGGACAATATAGGTCTTGTCCCGCTTGGCAACCGGCAGCCAACGCGCTAGCAGCCCTGACCTGCAGTGCCCCGCCACCGCCCAGCATTTGCCGCGCAGGTTTTCTGCTTAGAGTTTTTATTTCAGACGAATCATGAGTGCTTTTCTTGAAGAACGCGTGCTGTCCGTCCACCACTGGACCGACCGTCTTTTCTCCTTCACCACCACCCGCGACACATCGCTGCGCTTTTCCAACGGCCACTTCACCATGATCGGCCTGAAGGTGGATGGCAAGAACCTGCTGCGCGCCTACTCCATTGCCAGCCCCAATTACGAAGAGCATCTGGAGTTCCTGTCCATCAAGGTACCCGAAGGCCCTTTGACCTCCAAGCTGCAGAACATCCAGGTGGGTGACACCATCATCGTGGGCAAGAAGCCCACGGGCACGCTGCTGATCGACTATCTGCTGCCCGGCAAGAATCTGTATCTGATCGGCACGGGCACCGGCCTGGCTCCCTGGCTGGCTGTGGCGCGCGACCCCGAGACCTATGAGCGTTTCGACAACGTGGTCGTGGTGCATGGCGTGCGTCAGGTGCAGGAGCTGGCCTATCAGGAGCTGTTCGAGAAGGAATTGCCCGAGCATGAATTCCTCGGCGATATCGTCAAGGGCAAGCTGCACTACTACCCCACGGTGACACGCGAGCCCTTCCGCAACCAAGGGCGTATCTCCGCCCAGATCAACAACGGCACCTTCCCGCAAAACCTGGGTCTGCCCGATCTGAATCCCGAGACCGATCGCGTCATGCTGTGCGGCAGCCCCGCCATGCTGTCCGAACTCAAGGAGCTGCTGGAAAAGCGCGGTTTCAAGGAAGGCAACACCACCACGCCCGGCGACTTTGTCATTGAGCGTGCGTTTGTGGAAAAGTGATTCCACCTCGCCCCTAGCAAAAGGCCTGCATCAGCAGGCCTTTTTACATTGTCGACATGACGCAGATGGTTGCGAGCCCAGGTATGGCAGTCGATCTCGGCGGCTTCATATGTTCTCCCCTGCATTTTCGGGAAGACGCTGCACATCCATGGGGGTGGCGCTGGATGGCTTGCGCGAGACAAACGGGATGCCCAGCTGGACCTTGGATTTGCTGCAGGCCTTGGCCGTGGCGGCCGAGAACAGCAGGATGGCCGAGGTGAAATAAAACCACATCAGCACGACCACCAGCGAGCCGGCTGCGCCATAGGCCGATACCACGGCGGCGGTGGACAGATACCAGGCCAGGGCCTGTTTGCCGATGGTGAACAGGGCCGCTCCCGTCAGCGAGCCCAGCAGCAGGTATCTGGTGACGGGTTTGATGCCGGTACCCATGCGCATCAGGCCCCAGAACAGCAGCACCGCAATGCCGAAGGACAGGCCTTCGTTGATCAGTCCCATCAGCGGGCCCAGCGGCACAAGCTGCAACTCGTCATTGGCCCATTTGGTGATCATCTGGATGGCGGTCGAAAGCACCATGGACACCAGCAGCAAAAAGCCCAGGCCCACGACATAGCTCAATCCCCACAGACGTGAGATGGCCATGCTCCACCAGGGCTTGTTTTCCTGCGGGCGAGACTCTTCGCCCATGGACCAGAGCTTGTCCAGCGAAGCCTGCAGCTCCACAAATACACCGGTGGCGCCCGAGAGCATCATCACCAGACCGAGTACGGACGCTAGCGAGCCCTGATTGGCATTCTGGGCGCTGGCCAGAGCGCTCTTGACGACCTGTGCCGCGCGTTCCCCGACCACGCTCTGTATCTGGCTGATCAAGGTGCTTTCCACATAGCTGCGATCCAGCCACCAGCCGAGCAGCCCCACGACGGCCAGCAACAGCGGCGCCAGGCTCAGCATGCCGTAAAACGACATGGCGGCACTCATGCGCAGACCGTCGGCCTGCAGCCAGAGCTGTACGGAGTCGATCAGCGGTTGCAGGGGTTGGGCGAGGCGTCGCAGCTTGTGCTGCCAGCCGGAGGTATCAAAAGCCATGTGTCGAATTCTGGTTGCTGAACCATGGTGGTTTTGTCAGCCTATGTCTGCTGGCAGTGAGTACAGGCAAATATTTTGTAATTTCCGCCTGCATTCTGGCAACTCTGCCATGGTGGTCGATTTCAGCGGTTTCAAGTTTTCATCCTTTATCCGTTGAGCGATGAATGCTCACTTTTTTGAGTTATGAATTCAATTTCGACGGCTTCTTTCAAGAAAGCACATCGGGGTTTTCTCTAGTCAACTACGCTTGGCGACTCTCTGTGTGTCGTAGTTCAATCCGGGTTTGCACCAGTCAAAGTGCAACTCTTTAAATACAAAAAACCATCCCGCTTCACGAAAGCTGGCGAGACGAGACACATTTCATGAAGACTTCCTTCACCACCGCTTCTCCTGCAGATCGCGTGCTTTGCCCTGTCTTGCGCGAACGCATAATGACGGCGGACCAGGCCGCCGGCCTGATTCAATCCGGCATGACACTGGGCATGAGCGGCTTCACTCCCGCAGGCGCACCCAAGGCCGTGCCTCAGGCATTGGCACGCCGGATCGAAGCGCAGAACGCCAATGGCGGCAACTTTCGCATCAGCCTGTGGACGGGAGCTTCGACCTCGCCCGAACTCGATGGCGCACTGGCCAAGGTGCATGGCATCGAGCGTCGTCTGCCCTATCAGTCGGACCCCACGGTGCGCAAGGAGATCAACGAGGGCCGCATGCAGTATGTGGACATCCACCTCTCGCATGTGGCGCAGCATGTGTGGTTCGGCTTCCTCGGTCATCTTGACGTGGCGGTGATCGAAGTGGCGGGCATCCTGCCCGACGGTCGCCTGATTCCGTCGACCTCGGTGGGCAACAACAAGACCTGGCTGGAGCAGGCCGACAAGATCATTCTCGAAGTCAACAGCGCACAGCCCGCCGAGCTCGAGGGCATGCACGATATCTACTACGGCGCGGCCGTGCCGCCAAAGCGCAAGCCCATACCCATGGAGCATCCGTTCGACCGCATCGGCGAGCCCTATCTGTATTGCGATCCGAGCAAGGTGATTGCCGTGGTGCCCACTGCCCAGCGCGACAGGCTGGCGGCGTTCACGGCACCCGATGAAGGCTCCATGCGCATTGCCGAGAACATCATCGACTTTTTGCAGCACGAGGTGAAGGCGGGTCGCCTGCCGCCCGAGCTGCTGCCGCTGCAGTCGGGCGTTGGCAATATCGCCAACGCGGTGCTGGCGGGGCTGAACAAGGGCCCGTTCGATCACCTGAACGCCTATACCGAGGTTCTGCAGGACGGCATGCTGGACATGCTGGAGTCGGGCAAGCTAGATACCGCATCGACCACCTCGCTGGCGCTGAGCCCGGCGGCCATGGAGCGCTTTCTGGCCAACATCGACTACTACCGCCAGCGCATCATGCTGCGCCCGCAGGAGATCTCGAACCACCCGGAGCTGATCCGTCGCATGGGCCTGATTTCGATGAACGCGCTGATCGAGGCCGATATGTACGGCAACGTCAACAGCACGCATGTCATGGGCTCGTCCATCATGAACGGCATTGGCGGCAGCGGCGACTTTGCACGCAACGCCTATCTGTCCATCTTCATGACGCCATCCACGGCCAAGGACGGCAAGATCAGCTGTATCGTGCCCATGGTCTCCCATGTCGATCACACCGAGCACGACGTGCAGGTCATCGTGACCGAGCAGGGCCTGGCCGATCTGCGCGGCCTGGCTCCGGTGCAGCGCGCGCGTCTGATCATCGAGAAATGCGTGCATCCCGATTACAAGGTGGCGATGAGCGAGTATCTGGAGCGCGCGCTGCGCGACGCACCGGGAAAGCACACGCCGCATTTGCTCGACCAGGCTTATGCCTGGCATCAGCGCTATCTGAAGACGGGCTCCATGCAGGCCTGAGGGCGCATGCGCAAACCAGAAACGCTGCCATGGCAGCGTTTCTGGCGATTCTGTCTGCAGCTCAGGTAGCAGCTTCGCAAAGCGCTCTGGATTTGCAAGCGTTTCAGAGGTGAGGGCGCCGTACGGA
>NZ_JBCPWO010000030.1:0-21830 GCF_039581385.1 Comamonas sp. A7-5
CCAGGAGGCGAGAGTGCTGGCATTGCGCGGGTTGATGTCGTAGGCGATCCATCCCATGGCGCTGCTGCGCATCAGCAAGCGAATCACTGCGGTCTGTTTCGACTTGAAGACGTCGAATGTGGGATCTGCCTCTATGGCGAAGGGCACAAAGGGTTCTTTCGGCGGGAGCGGGGAGCGCAGTGGGACTGGTGGCTCCATGGTTGAGCGCAGCGCCCCCAGTTCGGCGATTAGCTCTTCCAGTTCCTGCGCGCTGTATGTGCCGTTGATCTGGATTGTTGCGTTCTTTGAATCTTCTGAGATTTGCAGGCTCATGCTCGCCCTCCTTGGAGTGGTTGGTAAAGGTGTTGCAGCCACCATCGTATCCAAGAGCAAGGGAGGTTTCATTTCGGTCCCGAAGCCTCACGTCAGCACCCGCACCGCCACGCGCTGCAGCTCTTCGATGACGGGCATGGGCACGCTGCCGGTGCGCAGCATTTCATGGATGCACTGGTTGTTCCAGCGGGCGACTTTGCGGGTGGTGAAGCTGTCGCGGCCTTCGACGTCGAGGACGAAGACGATTTGCTGCAGCAGCAGCTCCATGGCGTTGGCCCATTCGGGTGTGGGGACGACGGGGGTCTGCTTGGCTGTCTGCGCGGCGGCCGTCAGCGATGCGCCTGAGAAGTGAGGTGTGGTCATGAGAAGCAGTGTCTCTTTCCCTCCCCACGCAAACAATGGCGAAGCAGGCCGTCAAAACGACATGCGGATGCCGGCCGATGTGACGGATGCGGCATACCTGATCGCACACAACCACCCAGGCGGCGTGCGCGTGCTGGCCGAGCGCATGGGCGTGAGCGCCAATACGCTGCAAAACAAGCTGAACCCGAACAACACGACGCACCACCTGACGCTGCGCGAATCTGTGGCGCTGCAGGTGATGTCGGGCAACCCGGCAATTCTGCATGCCATGGCAGCAGCCCTGGGCTACACCTGCGTGCCTGCGTTGCCGGACCAGGCCGCGGGCGACCCGGTGGAGGCGTTTGTGGCCTTGCAGCAGGAGGTGGGCGAGTTCACATCCGCAGCGGCGGACGCCTTTCGTGGCGGCAAGGCCATGGTGAGCCGCAACGAGATCAAGCGTCTGCAGTACCGCTACAACGAGCTGATATCTGCCTTGAACCAGCTGCTGGCCACGGCGGCAGCGCGCGTGCCGGCGCCGGTGGAGGAGGGCTGATATGCATATCCAGCTGAGCGCGCGGGTGCTGAACCAGGCGGAGCTGCTGCGGCAGATCCACGGCCTGACGGGCGCACAAGCCGCCAAGGCCTATGCCAAGGCGCTGAACGATACGGGCTTCGAGATCCGCCGTGCCATGCAGGACGAGATGCGCGCGGTGTTCGACCGGCCTACGGATTACATCCTGCGCAGCCCTTTTGTGCGCATGGCCACGGCCGCCAGGCTGAGCGTGACGATCGAGCCGACCTATATGGGCGGCAAGGGGATCGATCCGCAAAAGATTCTGGATGCCCAGACCTGGGGCGGCCGCAGGCGCGACAAGCGCAGCGAGGTGGCGCTCAAGCGTGCGGGCATCCTGCCTGCCGGATATCAGACGGCGATACCCGATGAGGCCAGAGGCGGCCCTTACCCCGGCAGCGATGACGGCAAGGGCAACTTGCGCGGGCCGTTTCTGGTGCAGCTGATCAGCTACTTCCAGGCGTTTGGCGAGCAGGGCTACAAGGCCAATATGAGCGCCAAGGGCTATCTGCGCGTGCACCGCGGCACCCAGAAGCAAGCGGGCCGCCGCTATTTCGTGGCCTACGGCAAGACGCGCGGCGGGCCTCGCATCACCCAGAAGGGTGAGCAGGACGAGCGCACGGCGCACCTGGCACCAGGCATCTGGGCAGCCAGCGGCACAGGCGGCGCCGATGTACGCCCGGTGCTGATGTTTGTGCGGCCGGGCCGTGGCTACCTGCCGCGCTTTGACATGGACAAGGTGGCCAAGCGTGCCGACGCCACGGCCTACCTGGAGCGCCGTATCCGCTACCGCTTGCGCGAGGCCGCAGGCGTATGACTTCCATGAACCCAGCAACGACTTTGAGCGCGGGCGCGCAGCCGCCTGTGCAGATATCAGGAGGTTTGACCATGCAGCAACCCCAATCCGTGGTGACCGGGCGCGACACCAGCGCCGAGGCGTTTGCCGCTCTGGGCAATGAAACGCGCCGCCGTTTGCACGAGCGCCTGTACGAGTCGCTGCGCCATGCCCACCAGCAAGGCGTGCGCGACATGAGCCGGCGCGAACTGCGCGATTACCACAACGCCCAGACGGGCGAGTGGCTGGAGCTGTGCAGCGTGGCCAGCACGGTCAATGCCCTGCTGGCTGCCGGACGGCTGGAGGAGGGCACTGCACGCCGCTGCAGCCTGTCGCCACGCCAGCGTGACGTGATGCCTGTGCGCTGCAAGGCGCGACAAACGGCCTTGGCCTGATCGGGAGAGAAGTATGAGCACCATCATCATGTCGGCCTGCTGGCCGCTGCAGGGCATGTCTGCTGCGCAAAAGGCGGTTCTGATATCGCTGGCGGATCAGTCGAATGACGACGGCGTGTGCTGGCCCGGTGTCGGCACCATTGCCCGGCGCACCTGTCTGTCGGAACGGGCCGTGCAAGAGGCGCTGTCGTGGCTGCAGAAGGTCGGTCTGGTCTTTCGGGAATATCGCCTGAACGCCAGCACCAGCTACACCATCACACCGGGCAGTTTTGACCCGACGAAGGCACCTGTCGGTCGCAGTCGGAGCAAGGCAGGTGGTGCAGATGGCGCACCCCCCGCAGATAGCGCACCCCCCGCACCAGGCGCACCAGGTGGTGAACCAGGCGCACCTGTACCCCCGCACCAGGCGCACCCCAGGGGTGAACCAGGCGCACCCAAATCATCATTGAACCGTCATAGGAACCATCAAAGAACCAACACACCTGCGCTTGAGCGCGCAGGACCTGTTGCCCAACCGGAGGACGTGACCGACCAGACCTGGGCCGACTGGCTGCAGCTGCGCAAGGTCAAACGGGCACCGGTGACGGAGACCGTGCTGAAGGGCGCCAAGGCAGAGGCGGCCAAGGCCGACATGACGCTGGAGGCCTTTCTGCAGCTGTGGTGCATACGCGGCTCGCAAGGGCTGCAGGCCGCATGGCTCAGGCCTGCTGCAGCACCGGCAGGTGGTCGTGCGCCGGCGTTCAACGCGAACAAGCACGCAGCTGCGGCAGCAACGATCTTCGACGGGGTGTGGGATGCATGACGTGGCGACGTTGACGGCTGAAGCGATCCAGCAAGCGCAGGCACGCGCCGCAGATCTGGCAGACGGGCTGCGGGCCGGACCGGCGGTGCGCAAGCTGTTCGTGCTGCTGCAGGGCAGCTACGGCAGCCTGTTCCTCAGCAAGTTCGCCACCGGGCTGAAGGACGGCCAGGGCCACGACAAGGGCATCCGTGCAGCCATGAACGTCTGGCAGGCGCGCCTGGGGCGCTTTCCTGCCGACGTGCTGGAGGCCGCGGCCGCCCGCCTGGCTGCAGAGCACCCCGACTTCCCGCCCAACCTGCCGCAGTTCGAGCTGATGTGCGATGCCGCCATGCCGCGCCAGACCTACGCCCAGCAGCAGGGCCTGCCTGCCTTGCCCGCGCCCGTGGCCGCGCCGCCTGTGAAGGTCAACCTGAAGGAGCGCAACGACGGCAAGGACTGGGCACGCCGCATCGTGGCCCGCATGGAGGGTGGAGACACCAGCATCTCGTACTACGCCGGCAAGTCCGCACGCATGGCCCTGGGCCTGGAGGTGAAGGTTTGATGCGCTGCACAAAAAATAGGCAGATTGAGGGTCGCGGGTCCTTCCGCCGAGCCTCTGAAGCGGGTAATTCGAGCCGCGTTGTCGGACTGTTTCGTGAGTTTCCTAAGGGGGTTGTATTGTGAGGATGATTGAGCTTGATGCCCGCCCCACGCAAGCGGAGTTTGCTATCGTTATCGGAGTGTCGCAGCAGAACGTCAGCGCTCTCATGGCCGATGGCAAGCTGCCCACCGGCGGCACCTGGGCCGAGCTGCTGACCACCTACTGCAACCGCCTGCGCGAAGTGGCGGCTGGGCGCATGAGCGGCGAGCTGGGCGGCCTCGACCTGGTCCAGGAACGCGCCGGCTTGGCCAAGGCCCAGCGCGAGGCGCAGGAGTTGAAGAACGCCGTCGCCCGTGGCGAGTACGCGCCCATCGGCATCCTGGCTGACGTGCTCGGCCTGGCCAGCTCCGCCATCGTCGATCGCATGGACCAGTTCGAGGGCCAGGTGCGCAAGGCCTGCCCTGATCTGCCGCAAGAGGTACTGCTGATCGTGCTGCGCATCATGGCCGACGCGCGCAACGAGTGGATCCGCTCCACCTCCCAACTGGTCAACAAAGAGGTCGAAGCCATGGCGCAGCTCGATGCAGACGAGACCGCTGCATTGGATATCAGAGCAGGTGCCGCAGAGGAGGGCGACGCCGCATGAGTGCACCCCTCAGCCCCGAAGCCATGGCCGCCATCCAGGCCGCCAATGCGCTGGGCCTGTCCAGCCTGCGGGCCGATGCGCCGCAAACCCTCAGCGAATGGGCGGCAGAGCACTTTCTGCTGGCCGGCGAATCCAGCCACCAGAAGGGCGGCTGGGTCGGCTGGCCCTTTCAGCTCGGCATTCTCGACTTCATGAGCGACGACCGCATCGAAGAGCTGGCCGTCAAAAAGAGCAAGCGCGTGGGCTATACCAAGATGATCACCGCCTTCGTCGCCTACAACATCGCCCATCGCCGCCGCAAGCAGGCGCTGTGGCAGCCCACCGACGACGACCGCGACAGCTACGTCAAAAGCGAGATCGAGCCCGTGCTCGACGGCGTGGCCGCCGTGCAAGCCGCGCGCCGCCAGGGCAAGGGGGTGGAGGACACCATCAAATACAAGCCCTTTCGCGACAGCGTGCTGCACCTGCTGGGCGGCAAGGCCGCGCGGGCCTACCGCCGCATCACCGTGGCCGTCTCCATCCTCGATGAATGGAGCGCCTTCGACCAGAGCATCGAGAAATCCGGCGACCCCGGCAGCCTGGCCAAGGGCCGGCTGGAGGGCGCGCCATACCCCAAGTTCGTCGGCGGCAGCACGCCCCGCGTCAAAGGCATGTGCCATGTAGAGCGCGCCTGCGAAGAATCCGACGCCTACGTCCAGTACCACATCGAATGCCCTCGCTGCGGCGCGGAGCACCCGCTTGTCTGGGGCAGCAAAGAGCTGCCCTACGGCTTCAAATGGGTCAAAGGCCAGCCTGCCAGCGTGCACCACGTCTGCCCGCATTGCCTCCAGAGCATCACCCAGGCCGACTACCTGCCCGGCGGCTGGCCGCTCACCGGCACATGGGTCTGCAAAAAGACCGGCCGCCGCTACGGCGCAGACCGCATCTGGCGCGATGCTGCGGGCCAGCCCTGCCGCCCGCCGCGCACCCTGGGCGTGCATGTCTGGGCCGCCTACAGCCCCCAGCGCACCTGGGTCAGCATCGTCGACGAGTTTGAAAAGGCCCACCGCGCCCTGCAGGCGGGCGACGTCGGGCCCATGACCGGCTTCACCAACGAAACCCTGGGCGAGACCTGGGAGCTCAAAGGCGACAGTAGCGACGAACACGCCCTGCAGGCCCGGGCCGAAGACTACCCCCTGGGCCGCGTGCCCGCTGGCGCGCTGCTGCTCACCGCTGGGGTTGACGTGCAGCGCGACCGGTGGGAGATCGCCATCTGGGCCTGGGGCCGTGGGCTGGAAAGCTGGGCCATTGCCCACCAGGTCATCCAGGGCAACCCAGCCAGCGAGGCCGACTGGGAGCCCGTCACCCAATACCTGCAGCAGCGCTACGTGCAGGCCTGGCACGGCGGCAGCCTGGGGCTGTCTGCCATCAGCATCGACTCGTCCGACCAGACCCAGGCCGTCTACAACTGGGTGCGCAGCGCGCAAGGGCAGCTTGCCGGCCTGCGCGCCATCAAAGGCGACAACAACGACAACCGCAACATTGTCGGCCCCAGCAGCCTGCAAGAGGTCAACTACCGCGGCCGCAAGATATCGCACGGCATCAAGCTCTGGCTGGTGGGCGTGGACAGCGCCAAAGACCTGCTGCTGGGCCAGCTCGCCATCGACAAACCCGGCCCCGGCTATGTGCACACCAGCCAGAAGCTGCCGCGCGAATGGTACGAACAGCTCACCGCAGAGCAGCGCGTGCTCGTCAAGGTCAACGGCAAGGACGTGTACCGCTGGGTCAAGCGCAGGCCTCGTAATGAGGTGTTGGACTGCTTTGACGCTGAAACCGAAGTTCTCACGCACGGCGGCTGGCGGCGTTGGGCAGACGTGAGTTACGAAGACCTGTTGGCGACGGTAGATCTTTCTACCGATCTGATTGAATACCAAAAGCCATCGCTGCTGATCGACAAGCCTTATAGCGGCGACATGGTGCAACTCAAAGGCAAGTCCATTGATGTGCTGGTCACGCCCGGCCATCGCATGGTGACCCTGAAAAAGCAGAACAGAACGATTGCTCCCGGCGTGCGGAAATGGGACTTTGATGTGCCGCCGCAAATCACGCTAGCCAAAGACCTGACCGTGCACCATGCACTCAAGATTGCTTCGACCTGGACAGGGGATCAGTCGGACACCTACGTCATCCCCCAGTCCGTGTCCTCGCAAAACCGCATTCTCTTGCCAGAGGTGGTTGTCGATGCCCACGACATGGCGGCCTTCTTCGGGTGGTGGGTGTCCGAAGGCTCTGTGCAGGAAGTGCGCAGCAAAACACAGGGCAATGTGCGCAGGCGCGTCACGCTGCACCAAGTCAAGCCAGAGCGCCGCCGCGAGATCGAAGCACTGCTGTCCCGTCTGCCATGGAACTTTCATATCTCCCCGGACAGGTACATCCTCACCTGCATGCAAGCCTACGACCTGGTTGCGCCGCTGGGGCGCCTGCAGCATGAGCGCCGGGTGCCGAAGTGGATCAAGGATGCGAAGCCTAGCGTCATAGAGGCATTCCTCACTGCGGCCATTGCTGGTGATGGCTGGGTGCAGCAGCGTGAGAACCACCATCGACCAAGCCGCGCCTATGCCACAACGTCTCGCTTGCTGGCGGATGACATGCAGGAGCTGTTCATCAAAATTGGAAACGCCGCGACGATGCGCTTGGTGCAGCCCAAGCACCGCCCCATCATCAGAGGGCATGAGTCGCCAGCGATTCCAAAGCTCCAGTACCACGTCTATGAGCGACTTTCCTCACGAGCCTATCTGGATGGCGGCGGCAACGGCAAGCGCGGCTATATAGGGCAGGTCGTGCAATACGAAGGACGTGTGTACTGCGCCACGGTTCCTAACGGCACCTTGATCCTGCGCCGTGGAGGCAAGACCTTTATTGCGGGCAACTGCCGCAACTACGCGCTGCACGCCGCCATGTGCCTTGGCATCCACAAATGGCCTGAGGCCCGCTGGCTGCAGCTGGAGCAAACCGTGCAGCCCCCGCAAGACCTCTTCAACACCGCCCCGGCCCAGGCTGCCCAGCAGCAGCCGCAGGGCGAAGAACCCGCACCGCCACGCGTGTCAGCGCGGCCCAGCCCGTCACGCCAGCTGGCGGACGAAGAGCTTTTTAGCCCCATCAGCCTTTACTAATAAAAACCAATGTAAACGCAGGCACAGCAAGCGCAAACAGCTATCAAAACAATGAACGACAAAGACGCAACATCAACCCCTTCGGTATCGAACCAGAACAAGCTGGACCCCATAGCCGTGCTGCGCGAAGAACTGGCCGCCGCCGCGCTATGCCATGGCGTGGAGCGGGTGGAGGATTTGACGGAAGAGCTGGTGCGCCGCTATGTGCAGCGGCTGGGTGGTTTGACTGTGTATGTGCGCAACGTCCGAATGCTGGAAAGTGAGCGTGTGGCGCAAGAGATTCGTGCCCGCTTTGATGGCTGCAATGCACGAGAGCTAGCAACTCAATACGGGCTCAGTGTGCGTTGGGTGCGAAAGATTTTGCTGGGCTGATTATCGACACTGATAACATTCAGCTCTTCAGGAGGAGAGCTAATGAATCAACCAACAGACATAGTTTTTACGAATATCTGGGCCAGGGATAAATTAGATAGAAGAGGCTATGCGGATTTTTTATACAAGGTAATCGAATCAGCAAAGACCAGTGAAGCTGAAGACAATGCCTTGATTTTTGCCATTGATGGTGAATGGGGTACTGGCAAGAGTTTTTTTATAGATTGCTGGATAGATGACCTGCGAGCCAAGGGACATTTGGTAAGTCGATTCGATGCATGGAAAAACGACATCGTTGATGAGCCCTTGATAGGATTTCTAAGTCATATATATAAAGATGTTGGAGACTGGGATAAAAAAAGATTAACAACATTAGCCGGGGAGAAAATTAAACAATCTCAGAAAAATATTCTTCCTCTAGCTAAAGAACTAATGAAGGGTGCTGCGATTAAAGGTTTGGGATATATTTTTACTGATGAAGTCGTAAAGGAGGTATCAAAAAATGTTGTTGAGAGTTCTGATAAAGTAACTTCGGATCAGGAAAAAGATGAGCAATCTATGTCTGCCATGCTTATCCATCGACAACTTAAAGCGCATAATAAAAATCTTCAACTCATTGAAGAATTCAAAGATAAGTTGTCTAGTGTTGCACTGAGTCTTGTTTCATCGATTGATAGAAAGCAGCCAGTGTTTATTTTTATTGATGAGCTGGATAGATGTAGACCTGATTATGCAGTTAGATTGCTAGAGGTTGTGAAGCATATATTTAACTCAAAGGGAATATGCTTTATCTCCTCAGTGAATATACATCAGCTGCAGCAATCGATAAAAACAATATATGGCGGCGAATTTGAAGCGGATAAATATCTGGATAGGTTTTTTAGTCACAGATTGAAGCTACCGGCTCCAAGCACAAAAGAGTATATTAATTCATTGAGGGTATTTCAGAAAGTTAAAGGTAATAAGGCTAGATTAAATGCTGGATCGGGAACTATTTCGCGAGAATTCAACGAGTACTTCGTAAACTATTTTTCACAGATCTGCGATGGCTATAAATTTGATCTTAGAACAATTAAAACACTATTTTCTAGGTTAGAGGTTTGTAGAGAGTTGGTCTCGAATGATAAGCCTGATTTTTTTCACGATGAAATATTGTTCTTTATTTTGTGTTATCTGAAAAGTGATAAACCTAATAAGTCATCAATTAGTCAGTTTATACTTTCTCGCGATCATGTAAAGATAGAAAAATCTTTGTATTATTTTTATAAAATTGAGTATGGAAGAAAAATTCTCACCTGTTGCAACTGGGGTAATATTTTTAAGGTTTTTGACTACTTTTATCACAGAATTTCAAATTCCAAGGCAATTTTCAATGCGGATGGAATTGAATTTGAGTTGCGGGAAGCACTGATGAATGAATTGGGTGGTGAGAACGATGATTTGAAGAGAGTGATTGCGACACTCAATCGCTATGCTGAAGTCTGTCAGATGTCCGGTAGATTGGATAGCTGACTAAACTCGGGTAAAAAATAGCGCCTTATAGCGATAATTTGAGATTAGTAGTTCGGTTACGTTCGGCGCTACAGTCAGGCGCAAGAGTGCGCCGCTATTTGTCGCGGCTGCGTTGGTGTCATGACTATTCTCATAATGGTTGGGTGAGGGGACATGAGTAAGTGAACCCAGGGAATACGACCCAGCTTCTATGGATTTGAAGCTATGAGGCCAGCCGGTAGATGTTATCTCAGTGTGAGTCAGGATCAGCGACTATTAATCAAAACTTATTATTTAAACAAATCTATTTGCCTGATTAGTCCAATGTTCAATGCAATTTCTAATTGCATTGAACAGCGTTTCAAAATCTGAGAAATCGATATTTTTATAAAGCTCTGGTATTACTTTCTCAGCAAAATCGGATTTGCCATAGTATTTTTTTAAGTCAAATGATTGATTTGATAAGTTCAACGTCCGACCATTTAGTTGGTGCTTTAACACCCAATCTGGGTAGAGATCCTCAATTGCTCTGTTTTTCTTTGATGTACTTGGGTGGATTTTAATTAGGTATAAATTTGACTTTAAATGATAAGTAAAGTCATTGATTTTTTCTTGTATTTTACTTTCAGGATATCGGCCCTTGAAATCCTTGTAGCCGTCATCGTCATCTAATATTATTATGCTGGGCATGGTTTGGCGCCCAGTGGTTCTCCATGAAAATTTCTTTTCTTTATTTGAGAATACAGAACCATATTCTTGAGCGAAAACTCCGATAGATGGTGCTCCACCACACAGCCCAATAATCGCATTTGTCCTTTTTGGTTCGCATGCGAGAATCCTGAAAAGTGGCTGATAGGTATTATCAGAATTTTTAAAACACAAATCAGGGTACTTCGAACCTAGATTTCTCGTGGCATATCTAATGTGGGAATTATCAGTTTTCCCTTCTAGAATTAAAATCGGTGTTTTTGATGCGTAAAATTTTTCGTAAAACAAGAATTTTTTATATACTTTTTCTTGTGAACTTAGCTCTTTAGTTGAGTAAGATTTATTTGTTTTCAACAGAAATTGATCTTCATTGAGCTCATTGATATTTTTTTCTGAGAAAAGATCAATTTTGTCAATGAACCCAAGCATGCCCTGAAGTACGTTGGAGGATGAGACTTCTGAGTTTTGCTTGTTTTCTGAACGGTGCTCTAGTGGCCTTGGAATAGAGAAGTCATCGTTTTTTATATATCCATCAACCATTGCCCGAACATATTTACGGTACTCCCTAGGAACATTTACCCGTTTGTTGACAATTAAGCCGGTTACTGATTGTCTATCTTTTCTTGATTGAAGACGTGTTTTCTGATTATTTACATCGAACCCTGAGCCATTGATCTCATCTTTTAGCGTCTTTGATATTAATGTGCTTCCGCTCGAATCGATATGGGCAATTTCGGCTGGAAATTCTTTTTGATTTGTTGAAAAAGTTATGTCATCAGCATATCTTGTATAAACACATTTGTGTTTTTTTGCTAATGCAGTCAATCGTAAATCTAAAGGCCTGGTTACGATATTTGATAATATTGGTGAGGTTGGTGCACCTTGTGGAAGTCCGTCATCCAGGCAGCAAATCTGCGCGATTATTTGTGCGATATTTGGATTTAAGTTATAAGCATTATCTTTAATAAGAATTCCACGAACTCTACCAAAGTGTATAGAAGGAAAAAAATCTTTTAGATCTATGTTAAGAATCCATCGCTTATTTCGATGGGTCTGTGCATTGGTCGCAATGGAGCGATCAGGCATAAATCCATGAGAAAAACTATTGGTTCTGTTATGAGAAATAGAAATTTCGGAAAGACAGTCATACAAGAAAAATGATATTTTTCTTTGTAAGAGCTTTAATTTTGATTTAGGGGCATTAATCTCTCTCTTTCCCCCACTTCTTTTTTTTATTTTAAATTTTTTGTATTGGGACTCTCTATCAAGGCCATAAACGATATATGCCAATGTCTGTTTAGAGTAGCCGAGAATCTTAGCAAGATCGGAGATATCTTTTGCTGCCTGAATTTTTTTTAGAGTGCTCATTTCAGTGAAGGTGATCCCCGGACACTCTTACGCAACGCCATACGTCCATGACGCTCCAACAACGCTAACAGGCATTCTGCCTACCCGTTTCTGACTAGCCGCCGAAACAACGGCCCAATTCTGTCCGGGGATCACGAATAATGTAACGTATTTGTTACTTACTGCATCATCGATTTCTGTATTTGAGTAGGACACATCGCATACGGTATGATCTCAACATCACGCCCGTAAGCGTGATCTGGGCTTGGCGGCCCGGAAATCAACAGGCGCAGCGGCCGCGCCATACAAAGATGGTCAGCGGCTTTTTGCTTTCTAGAGCATGTCTGCGTGCACATGGCTTCGCTTTACGGTGGGTCGTGTGGGGACACCCGCGAGGGTGTGCCGGTGCCTGTTGCCGGTCCGCCAACCCTGCACGACCCATCACCTTTGCTTGGCGGACGAGGTGGTGGCTCAAAGGTCCATCAACAGGAGCCTCACCATGGCTGACATCTCTCTCGGTTCTTCTGCATCCGTTGTCGCTGCTCGCCCTGAGCTTTCTATTCACGACGGTATCGTCACCACCTCAAGCCTTCAAGTCGCGCAATTCTTTGGCAAGCGCCATGACAGCGTGCTGCGCTCTATTCGAGGATTGAGCAGTGAAATGGCTCCAGATGATTACCGCCACAATTTTGTGGAGGTAATCGTTGACTACACCAACGGCAAGGGCGGAGCACAGAGCGGCAAGGCTTACCGCATGACCCGCGAAGGCTTCATGCTGCTGGCTATGGGCTTTACCGGCAAAGAGGCACTGCGCTGGAAGCTGGCCTATATCGCCGCCTTCAACCGCATGGAGGCAGAGCTGCAACAGCCCGCGCAAGACCCACAGCGCATCCAGCTCGCCCAGCGTCTGGCTACCCAGGCGGCAGCCCAGGTCACGCAGGCTGTGTTCGATGCCGTGATGGCTGCAGACAACACCGACTGGCGCCACGCCCGCTATCTGCTCAACCTGGGCTACGACCGTGAAGGCCAGCCCAGCGTGCCGCATGCCCAGCCCATAGCCGACGACCAGATGATCGTCTCCTTCAACGCGCTGCCCGAGCGCATCGCCAGCGGCGAGATCCTCTCCGCCACCGACGCCCAGCTCGCCACCCTGGCCACAGCCTGCACCCAGCGCCTCACCCAACGCGCCCAGCACCGTGAAAAGCAGGCCGCCAAGCCAGCCCTTCCCGCCGCGCAACCCGCACCCAGCCTGCCGCCTGGCACGCTGATGATGACCTTCAAATAATCAGTTTTGATAGCTGCTAGCGCTTGATGGATAAGCGCTAGAGGTCGATTTGGCTTGAGGTTTCAAAGAGGTACTCACCCGTAGCTGCGGGTGGGCACTTCTTTGCCTCAACGTATGCAATAGCAGAGGAAGTGGCATAAAAATGCAGACATCTTTGGTCGAGCAAAAGCAGGTGCTTGATGCCTGTTGTGGCAGTCGCATGATGTGGTTTGACAAGCAAGACGCACGTGCAGTATTTGTGGATCGGCGCGCAGAAACAGTATCCGTAACGGACAACTCAAGAGGCAATACTTCGGGGCGACGTGTGCTGACGATTGAGCCGGATTTCTTGATGGACTTCCGTGACTTACCGTTTCCCGAGGCCTCGTTCAAGCTCGTTGCTTTCGATCCTCCCCACCTCATTCATGCGGGGCCGCGCTCCTGGCTTGCGGCAAAGTACGGAAAGCTGGGCGCTGACTGGCGGGAGGATCTGCGCCAAGGCTTCTCTGAGTGCTTTCGCGTGCTGGAAGAGGGCGGCACCTTGGTGTTCAAGTGGAACGAAACTCAGGTCAAGCTGAGGGAAGTTCTGGCCTTAACACCAGAGAAGCCGCTGTTTGGTCAGGTGAGTGGCCGTAACGGATTGACTCATTGGCTGGTGTTCATGAAATAGCTTCAGCCGAAGGATTCGGAAAAAAACAAAGCCCCTGCTGGCGTTGGCTGGCAGGGGCTTTGTTTTTGTTCGGGGGTTACTGCAGGCGTTGCAAGGTTTCTTTCAAGATCACGTGGCGTATAGCTAGCAGCAGGCGCCACTCGCCGCCCTGGTATTGCGCTGCTTTGCCAGGGTCTGGGCTGGCTGCGATTTGGGCGGGGTAGCTGGCTTCTATTTCGGCAAGCAACTGGTCTGCCTGTTCGGGCAGTGTTTTGCGCATTTTCTCCAGCTCGCGCAGGGCGGTAGATTGACTCAGGCCCAGCGCTTTACCTGCTTGAAGCATGGTGGCACGGTTGATCTGGTCAAATCTTGTGGCTTCACCCAGGCTAAGAGCTAGCTGCGTTGCTGGCCATACAGGGTTGTCGTTGAAAGCCTTTGTGTCATACACGGCAGTACAAAGTAGATCGTAGGCTGGGGCCAGTCGGATGCCTTCGTGGCTGATGTGGAATGAGATGTTCTTGAGGTGGTTGTCTGCGTTGCCGATCAGGTAGTTGAACACCAGCCAGCGGTACAGTTGCAAGCGTGTCAGCGCCTTGGCGCTGCATTGCTCAATGGCCTGTGTCAAGGTGCCCAGTGTGGCTTGCTCGTATTTGAAAGCGCGTGATTTGCCCAGTAGTTGGCAGGTATCAATGATGTGCAGGCGCTGTGTGCTGCCGTCTGGTGCTGGGCTGCGGTCAAAGCGATTAATAAGGTAAACGGGCTCTGGCGCATAGAGGTGGTGTACGGCGGGTACGTTCAAGCCCACTGCAGCGGCCAGCCGCATGTTGAAGTATTCGTTGATGACGGAGTGCGGGTAGTCCGTCGATTGACTGTCGGGCTTGAGGATGTGGGTGGACGGGGTGCCGGCCAGTGGCTCAAATAGCTCACCCTCTCGGTAGATCACCACCATCTTGTGCTGCGCACCTGCCAAAGACATGCGCTTGGGGGCGTTGTGCGTCAGCGTGGCGCGGGGCAGGTTGCGAATGCGCGCATCCAGCTCTGGCAGGGGCAGCGCAATCAGGCCGGTTGCCGCTGCGGGTGCATTTGGCAAAGCAAGAACCAGTGAGCCTGCTGATTCCGCCCCAAAGTAGGTGAGCAGCCCAAAGGCATCGGCTTCGTCAATCTGGGCTTCTTTGGCTAAAACGCTGCGCAGGTTTTCTTCGGGCAGCAGGTTGTCAAAGTACCACTGCACGGGGCGCTGGGTTGAGCCATCGATATATTCATTTTCAGACAGCGGTAGCCCGGGAGCCATCGCAAATGCTTGGGCGTTTGCTATCCATTCAGGCGTATAAGCAAAGCGCCAGATATCGTCTTGTGCGCTGAGGGTGCCGACAATCTGGTCATTGATGCGCACCTGTAGTTGACGTGCAGTGCTCATGACTGGGTCTGCTTGTTATTGCTGCTTGTACGGGGCTTCAAGGGCTTGAGACCGGTGGCTTGCAGCGCTTGCAGGTGTTCTAGCGCATCTGACGGAATTTCAACGCTGAGCTTGATCCCAGCTTCTTCCAGCAGCTTGAGCACGCGGCCCATTTGCACGGTTTCCTTGCCATGCTCCACTTCGCGGGCAAATACATGGCCTACGCCAGCGCTACCAGCCAAGTCATCCAGACGCAGGCCCTGGCTCTTGCGTACGGCCCGCAGCACCAGGCCCAAATCAGCGACGGATTGAATGGTGTGTTGCATGGTAAAAAAAGATTGGTTCGCATCTATTTTTGCATGCTTTTGCAAATTTTTCTACTGATAGATGCTTTTGCATCTTTTTTTTAAATTACAGCAGATGATCTTGCTGAAAAAGATGCAATCGGATCTATTTCTGTGAATCAAAGCCTCAGTTGCAAGAAAAAGATGTGATTGCATCTTTTAAGGTGTGTGCATCATGTTCACGCACGTCGACGGCGTGCAGTCCAAATTCGTCGCGCAGGTACGGACGGCGCAAAGGGCATGTGGCGGGCTGAAACGGTGTTGGCTTTGTGCGGTGCTTCTGTTGAAGGCAGAACCGGGGGCTCTGCACGATGGAGCTGGATGAGATCGCGTAGCAAGTAATCCAGCGTCACTTGCCGGTTGTGCAGTACAGGGAATATGGACGAAAAGAGGTACAGGACTAGCTCATAGATTTGGCGCAAAACTTGGTATGCAACAACGCACGCAACGAATGTCACGACGGCTAGCTGTGCCAATGCCTTCAAAAAAGCCCATGTGCCTTCATCACCCATCGTCTCCATGAAGTTCAAGGCTTCACTCTTGCCAAGAAAGGCGATAACCAGGCCAATCAACGCGGTCATGAGTGTCAGCAGCCGCGCTTTGGATTCAGGGTCGTAGATTTTGGGAAATAGCTCGTCAAAGTCTTTGTCAGAGGTCGAGCGGCAGGCTTTTTCCAAGGCTCGGAGTTCAATGATTTCTTTGGCCGTTGCCATGAACTTCCACGCGGGCCTTTCAAGTAGGGCCTCTAGCCTTGATCTTTTGGACATGGCGAGGCGCTCAATCGGCCTTAGATCACTGTCTTCGCTGGTCGCTCGCACAGTGAGGCGGAAACGTTCAAAGGCGATTAGCCCGCAAGACAAAAGGAAGGCAACTTCTGTTCCCAAGAACTGCCAGAACGGCTTGTCTGCTGATGGCATTTCAGCGAAGAAAAATTCGTAGCCAAAGTAGAAAAATAGTGCGAATAGGAAGATCGATAAATACCAGTGGTAGCTCTTGAGTCCGGGAAACGAGCTTCTTGGCTCGAACTCCTTGAAATAAGCGGCAGCTAGCTTGTAGTAGTCGTCCATTTCCCCTCCCTCGAAATATTGTTTTCTGTGTCTATTATCTTAACTTTGCTATCAATTTGATTGTTGATGTCATTGCTGTATAAGCCCGCAACAGGGCGGAATGAATTTAGAGAACTAGTTCCTCTGGATTGTTCCTAGCGCCCCGCCGACCATCGGCGCATGGGTCTCTACAGCCACCTCACTACCGAACAGCTCACCGCCCGGCGCGACAGTTATCTGGCCGCCATCGATGCGCGCCTGACCGGCCCCACGCAGGCCAGCCACAGCACCGATGGCGTGGGTGCGCGATCAGTCCAGTTCAATGCCGACACCACGCAGCTGCGCCGCGCCATTGACGACATCAACGCCGAGCTGCTGCGCCGTACCGGCCAGCCAGCGCGCAAGCCCATCTACCTGGTGTAAGCATGGGCCGCAGCACACGCCAGAACCGTCAAAGCCGCGCCCGTGCATCTGTTGCGCAGGGCGGGGCAGCCATGTCTGCCCACCAGGGGGCATCGCACACCGATCTGGCGCTGCGTGACTGGCAGCCGTTTGCCGGCAGCGCCGACGCTGATTTGCTCCCCGAGCTGGACACGTTGACCAGCCGCAGCCGAGACCTGGCCCGCAATGACGGGCTGATGGCCGGCGGCATTCAAACTCACCGCGATAACGTGGTGGGCGCGGTGTTGCGCCTGTCTGCCTTGCCCGATTACCGCCTGCTGGGCTGGACGCCCGAGAAGGCTCGCGAGTGGGGCAACAAGGTAGAGGCGCACTTTCGCAGCTGGGCCGACACGACGGATTGCGACGCGGCCCGCACGCTGGATTTGCTGGGCCTGACGGTGCTGGCCCTGGGCGGCGAGATGGTGAACGGCGATGCCGTGGCCATCCCCAAATGGTTGCCCCGGCCAGACAGCCCCTGGGCCACGCGGCTGAGCGTGATCGAGGCCGACCGACTGGAGACGCCGCCCCACCTGCAAGGCATGGCCCGCATTCGCCGCGGCGTGGAGCTGGACGGCGAGGGCGCGCCCGTGGCCTACCACTTTCGCGCCGCGCACCCTGGCGATGCGCTGTACCTGCGCGGCGACGAGGCGCAGGACCTGAACCGCTGGGAGCGCGTGCCCGCCTTTACCCCCTGGGGCCGCCGTCGCGTGGTGCATCTGCATGCCAAGGAGCGGACGGGCCAGAGCCGGGGCAAGCCCATCGTCAGCGCCGTGATGCGCGAGTTCCACATGGCGGGCAAGTATGCCCAGAACGAGCTGCAGGCCAGCCTGGCCAATTCGCTGGTGGCGGCGTTTCTGGAGTCGGATTTGAGCCAGGAGGCGGCCTCGGCCCTGTTCGGCGATCAGGCGCGCGATGTGTGGAAGGAGTCCGTCACCCAGTCGCGCAGCATCGGCAAGCTGCAGGCGGGGGCGGTCATTCCGCTGCCCGTGGGCGCGCGGCTGCAGTCGTTTGCGCCGGGCAGGCCCAATGTGGCCTTCGAGGCCTTCATGCTGGCGGTGGAGCGGCGCATTGCCGCAGGCATGAACCTGCCGTACGAGCTGTTTGCCAAAGACTTCAGCCGCGTGAACTACAGCAGCGCCCGCGCCGCGCTGCTGGAGGCATGGCGCTACTTTCACGGCCGCCGCCGCTGGCTGACCAGCACCTGGCTGCGGCCCATTTATGAGCTGTGGCTGGAAGAGGCGGTGAACGCAGGCGTGATCGACGCGCCCGGCTTTTACGCCAACCGCTATGCCTATACCCGCTGCCGCTTTGTGTTTGGCGGCAAGGGCTGGGTGGACCCGGTCAAGGAAGTGCAGGCCGCCAAGCTGCGGCTGGAGATTGGTGTCTCCACCCTGGAGCAGGAATGCGCCGAGCAGGGCCTGGACTGGGAAGAGGTGCTGCACCAGCAAAAGATTGAAGCCGAGCGCCGTGCCGAGCTGGGCCTGGTCAGCCCCACGGCCACGACCTGGATTGCCAACACCGCCGATAGCGCTGGCGACAAGGAAGAGGGCGCAGCCGCCCAAAAGGATGCGCCATGAGCCGACCCTATCCGCATCTGGCCGACCGCCTGTTCAACACCCCGCTGCTGCTGCACCCACAGAAGCTGGATGCCATCATCGCCGGCCTGGGCCAGCGCTTGTTGGGCACGGATGCTTTGCCGATCGATGCAGCCGCCATCAGCCCCCGCGCGGCTTTGCCCGCTGAGATGTTCACCACCCGCAAGGGCGAGCGCACCGAACGCGGCTACCGCGTGAACGAGGGCGTGGCCGTGATCAGTGCCATGGGCGGCCTGGTGCACCGCACCCGGCTGGAGGCCGACAGCAGCCTGCTGATTGGCTACAACGACCTGGCTGCCGATATGGAAGACGCCCTGGCCAAGAACGAGGTGCATGCCATTGCCCTGGTGATGGACAGCCCGGGCGGTGAAGTCTCTGGCGCGTTTGAGCTGGCCGAGCGCATTTACGCCGCACGCGGCAGCAAACCCATTGTGGCCGTGGCCGACGGCATGGCGGCCAGTGCTGCCTACCTGGCCGCCAGCGCAGCCGATGAGGTGGTGCTGTCTGCCACGTCGTATGTGGGCTCGATTGGCGTGGTGATGCGCCATGTGGATTTCAGCCGCGCGCTGGCCAATGAGGGCATCAGCGTTTCTCACATCTTTGCCGGCGACCACAAGGTGGACGGCAACCCCTACCAGCCCTTGCCCGATGCGGTGCGCGCCAGCCTGCAGGCCGATATCGAGGGGCTGTACCAGATGTTTGTGCAGGCGGTGGCCAGGCACCGCGGCATGGAAGAACAGGCCGTGCGCGACACGCGCGCCGCCGTGTACCGGGGCGTGGCTGGGGTGGCTGCACGCCTGGCCGATCGCATTGGCACGGCCGATGCCGTGATTGCCGACCTGTCTGCGCGCCGCGCTCGCAGTTACCCCGCAGTGGCGGGAATGTCTTTTCAACTTCAAGGAGCTTCTATGGGCGACCCCCAAACCATTCAACCGGCGGCGGCTGCGCCTGCCGAACCTTCCACGGCAACGGTTGCGGCACCCGCCGCTGCATCGGCTGCTGCACCTGTGGCACCTGCTGCTGCTGCTGCTGCTGCTGCCTCGCAAGGCCTGGAGCAAGCCCGTGCCGAGGGGGCCCAGGCAGAGCGCGCCCGCGTCAGCGCCATCCTGGGCCATGCCCATGCAGCAGCCAATCCGACCCTGGCGCAGACCTGCATTGCCGGCGGCCTGACGGCAGAGCAGGCCCAGGGCGTGCTGGATGCCGCACCGGCAGCTGCCGTGGCCGCGTTGGCGCCCGCTGCCACCAACCAGTTTGCCCAGGCCATGGCGGCGCTGGGCAACCCCAATGTCTCGGGCGTTGAGGCGGCCAGCCCCGATGGCTCTGCACAGGCGGCCACCCAGGCCGCTGCCGGTTGGGGCAAGGCCTTTGGCACCGCACCGTAACGCAACCCCCACCCATAGGAGCACACACCATGCAAGTGCAAGAACTCGGCCCCGGCACGGCCTGCTATCTGGTCAGCGAGGCCAACGGCACCCGCTCGCGCGAAGTGGTCACTATCGCGCAGGGGCAAAACCTGCTGCCCGGCGCTGTGCTGGGCAAGGTCACTACCAGTGGCGCATACACGGCAGTCAGCCCCGCCAACGACAACGGCAGCCAGACCGCCATTGCCGTGCTGTTTGCCGCAGTGGACAGCACTGCCGCTGCCCACGCCGCCGTCATCACCGCCCGCGACGCCGAAGTGGCCGCCCATGCGCTGGCCTGGCCTGCAGGCACGACCGAACCCCAGAAAACCGCTGCCCTGGCCCAACTGGCCGCCGTGGGCATTGTTGCGCGCTGAAGCCGCGCCAGAAAAAGGACTACCGATATGGCCGATCTCAATATCTTTGCGCACGAGGCATTCAGCATGACCTCGATGTCCACCGCCATCCAGGCGGCGCCCTATGCACCGCAGCTGCTGGGGCAACTGGGCATCTTCACGACCGAGCGCTCGCGCACCACCACCGTGGCGATCGAGGAAAAGGGCGGCGTGCTGTCCCTCATCAAGACCAGCCCGCGCGGCGCGCCCATTGAAGAAGGCAAGGGCGAAAGCCGCCGCATGCGCCATTTCGACACCCTGCGCATTGCGCGCGGCAAGACGCTGTATGCGTCGTCGGTGCAGAACATCCGCGCCTTTGGCTCCGTCAGCGAGCTGCAGGCCGTGCAAAACGAGCTGGCCGACATCATGAACGGCAAGACCGGCCTGCGCGCCGCCGTGGAGCTGACCCACGAGCACATGCGCCTGGGCGCCGTGCAGGGCAAGGTGCTGGACGCCGACGGCACCGTGCTGGTGGACTGGTATGAAGAATTCGGCATTGCCCAGCCTGCCGAGATCAACTTCGACCTGGCCAACGCCACGGCCGAGGGCGGCGAGATCCGCAAGCAGTGCAACGAGCTCATCCGCGACATGATGCGCGCCAGCCATGGTGCCTGGCTGCCCGGCCAGACCTATGCCGTGGGCCTGTGCGGCGACAACTTCTTTGACGACCTGACCGGCAATGCCGAAACGCGCGGCACCTACCTGAACCAGCAGGAGGCACGCGACCTGCGCAACGATGTGGGCCAGGTCTTTGGGTCGTTTCGCTACGGCAACATCCAGTTCATCAACTACCGCGGCACCGACGACAACAGCACTGTGGCCGTGCACCCGGACAAGTGCCAGTTCTTCCCCGTGGGCGCGCCGGATGCGTTTCGCGTCGGCTTCTCGCCGGCCGAGTCCTTCCCCTTCGTCAACACGCCCGGCCAGGACGTATACGCCATGGTGGTGACGGACAAGGACCGCCAGGAGTGGGTGCGCCCCGAGGTGCGCAGCTACCCGCTGTTCATGTGCACCCGCCCCGGCATGTTGCAGCGCGCCAAGCGCAAGGCTTGAGCATGCTGGCAAGTACTGCACCTTTTGCGCAGGTGGATGCGCTGATCAACCAGGGCGTGAGCCAGCTGCTGGCCAACGCCACGGCCAGCTGGCAGGGTGGCAAGCCCTTTGGCGTGGTCTTCAACCGCACGCCGCTGGAAGGCTTTCTGGCCGATGCCGCCACTGCCGAGCGCCACACCGTGGCCATGCCGGTTGCCGATGCCCCCGGCATTGCCGAGGGCAGCACCGGCCTGCTGCTGGGCGGCCAGCCCTGCCAGGTGACCGGGCCGGTGGTGCAGGACGCCAGCGGCTGGGCCACTTTCCCCATCGTCTTTCTGAACTGACCGCCATGTTGCTGCTTGAACAAGTCATCAAGTCGCGCCTGGCAGGGCGCAGTGCGCTGGCCGCCTGGCAGGTGCGCGGTGCATCGCAGCTGTGCGACCGTACGCAGGTGCCGGCCATCGAGGTGCGCATGTCCGGCGCGGGCCTGGGCGATGTGTCGCGCGAGGCTGCCCAGCTGGAGCCGCGCTGGTCCTGCGTGCTGGTGAACCGGCGCAGCGACACCGCTGCTGCCGAGCTGGACGCCGCCATGGAGGAGGTGGTGGGCTGCCTGCACGGCTGGCAGCCTGCGGTGCCCGGCGGAAGGGCCTGGTCTGAGCTGCGCGCCGCCGGCGTGCGCGAGGCCGAGTTTGTGGACGCCGGCCTGGTCGGCTAC
>NZ_JBCPWO010000031.1:0-9530 GCF_039581385.1 Comamonas sp. A7-5
TCGTAACGGGACATGAAATGCTCCAAAAGAGAGATTCGATAAAAGAGGTGAGCTAGTTGGGCGCTGCATTTGAAGCAGGCGCGGCCCAAAGCGATGGACACCGAGCAAGGGCCATCCCGCAGCGATGGCGTCGTCCCCCTCCCGCGCAGCGAGAGAGGGGGAAGCGGCGCCAGCCGCTCAGGAGGGTGCTCAGCGCACCATGCAAGGCCGTTTGTTGTCGAACTTCCAGCCGGGGATCAGGTGCTGCATGGCGATGGCGTCGTCGCGCGCGCCCAGGCCGTGTTCCTGGTACAGGGCGTTGGCGCGCTTGAGGGCCTCGCGGTCCACGGTCACGCCCAGGCCGGGGGTCTTGGGCACTTCCACAAAACCGCCCTTGATCTGCAAGGGTTGCTGCGTGAGGTACTGGCCGTCCTGCCAGATCCAGTGCGTGTCGATGGCCGTGACCTTGCCGGGCACGGCGGCGGCCACGTGGGTGAACATGGCCAGCGAGATGTCGAAGTGGTTGTTGGAGTGCGAGCCCCAGGTCAGGCCCCAGTCGCGGCAGGTCTGGCCCACGCGCACCGAGCCGGCCATGGTCCAGAAATGGGGGTCGGCCAGCGGGATGTCCACGGACTGCAGCGACAGGGCGTGCACCATCTGGCGCCAGTCGGTGGCGACCATGTTGGTGGCCGTGGGCAGGCCGGTGGCGCGGCGAAATTCAGCCATGACTTCACGGCCCGAGAAGCCGCCTTCGGCGCCGCAGGGATCTTCGGCATAGGCCAGCACGCCGCGCATGTCACGCATCAGGCGGATGGCGTCCTTGAGCAGCCAGCCGCCGTTGGGGTCCAGGGTGACGCGGGCGTCGGGGAATCGTTTGGCCAGGGCCGTCACGGCTTCGACTTCCTGCTCGCCAGCCAGCACGCCGCCCTTGAGCTTGAAGTCGTTGAAGCCGTAGCGTGCGTAGGCCGCTTCGGCCTGGCGCACGATGGCCTCGGGCGTCATGGCAGTCATGTGGCGCACCTGGGTCCAGTCGTCCGTGCCCAGCTTGTCTTCGCCGGGCTTGACGTAGTCCAGTCCTGTCTTGTCGCTGGGACCCACAAAGAACAGGTAGCCCAGCATTTCCACGCGATCGCGTTGCTGGCCTTCGCCCAGCAACGCGGCCACGGGCACACCCAGGTGCTGGCCCAGCAGATCCAGCAGAGCGGATTCGATGGCCGTGACCGCATGCACGCCGATGCGCAGATCGAACGTCTGCAGGCCGCGGCCGCCGGTGTCTCGGCCTTCCAGGGATTTCTGCAGCTCTTGCAGCAACTGCAGGTGCTGGCCGATGGAGCGGCCAATCAGCACCTGCTGGCTGTCCTCCAGCGCCTGGCGGATGCCTTCGCCGCCCGGTACCTCGCCCACTCCCGTACGGCCCGCGCTGTCATGCACCAGCACGACGTTGCGGGTGAAGTAGGGCGCATGCGCGCCGCTGAGGTTCATGAGCATGCCGTCGCGGCCGGCGACGGGAATGACTTCGATGGCGGTGATGGTCGGGGTAGTGGACATGGGAAGACTCTTCAACAGACTCGGAAGGAAAAGGAAATCACTGCGCGGCGGACCAGGGCACCTCGGCCGCAGGTCGGCCCGTGGCGATGAACTGCTGCAGGTTCTGCAGCACCAGGTCGGCCATGGCGCGGCGGGTTTCGTGGGTACCGCTGGCGATATGGGGGGCCAGCACCACGTTGTCCAGGGCCAGCAGGGCAGGCAGGGGGCGGGGCTCGTCCTCGAACACGTCGAGGCCCGCACCGGCGATGCGCTTGTTCTCCAGGGCATCGGCCAGGGCGGCCTCGTCGACCACGCTGCCGCGGGCCACATTGACCAGGAAGCCCTGCGGGCCCAGGGCCGCCAGCACTTCGGCGTTCACCAGGTGGCGCGTGCCTTCACCGCCGGCAGCGGTGATGACCAGGATGTCGGCCCAGCGCGCCAGCTCCAGCAGCGAGGGCAGGTACTGATGGGGCGATCCCTCTACGGGGCGGCGGTTGTGATAGGCCACTTCCATGTCGAAGCCCGAGGCGCGGCGCGCCACGGTGCTGCCGATGCGGCCCATGCCGAAGATGCCCAGGCGCTTGCCGCTGGCGCGGGTACGGATGCCGAAGCGGCTCTTGCTCCAGTCGCCGCGGCGCACGAAACGGTCGGACTCGCTCAAGCCGCGCGTGGCGTCCAGCAACAGGGCAAAGGCCAGGTCGGCCACACAGTCGTCGAGCACGCCGGGCGTATAGCCCACACGCGCGCCGCGGCGCAGCAGAGCGTCCTTGTCGAGGGCATCGAATCCCACGCCGAAGCTGCTCACGAACTTGAGCTTGGGCAGGGCGTCGACCACACGGGCTGGCAGGCCCATGGCGGCCGAGGTGACCGCATATTCGAACTGGCCGCCATGCTCGGCAAGAAAGCGCTCGGGATCGGGCTGCTCGGAGAGGATGCTCACCTCGTAGGCCTGAGCCAGTTCGGCATCAAGCTGGGTCAGCGGCATCTTGCCGTATTGAAGAACGCGTGGTCGGATGGTCGCCATGCCTTGGAATCCTTGGAACTTGCGGGGACTGAAAGCCCCTGTGAAAAGGGCCTGCGTGGTGGCAGGCCTGCGGGAAACGGCCTGGGGGCCATCCCGTTGTTTCTAGCTCAATCTGCGGTGATCTTTCGCGTTTGGATCAGGGTTTTCCAGCGCTCGTTCTCCTGGGCCTGAAAGCGTGTGAATTCTTCGGGCGTGTTGCCCACGATTTCCAGCCCCTGCTCCACAAAGCGCTTGCGGATATCGGGTTGCTGCACGGCGACAATGGCGGCCTTGGCCAGTCTGGACTTGACATCTGCCGGCAAGCCCCTGGGAGCGGCCATGCCTTGCCACGAATAGACCTCGGCTCCCTTGACGCCGGACTCGGCCAGTGTGGGAACGTCGGGCAGCACAGGCGAACGCTGGCTACCGGTCACGGCAATGGCGCGCAGCTTGCCGCTACGCAGATGGGGCAGCACGGCGTTGACGTTCTGGAAGGAAAAATCCACCTGTCCACCCAGCAGATCGGTGATGGCCGGTGCTCCGCCCTTGTAGGGTACATGCACGGCTTCGGTGCCCGTTTGCTGCCAGAACAGCTCGGCCGACAAATGATCCGAAGAGCCATTGCCGGAGCTTGCAAAACTGATCTTGCCGGGATTGGCCTTGAGCGCGGCAATCACCTCGCTCACGCTGCGGGCCTTTTGCGTCGGGCTGGCAACGAGCACATTGGGCGCCTGCACGGGGATGGTGATGTAGTCGAAATCCTTGCTGGCGTCATAGGGCACGTTCTTCACCATATGCGGGGTCACCACAAAGGGGCCCAGCGATGCCACCAGCAAGGTGTAGCCATCGGCCGCAGCGCGCTTGACGGCTCCCGCACCGATGGTGCCCGTGGCTCCAGGACGGTTTTCCACGACAAAGGGCTTGCCCAGTTGCTCGGCCATGCTCAGGGCCACCGCACGCGCCACGGTGTCGGTGGAGCCGCCAGCCGGGAACGGCACGATGATGTTCACGGGGCGGTCGGGAAAGTTGCCAGCCGCTTGGGCGGCCAGGGCCAGGGTGGCACCCAGCGTGATCAGTATCTTTTTCATGCTTTGTCTCCTGAAGACGCGGGGCCCGGTTCTTGGCCTGACCCCTGCATCGGGTCTTACTGGGGGCCGAGCTTGTCGATCAGGACCTTGAGTTCTTCCATCTCGGCAGGCTTGAGGTCGGTCAGGGGAGCGCGCACGGGACCGGCATCGTGGCCGACCAGCTTGGCGCCGGCCTTGATGATGCTCACGCCGTAGCCTTCGACACGGTTGCGGATCTTCAGGTAGGGCATGAAGAATTCCTTGAGCAGCTTGTGCTGCGTGGCCTGGTCATCCGTGCGCACGGCTTCGTAGAACGCCATCGCCGTCCTGGGGATGAAGTTGAAGACGGCAGAGGAGTAGACGGGGGTACCCAGAGCCTTGTAGGCGGCCGCGTAGACCTCGGCCGTGGGCAGTCCGCCCAGATAGGCGAAGCGATCACCCATCTTCATGAAGATGGAGGACATGGTCTCGATATTGCCCAGACCGTCCTTGAAGCCCACCAGGTTGGGGCAGCGCTCGGCCAGGATGGCCAGGGATTCAGGCGTGAAGCGAGAGCGGTCGCGGTTGTAGACGATGACGCCGAACTTCACGCTCTTGCAGACCTGCTCCACATGGGCGATCAGGCCTTCCTGGCCGGCTTCGGTCAGGTAATGAGGCATCAGCAGAATGCCGTGGGCACCCAGTCGTTCAGCCTCCTGGGCATGGGCGATGGCATTGCGGGTGGGGCCGCCGGCGCCGGCGATGATGGGCACCTTGCCACGGCAGGTATCCACGGCGGTCTTGATGATCTGGCCGTATTCCTCGCCATACAGCGAGAAGTATTCGCCCGTGCCACCAGCGGCGAACAGGGCACTGGCGCCATAGGGTGCCAGCCATTCAAGGCGTGCGGCATAACCCTTGGCATTGAAGTTGCCCTGGGCATCGAAGTCCGTCACGGGGAAGGACAGCAGGCCGGAACTCATCACGTCTTTGAGGTCTTGGGGTGTCATGGTAATCCTTGAAAAGAGGAGAGCAAAAAAGATCTGGCAGCTCAATCCAGCTGCAGTTGGGCGGCTTGCACCACGGCGCGCCAGCGCGCGCGCTCGGCGTTGAAGAATTTGTCGGTTTCGGCGGGCGTCATCGTGACGACCTCGGCACCCTGGCCGGTCAGTCGGGAGCGGACCTCGGTGGAGCGGATGGCAGCGAGCAACACCTGGTTCACACGCTGCACCACGGCTTCAGGCGTCTTGGCGGGCAGCACCACGCCCTGCCAGGTGCCCGAGGCAAAACCCTGTGCGCCCTGCTCCGCCAGCGTCGGCACATCGGCGATCAAGGGCATGCGGGTATTCTTGGAAATGCCCAGCAGCTTGAGCTTGCCGCTTTGCACATGCGGATAGGTGGCCAGCATGCCGTTCATCAGCACCTGGGTCTGGCCTGCCACCGTGTCCTGCACCGACTGCACGCCGCCCTTGTAGGGCACATACACCCATTTGGCGCCGGTGATGCGGGCCAGCTCCACGCCGGCCAGATGGGGAGCACTACCCGATGCGGTAACGGCAAAGTTCAGGTCCTGCTTCTTGGACAGCTCCACCAGCTCCTTGAGATTGCTGGCCTGGACAGAGGGGTGCACCACCAGCATATGAGGCGAATAAGCCAGCATGGCCGCACCGCGCAGCGCCTTGGACGGATCGAAGCTGAGCTTGGTATAGATGGAGGGAGAGATGGCCAGCGCACCGAGATCGCAGAGCAGCCAGGTATAGCCGTCGGCCGGTGCACGGGCGACGAACTCAGCACCCAGATTGCCATTGGCGCCGGGCTTGTTGTCGATCACCACGGTCTGCTTGAGTTCCTGGGAGATCAGCTGCCCGATGGAGCGCGCAATGATGTCGGAGCTGCCGCCGGGCGGATAAGGAACGACCAGACGGATGGGCTTGCTGGGCCAGGCATCGGCAGCCAGCAATGTGGACGACAGCAAACCGCCGGCCGCCAGGGCCAGCAGAGAGCGCAGAAAGTGCGAGCGTCGGACCATGGTGAAATGTCTCCTTGTTGTGGTCAGTCATCATACAACTAGGTTTTTTTGAACACCAAGCGTTTTTTTCTAAGGGTAAACACGGATAGCAACCGTCTACCAGGCTTTTGCCTTCGTCACTTCAATCCAAGAAATATGCGTCAAACTCAATACTGAAGATCGATTGAAGCTATAAATTTGGAAGCATTTCCAAGTGCTCGGCGCAGCGGGACACTGCGGCCGCCGCATGCCGTGGGCAGTCCGCCGCGCTTTGCTGCGGTCAGCTTCTTCCATCAAGCGCCCGCCCAGGCCAGGGTTTCGGAATCAGGACTCTGCGCTCAGGCTCAGACGCTGGGCCAGGCGCAAACGCTCCCGCGAGTTGGTCAGATGGATGCGCATGGCGGCGCGGGCCGAATCGGCATCCTGGCGCACGATGGCGGCATAGATCTCCTCGTGCTCGCGGTTCACACGACGCAGATAGTCGGGATCGCGTGCCGGCGTATGCATGGAGGCGATGCGATTGCGCGGAATCAGCAGCGTTCCGAAGTGCTGCAGGATGTCCTGAAAATACCGGTTGCCTGTGGCCTGCGCGATGCTCAGGTGAAAGGCCAGATCATGCTCGACGGTGTCGTGCCCCAGGGCGAAATGATGCTCGAACGCCTGTAAAGCCTCGCTCATGACCTGCAGATGGGCTTCGCTGCGGCGCTGGGCAGCCAGACCGGCTGCCTCGGTCTCCAGACTGATGCGCAGCTCCAGCACGGCCAGCACGTCGACGGACTCGCTGAGCTCGCGCGCGCTGAGCATAGGGCTTGCACTCTGGCGCGCGGGCAGCACAAACGTGCCTATGCCATGGCGGGTCTCGACCAGCCCTGCAGCCTGCAATTTGGACAAGGCCTCGCGCACCACGGTGCGGCTGACGTCATAGCTGCGCACGAGTTCGGACTCGGTGGGCAGCTTGTCCCCCTCATGCAGCAGGCCCTGGCGGATCTTGTGCTCGAACTCCTCGGACAACAGATTCGCCAGACTGCGGCTGCCCTTGCTGGTTTTGCTGCGCAGCGCGTACCCCTCCGTCAGCGGCAAAGACGGGGTTGATTGGGGTAATTCCGATGTCTGAGTACTCATGAGCCTGATGATAATGGCTTTCAGTTGTACGACAACATACCACAAAGTCTCCCTATTTCAACTTCGGCCCGGAGCTCCTGCGCCGCATCAGTCATCTCAAGATGAGCACTTCTCACCAGATCCGCCATATCCGCATCACGCCGATTGCCTTCCGTGATCCGCCGCTGCTCAACGCCGCCGGCATTCACGAGCCCTGGGCGCTGCGCTCCATCATCGAGATCGAGACCGCCTCCGGCCTGGTCGGCATCAACGAGAGCTATGGCGACCAGCCCATGCTGGATGCTCTGGCCAAGGCTGCACCGGCCCTGGTCGGGCTCTCGCCCTGGGCGCTCAATGAAATGGAGGCCCGTGTTGCCGCCCTGGTCACTCCGCCCAAGCTCACGGCCTCGGAATTTCTGGGTCAGCAGGTCTCGCTGGCCCCTGGCACCCATGTCTCCAAGACCGTGGCCAAGGTGGTCAGTGCCTTCGAGGTCGCCATGCTGGACCTGCAGGGCCAGATGGCCCAGGCCCCCATCGTCGACCTGCTGGGCGGACCCGCACGAGACCGCGTGCCGTACTCGGCCTATCTGTTCTACAAATACGCCGAGCATGTGGGCCAGCCCTACGCACCTGACGCCTGGGGCGAAGCCCTGACGCCGGCCCAGCTCGTGGCCCAGGCCCGGCGCATGATCGACCAATACGGCTTCCAGAGCATCAAGCTCAAGGCCGGCACGCTGCCACCCGAGCAGGAAGCTGCCGGCATCCTTGCGCTGGCCGAAGCCTTCCCCGGCACACCGCTGCGCATCGACCCCAACGGCAACTGGACCGTGGAAACCAGCCTGAAGATCGTGCAGCAGTTGCGCGGCGTGCTCGAGTACTACGAGGACCCGGCCCCGGGCCTGGACGGCATGGCCGCCGTGGCACGCGAGTGCGACGTGCCACTGGCCACCAATATGGTGGTGACGGACTTTGCCGAGTTCCGCCGCAACGCCGACATGGGCTGCCCCGTGAAGATCGTGCTCAGCGACCACCATTACTGGGGCGGCCTGCGTGCCACACAGCGCCTGTCCACGCTGTGCCGCACCTTCGACCTGGGCCTGTCCATGCACAGCAACTCCCATCTGGGCGTGAGCCTGGTGGCCATGACTCATCTGTGCGCCAGCGTGCCCCTGCTGACCTATGCCTGCGACACCCACTATCCGTGGCAGGACGAAGAGGTCGTCGAAGGCGGCCGTCTGCAGTTCGAGCAGGGCAGCCTGCGCGTGCCCACCACGCCCGGCCTGGGCGTGACCCTGGATCGCGAAGCCCTGGCACGCCTGCACGACAACTATCTGCACTGCGGCATCCGCAACCGCGACGACCTGGGACAGATGCGCAAATACGACCCGGAATTCACCGGCAAGCAACCGCGCTTCTGAATTCCAGCCACTGCGCAAAAAAAGGCACACAGAGCAAACATCCAGCCCAAGCCGAGCTGGTTCAACCGCCCCCTTTCCACAGCGCGAAAAGACGCTTTTCAACCGGAGACAACCACCATGCAACGCCGCAACCTGCTTCAATCCACCCTCGCCGCCAGCGCCCTGCTGCTGGGCGCATCCCTTGTCGCCGCACCCGCGCTGGCACAGGGCAACTGGCCCACGGGCAAGCCCATCACCTATCTGGTGCCGTTTCCGCCCGGCGGCAATACCGACACCCTGGCACGCGTGATTGCGCAGCCGCTGAGCAAGGCCCTGGGCACGCCCGTGGTCATCGAGAACAAGGGCGGCGCCGGTGGCAGCGTGGGTTCGGCGCTGGCGGCACGCGCCCCGGCTGACGGCTACACCATTCTGGGCGGCACCATCAGCTCGCACGCCATCAATGTCAGCCTGTACTCCAAACTGGACTATGACCCCGTCAAGTCCTTCACGCCCGTCGCCATGCTCGGCTCCGGCCCTCTGGTGCTGGTGGTGCCTGCCTCCAGCCCCTACAAGACACTGGCTGACGTGCTGGCCGGCAGCAAGGCCAAGGCCTCGTCGGGCGGTCTGACCTCGGCCTCTCCGGGCAACGGCACCTCCAACCACATGGCGCTGGAACTGCTGGCCTACCAGACCGGCGTGAAGTTCACCCATGTTCCCTACAAGGGCAGCGGCCCCGCCGTGCAGGATGTCATGGGTGGACAGGTGGACATGATGTTCGACACTGCCCTGGTCGTCGGCCCGCACATCCAGTCCGGCAAGCTGCGCCCCATCGCCGTGAGCAGCTCCAAGCGCCTGGAATCGCTACCCGATGTACCGACGATCGCCGAAGCC
This sequence comes from Comamonas sp. A7-5, assembly GCF_039581385.1. NCBI lineage: Bacteria > Pseudomonadati > Pseudomonadota > Betaproteobacteria > Burkholderiales > Comamonadaceae > Comamonas > Comamonas sp. A7-5. The sequence goes on from NZ_JBCPWO010000031.1 coordinate 8,953, forward strand.
GGCGAGAAGGGTTTCGACATGGGCTCCTGGCAGGCCGTCTTCGCCCCCGCGGGCACGCCCAAGCCCATCGTGGACCGCCTGCATGCCGAAATCCTGAAGATCGTCGCCACCCCCGAAGTACAGGCCCGCCTCAAGAACTTCGGCATGCTGCCGTCGACCATGAGCACCGTCGAGCTGGCCGACTATCAGAAGGCCGAAGTGAGCAAGTGGGCCAAGGTGATCAAGTCTGCTGGAATAAAGGCTGAATAAGTAAGGCCCCCCTGAGCCGCTTCGCGGCTTCCCCCTCTCTAACTTGCTTCGCAAGGGAGGGGGACGACACCATCGCTGCGGGGCGGCCCTTGCTCGGTGTCCCTCGCCTTGGGCTGCGCCGTAGCCGTGCTGGCCCTCTAGAAAATTGAGACATTGTCATGAGTACCCCACTACCGCTTTCCATCAGCATGCATCCGGCCGACAACGTGGCCATCGTGGCCAATGACGGCGGCCTGCCTGCGGGCACCGTGCTGCCGTCCGGCCTCACGCTGCTCGACAAGGTGCCGCAGGCGCACAAGGTGGCGCTGGTGGACATTCCCGAAGGCGGC
>NZ_JBCPWO010000032.1:0-9403 GCF_039581385.1 Comamonas sp. A7-5
GGGCGATACAAGCCTGTCGGGGCACGCATAAGTCAAACAAGCGCCCTCAGCACATGTTGCGCTTTCCTGAAAGGTGGAGTTTGCGGTGCATGGTGCACTCCCTGTAGGTTTATCGGGTATGGGTGAGCAGTACCATATGAACAGCGGGCCAAGTGCCTTCCATGGTGCCGTTATGCAGCTAGTCGCCGCATATTCCCACACCCGCAGCAGCGCACCACCAGGAGCCAGTGTTTAGCAGGTTGGCAATGTCGGTATAGAGTCAGCGTTGGGCTGTGGCCTGCATGCTGGCCGCATCGGGCCACCCAGTTGCGCAAAGGCCTTTATCAGGATAGCTGTTACCGAGGCTGCATCCTCTTCCACATGTGCCTCGCTTCATCTGTCGCTGGCGTGCAGCAGCCAGGTTTGGGGGCCGATGGAAATGCCTGTACCTGGCAGCAATGGGCGCTATTGAGGAACTCGGATGACACGACTCAGATCTACGCCGAGACTTTGAGCCTTTAGCAGCAGCAAATGAAGTTGCTCCTCTGGGATGGACTTCTGGCGCGACAGCAGCCAAAAGTAATCCAGGCTACCGCCAATGACCAGAGAGGTCTGGTATTCGTCTAGGCTGACAACGTTATAGCCGCCGTAAAACGGGCCAAAAAACGAGACTTTCAGTGCGGCTACATTGGACGGTCCTAAAAATTGGGCTTTCCCCTCGGCTTCGCGCCATTCCTGCTTGCGCGCGTCAAATCCTCGATTCAGCACGGAAATGCTGCCATCCGCGTTGAGCTGATAACGTGCTACCACTTGGATCAGATTTTTCTCAAAGTGGTGATCAATGCGGGCCAGCTCATACCAAGTTCCAAGATAACGATTGATATCGAAATGGCTCACCGGATCTACCCCACGAGGTACAGATACGGCGCAGCCCGATAAAGCCATCTGGGTCCCTACAAAGACGGCCGCTAGCGCTGTAGCGCGCATGAAAGAGCTTCTTGAAATATGCATAAAGCGCCTCGACAGTGTGAAGTAAACAGAGACCACGGCAGGCTCTGCTGTACGAGATTCAGGCTAAATGGCAACAGTGCATCGACGTATGCGCACTTGAAGTGCAGACGGCTGCGGGTGATATCACATTCCGGTGACACGACGTACCGCCGAGAAATACCAGCTGTCGGGCAGGCAGCGCATGAGCTTTACCCAGCGGGTGAAGCGACGGGGAAAGTTCATTTCGAAATGCCCAAGCTTCCAGCCGCGCAAGATATGCTGAGCCGCTTCTTCAGAGCTGATGAGGGCTGGCATCTTGAAGCTGTTTTGTGCCGTTAACGGGGTATCGACAAAACCGGGGTTGATGATGGAGACGCCCAAGCCCCGAGGGTGCAGATCCAGATAGAGGTTCTCTGCCAAGTTGTTGAGTGCGGCTTTGGTGGGGCCATAGGCCAGCGACATGGGTAGTCCCCGGTAACCGGCTACACTGCCGACCAGAGCCAGGTGACCACGTCCTGCGTCCAACAGCATCGGTATGACAGCGTCCAGCAGTTGCAGGGCACCGACATAGTTGACCGCCAGATGCTGCTTCATCTCAAGCAGGTCGAAGGCTGTCGCGCGTTGCGGTCTGTACCTGCCTGCGCAATACAGTACCAGATCCGGCGCCCCTGCATAAGCTTTCACCGTCGCAGTGGCCTCAGCCATGGTCTCGGGCTGGGTGACATCCAGCGGCAGGACCAGAAAGCCGCTGCGGCCCAGGGTCAAGGAATGCAGGGCAACTGCATCTCTGGCCGATACGATGACCCGAGCGCCTTGCGCATGTAGAGCCTCTGAGGTGGCTCGCCCTATGCCTGAAGAAGCGCCGACTATCCAGGCACATTTCCCTTGCCAGTGGGACAGCGGCGGATTGAGCCTTGCGTGCAGCAGCGACATCGCACTTACTCCTTGACGAAGGACAGAGTCACATCGCCCAGATGGACACCGAATTTGCTCATGGCTGCACGGTTGAGCATGGTGCGCCCATCCATCAGATACATCCAGTCATCCATACTCACGTTCCAGACCTTGCCGTTCACTGGCAGGGCCAGCACATAGTTCCAACGGAAGGCGTTGCCAGCCGTCTGGCCCTGAGCCTGTCCCACCACGTCGTCTGCGTTTCCGCTATAGCGGCCATCACCCAGATACTTCAGGTGCCAGATGCGCTGCTGCGTGCTGCCGTCGCTGTAGACAAAGTGCTCGTCGAGCACACCTTCGTCGCCGTTCCATTTGCCTGTCATGCGCACAGTGAAGCGCTTGACCACTTTTCCGGATCTGTCCGTGAACAAGCCGTGAGCGGTCAATGGTCCGTTGAAGTACTGACGCAGATCCAGTTCTGGGCGCTCCTGGGCATATTCCTGCACAGACGGACCCGCGCAGCCGGCCAGCATTCCCATGAACGTCAGTCCTATTGCGGCGCGGCGCCAAGGCAGGAATGAGAAAGTACTTGTCATGGATTTCATTTCAGTCTCCAAGATTGGTGCAGGCGCTCGCCACGCCACAGGCAAGCCCAGGCCATCAGTTTGAACAGGCAGGGAAGGGCTCCATATGCCAATGCCAGTGCCTGCAAGCCGGCAGGGTCGGTCGTGCCGCTGCGGTATCCCATTGCGGCAAGAAGCGGCAGGCACAGTCCAGCTGCCAATGCCAGATTGAGCTTGGCAGCACAGGCCCACCAACCTAGATAGCGTCCCTCTGCAGAGCCTCCTTGGCCAGACTCGTGGATGACGCCGGTCAGTAAAGCCCCAGGCAGCGCCAGATCTGCCCCGAGGGCCAATCCGCTTGTCAGACAGATGATGGTGAAGATCCAGCTGTCGCCGGCCCCGAGCCAGGGGGTGATGGAAAATGCGACCACGCTCGCCAGCATGCCGGCGCGCCAACTGGGCGCCAGCCCCCAGCGCGAGACAGCCTTCACCCACAGTGGCAATCCCGCAGCGGCGGCACCGAAATAGCACAATAGAAGTAGTGGCTGCAGATCCGGTGCCTGCAAGCGATCCATCACGAAGAACGGCAGCAGTGTGGCGGGTATTGCTGCTGCCACGCCGTTGAGCATGAATACAGATAGCAGTCTGCGAAAACTTGCGTCCGCCCATGGTGAGGGCTTAGCAGGCTTGGTGTGCAGTTGCACGGTGGACGCCGGTATCGCACTAGATCGTTGCAGGCTATGCAGCCCCAGCAAGCTCAGGGCAAGCGCCATCATGAGCACCATGCTGGTTGCATCAAAGCCCAGCCAGGTGGGCAGCACGCTGGCTAGGAGTACGCCAGCGAGAGTGGAACCTTCGCGCCAAGCGGTCACGCGCGCGCGCCAATCAGGCTCACCTCCCCAGCGCGTGCCCCAGGCCTGGTGCAAGATGCTCACGGCGCTATAGGCCAGAGTGCAGAGCAGCAGACTGGCAGCCAGCCAGCCCAGCAGACTGGCTTGGCTGGCGTTTGGAGGATGCCACAGCGCAGCGAAGCCCAATGCCATGAGCACGCTGCCGAGCACCGCGGCCAGCCATGCGGCACGCAGCCCGCTTTGCAGCAGGCGATCGGCCATGCGTCCCAGGGCTGGGTCAAGCACCGCGTCCAGAGCGCGGGTGGCAAGCAGTACCGCTCCCAGGCCAGCCAAGGGCACCCCGGCGACCGCTGCATAGTGATGAGGCAGGTTGACATACAGCGGCAGCGACACGAATGCCAGCGGCACGCCGAGACCTCCATAAGCGAGCCCCACACGCCAGGGCAGCGGCTTGGATGGAGCTGAGCTGGGGGAGGGCATGGTCTTTGTCTCCTCAGCGCTTGCCCAGCAGTGCAGCGCGTAGGCCAGGCGCCGAAGTTTGATCAGACAGCCAGATGCCAAAAAACAGGCGCGCGTACTCTGCATCCTGCAGGCGTGCAGTTTCGCGTCCATTGTGGAAAAAGCTCACATCGCCGGCTCCGTCAGTCACTCCCAGCAGTCGATCCTGCACAGCGACATCAGGAAAGGCCTTCTTCATCATCATCAGCCATTGGCGTGCCTGTGCTTCGGAGAAGCTGCCCACGCGCCGCATCTCGGCCACCGATCGCTCGGCGATGGCCTCACCCTCCAGCTTGCGGTCATAGACCAGTTCCAACGCGAACGGCTGGCGTGCATAGTCCGCCGGCTCGAAGTCCGCCTGCGCCCAGAGACGGGCCTCGTAGACCCGCAGACCAAAAAAGCGCAGCACGCCGCTTCCAATCAGGCGCGCCGAGGGCAGGGTGGAGCGCAGCTCCGCAGGGGCGGCAGGCGTAGCTGCCAAGAGGTTGTGGGTCATTAGTGTCATAGTGGGAGCAAGAAGGCTGGCGCTCCAGACCAGGGCTTGGCGCCGTCGAATGTCATGCATGGTCAGGCCTGCGCAAAGTGAACTGGACCACATCGGTGTTGCCCGTATCAAAGGCCGCTTCGCAATAGGCCAGGTAAAACCTCCAAATGCGCGCAAAGCGCTCATCGAAGCCCAGGCTTCGCACCTCATCAAGGCGCTGCTCAAAGGCGTGACGCCAGCGTCTGAGCGTTTCGGCATAGTCCTTGCCAAAGCGCATCTTCTTTTCCACCGTCAGGCCGGCGCGTTGGGCCTCTTGCTCGAAGGCCGTAACGCTGGGCAACAGACCGCCCGGGAAAATGAACTGCTGGATGAAGTCGGTGGAGTGCAGATAGCGCGCAAACAGGTCTTCGCGCAGGGTGATGGATTGCAGGCAAGCGTAGCCGCCGGGCTTGAGGCAGTCGCGTAACGCCTGGAAATAAGTACGCCAGTATTCATGCCCGACAGCCTCGAACATCTCGATGGACACAATGGCATCAAAGGGCTGTGCTGCATGTTCAGCCGCCAGATCCCGGTAATCCTGGTAACGCAGGTCGACCTGTGCCTGCAAGCCTGCTTGTGTGATGCGCTGCATGCCCCACTGCAGCTGCTCGCGCGACAAGGTGACGCCGGTCACCTGCGCGCCAAATTGCGTGGCGGCCGTCTCTGCCAGCGCCCCCCAGCCACAGCCGATTTCCAGCAGGCGCTGACCAGGCTGGAGTCCTGTCTCACTCAAGGCACGTCTTATTTTGGAGCGCTGTGCCTGCTCCAGGTCGGTCGCTTGCAAGGGCGTACCGCTGAGCCCTTCGAACCAGGCAGAGCTGTAGCTCATGGTGGGATCCAGCCACAGCCGATAAAAATCGTTACCCAGGTCATAGTGGGCATGAATGTTTTTGGCGCTGCCCGCCCGCGTATTGCGGCGAAGCAGGTGGCGCAGCCTGAAGCCCAGGCGACCCCACCAGTGGCCGTACACCAGTTGCTCCAGGTGATCGCGATTGCTGATGCAAAGACGCAACAGGGCACTGAGGTCAGAGCTGTCCCATTGGCCCTCGATATAGCCCTCGGCCAGCCCGATATCGCCCGAGCTCAGGATGCGGTCCAAAGCTTCCCAGTGCTGGATTGCACAGCGTGCATCTGCTTCCGCTGTGATCTGCTTCGGGAAATGGCGCACTCGTCCATCAGGCAATTGCAAATCCAGTTGGCCGTGCGGCAAATGCTCCAACAGCTTCATGACGCGACTGGCGCTGCGTGGCAGGGAGCGCGTTGAACCGGCGGACTTGCTCAGTAGGGGGACAGTGGTCGTGTTCATCGTGTTACAAAGCGCTTGGGCGCAGGTGGTTTGCGATGGAAAGGAAGCCGCTTCGCCCAAAGGCGGAGTGCCTGCCAGTGGATGCGGAAGATGACTCCGAGTGTCATCAGCGGCGTGCCGAAGAAAGCCTGGCGCACTGTGGAGGTGTTCAAGGGATGCAGTGTCCCTTCGACGCCCGTGCGCAGCAGCGGCCCTGTCTCGTCGTAGAGATCCACGAGCGCCAGATTGGTGCTTTCACTGCGTTTGAAGCGGAAGCGATACTCTCCCTGGGTCTCGCAAAATGGTGAGACATGAAAGCACTTGTGCGCCACATGCTCGCAATCCCAGGCGAGCTGAGGTCCTGCGAGAAGATAGGCATGACGCTCACCAAAGGTGTTGTTGACCTCGGCCAGGATTGCTGCCAGCGTGCCATCTGCTCGGTGTGCGTACCAGAAACTCACCGGCTTGAAGGCATAGCCCAGCACGCGGGGAAAGGTATGCAGCCAGATTTCTCCATCTGCATCCCGGATACCTTCTTCCTGCAACAGCTTTTCGAACCAGGCCAAAGAGTCGCAGCTGCCGTCGCCATGATCGCTGTCATGAAAGCTGAGCCAGCCGCGCCGATTGCGCCGCAGCACTGCAACCGGATGCTCACGCAGGCTTCGCATGGGAAGCAGTAGAAAATATCCGGGGTAACGGAATGCATGCTCGACTGGCCGAAGCCGGCGATGCCAGATATGGCCAAAGCCAATCAGAGGAGGAACGCTCATAGAGCTTCCTCCAAGATGGCCCCTGGGAGCACTGGTTGCTGTGTGTGGCTCAGAGAGTGGAGCACTCCATCGGCAGCTTCGAGACCTGAGCGTAAGCCATCTTCATGAAACCCATAGCCACACCAAGCGCCACAAAACCAAGTATTGCGCCTACCTTGTAACTCACCAACACGCTGTTGTGCAAAGATCGCAGCCTGGTCGAAAACAGGGTGGCTGTACTGAATACGCGCATGAACTTTGTTGTCGGCAACTGGTCGAGTCGGATTCAGTGAAACCAGTACGGGTTGCTGCCAAGGCAGGGGCTGTAAACGGTTGATCAGATAGTGCAGACAGACACCGGCATTCTCTGCGCTGAGGGAGGGTGCACGTTCGTAGTTCCAGGCCGCCCAGGCTGCCTGGCGTTGCGGCAGCACGGCTGTATCGGTATGCAGAACTGCTTCATTGGGCTGGTATCGAATTCCACCTAGCACTGCACGCTCCAACGGTGTCGCATCTTGACCCAGCAAACGCAACGCCTGGTCACTGTGGCAGGCCAAAACAACCGCATCAAAATGCTCCGACCCATGGGGCATCTGCAGCATGACCCCATGCATATCGCGCTTCAAACTCAGCACTGGGGTATCCAATCTGGTTTCATGGCGACCATCCTGCTTAATTCGGGCAATCACGCGACGCACGTATTGCTGAGAACCGCCGCGCACGGTGTACCACTGAGGCCGATGTGTGACCTGGATCAGACCATGGTTGTGGCAAAAGCGAATCAAGGTGGCGACGGGAAAGCGCAGCATCTGATCCGTAGGGCAGGACCAGATGCATCCAATCATGGGCAGCAGATAGTCGCTGCGAAACGCTTTACCGAAGCCATGCTGGTCCAGAAAGTCCTCTATTGACGTATTGAGCTGTGCCTCGATCTGGCGTTCTGCGATATCTGAGGTCAGGCGGTTGAAGCGCAAGATCTCGAGCAGCATGCCGATAAAGCGGGGACGCAGCAGATTTCTGCGTTGAGCGAAAACTCCTCCTAAGGAGCTTCCGCTCCACTCAAGTCCGCACCTGCCATCGACGCTGGGCACTTGAACTGAAAAAGACATCTCGGAAGGTGCCGTTTCCACATTGAGTTCACTAAACAGCTGCGTGAGCATGGGGTAGGTACGATGATTGAATACTAGGAATCCTGTATCTACGCCATGGCTTACATCATCAAGGCAGAGCTCTAACGTGTTGGCATGTCCGCCGAAATGGCTGGTCGCTTCGATTAAGCAAACGCCGTGCGATGCTTGGGTGGTAGCCAGACGAAATGCGGCGGCCAGACCGGATATACCCGAACCGATAACAGCTATACGAGGCATGAAAGCTCCTTGAAGTATTGGGTGAACACTCAAGAAAACCGAAAAGATCAAATCTTGAACTGCTTAGTTCAAACTATAAACCTTAAATTTCAAATTTGCACTACCTGGTGTGCAAGATGATCTTGTGCGTCCTAAAATGTTGGCTATGAACGCTCGGTCAACAATCAAAGAACAAATTCAACGTGTACGGGAAGAGGCTGTCGTGGCGGCGGTGAACCGCCTTTTGGCGACTAAGGGCTACGACGCGATGACGGTGGATGAGGTCGCTGCTGAAGCAGGAGTCGCCAAGGCCAGTCTGTACAAGTTGTTTACTTCCAAAGAAGAGCTAGCCGGCGCAGCGATGGTCGGCGTGCTGGATCGTGCTTTGAGTTTTGTGGATGGCTTGCGCCGAGAGGCCGAGCAGGTAGCCGAATCCGGTCAGAGCACTCCTGCGCTGGATCAGCTCAAAGCAGTCGTGCGGTGGGCTATGCAAACGCAACTGGAAGGACAAATGCCCTCACTTCCGGCGCAAAATTCGAGTCTCAGCGCCTCATTGCAATCGAACGACGAGTACATGGATCGACTCATTGCGTTGAGCAATAGGCTCAGTACGTGGATTACCGAAGCCCAGACAGGTGGTCATTTGCAATTGCGACTACCTGCTGAACTAGTACTCTACACTCTGTTCGCGCGCGCCTGCGATCCGGTCGTGGCATTGCTCAAGGAGTCAGGCCAATACACGCATGACCAGATCATCGACTGGGTAACAAGCACGACTTTCGATGGTTTGGCCGTGAGATAGCGCTGCTCTCTCTTTGCTTTAGGGTTCGGAAGATTCGGACGATATTGATGGTGGGAAAGCCATCTCTTGCCATCGTGGCAAAGATCGCCTCTAACGCCAATTGCTAGGATGCAGAGCCATTCGTGTGTACTGACTTTGCAGGCGCCGAAACCCTACGGCGCAACCAGCGCATCAAGACCCCAAGCAACGGCAATTTCTCGTACAACTCTTCTGCGGTGTCCCAGTAATCACGGTGGTGTGTTACGCGGCCTTCGCAATCGAAGCAAACAGAAGAAGCGCCGCGAATGCACTGCTCAACCTCGGATCGCCAGTGACCCAGCCGAAAACGGAACTCCCATTCCAGAAATGCTCGATGGCCTTGCACCAGAGTCTGGGTAACTACAAAGTGTGGCTCCTGCAACGAGGAAAACATGTGTTCAAAAATGCTGGCGATCGCTGCCACCCCACGAACTTCGTTGAAGGGATCTTTGAAGTAGGCATCCGCCGCATAATACGCGTCAAGCCGTTGTAGATGTTCTCCTGTCAGCCCTTCGTAGAACTCGACAAGCCTCTGAACAGCAACCCGACTGTCGTGGTTGCACGAAAATTTGTCCACATTCATTGACTACTACCTGATGGTAAGCGCGTTATTAGGACAAGGCGAGCATAGAACACAGGCTTTAGGAAGCAGGCTTAACTTGCAACTCCCAAATAATAGTAGTTGCTCTGGTATGGCTAGGAGACTTTACTGTGCTCTACCGGGACTCATTTAGGACTGAGTTTTCCCTAGGCGGATTTGCCGCCTGGGGCGAAGCCAGCTAGATGAAGAGGAGTATTCTTCCATCTTACCGGCCTGTGGACATAGAGGTCCACATTGTTGAGTTCGTAGTTGTGAGTGTTAGAAGTCGCTGCACGAACATCGAATTTCGTGAGCTCTAAGGAGG
>NZ_JBCPWO010000033.1:0-7104 GCF_039581385.1 Comamonas sp. A7-5
TGAAGCAATGAAACAGTGTTTCTCTGCTGCAATGCAAAAATTGTAGCACAGGGTTTTTGCCGGTTTTTCCAAACTTCCAACATTTTGTCGAAAGCATGAAAAAAGGGATGCAGAGAGCATCCCTTTTTCTTTCAGTGCCAAGCCTGATCAGCTCACGGCGCCGCCATCGCGGATGCGATGCATTTCGCCGATATCCACAGTCCAGACCAGACCGTCGCCGATCTGCCCGGTGCGGCAGGCAGCGACGATGGCTTCGCGAATCACTGCAACCATGGACTCATCCACGATCACGCAAACCATGAGCTTGTCCGAAAAATCGGTCAGCTCATCCTTGACTGTGCGCTTGTCCACGGCAGCGGGGGCCGTAAAGCCCTCGGCCTTGAAGATTGTCACGCCGGGAAAGTTCGGAATCGCACGCAACTCGGTACGTAGGCGCTCCAACCGGCTGGGACGCACGATGGCGCGGATTTCTTTCATCGTCATCGGATCACTCCTTTCTCAAATCAAGCCTCGGTCGGCTTCTCGTCAAACCAGCGGTACAGCGTGGGCAGCACCACCAGCGTCAACAAAGTCGAGGTAATCAAACCACCGATCACCACGATAGCCAAGGGACGCTGAACTTCGGAGCCAGGACCCGTCGCAAACAGGAATGGCACCAGGCCCAGCAAGGCCACGGTTGCGGTCATCATCACGGGACGGAATCGCTGAGTACAGCCTTCGCGCACGGCTTCGGCCACGTCCATACCGTCCTGGCGCAGTTGGCGAATGCTGGATACAAGCACCACGCCGTTCAGCACAGCAATACCCCACAGGGCAATAAAGCCCACCGATGCCGGCACGCTCACATATTCGCCAGTGACAAACAAGCCAATCAGGCCACCAATCGAAGCAAAGGGCAGCACCAGAATGATCAGGCTTGCCAGCTTGATGGAGTTGAACAGCAGGAACAGCAGGAAGAAGATGGCCACGATGGTCAGCGGCACGATCACCTGCAGCGTGCCCATGGCGCGCTCCATGTTTTCGAACTGACCGCCGAACTTGAAGTAATAGCCGTCGGGCAGCTTGACTTCCTTGTCCAGGCGCTGCTCGACCTCGGCAACAAAGCCGGCCAGGTCACGCCCTTCCACGTTCGCGCCCACCACCACGCGACGCTTGCCACCTTCGCGGCTGATCTGCGCAGGGCCATCGACCAGTTCGATCCGGGCCAGACTGCTCAGCGGCACTTGCGCGCCAGCCGCCGTGGTCAGCAGAGTTGCGCCAATGGCTTCGGGCGATCCACGATAGGACTCGGGGAAACGCACCACGACCGAGTAACGACGCTCACCCTCGTACAAGGTCGTCACGTCCTTGCCGCCAATGGCTGACTCCAGCAGGCTTTGCACATCGGCAACGTTCAGACCGTGACGAGCAATCGCCTTGCGGTCGATATCCACCGTCAGAGCCTGCTGACCCGAGAGTCGCTCGATACGTATGTCCGTACTGCCGGAGACGCTCTTCAGAATGCGCGCCACCTGCTCGGAGACTTCCTTGAGATCGTCCAGTTCATCACCGAACACCTTCACGGCCAGTTGCGAGCGCACGCCGGTCACCATTTCATCCACACGCTCGGAGATGGGCTGGGACAGCACAATCTGCACGCCGGGAATCTTGGACAGGCGCTGACGAATCTCTTCGTCGATCTCATCCTGGGTACGCTCGGACTCGGGATCCAGCAGCACGATGGGGTCAGACTCATTGGGGCCAGCAGGATCGGCCGGCGATTCGCCACGCCCCAGCTTGGACACCACGGACTTCACACCAGGCACCTGCGCGACTTCCTTCATGGCAGCCATTTCCATACGAATGGATTCATCCAGGGAAATGCTGGGCACGCGGTTGATCTGCGGCGTCAGCGCACCTTCCTTCATGGTCGGCATGAAAGACTTGCCCAGGAACGGGAACAGGCCCAGCGATCCGATCAGCAAAGCCACGGCCACGGCCAGCGTCAGGCGGTTGCGTGCAGTCGCGCCGTCAAGCAAACGCAGATAGTGGCGCTTGAGGAAGCCAATCAGCTTGGTATCGTGATCGGCGCCGCCCTTGAGGAAGTAGGAGCACAGCACGGGCGACAGGAACAGCGACACGGCCAGCGATATCGCCAGAGCCATGGCGATGGTCAGCGCCAGCGGGCCGAACATCTTGCCTTCAATACCTTGCAGCGTCATCAGCGGCAGGAACACCAAGATGATGATGGCAATACCGAAGATGGTGGGTGTAGCAACTTCCACGGTGGCCGACAGCACTGTGCGAATGCGCTCGCCGCGCGAATTGCCCGCCTGCCCCAGTTTGTGGAAGACGTTTTCAACCACCACCACGGTGGCATCCACCATCAGGCCAATGGCAATCGCCAAGCCCCCCAAGGACATCAGGTTAGCCGAAATGCCGTACTTGTTCATCATGATGAAGGTGGTCAGCGGCGTGATGATCAGCGTCGCCACCACAATCAGGCTGGAACGCACATCGCCCAGGAAGATGAACAGCACCACCACCACCAGGAAGATGCCTTCAATCAGCACCTTGCCCACGGTCCAGAGAGCGGAATCCACCAGATCGGTACGGTCGTAGTAAGGAACGATCTGCAGGCCACCAGGCAGCATGCCCTTGGAGTTGATCTCCTCCACCCGCTCCTTCACGCGGGTCACCACCTCCTTGGCATTGCCGCCGCGCATCATCAGCACGATGCCCGAAACGCCCTCGGTATAGCCGCCCTTGATGATGGCGCCCTGTCGCACCTCGGCGTCAATCTGCACCTTGGCCACATCACGCACATAGACCGGCACTCCTCCTTGCTCCTTGAGCACGATGTTGCCGATATCGTCCAGCGTGCGGATCATGCCCACGCCTCGAATCAGATACTGCTCGGTCACCTGCGGCAGGATGCCGCCACTGGCATTGGCATTGTTGTCCGCCACGGCTTGCACCACCTGACGCACGCTCAGGTTGTAGTGACGCAGGCGGGCAGGATCGACCAGCACCTGGTACTGCTTGACATATCCGCCCTGAGAGTTGATTTCAGCCACACCGGGAATGGATCGCAGCAACGGACGCGCCACCCAGTCCTGAATGGTGCGACGCTCCGTCAACTCGGCCTGGGTCAGCTCACGCTTGCCATCATCGGGGTGGTCCAGCGTGTACTGGTAGACCTCACCCAGGCCAGTGGATACCGGCCCCAGTACCGGCACGATGCCTTCAGGCATGCGTGGCGTGACTTCGATCAGACGCTCCGTCACCAACTGCCGGGCAAAGTACACATCGGTCGCATCGGTAAACACCAGCGTGATAATGGATAGACCGCTCTTGTTGAGCGAGCGCATCTCTGCCAACCCGGGCAATCCCGTCATGGCGATTTCGAGAGGCACGGTCACAAAACGCTCGATCTCCTCGGGCGAACGACCAGGGGCTTCGGTGGCAACCTGAACCTGCACATTGGTCACATCGGGGAAAGCATCCACCGACAGATTCATGGCGGCACGCAGGCCAAAGCCACACATCACCAGCGCCAGCACGACCACCACCAGCCGCTGCGATAGCGCGGCACGAATCATGGAGGCAATCATGGGCTTACTCCAGTTCTGCGCGCTTGCGCTCGTTGTTCAGGTGGAATGCACCTTCGACCACGATCTGGGAGCCTTCGCTCAACCCCTTGAGCACAGGTCGCAGACCACCGCTGGCCGCACCCAACTCCACCGGAGTCAGGCGATAGTGGTTTTCGGCTTTCTTGACGTAGACATGATCCTTGTCGTTCTCGCGAACGACCGCCAGCGCCGGGATCGCCAGAGTTTTCTCCATGGAACCCTGGATCTTCATGGTGGCCAGCATCTGGGGCTTCAGTGCCAGATCCTTGTTGTCAACCTGAGTGCGAATGGTCACAGTGCGGGTTTCGGGGGACACGGTGTCGCCCACGTAGATGATCTTGCCCGAGATGGGAGCCTCCTCGACGGTCAGCCCCAGCGCTGGCACATCGATCTGCACGTTCTGGCCAGTCTGCACGCTGCGTGCAATTTGCTCAGGCAGCGCGCCTACCACCCAGACATTGGAGAGATCCGCCACAGTGAACAGAGGATCCCCCGGCTGCGCCACCTGACCCTGGCTAACCTGGCGCTCGATCACGATACCTGCAGCAGAAGCCGTGATGGCGGCATTCGGTGCCACATTGCCCTTGGCGCGCAAACTGCTCAGCGCATCAGCGGACAAGCCCATCAGCTTGAGCTGATCGCCTGCCGCCCTCAACTCTGCGCGCGCAATCTGCACTTCCGATTCGCGACGCAGCAGTTCTGCAGAGCCGATCACATCGGCAGCAATCAGCTGACGCGCCCGCTCTACGGAGCGCTCCGCCAGAGTTGCCGTGGCGCTGGCACGCATATAGGCCAGTTGAGCCGTGGTCAGCTCTGGGCTGGCGACGCGCGCCAGGGTCTGACCAGCTTTGACGCGATCACCGGTTTCGGCCAGCACCTCGGTCACACGCCCTGTCACGGCCGCACCGATGCGGGTGACCTTGCGTTCGTTGGCTTCAATGCGACCGGCAACCTCCTGCACCGATGCAACCTCGGCCTGCGTTACCGCGGCGGTCTTGAAGTTGGTTGCCATTTCGGCTGAGACAACCACTTCCATGGGGTCAAGCTCGGCCTTGGTATCTGCGGCAGCAACCGCAGCAGCCGGCTCCTCCTTGCCGCAGCCAGTCAGGGTCAATGTTGTCAGCCCGGCCAACGCCAGTGCCAGAACCAGAGAGGCGGGACGCGCAGTCCTGGAGTGATGATGAGAAGACATAAAGCGAATTCAAAAAATACGAAAACGTGGTCTTGACTTTGAAAGCTCAAAGCGAGGAAGGCTGGGCATAGCGACCAGCCAGAAAATCCAGTTCAATCCGGGCGGATTGCAGCTGATAACGGGCTTCAAGCAAATCGGCGCGCACCGTGCGCAGCACGCGCTGGGCGTCCAGCACATCCAGAATGCCGCGCTCTCCGAAGCGGTAAGCAGCCTCGGCTACGCGCAGGGCCGATTCGGCCTCGCGCACCGCGCCCTCGCTCAGGGCCTTGGTGCGTACCTGCGCCATCTCCATGACCTTCCAGGCCTGCAACATTTGCTGCTCCAGCTCGGCCTTGCGACCTTCCATGCGCAGGCGAGCACGCTCGGCCTCCGAAGCAGCCTCATCAATCGGGCCGCGACGCTGGTCGAACAGCGGAATCTGCATGCTCACGCCGATGGTGTTATTGCGGATGTCAGGCTCGCGCGTCTGTGCGTAACGCAGCTCAAGACCCGGCCAACGGCTGGCTTTGGCACCGTTCTTCTGCGCTTCGGCCTTGTCCACCTCGGACTGCAGCTGCAGCAGCTCCGGATGGGACTGCCAGTTGATGTTCTGCAACTGCGCTTTCTCCACCGGATCCTGCAGAGACAGGGCCAGATCAAAGCGATTGGGCAACTGGCCTGCAGCCAGACGATTGAGCGTGAGCTGGGATTGCTCGGCCAGCAAACGGGCAGACTGCTCCTGCTGACGAGCGTTGATCAGTTCGGCATCGGCCTTGATGATTTCGTAACGCGCCGCCTCACCGCTGGAAACACGTACGCGTACACGCTCATGTGCCTGCTCCAGCAGCTTGACGGCATCATAGGCAGCCTGTGCCTGCGCCTGTCGCAGGACCACCTCGTAGGCCTTGAGCTTGACCTGAGCCACAAGTGCATTGCGCGATGCAGCAATCTGGTGCACGGATGCTCGCTGCCCGGCTTGCGCCGCCTCGATACGAGCAGCGCGCACGGAGGGCATTTCTATGGGAACCGAGATCCCCATGGTCTGCACATTGCCGGGCGTGGCCGATGCCAGACGCGCCTTGTTGTCGCCGCGACTCCACTCCAGCTTGGGGTTGGGCAGCGCGCCAGCGCTGACCACGGCTGCCTGAGCCGTGAAGCTCGACTGCTGCACTGAGCGCAGCTCGGGATTGTTGTCCAGCACGGTCTGCACCAGCTGCGTCAAAGTCAGCTTGGGCTGCGCCTGATCTGAAATGGTGCTGCTGATTTGTGGTGTGCCATGAGCATTGGTCTGAGCATGCGCAGCCAGAGCTGCAGCGAGACACAAGCCGAACACAGCCGCGCGTTTGGGGCTCCGCAATGGTGCATGGCCAGAAGAATTCTTACTGGCCTTGGCCGGTAAAAAAGCCGGCACTATCGATCTATTGAACATAGAACACAGCTGCCTTCTTGAGGGCAGATAAAGTGAGGAAAGGGTCGAAAACCCGTCATGCACATGCGGCAGCCGCCGCATGCGATGCAGGATCAGTTACACCTGAGCAGGTGATGCCGCCCCAGACCTGTCTCAGAGCCATGCTCTGCAGACAAGCACATTCCAGGCCAGCAGGCGCTGGAATAGCGGGCGGCAGGTATCGGGGTCTAAAAAGCCCAGCGCAAACGTTCTGACGTGATGACGTCAGCTGAGCTGGAGCTAGCCTGCCTGCGGCAGGCCGAGACTTGGCGGACGCAACATGCTTTCCGGCCAGGGATGAGTCGGGTGCACCACATGCCCCTGAGGAGGCACCCGGACATCGGCCACACCTACAGCTACCGCTTCAGGAGGGCCAAACAATTCATTGCGATCATCTTGCGCCGGATTGAGTTCGGCAGTGCGATGTGGACGGTGAATGGAGAACTCCACCGTATCTTCTTCCACATCGTCCTCGAACTCCTGCAGCACATCGACACCGTATTCGTGCGGCTCTGCATCGAGTACATAAGCCATGGCCACCACATCCTGCGAACCTGCGGGCCACATGGCGATGAGTTGCACCCCGATGATGGAGGCAAACATCAGCAGCGACAGCAGAAAGGAAGACGCCGGGCGCATGGATCGAAGGAGCTGTGGTTAAACGAACAACAATGAAGGGATGAGACAGTCACCGGGAAGCAGGCCCAATGGTGACAAGATGGTGTACCGATTGGCAGCAAAAGTTCCCGCATGGAAAACTTTTGTCAATATCTGTAAGGGAGAACGATAGCGTATCGCCATAGCACTTGCATGGCAAGGGTATCTTGCTAGAAAGTCAGGAGCACATCAAATCTGCCAGAGCACCACAGACAAGA
>NZ_JBCPWO010000034.1:0-5585 GCF_039581385.1 Comamonas sp. A7-5
GTGCGTGATGCTTGCGGTCGATGAGACGGAAATACCTCTCGTTGGAGTCTACTGAGAGACGAAGCCCACCCGGGATGGCTACTGGTGACCAGCCGTGAGGATGGCCTCGTGTATTTCGGGCTAGGCCCGGTAAGTGTGGTGCGCTCCCCGGTTCCTTGCTAGTCGTTCTGACCCAAGACGATCAGAACTGCACCGCTTAAGAGTAGCAGGACTGCCGAAGCTATCCAAAGCTCAAGGTTCGCGATGCTGCCCTGGGCATCCAGAGCAAATCCTGCCGCAAAAGAAAGTGCCGCACTGATCACTAGCAGTGTTCCCAATTTGCTGCGCAGCATGGCTTTTGTCTGTACTTCTCTATCAATGATTGCTCGATGGCGGCAATGCAGGCTTGGTATCCGAGCCTTCATGGACCCCATACCTGGATCACCTCGGCCATGTCCTATTTTCGGCGATGACTGGGGGATATAGAGGCAGGTTTCAATGGCCTTGTTACCGAAGGTAGATAAAGCACCATAGGCGGCAAGTGGCTCCTGGTATTCACCGCGGACACCGCTGCAGCAGGCACATACAGCATTCTGAGACGCGTTTCCCTGCAAGCCAAGATAGATTGCAACTGCTCTGCTACATTCCTTGAACAAGGAGGAATGAGGATGAAAGCTATTCCGGGCGCCGCCGCTTTCCTGGCCGCCTTACTCTGTGGACCACATTTGCATGCGCAGCAGATCACAGGGAATGAGCTGAATCAATGGCTCTCTGAAACACAAAAATCTCAAGCGGGTACAGCGTCAGACCACCAACAGGTCAATATTGCACGCGGGTATGCATTAGGAGTTGCTGAGACACTGGTGTCATCCAAAGTCATTTGCATACCAGACGGCATCACACGCGACCAAATCTTGGACATCATTCCTATGATGCTTTACGCCCAGCCGCAGCTTGGGCACATGAATGCCAACTCACTGGTCTCACGGGCGTTGCAGGATGTCTTCCCCTGCAAGCCCAAATAGATGGCAACTGCTCTACTGCATTCCTTGTTTTGCTCATTGGGTTTCCTTGGGTTGGGGAATCACTGGCCAGGCTGTGCGGCAGGTTGCGGCATCAGCTCGGATTGCCAGCTCCGTGTATCGCTGGAGGCCGTCACGCTCACGGCGAGCGCGATCAGCAGCAGCCTGCAAGCCGGCCTGCTTCTGGATGGCGTCATTCAGGGCTCCTTGGTATGTGGCATTGACCGTGCGTTCGACGGCCAGCACGCGCCAGCCGGCGGCCGTGCGTTCATCAGCGATCTGCTCGCGGTACTGGCTGGCCTGCAGGCGCTCGTCGGCCAGCTCGGCCCCCCAGGCGCGCCGCCTGAAAGGACCAGGCCAGCGCCGCGCCGGCAGCAGCGGCTGCCAGAGCTGTGTAGACGGTCAGCCGCGCCATGACAGCCCCCACTCGCAAATCTCGGCATTCGCATCGCCGCGGATCTTCAAGCCGGGCAGCACCGTGGACACGCCATGGACCGTGCCCTTGTTCCAGCGCACGTTTTCACGGCAGGCCTTGACCCAGTTGCCCGCGTTTGCATCGCGCCGCATGATGCTTGTCTGGAAATTCCCGTCGCCCTTGTTGTGCAGGAAGTCGTAGAACGTGGCCTGCCGGAAAGGGTTGTAGCTGCCCCAGTAAAGCAGTGAGCGCTTGGCGATCTGCTCATACTGCACATAGCGCTTTTTCTCCAGGCGGAAGCATTCGGCCGGGCTGTACCACTTGCCCGCGATCACATCCTTGCCGGTCAGTCCGTTGCAGACCGTCAGCGGTTGGCCCTTGCCCAGCTTGCCCACGTAGGGCGTGCCGATGTGGCGATTGCTGGATTCATAGAACGCGGCCATGACCATGGCGATACGCATGCCATCGGGCATATCGGGATCGGCGGCGACTGCCTGGATGTACTGATTCTTTTGGACCTCAGCCGTTGCGGCCTGATCCACGTAGTAGCTGCCGCCACCAATGCCGATCAAGACCAGCAAGGCACCAATGCTGGTGCGCAGCTGTGATGGAATCTTGCTCATGGCGTGCCCCCTACGGCAGCCTTGGCCTTATCGCGCAGCTCCTGGCGAGCCTGCTCATGCACATAGTCACGGCGCCATTTCCAGACCAGGTAGGCTGCCTGCAATGCCACAAAGGCAATCGATGCCAGGACCAGCCAGTCACTGAGGGGCAGGCCTGCGAGCCGAAAGCCTCCGGCTGCTACTGCCCCCCCGGCGTGGCTTGTGCGGCCGCGACCACAATGTCTTGTTTCTGCTCGGCACTCAGATGCTGGTGAATGCCCAGCAGCGCCAGCATTGATGCGAGAGCTTTTTTTCATGCCCCGGAGTGTTCCGGGGCTGGACTCAATGGTCGAACCCTAGAGGGGTGTACGCCCTACTGCAGGCCGCTATCTACCACAAGCAGCCATTTGACGAGCATCCGTAAAGCGGTCATCCCTTAGCCCGATAGCAATTCCTATCCCGCATCTCAATCACACAATGATTCAACATTTATTGTATTATTGATTAATGCAAGAAACCCAAGTTATCCGTTCCCTCTCAGCTTTGGCCCATGAAGCACGCCTGCGCGTTTTTCGCGCGTTGGTGGTTGCAGGACCTGAAGGCCTGACTCCCAGTGCATTGGCGGAGCAGTTGGGTATTGCCCCCAATGCACTGTCGTTTCACCTAAAGGAACTGTTCCATGCTGAACTCGTGAGTCAAGAGAAGCAGGGCCGAAATGTGCTCTATCGCGCTGCATTTCCCGTCATGAATGGTCTGCTCGCATATCTCACCGAGAACTGCTGCCAGGGAGCTGCCTGCACTCCAGACGCCGCAACTTTGTGCCAGTGCTGAACTGCTCGTTGCTAGGAACAGTTCACCATGTTGACGGCCACCCTGATTTTCATCTTCACACTGACGTTGGTCATCTGGCAACCGCGCGGCCTTGGCATTGGCTGGAGCGCTTCAGTCGGGGCCGCTGTCGCTTTGCTGCTGGGGGTCGTGCACTTAGCTGATATTCCGGTTGTCTGGCATATCGTCTGGAATGCCACGGCGACCTTTGTCGCCATCATCATCACCAGCCTTTTACTGGATGAGGCTGGTTTCTTCGAGTGGGCTGCATTGCACTTTGCCCGCTGGGGCGGCGGCAGCGGAGTCAAGCTGTTTGCCTGCATCGTGCTGCTGGGTGCCGCCGTTTCGGCCCTGTTTGCCAATGACGGAGCCGCCTTGATTCTTACGCCCATCGTGATGGCCATGCTGGTGGCGCTGGGCTTTTCTCCGGCGGCAACGCTGGCGTTCGTAATGGCCGCCGGGTTTATTGCCGACACTGCGAGCTTGCCGCTGATCGTCTCCAATCTGGTGAACATCGTCTCCGCCGATTTTTTCAAGATCGGCTTCAACGACTACGCATCGGTGATGGTGCCAGTCAACATCGCCTCGGTCCTGGCCAGCCTCGGTGTGCTGCTGCTGTTTTTCCGACGCGATATTCCAGCCACCTACGACGTGGCCCAGCTCAAACAGCCTTCGGCTGCGATCAAAGACCGGGCCACATTCCGGGCCGGCTGGGTCGTGCTGGTCTTGCTTCTGATTGGCTTTTTTGTTCTGGAGCCTCTGGGCGTACCCGTCAGTGCTGTGGCGACCGTGGGTGCAGCGATCTTGCTGGCTGTGGCCGCTCGTGGTCATGTCATCAGCACCAGGAAAGTGCTCCATGGCGCGCCTTGGCAGATCGTGGTGTTCTCGCTGGGTATGTATCTGGTGGTCTACGGGTTGCGCAACGCGGGCCTCA
Source organism: Comamonas sp. A7-5 (assembly GCF_039581385.1). NCBI lineage: Bacteria > Pseudomonadati > Pseudomonadota > Betaproteobacteria > Burkholderiales > Comamonadaceae > Comamonas > Comamonas sp. A7-5. The sequence continues at coordinate 3,781 of NZ_JBCPWO010000034.1, forward strand.
CGGATTACATCGCCGTGTTGCTGAATCAGTTTGCAGCCGGTGGCGTGTGGACCGCATCGCTGGGCACGGGCATGCTGTCCGCGGTGCTGTCCTCAATCATGAACAACATGCCCACGGTCTTGGTCGGGGCCTTGTCCATCGATGCGTCCACAGCCGGCGGTACTGTCAAGGAGGCCATGGTGTACGCCAATGTGATCGGCTGCGATCTGGGTCCCAAGATCACGCCGATTGGCAGCTTGGCCACCTTGCTGTGGCTGCATGTGCTCGGCAAGAAAGGCACAACGATTGACTGGGGCTACTACCTCAAAGTCGGCGCGGTACTGACCCTGCCCGTGCTGCTCATCACCCTTGCCGCCCTGGCCTTGCGGCTCAGCGTGGCGTCATGAATCTTTGCAACGGGAATCTAGCGCTATGAGCGACATCACGATCTACCACAACCCTGCTTGCGGCACCTCCCGCAATGTCCTGGCCCTGATCCGCAACAGCGGAGTGGAGCCCACGGTCATCGAATATCTCAAGACGCCGCCTGATCGCGCCACGCTGGTGGGCCTGATTCAAGCCATGGGCCTACCAGTGCGCGATGTGTTGCGCCAAAAAGGTACGCCATATGACGAGCTTGGCTTGGGCGAGCCCAAATGGACGGACGAGCAATTGATTGATTTCATGCTCCAGCACCCCATTCTGATCAATCGCCCGATAGTGATCACCCCTCTGGGAGCCCGCTTGTGCCGTCCCTCAGAGGCCGTGCTGGACATCCTGCCGCAGCCTCAGCAGGCCGCCTTCTCCAAAGAGGATGGAGAAGCCGTCATTGACTCGAAAGGAAATCGAATTGGCAAGCACTGATCTACCGAACCTCGACGAACAAGTCTTTGAAAAGCCCAGCCTGGAAGGCCTACTGCCCGCACAGCGTGCGACGCACGCGCCGCGCATACTGCTGCTGTATGGCTCGGTTCGTGACCGCTCCTATAGCCGACTGCTGACCGAAGAGGCGGCGCGACTACTGCGCAAGATGGGTGCCGAGACCAGGATCTTCGATCCGCGTGGCCTGCCACAGCCCGATGGTGCCCCCGACGATCACCCTAGGGTCAAGGAACTGCGTGAGCTGGCTGTATGGGCCGAGGGCATGGTCTGGACGTCTCCAGAGCGTCATGGTGCCATGAGCAGCATCCTCAAAGCGCAGATAGACTGGATTCCTTTGTCCGCTGGTGCCGTGCGACCGACGCAAGGCAAGACATTGGCAGTAATGCAAGTCTCGGGTGGCTCGCAGTCCTTCAATGCGGTCAACCAGATGCGGGTGCTGGGTCGCTGGATGCGCATGATCACCATCCCGAATCAGTCGTCTGTTGCCAAGGCATTTGCCGAGTTCGACGAGGCTGGCAGGATGAAGCCCTCTTCGTATTACGAACGGGTCGTGGACGTGATGGAAGAGTTGGTCAAGTTCACTCTGCTGACGCGAGACTGTTCGGACTACCTGGTGGATCGCTACAGCGAGCGCCGTGAAAGCGCCGAGGAACTGTCCAAACGGGTCAATCAGCGAAGTATCTAAGTGACGCGTGCAGGTGGGCTCTGCATTCCAAAACAAGTTCAGTGGCCGCTTCTTCGCTACTTGAGCGGCTGCAACGGGTCGATTGCAGGCCGACGCGAAAGACCGCTAACGGATACCTCAGGTTTGTGGCGCTGCCCCATCAAGTCTGCCGTCCCCAGTCATACGCACCAGAACAGCACCCTCCTCTGAGACAATCGCGCGATGACCGATGAATCACCGATCCACACAGTCCACAAGCGCGTTTGCCACACGTTCCTTC
>NZ_JBCPWO010000035.1:0-4555 GCF_039581385.1 Comamonas sp. A7-5
GTTCCTTTGAATAGCGAGTTTTCAGACAAGTGAAAGAGAGAGTGTGTGTGAGCCAAAGACCATTTGCAGATATGCAAAAGGCCCCTGTTAACCGTCAACAAGTTCTGGAGTGCTTGGTTACGCTCCAAAACAAGCGTTCGGTAAGGCCAGTTTCAGAAAATGACTAAGAAACAGTAATACCCTGTTTAGAAATATTTTCTTAACAAAACAAATTCAATAAAAAATGATTGCGTTATTGTGTTTTGTGCATGGTGCGCTATTGAATAAATAGCATCTATGGGAAAATTCTTACATTGTTAAAAAAAGTAATCTATATTTCTGTTTATTTTTCATGTCCATTGTTTCAATAACAAAGGGTTTACATCTATTTTTCATGCATCTACTTCAATCAATACCATGTATTGGAGTTTTAATTTGTAAAAATATAAACTACGTATTTCTTTATTTACTTTTAGTGGATTTTAAAAAAAGGAGATTTTATTTTTCGCGTGACTGCCAACCAATCTATTTACTTGCTGGGGTGTCACATGTATCTATCCGACGCATCTATGAGTTCGCGGTCTGACGTCGGCAGAGCTGAAGGCACATCTATTGCCTTCGGTGGCATGTGGCCGTCTGACATGAAAGGTCAGCAGAGCCAACCTGTGCGAGTCTTTCTGGTCGATGATGACAGGCACATCAGGAACGTGATCGCGCAGGAGCTCATGCGTGACCCGCGCACTCTTCTGGTAGGGCAGGCTTCCAGCTACAAAGAGGCTCGCAAGAACGTCTTTTCTCAAGAGTTCGACGTACTCCTCATCGACCTGTCTATTGGCGAAGGCCAAGGAGCTGAGCTGCTGGAGTCCATCCAGCTAAAAAGGCCTGACGTGCTATGCATCGCAATTTCTGCAAGTGAAAGCGACGATGCGGCCATGGATGCTCTTAAGAGAGGCGCTGTTGGATACCTGGTGAAGAATTCGTGGTTTGGAAGCTATTTGCAGGCCGTGCTGGAAGTAGCCAATGGTGGAGCTGCGATATCTCCCCGGGTGGCGAAAAAAATCATTCCAAAAATATTTAATGCAGCTATGCAGGGAGAAAAAATCTTCACGCATAAAAAATTTGAGTCACTGACTGAAAGAGAAATAGATATATTGAAGTTGATAGCTCAAGGAAAAACCACTCAAGAGATTTCGTCCTACCTGGAAATCAGCCCATTGACTGTGGCAACACATGTAAAAAATATTTACGGAAAAATGCAGGTCAGAACCAGAGCACAAGCTGTCAGATATGCGATGCTGACAGGTATCATTTAAACTCTCTTTTTTATCTGAGTTTTAAGTTCGAGATAAATGGAGTTTTTCTTACAGAGGTTCTTTGATTGATTATCTTTGACAAGAGAATTTATTCGTCAAGTTGCAGACGATTTTTACCTGACTGCTTTCAATTGTGCAGCCCCTGTTTGGTAATGTTCAAAAAGCCTTCGCAACCTGGGTATGGGCAAGGCTTTAGGTGGTAGAGACCATAGTGTTTGGATACCACTCCGCAACCAGCATTGCTGCTTGTGCATGAGCCAATTGCCAGTGCTCCTTTGACGTGCTACCGGGGCGGTCTGGCAATTCAATGTGCCGATCCGCAGCCCGGATAGCAAACCAGAACCTGCGACTCCACCCATCGTTAAGCGGTGGCTTATGAAGTGCCGGTGAAGTAATCACTATCACCCTCTTACCGGCCGCCCTGGCGTAACCAATCTCAACCAGAGTGTCGTAGGCTTCCAGATCTTCAAGATAGGCCACAACTACATCAGCCCGAGAAATGCCTTGGAGCGCTCCACGGTATGCGGCGTTCTGTGCTCTGTCAGGCGAGCACGGAGTCACTCCATGCATGTACCCGTGGTCGCTGCCTCTGGTCTTCCATGGACCCGAGTACATGAACCTTGTGCGCGTTCCATAAAAGACCATTTCTTGCGGCGGCGCGATCAGTACGTCAGCTTCCGAACTTTCCGTTTCTAAATCACCGAGGGCATTGGATTTGGAAACATCGAAGATTCGCCAGCAAGAAAAGTCCCCGCCTGGCTTCTTGTTGTCTACAGACTCTCCCATCCTGCCCGCCATGTAGACGAGAGGGAGTGCGAGATGGACTTGGCGAGCCGCTTTTCTAGCCTGTAGCCAGTTTTCGATATCAGCCTCGAACCAGCCAATGCTTCTATTGCTCATCGGCGTTGGGTGAGGAAACTTGTCCTGCCGCAAAAGCTTGTAGAGCATCGACTTTGATAGCGCTGTCCGAGTCAACACCTCATCCATAGGGATGACATATTTAGTGACAGGTGACGCGCTCTCCCTAGACATATGGCCTCTTGAACTCAGGTGTTAGATGCATGCACCGCAGTTAATCCATGCAATAAATATTACTTCTTGATAGCCAAACTCAATGTAGGAGGCACTCTAACATGAAAGTAAATTAAGAACGATTTGCATTTATAGCAATGCTTGTTGATCACTTCCTCACCCCGTGGTGAAGTGCGGTGCGATAATTTCTGGCCCAAGAGTGAGATAAGTTGAGTGGTTGAGCGCGCGAGGCTTTCTCGCTAGGAGAAAAGGATTTCAGATCAGCCTAAAGCGGTCACTTGCGAGAATGCCTCCAAGGACTACTTCTGGCCGTTCCCAGTCATACGCCCAGGAGTCGCGCCCTGCTCTGAGACAATCGCGCAATGACCGATGAATCCCCGATCCACACAGTCCACAAGCGCGTTTGCCACACGTTCCTCCGGCACTGGAAGGCCCACAACAACGCCTATCCCAAGCTGATCAAGATGACGCCGGAAGAGCTGCGGCAGTTCAACATCGTCAACGCCTTCGCTAAGCCCAATGAAATGTGGGGCGTCCCAATTGAAATCGACTCCAGCACCACGGGCGTGATGCTTGCGGTCGATGAAACGGAAATGCCTCTCGTTCAAGGCTACTGAGAGAAGAAGCCCACCCGGGATGGCTACTGGTGACCAGCCGTGAGGATTGCCTCGTGTATTTCGGAATAGGCCCGGTAGGTGTGGTGCGCTCCCCTGCACCATTCTGAGCGACAAGCGCAGCACTGCTGACGACGCCAATCGGGAATCCAACGGCAGCAGCTGCCTTGAAGCCAACCGTTCAGTGCAAGCATCGGTAAAACTTCTGGAGATCGTCACACCGGTATGACATAAACCGCTGAAGCAGCGCGTAAATTGAATTTGGTTGGCCCCGTGCTGTGACTGTGTACAGGGAGCGCAAGGAGTTCGCCGATGAAAGTCATCCCTCAATGGTCGTACAGCATGAGCGTGCGCGACCCTGTACTGGATGCACAGCATATTGAGCTGCTGGAGTTGTGCCGCGCGGTACAAGACATGGCACAACATGGCCAACAAAAGAGCGACCTGTGTGCGTGGCGGCTAGAAGAGATCGTCCATGCCTTGCGCAAGCACGACCAACTCGAGATCAACAGGCTGCTGGACCGGGGAGAGCGTTTGTCAAAACAACAGCGCATCAATCGCGCAAATGCCCTGCTGCAACTCGAAGAGCTAGCCCTCGCCGCGCCATTGCACGACATGCCCCTGACGAAGCTCCAAACCCTACTCTGTGGCTGGATTCAACACCACTTGCACTAACGTTAGCGGGTGATACATCGTTAGCAATGTGGCAGGAATTCCTGCCACATTTCATTCACACCTAAAACTTAGGACGCTTTAGCTGCTTTTTTGGACTTCACCGACACTTTGCGAGGGCTAGGAGCCACCTCTTCTGTCTTGACAGGGCGTCCCGTCTTGATCGAAGGCACAGTCTCCAAAGCCGCAAGCAGTTGCTTGTCGTCCAAAGTGGACAATAGCTTGAGACCTGCCCGCAGCAGCTCACTTTTCTTGGCCAAATGGCCCTGCAGGGCAGCTCGCAGTTTCAGCGCATCGATCCCTTCGTATTCATTCTTCGGGATGGTGAAGCTATCGCGCACCAGCTTCGGTTTCTTGGATTTGGCGTCAACAACCTCATGTGCTGCCACCACAGAAGGGGCTGGAGCCGAGGATTCTACTTTAGGCGCTGTGGGTACCGCTGCTGTGCTGGTGGCCTCGACCGCCGTGACGATCTTGGATTTTGACGATTTTTGTTTACGGACTGGCATAACGAATATTAAAGAAAACTAGACATACCGTTTATACCGTTTAAATCAACTACTCAACAGCTCCACTGACTCTTTTCACCATCAGCTTCTCGGAGCTTCCATTCGGACACCATGACACTGTGACCTGCTCTGAGACAATCGCGCCATGACCGAGGAATCACCGATCCACACAGCCCACAAGTGCGTTTGCCACACGTTCCTCCGGTACTGGAAGGCCCACAACAACCCCTATCCAAAGCTGATCAAGATGACGCCGGAAGAGTTGCGGCAGTTCAACATCGTCAACGCCTTCGCCAAGCCCAATGAACTGTGGGGCGCCCCTATCGAGATAGACCCCAACACCACGGGCGTGATGGTCGCGTTTGATAGGACGGAAATGCCTTTGGTCGAAGGCTATTGAGGGAGCGCGCAGACTTGACTTCTCCTCTGTCACGCT
>NZ_JBCPWO010000036.1:0-4382 GCF_039581385.1 Comamonas sp. A7-5
GATCGTGAAATACGGCTTGCCCGTGGCCGGGTTGAGCGGCGAGCAGATGGTGTTGATGTCGCCCGTGGCAATCACGCCCACATGCTCGCCAATCACCCTGAACTGGCTGGTCGACGTGAACTCCAGAATCCAGCGCTCGCTGCTGCCGCCGGCGTTGGTGATCTGAATAGGAGACACGCTCTGGTCATACTTGGCGGCAATTGCAGGCCCCGTGGGCGCATCGGCCCAGGCCTTGTCGACCCAGCTCTGCTGTGAGAAATCCAGACTGACGCGGGCACGGCGGTCACTGGCCTGCAAAGCGCTGGAAACATAGGTGCCGCTTACCGGGTAGTCATGGGTCAGAGCGCGGTTGAAGGTGATCTCGCCCGAGATCTGCACATCCGTGGCAACGGCCATGTCTTCGATGCGATCCTCGATCGTCACCGGCATGGTCATGGCGGACACATCGGTAAAGGTGACCAGCCCGGCCTCCAGATCCACCGAATACCCGGTATTCAGGGTTTTGCCGTTGGCATCCCTCACCACCACGCGGGACAGGCGCACACGGGCCAGATTGATAGTCTGGTTGTTGCTGACGTTGAGCTGGGCGCTGGTCTTGGTGTGGCCCACCACGCACAGCGAACCAGGCCGGAAGATGGGCACCTTGCCGTCGCTGGGCAAGCGCACAGGGTCGATGCCGATGATGTCCGCATTCATGGGCAGATAGGCATAGGCCACCGCCGTGTAGCGCAAGGCACTGGCAACCACGGGCTGCGGTTTAAAGATCCTGCCGTCCGGCTGCACATTGGCCGCGTCATACCAGGGCTCGGCCTCATTGCCTACGGCCACGACCAGGGCACCGAAGCCCAGGCGAACCAGGCCGGTTTCATAGTCCACCGTGCCGACCACGCCAGGCGCCGTGATCGTGCCGTCAATGCCTGCGCTGACGTTCTGCGAGCCGCCCGAGGCCCTGGGCACCTGCACCGTGAGGGAGCCTGGACGCAGCGGCGCTGCCGCCGTGCGAAACACATAGGCGCTGCTGATCGCATCGCCCAGCGTGGTGATGCAGCCTGCACGGCGCAGTGTGTTCGCATTGCCCGGCGTCCACGAGGTCAAGCCCACGCGGCCCGTGGCGTAGTTGATGCTGCCGCGCGCCACAAAGCCGCCCGACGTCAGCACCCGCAGCACGCCCCTGCCGTCATCGCTCCAAGGCTGACCACTGGAAGGCATGAGCACGACCGAGCCCGGCACCACCGGGGCCTGCACCCCTGTAATCAGATCAAACTCGGGTGCAAACGTGACCTGCAGCGTGCGGCGCGTTGCGCTGCCCGTGGTGCGGAAACGGATCTTGACGTAGCCGCTTTCGTCATTGGGGTAGATCGAAGGCGCGTTCAGGTACTCGATGCCCTCGTAGTTGAGGCGGTACTGGGCGACCTCGCCCGAGAAGCCGCCGCCGCTGACCTGGCTGGACGAATAAACCGGCTTGGGGATCTTGATGACGACATCGGGATTGAAGTCCACCGCGCCCGTGCTGTAATTGACCGAACCGAGCTGCACGCCATTGAGCATCAGCTTGCCATTGCCGTCATCGCGGGCGATCTGGGTCGGATCGACCAGCGTCACACCCATCTCTCTGAGCTGATCGCGGGTGTAGAGGCCGAGCACGCTCTGGTCGGTCAGCGTGTTCCACTCGACCTCGACCGTATAGGGCACCAGCGCACCCTGGCCTGCCGAGACCGCCAGGCGGCCCTGGCCGTCGCGAGAGGGATGCGCCAGATTGACCTCGACCGCAGGAGCCGTGTCGACCGTGACATCGAGCACCGTGCTGACGGCGGGCAGCAGCTTGGGCGCAAACAGCACCTCGGAGCGGCCAACCCGTACCTCGCCCGTCGCGTCTCCCTGCAGCTGCCAGGCTGCGGTGGCCGTAGCAGTGCGCTGAGTCGTACCGTCCATCCACTTGATATCAAAAGAACCGGGATATAGCGCTTGACCCGCCGGCAGCTGCAGGGCAATGGTCTGGCTGATCAGCAGATCGGCGGCGGGCTGCACGGTTTCTTGCGTGGGCACGCCCCAGTGCTGGACGATGGAGCTGCCCACATCGGGCAAAGCACCCAGCGTGACGACAAAGCTGCCGGTCTCCGCGCTATAGGTGCCTGCGCCGTAGCTGGAGTCGGTGCCGCGCAGCGCGCCGTCGCCCGAGTCAGACAGCACATACCAGCGCCCCTGCGCCCGATAGCTAAAGGACAGCGTACCGCGCGCCGGCAGCGGCGTGATGAAGCCGGTATAGCTCTGGCTGCGGTTCTCAGCCGTGATGCGGATCTCGCTGGACTGCGGCATGCGCTGCATATAGGCGGCAGGCCGGTAGCTGATGTTCTTGGTGCCCGAGTAGTCGCCCGAGCTGGAAGTGACGACGCCATTGGCATAGTCCACCAGCCCGATCTGCTGGGTGCCCGACATCAGAATGCCGCCCTTGTCGGTAAACGTGACGCCGCCCACCACGATGGAGAGCGATCCCGGCAGGCAGCCACCGGGCAAGGCCAGGCTGGTGGTGGTGTTCCAGGTCTGAGAGGTGCTGAAGCTCACGGCCTCGGCCGCAGAGACAGGAAAGCCTGCCGCCGCATATGGGATGGCTGCAGGGATGGGCGTCTCGCTCTGCGCCGAGGGCACGATCTGGGTCATGATCGTCTGGGCAATGATGGTGAAATCGCCCAGAGCGGCTGCCTTTTGCAAAGGCGTGACGCCCACATAGCTGCCGGCATCGGCCACCACGGTATCGCGCAGATGAGCGCTATTGATCTGCCGGGCAAACTGGCGGCTGGCTGGGGAGCCGGTGAAGTCATAGCGCAAGGCGTCGGACAGCTCCACCGTCACTACCACGGCCTGGTAGTCCCGGTCGGTGTCGTAGGTGAAGGTGCGCTCCACGCTGGACACGCGAATAGCGCGGACATATTGCTCTTGCTCATTGGCCAGGCCTTCGTTGCCGACCAGTACCAGCGTCTTGCCCACCGCGGGCAATTCGGTACCGGGGCGCTGGAAGATCTGAATGACGCGCTGGCCCTTGATATGGTTCTCGTAGAGATAGCCCGCCCACTCGGCGCCCTTGTTGAGATAGGCCTCCAGCCGGGCCTGCGCCTGGGCACGGGTGTCATAGACACCGCCCGTGGCAAACAGGGTGATGGAGACATTGGGATCTTCAGGGGGCTTTGCCACGATGACATTGCTGCCCTGGTAGGTGTCGCGGTCTTCGGTATCCACGCCCACATGCACCTGACGCAGGTTGGCGCGGCCCGTGGCGCGGTCCATCTGCGAGATATCGGGCATGACGGCGTTTTCTTCGCCTGACTCGATCACGACGTTCGACGGGCCGCCACCACCTTCAGGTACATCGTCCATGACGCGGCTGGCTCGCAGCTGGATGTCGCCTTGCAAAATGGGCATTGTTCTTCTCGCTTAAACAGTGATCAGCCGCAGCGTGGCGACATAGGGATGGGTTGCGGCGGGCAGCTCGGGCCGGGAGATGGGCGCAGCGGCAATCGGGTCGTCTGCCGCAAACTGCACGGTGAATTCGCGGCCGTCAGCCAGGCGCAGCGGGTACCGACCGTCTGGCACATCGGCCAGGGCCTGCACTGCCTCCAGCGCTGCGCGGCGAATCCAGCCCTGGTCTTGCACGGCCTGCAAGGTGATGGGGCGGCCCTCGATGCGGGCAGCTGCATCGATGATCTGGGCGCCGGTGATGCCGCGCTCGACCGTCTTCTGCACGGCAGACCAGTTGAATTCGTCCACCCACAACATGCCGCGCGGCAGCTCGATGCCGTTCAGGAAATGGCCGGCCATCAGTGAACACCTCCCGACAAATTGGCGTCACGCTCCAGCGCGGCCATCAGTTGCTGCATCTCTGAGCTGCCCGCCGCATCCGTGCCCACGTTGTATTGGCGGCCGCCAATGACGACCTCGTGCCTATGGGTGATGACGGATTGGGGAGCTGCAACTGCAGGGGCGGGAGCCGGCGCCCGAGGCACTGAGCTGGGGGCGCTCCCCTTGTGCTCGGCCTCTTGCTTTGGCCGCGCATTGGCGGCAGCCTGCTGCAGGTCGATAGCCCTGCCCGCCTCCTTCACCGCAAACTGCGTCAGGTCATATTGATAGTTGCCCAGCGCGCCGCTGCTTTTGACGGAGAAAGGGTTGTCCTGCGCATACTGGTTCTGCCATTGCTTCCACCAGGCACCCAGCTCCTGACGGGTCTGAAATTGCGGCACGAGGCTCAGCGGGCCGGTGTTCTGGCGCATGACACCCGGCGAGCCATTCACGCCGGCATTGCGCTCTTCGACAAAGTTACGCGGGCCGCCCTGCTCCCATTCACGGGCAGCGTGGGCTGCACGACCCGACGCACGCTCAATGCCACGCAT
>NZ_JBCPWO010000037.1:0-3946 GCF_039581385.1 Comamonas sp. A7-5
TCAAAGGCATAACAGGACGGCAGCACTTCTTTGGTGCTAACCGCAACTCACCTAACAAGGGCGGCTTCGTGCCGCCCTTGTTGATTGCAGACTCACATCCCCTGATGAGTCGCATGCACAAGCCAGACCCCAAGCTGCCGGCGGACCAGCAAGACAAGTGCAGCGTGATCCCGATCGAGATGCACGACATTGATCAGTGGCTAGCCGGGACAGTGCGGGAAGCTGGGCAACTGCTCAGACTGGCGCGGGTTGGCGTGTTTGATGCCGCCCCGCTTGGTTCCTGAGGCTTGTCAAAGTGCCTCTCAGGCTCGCAGCTTGCCTCCTTAGTTCGGGCGGGCCCGGATGAGAGCATTGATATATTTCAGCCTCGTTTGAGTTTGCTGTGTGCAGCGGCACATATCCGATGACTGGCGCGGCCCAGAGTCGACAAGGATCTCTCTGGATGCTTGCGTCACATGTAAACAAATGATTCAAAGAATGGTTGCTCCGCCTATCATGTCGGCGTCTGAGGTTAGTTCAGTCGAGCATGCACTGGAGGGGAAACTATGTTGAAGATTCTTGGGTTGGGAATGTCTGCTTTGGCTCTTGCAGGACTTTCCGGCTGTGCGGCTACTGGCTCGGATTTTGTGGAGTACGCTGAGAGAGCTTCGGGCTGCAGCAGTAGCGTTGGCTTCTACGGGACCGCGATTGGTGTAGAAAAGCGAGAGGGGCGATTTGACTCCAGCACAATGGATAAGGCCATTGCAGGAATCAAGACAACTGCTTTGGGATGCAACGCTGACATCATAACTACCATGTCGAACCTGGGAAGCGCCGTGTCTGACCTTCGTGAGAAGCGTCCGAAAGATGCCCTGGATATAGCTTTGCTGTCATTGCATGTGGCTGATGAGAACCCAGATCACTTGTTCCAGATGTATTACGCATCAGCGTATCTATCCCTGGCTGCTTCCAACCAAGATGAGGCTCTGTGGAATCGTGTCATGACGTTGTATCTGGATCGCGGTTATTGGGATCCGCGGTTGCCCTTGGGCTCTTCTATGGAGCCGTACGCTACTCCCGATATTCGGCAGCGCATCGATACGCTTCAAGGAGCGATGGCGAAAGCTGCGGAGGCGGCTAAGTCAGCCACGGGCATTGACTGCAGCTCTCTTCAATACTGCCAGCCGTCGCAGGGTGCTCGTTCATTTGTTGAGGCGGATTACTACGATGCCTATGCTGAGACTCTTCGTCAGGTGGGCGAGCCACGGAGAGCCAGTCTTGTAGAGAGTCTTGCTAAAGATACGCGTCGGAAGAAAACCAACCTTGTTGCCAAATTGCAAGCGGAAAGCACGGCATCTGCTTCCTCAACTAAACGTGCTACTTCAAGCAGCAGTATTCAGACAAGCACGCTAAGTGCACTCGTTCAAGCTACGGGCCAGATTGCACAAGCCGCCCGTGGTTCCGGCAGTTCTGTACGTAGCCAGTCGTCGGCCGGGGTGTCTGCATCAGCATCTCGCTCAGCCTCACAGGCGGGCTCTGGGGCTGCAGCCATGGCGAGCAACAACTTCAATTCAAGGTCAAGCACGGCTTCAGCACCGAATTCCTACACGAGTAATTCGCAGCCAAGTGCCGCGGATGGCAAAGGGTACAGAGACGGTCAGCAGTGCACGAAACTTAGCAACAACAGCGATAGCTTTCAGAACCTTTGCACTTTCCCCGTCTGGGTCTCTTTTGTGAACCAAAATGGCCAAGGGGCTGCTGGTCCAATCAAGCCAGGAGGGAGAGAATTGATCAGCAAATCAACCAGGATTCAATGGGCTGCGTGCGAACATCCGAGCTCACCGAAGTTGCAACCTTCTCTATCAAGCGCCCCATGGCATGGCAGCCCTAGCTCTCGCTACTATTGTGTGGGGCGCTAGTATGGGTTACCTGTTAGGCCTCAGATGATTGGCTGTTTAAAAGCAGGCTAGCGTTGCTCTATGGCGTGAGCGCTGCAGGCAGTTCTGGCAAGGTGGCAAGCGTCTGCAAAGTAGAGGGCATTTTGATTGCCTTGCACAGCCGCGACTACAACGGCCAATCACTTGGCCTTCCAACAGGCCAGTGACGCCGACCGTGAGCTCGCTCAGCCACAAGGCATTGGTGTGGTCAATGTTCGCAAATAGCGACCGCAGCACTGTGCAAGACGCCTGCCACACGGCCCATCGGCTGCAAACTACATCCAATGTGGTGCAGGAGGAATTGGTGATCTTTCTGCGGACCCAGCGGCCGCAGCTCGATGATTTGCTGGCGGTAATTCAGCCGTTCTGCACTGGGTGGCACTGCAGCGCAGGCCACTCGGTATTGCCAGTGCCGCTCAGCACAGTCCCAGACTTCTACCCATGTTAGAAAGCATCATGACGAACGCGATGTTTTTAGATCAAAACAACTGGCTTAGTCGTACCGATACGATGCATGGAATTGAGCGCATTGAAGCCTTCTTTCAGGGCAACGCTTACGGCATGCATCGACACGACACTTATGCCATTGGCTGCACGATGGCAGGGGTGCAAGCCTTTCAGTACCGAGGCGCTCACCGACAGAGCCTGCCAGGCCACACCATGGTGCTGCATCCTGATGAAGCGCATGACGGTCAAGCAGGAACTGACGACGGATTTCATTACCGCATGATTTATGTGAATCCGGCGTTAATTCAGGAGGTACTCGGAGGGCTGGAGCTCCCCTACATAGAAGGCGGTATCACGCAATCCCAACGTCTTCTGGTGGCCGCCAAAGCCATGCTGGACAACCAGCATGGGCCAACTAACTCTATAGAAGAAACGGACGCCATTGTGGAGCTTGCTCTCGCGCTCCTTGCCGAAGCAGGCTGTACCAGAGGGCAGCGTGCCAGGGACTTCCATAGCACCAAACTAGCTCATGATTTTTTGTGTGACGTTTGGCAATCCATCATCTCGATGGATGATCTCAGTGTCGTCACAGGGCGGGACCGCTGGAGTCTGTCGCGCGATTTCCGCATGTTCTATGGCACTAGTCCCTCGCGATTTTTGATCTTGCGCAAGCTTGATGCGGCACGACAACGTATGCTCTCAGGGGCTTCGCTCGCAGATGCGGCTGCATCCACTGGGTTTGCGGACCAGGCGCACATGACACGTCATTTCACCCAGACCTTTGGCATTTCGCCTGGACGATGGTTGCGGATGATGCGCTTCCGCACATCAGCGCCTTCTGGCGCAAAAACGTTCAAGACCTAACAGCTTACTTTGCCTACGCTTGAGCCTTTGATTGATAAAGGACAAGTCATGGCGGTAAACACTTCTTCCCCTACCAAGGATCGCGGGCAGCAGGTGCCTATCAACTTAGTACACAAAATTGGTCTTATCCACGACCATTGGCAGCCGCGTGTTGTCGCTGAAATGAACGACTATCAGTTCAAGGTCGTGAAGATTGCAGGTGACTTCATCTGGCATGCACATAGCGACACCGACGAGGCATTCATTGTGCTGGAAGGTGTGTTGAGAATCGACTTCCGAGACCACAGCATAGAGTTGCAACCCGGCGAAATGGCTGTGGTTCCTAGAGAGGTTGAACACAAAACGTTTGCGGCAACGGAAGCCAAACTGCTGATGATCGAGCCCATGGGGGTTCCAAACACCGGGGATAGCGATTCGGAGCGACGGGCTCCTAACGACATTTGGATATAAAACCAAGGCATTGGCGCTGGGCCGCTGTAGTGGAGTGCATGTCCAGCATACTTTTAGAGAGGGTTGATTTCGGCTAAGAGCTGTTCTTGCTCTTCACGTATCCACATGTGCAAGCATGCTTAATTTCAAGACCCGCAGACCGCTTGCAAACGAGTTCTTAAGTAAGTCCCGATGAGGAGTGGATTACATAGTCCGTTAATTGGTAGCCCTGGCTTCAATCGAAACTAAGCAAAGTCGAAGCGCGAATGTCTCTTCAGGGGCCGACGTCC
>NZ_JBCPWO010000038.1:0-2774 GCF_039581385.1 Comamonas sp. A7-5
CATCATCATAGCAACGGTTTTTTGGTTTTGAAAGCCTCAGAACATCCGTTTGTCTTCCAGGCGCGCTGGAAACGCTTCAACCGAGCATGAGAAAGGAGCCGCGGTGGAGATCATTGGTTTGCATGAGCTGCGTCGATCAACACGCCTCTTGCGTTGGGCCTTGCCTGTTTCAGGGTTCAACATCAGAGGGCGGAGCCCTCCGATACCTCCCTTCGCTACTCATGGCCAGAACTTGGCAACAAGTACAGCCGCTCCCTGAAAAAATCGAGACAGCGTTCCTGCCATCTCCACCCATAGAGGAATACTTCCTTTTTCTCGCTTTCCTGTCTTCATAAGATTTCCTTCCTTAGTTTTTGACGACCTGCCTCTATTTAGTCGTCACGACTTTTGAACTCAAAGCCCTATACGGTGTCGCTAGCGCCAACACACAATGTTGGCGGGCTTGGAGCGCTGTTTTGAGCCTGTTTTCCGCGCAACGCATCCAGGCTCAAAAGTTCTTTACAGAAAACAAAACGACCCGCTTAGAGCGGGTCGCTTGTGTCTTTAGTGGTGGGTTAATTCAACAGTTCTCTGCTACTAAGGCCCCCTTCGTTATCACTGCGTGAACCGGATAACTAATCGGCAGATGTAGCCAGCAACTTTCAGTGGAAAGAGGCGCAGATACGGGACGGGACAGGCTCGATAGAACCAGATCGCAGGACGAAGAACGTAGCCCATTTGCTTTTCGTACTTCATCGCGCACCCACCATGAAAAATTCTTGGTTGGCTGCAAGCTGCAAGCCATCAGAAAGACGCTTTTCAAGCGCCTCGATCTGATCCCGAAGAATCCTGTTTTCCCTCTCCAACGTCATCGATCGCATGTGAGCGAAGCGGGCATCATTGATCGCATTTGCATCAGCAGTGGATCGCCCCCAGGGCGTTTCCCAAAACAGCGCATACATAACAGGCTTAGGCGCCTGTCCTGACTTCCGGTATTTGCGAATCGTCGACTCGGAAAGACCGAGCTTTCTAGAGACAGCTCGATCATTGCCGATGCTGTCCAAGATGGTCTCGATATGCGGGAGATGGGCGAAACGTGGCGCCCTAAAATAGAACTCAGCCATAAAGCCTCCAACTAGGTTTTGTGGTCAGGGCTGGTGAGGTGGTGCAAACACCTTTCCGGCCCGCTTTCATGACACTTAGGTCATTCCTTCCAAGATGAGTTTTCTAGCCTCGGCCACCATTGCCTGGTCGTACTCATAGACACCATCGCGGCAGCCGTCGATGAATGCCAAAAATTTCTGAACTGCTGGCCATCCAGCAGAAGTGGCAAGCTCCAGAACCGTAGCGCGTGCCTTGACCTTCAACACATCACGCCACTGATCGGGCAGGACTTGGCCAAGCAGCTCCGCGCTGTCCTCGATGTCTGCAGCCAGTTCCTGGTCATCTTTTTCAGCCTGGTTGAAACGGGCCTTCAGGCCGTTCGACCAGGACAACTGCCTCTTGCCCTTAAAGCACCTTGCGAACTCCGCAAACAGCGCAAATGCTTGCTTGTCTTCTTTGTCGGCCAGGACAGCGCGCAGCAGGTCAAAAGGCGTTTCACCACCTGCCTTGCCCTTCTTGATATGGGCCTTGGTCATTTCATCCTCTAGACCCCACTTACTCACGTAGTTGCTTGCCTGCTGGCCATCCTGCAGGTCAATACCGTGGGCAAAGCTCGGAGAGCCTAGACCGGCCTTCTGGCAGTAGGCATCCCAGCGCAGATACAGCCGTGTTTTCCAGTCCATGAGCTGGGCAGCATCGCCTTTGACCAGGACGAACTGCAGGAAGTGGAAATGCGGGTGCCAGCCGTTGTTTGTGGCCTTGCGACCGTGGGTGCCTTCCCATGCCCTAATCTGGCCCTGATGGCCCATTTCCTTGAACACCTTCTTTACAGACTTGTCGCGCAGGAAGGCTTGAAGCGCCTTAGATTGCCGCTCTAGAAGACCCTCTAGCGCATCAAAACGAGTGTGAGGTGTGGTGAGGGTCAAAAGGTGGACTTCGCCGCCCTGAGCGCGATGCTGGGCCATTGCATCCTGTATTTCCAGGCGTCGCCGTTCTGCGATCTTGGCCGCGCATACAGGGCAAGTCCAAACGCTTCCGCATGTCTGCAGGCCGCCATAGCTGGCAGTACCGTATTCTTTTGACTTCCAGACTTCTACGTCCTTGTCATGGGCGCGAATACGCAGGCATTTAGCCGTTCTGGAATCAGGAAGGATGTCGCGAGCAATGGACTGAAGCGCGAAGCGTTCCACCCGTCTAGCCATTGCAGAGCCGTCCGGGGCTCGTAATTTCGCATTAATACCAAGGGCGGCCGTTTCGCGGCCCGCGCGAGCCTTCCCCGCAGGCGGGGACCCCTTCGCGCCGCCCGCACCCGGCCAGCCGTGAGCTAAAGCTCCCGCCAGCCGCGCGCTGTCTGCGCTATGGCTTGTTGCTTGGGGGGAAATTTGCGCGATATGCGCGGATTTTTTGCGCGTCCGTGATACGCTTTGCATGTCGGTTGTGTTGGTCTTCAACGCTTGAGAAACCGGCCACTCCCCGGAACGGGTCCAATCGTTCGCGGGGATTTTCTTTTTCAAGAAGCCGAGATGGGTTGCGCTTCATTTCTGAGCGCGTAAAACATGATAGCGCCCTTAGCTACAAAGGCGCCAACGGGAATCCGGACCTTTTGTCCGACGAGCTTTTTGAACGCCTCTGTGTGCACCTTCAGCGTGACCATTTCGAGCTTCTTCTCTCCGCTCTCCATGATGTTTTCA
>NZ_JBCPWO010000039.1:0-2596 GCF_039581385.1 Comamonas sp. A7-5
GCATGCCTACATTGTATCTAGGAGCCTGCGGTCTAGCTACCGCACATGACTAGCTCCGCGTACCGATTTATTGACGGTGCGCTATACCGTCGCCACGACACTCCCTACGCTTTTGACCTCCGAGTCCATGACTTGGGTGGTGGCCATACTGAGTCCTTGGTCTTGCCGCGCTATGGCTGGTCTGAGGTGGACGCTACAGAACGCTGTCTTGCTGATGCCGCGATGGCTCAGGGTCATATCTGGGATCAGGCAACCGGTGAATGGGTGCCAAGCGCTGTTACTGCTGCAGAACAGGCTCAAAAGGACGCTGACAACAGAGAGCGTTCTGTTCGTCGTGCTCGCACAAAGGTGCGCAGGCTCATCAAGTCCAAGGACTTGAACACGATGCTCACTCTCACCTACAGGGAAAACATGGTTGATCGTGCTCGCATGCAGCGCGACTTCGATGTGTTCATGAAGCGTGTCCGGAGGATCTTCCCCGGCTTTCAATATGTGTGCGTTTTTGAACGTCAAAAGCGTGGTGCTTGGCATGCCCATATTGCTGTTCATCGCCTTTTGAGTCACTACGTGGTCAAGGGCGTGATGGTGAAGTCTTACGACTTGCTGCGCACTGTTTGGCGTGCTGTTGTTGGTGAGGGCAATGTTGACGTTTCCAAGGCTGTGCGCCGTCGTCGTTGCTCTGTTGCCAAGCTTGCTGCTTACCTTTCCAAGTACATCTCAAAGGGCTTTGATGACTGTGAGGGAGGGGACTCTTACCGGGCTAGTGGCAAGAGCTTGCCCCCTCCTGTAATCGTTCGCAGCTCGTACACAAAGCTTTCTGACGCTGTTTCCGATTTGTTTGACCTCCTGGCCGGCGTTCTTCAGGAGGACACATACACCGCGCTCCTTGATGGGGGCGGCTTCTATCTCAGTTCATCGCCTCCTTAGGGCTGATGCGCTGGATGCGGGCGTGCACGCGTGCGGACGGTTCGGAGAACGGCCGCTCGCGGGCTCGATCCGCTCGGGACCACAAACGAAAACTGTGGTTCTTTATCGAGACGGGGCTTATTGAGTGTTTGCACCACTCAACAGCCCCTGACCACTAAACCTGAATGAGAGGTCTATATGGCTAAGTCTGAGTCTATTCGCTTGGTTGGGTACGCGCGTGTCTCCACGCAAGAGCAAGATACTTCGCTGCAGATAGCTGCGTTGCGGTCTGCTGGGGTCACTGAGTTCTTTGAAGAGAAGGCTTCGGGTGCTCAACTAGATCGTCCGGCTCTCTGGGAATGTCTCGATTCCTTGCGCTCTGGCGATCAGTTCATCTTTTATAAGCTCGATCGCGTGGCTCGTTCGCTTCCTGACCTGTTGAGCATCATTGCTCGCGTAGAGAAGGCTGGCGCGACAATTCGGTCGCTTACTGAGCCAATTGATACTTCAAGCGCTCTCGGTCGCTTCATGCTCCAGATATTGGGTGCCATGGCTGAATTTGAGCGTTCGCTCATACGAGAGCGATGCATGGCCGGTCAACGTGAGGCGATGGCTCGTGGTGTGCACTGTGGCAAGCCTTTGTCCGTCGATCAGAGCACTGCTGTGGCCATCGTTGAGATGTACGCGACTGGCTTGCATACGCTGAAGGGCGTTGCGCAGCGCTTTGGCGTGTCTGACTCAGTGGTGAAGAGGTTGGTTTACAAAAAGACAAAGCCTAACTACCGCTCTTGATCCGTCCGAGAGAAAACGCGCTTATTGCGATAACTGTTCTTATCGCCATACCCGCGTATTTAGCCGGTGCTTTGCCTATCCTGCATTGGCCCTCTCTCCCTCTCAATGCGTTGTTCTGAGCCTCTCAGATTGGCGCTGCTGGCTTCTCGGCTTGGCTGAACAGAGCATGGCTCTGTTTGGGCAAGTTGAGATGACAGCCCTTTGCCATGGGACTGCTCGATCAGGCACAAGATGGCGTCTCGGACTGGCTGGGCAGAACAGGGTTCTGCTCGGCCAGTTTGAGATGACAGCCGCTCGCTGTGGGCCTCCACGATCAGGCACGAGATGGCGTCTCGGTTTAGCCAGGTAGAACACGGTTCTACCTGGCTAAATTGAGATGACAGCTGCTCGCTCCGTCACTCTCTGAACAGGCACAAGGCTATTCTTTCGGGAGGACAAGGTCCTCCCGGGAGAATGGCCCCTCCGCCACCGTCCCTGAGGATGTCCGGACCCCGCGAGAAAAGAAAAAGAGAAAAGCAGCAAGAAGAGATAACCCCGCTCTGAGGATCAGCGAAGCCGCTTGCGGCTTTGCTGATCGTCGGAGCCACCGCCGGTAGGGCTCCAGTCGCTCAAATAGGCACGGGACTGCTGATGGGCGATCTGGTGAAAACGGGGGAGGCGGCGCAGCCGCCTAGATTTATCCATAGGACACAATCCACCGCAAATAGCTGAAACCTGCTTAGAATGACCGTGCGCTTTGCCAATGTGCGTCTGATCGCCCTTTGAAAACCTTCAGGGCCTCCGTCTTGGTTGACGGGGAATGAGCTACCACTTTCAGGAACCCACAAAGGCGAAGCCCCTAGGTGCTACCAACACGCTAGGGGCCTCTGGCGCTCTTTCAACCGAAACTTGATTGAAC